>NZ_JBTOQC010000001.1:0-683404 GCF_055284095.1 Pseudomonas sp. HP_08 | reverse complement strand
GTTCCCAAATGCCCACACAGGTGGAATGACCAAGGCCGAATCGGGCTGCGACTGCTCGTAGGGAGAGCTGCTGTTCATGCCGACACTCGATGACCGAGAGCTTGAATGCCGCGCTGTAATGGTGCCCTCGAGAACGAAGTCCAGCAGCGCCTAGCGCCTGATAGGTGGCGAGCCAGCGTCGAAGCAGGCTGACATCGATGGCATGTCGCTTGGCGACCTTGCGAAATCCCTCGGTGCCATCGATGTAGTCCTTGACCGCTGTGATTTTGAACTGCGTAGAGTACTTGCCCATGAAAAAACACCCCAAGAAGTCAGATGGGTGTCCAACTTTTGGGGTGCAGATCAAGGGTCATAGGTTCATGGCGAGAGGGCGCTCAGCCTTTGCGGTAGGTCAGCAACACGATCGCACCCACCACCACCGCGCCACCCAGCAGTTGCATCCCGCTCAGGCTCTGGTTCAACAGGGCCCAGCCGAGGATCAGGGTGGCGATCGGTTCGATGTTCATCACCGGGGCGTTCTGCGCCATGTTCAAGCGCGGTACGCAGACGAACAACAAGGTGAAGGCCATGCCATACAGCACCACCAGGCTGGCCAGCGCCACCCAGCCGGTGCTGCTGCCCGGCAGCGACAGGCCCGACGGCATCACCCCGCTGGCGCCTGCGGCCAGCATGCTGACGAACACCACCAGCAAGGTCAGCAAACTGCGCACCGGGCCGCGTACCGCCGCCAGTTTGTGGTCGGTGATCCACAACGCACAGGCAAATACACAGGCGGCACAAAAGGCCAGGCTGACGCCGAGCGTCCAGTGCGGGTTGGACTCGCCGCTGGCGGCCAGCCGCGCCGGCACATCCAGTGCCAGCACCAGGCCGACCAGGATCATGCCCATCAGCAAGGCGGTGCGCCGGGTCGGGCGCGGTCCGCCGAATGCCCACGCCAGCAGCGCCAGAATGATCGGAAAGGTGTTGCCCACCAGCAATGCCAGCGCCACCGGAATGCGCGCCACCGCCGAGTACAGGCACAGGCTTTGCGTGGCGATCAGCAAGCCCAGCAGCAATTGCCAGCGCCAGGCGCCCGCCGGCAGGCTCAACGATTGACGCTGCCACAGCAGCAGGCCGGCCAGTGCCAGCAGGGTAATTCCGGAGCGGCACAGAATCGCCAGCAGCACACCGGTGTTGTCATCGAAGGCAAAGCGCGCCGCAATGTGGTTGCCGGCAAAGCAGCAGGCCAGCAGCGCCAGGATGGCCACGGCGATATGCCGTGGCAAGGGAAGGGGAGAAGCGGAGGGAGCAGCCATGGGCACAAAATCCATTTGCAAAGAAAAGGCGGGCCATTCCGGCCCGCCTGTTGAGGTTGCCGCTGAACGTTACAGGACTACGCTAGGCAGCCACAGGGAAATGGCCGGAATGTAGGTCACCGCCATCAGCACCAGGAACAGCGCCCCGTAGAACGGCAGCAGCGCCTTGACCGTCGACTCGATACTCACCTTGCCGATCGCGGAGCCGACAAACAGCACCGCGCCCACCGGCGGTGTGATCAGTCCGATCCCCAGGTTGACCAGCATGATCATGCCGAAATGCACCGGGTCCACGCCGATACCGGAGATCACCGGCAGCAGGATCGGGGTCAGGATCAGGATCAGCGGCGCCATGTCCATCACCGCACCCAGCAGCAGCAACATCACGTTGATGCACATCAGGATCACATAGCGGTTATCCGACAGGGTCAGGAACGCCGTGGTGATCTTTGCCGGGATCTGCATCAGGGTCATCACGTAGCCGAAACTGGCGGCGAAGCCGATCAGGATCATCACGATGGAGATGGTCCGTACCGTGCGGTGCATCAGCTTGGGCAGGTCACGCCACTTGTAGTCGCGGTAGATGAACATGGTCACGAAGAACGACCACACCACCGCAATTGCTGCCGACTCGGTCGCGGTGAACACCCCGGACAGAATGCCGCCGAGGATGATGACCATGGCCATCAGGCCCCAGAGCGCATCGGCGGCGATTTTCAGCGCCTGGCGCAGCGGGATCACTTCGCCTTTGGGGTAGTTGCGCTTGCGGGCAAAAATCAGGCACAGGCCCATCAACACCGCGCTCATCAACAGCCCCGGCATGACGCCGGCCATGAACAGCGACGCAATGGACACCGTACCGCCGGCGGCCAGCGAATAAAGCACCGAGTTGTGGCTGGGCGGGGTCAGCAGCGCCTGCACCGAGCCGCTGACGGTCACGGCGGTGGAGAAGTCGCGCGGGTAGCCTTTGCGCTCCATTTCCGGAATCAGCACCGAGCCGACCGAGGCCGTGTCAGCCACCGAGGAGCCGGAAATCGCGCCGAAAAAGGTCGAGGCCATGATGTTGACCAGCGACAGCCCGCCGCGGACAAAACCCACCAGCACGCCGGCAAACGCCACCAGCCGCCGCGACATGCCGCCTTCGGCCATGATTGCCCCGGCCAGCACGAAGAACGGAATCGCCAGCAACGAGAACTTGTTCACGCCGCTGGCGACCTGGATCAGCATCGCCTGCAAGGGAATATCGATCCACCAGGCGCCGATCAGCGCCGACAGACCCAGCGCATAGGCCACCGGCATACCGAGGAAGATGAGCAGCATGAAACTGCCCAGAAGAATCAAGGCATCCATTTATGCAGCTCCTTCGTTTTCTTCGATATGGTCCAGGCGCACCACGCGGCGGTGGCTCTGATCGCCCAGCATGAGTTTTTCCAGGACAAAACTCAGGGTCAGCAAACCGCCGATCGGGATGGGCGCATAGGTCATGCCGACCCGCACACCCGGCAAGGACGCCAGAAACTGGTTCCAGGTGGTGATGCACAGCCGCACGCCGTACCAGGTCATGTACACGCATACCGCGATCATCAGAAACTGTACGAACACGGCGATGGCCTTGCGCTGCGGTTCAAGCAGGCGGTCGGTGATCATCGACACGGCCATGTGCGCGCCGGCCCGGTAACTGGCCGCCGCACCGATAAAACAGAACACCATCATCAGCAGGATCGCGACCGGCTCCGGCCAGCTGGAGCCGGTGCCCAGCACATAGCGGGCAAAAATGCCCCACGGAATGATCAGCGTCATGGTCAGGATCGACAGGCCCGCAATCCAGATGCAGGCGCTGTACAACACATCGTTCATGCGTAGAAAGAACGTTTTCATAGGCACATCCAAGGCTGCAGGGCGGTGGGGGCCGCGCCTGCAGAGGTCATCCGGGAGAGGGGAACAGGTGTTACTGGACTGCCGCGATGCGTTTCATCAGGTCGGCGTACGGCGCGCCGTATTTGTCGCGTACCGACTGGGTCGCGTCGAAGAAGGGCTTCTTGTCGACGGTGATGAACTCGACGCCAGCGGCCTTGAGTTTCTCTTCACTGGCGGCCGACTTGGCGTCCCACAGTGCGCGCTCTTCCATCTGCGCCTCACGGGCGACTTTCTTGACCAGCGCCTGTTGCTCGGGGGTGAGCTTGTTCCAGGTGGTCTTGGAGATCACCACTGGCTCCGGCAGGATCAGGTGGCCGGTCAGGGTGTAGAACTTGGCGCTCTGGAAGTGGTTGTGCTCCAGCAGGGTCGGCGGGTTGTTTTCTGCGCCGTCGATCACGCCGGTCTGCAGGGCGCTGAAGATCTCGCCGGTGTCCATCGCGATGCCGTTGCCGCCCATGGCGTTCATCATGTCGATGAACAGCGGGTTGCCCTGCACACGGATTTTCATGCCCTTGAGGTCTTCGATCTTGCGCACCGGCTTCTTGGTGTAGATGTTGCGGGTACCGCCGTCCATCCACGCCAGGGCTACCAGGTTGAAGTCCGAATTGGTGATCTTGTCGAGGATTTCCTGGCCGATCTCGCCATCGATGATCTTGCGCATGTGCTCATGGTCGCGGAACACGAACGGCATGTTGAACACGTTCACATCCGGTACAACCGGACCGACGATGCCGAGGCTGACGCGGGCCATTTGCACGGCGCCGATCTGCACCTGCTCGACGACTTCCTTCTCGGAACCCAGCACGCCACCGGCGAACATCTTGAAGGTGATCTTGCCATCGCTCTGAGCGACCAGTTTCTTGCCCAGGTTCTCTTCGGCGACCACGGTCGGGTACCCGGCCGGGTGAATCTCGGCGAACTTGATTTCCAGCGCCGAAGCGGCTGAAGACAAGGAGATTGCCAGCGGAAGAACGGCAAGGAGTAGCTTGCGTTTGAAGGTCATGATGAAACTCCGTGTTGTTATTATGTCGTCATCGTTGTGCAGCGTTTGCAGCCATTACGGTATTGCGTGTCGACCCTGCGTACGGGTCGATGGATCAGTCGAAAGGCCCGGAAGCCACGAAGGCGCCGCCTTGATACACCCTGGCCGGATCATCTTCGGCTGGCTGCGGTTGTGCCTCGACGGCGGCGCTGAACTGTTCGGAGGAATCCTTGGGCGCGTAACCCAGGTGCGCGGCGTAACGGTTGTCCCACCAGACGGTCGGGTTGGCCGAGGCGCCATAGACCACGGTGTGGCCGACATTGGCGGTGAACAGCCCGCGCTCGATCAACTGGGTCAGGTCGTCATAGCTCAGCCAGGTGCTGAGCATCCGCCGGTTGTTGACCTCGGGGAACGAGGAGCCAATGCGCAGGCTGACCGTCTCGATGCCGTAGCGGTCGAAATAGAAGCTGGCCATGTCTTCGCCGTAACACTTGGACAAGCCGTAGTAGCTGTCAGGACGGCGCAGCGAACGGGCGTCGATGCGTTCGTCCTGCTTATAGAAGCCGATGGTGTGGTTGGAGCTGGCGAAGATCACCCGTTTGACGCCGTGTTTGCGCGCCGCTTCATAGATATGAAACACGCCACAGATGTTCGGGCCCAGGATGTCTTCAAAGGAGTGTTCGGTCGATACGCCACCAAAGTGGACGATGGCATCGACGCCGGCAACCAGCTCATGCACCGCAGCCTTGTCGGCCAGGTCGCACTGCACGACTTCTTCGTGCGGGCCGGCGGCGGGCTCCATCGGGCTGATGTCTGAAAGGCGCAGGATCTTTGCGCTGCCTTTGAGGCGTTCGCGAAGAACCTTGCCCAGTCCGCCTGCTGCACCGGTGAGCAGCAGGCGATTGAAAGGTGTTGTGGTCATGGCCAGCTCTGCTCGTTGTTATGGTTGTTGTGCGTTATATGTTGTCGTATGACTTGGGCGATTATCGACAGCCACTTTGCAGTTTGTCAATTCGCCCAGCGTCGTACGTGAAGCAACTTTGCACAGGCTTTATTACAGGATCGACAGTGGGTAATTGAAGATCAGCCGGTTCTCGTCGAATTCGTTAGTGCTGAAGTCTCGACGGATGGTCGAGTTACGCCACTTGATGTTGAGATTCTTGAAGGTGCCGCTCTGGATGACATACGCCAGTTCCGATTCGCGCACCCATTCCTTGCCATCGGTGACCGCGCCGCTGCGCACATCATGACCGCTGATATAGCGGTTCATCAGGGTCAGGCCGGGCACGCCCAGCGCCACGAAGTTGAAGTCATGGCGCACTTGCCATGAGCGTTCTTCAGCGTTGTCGAAACTGGCGTTGTAACTGTCGTTGGCCAGGGTGCCGCCGCTGGTGCCGTTGACGCGCATCCAGGTGTCGCCGTTGACTCTCTGCAAGCCGACATAGAACGTGCTGGCGCCGATCTTGGCCGAGAACATGCCCGAATAGGTCTTGTTGTCCAGGCGGCCGGCGCGGCGTGAGCCGTCATCGTCGCCCTGGAAATAGCCCAGGTTGGCGCCCAGGGTCCAGTCGCCGATCGGCTGGCTGTGGGTGAACTGCACGTACTGCTGCTGGTAAACGTCTTTGAGCACCGCGTTCCACAGGCCGAACATCGTGCGGTTCTGGTTGAAGGTGTATTCGCCGCCGACAAAGTTGAAGCGGTCCGACAGGCCGCCGCCGTAACTCATGTCTTCCATGCTCGCGTCGTTGCGCGGGCTGTTGGCGCGGAACTGGCCGCCGTAGAGCGTCAGGCCGTCGATTTCCTTGGAGGTGATCTGGCCGCCGCGCAGGGTCTGTGGCTGCGAGCGACCGTCGTCGGCGCGCAGGATCGGCAGCACCGGCATCCACTCACCGATTTTCAGTTCGGTCTTGGAGAACCTGGCCTTGCCGGCCACGCCCAGCCGGCCAAAGTCATCGGCCGGTCGCCCGTCGCTGTGGCGTGGCAGCAGGGCAGTGCCGTAGGTGCCGCCACCGCCATCGAGCTTGAGCGACCAGCGCCCGAGTACATCCACGCCAAAACCGACCGGGCCCTCGGTAAAGCCCGAGCGGGCATCGAGGATAAAACTCTGGGTCCATTCCTCGGCCTTGCTCTGCGCGTTATTGGGGTCGACGAAGTTACGGTTGATGTAGAAGTTGCGCAGGCCGAGCGTGACCTTGGCATCGTCGACGAAACCGGCGGCGACACCGGTGCCAGGCAAGCTGCCGATGACACCGGCGCTGATCAGGGCAAAAGGCAGGGTTTGGCGGATTTTCATTATTGTTGTGCTTCCGTTCTGGGTGAGACAGTCCATCTGCCAGGCACGCGCAGCGTGTGGCAGCAGGGTGATAAACACGTTGTGCGCCAACAAAAAGGCGCGCCGTTAGTTGCTCTTGGAAGAGCCTGTGGCGCTGGCGTTATTTGTCGGAAAAGAGATACAACAATGCCGCGCACAGGGGCGCGTAGATGAAGGCGACATAGGTAGACTCACTCGTTGTTGTTTTTGTTGTGCGTTATCGTATGACTGCGCGGATTATTAACAACGGCTGCCGATAATGTCAACGCACCCTGTGTCCGACTTTAGTCGTGTATGTCTGGCCGAATGCCGCGCCTACTGATCGGCAACCTGCTCCAGCGTCTCGCGCAATCTCGGGGTCAGTTCATCGAACAGCGTCTGCACCGAGCGCAAGTCCCGGCAATCGGGGCGGGTCAGCAGCCAGACTTCGGTGCTGCAGCCCACCAGCGGCTCGCTCAGGGCTTCGACGCCGTGCAGGTCGCGGGCGGTGAAATCGGTCAGGGCGGCGACTCCGAGCCCTGCGCTGACCAGTTGCGCCACCGCCGCCATGCTGCTGCAGCGATAGCGCGGCACCACCTGTGGATAGGTGCGCTCGCGCCAGATCACCGAGACATGCTCGGGCATCGAGTCATCCGGGGCGACCCACGGCACCGACGCCGGATCGCTGTGCAGCGCCTGGCGAAAATCCGGGTGGCCGCAGATCACATAGGCCGCGCTGCCCAGATGCCGGCCCACCAGATGCTCGGGTGGCGTGTCGGTCAGGCGCAGGGCGATATCGGCATCGCGGCGGCTCAGGTTGGCGAAGTTGTTCGAGGTCGACAGCTCCAGATTCAGTGCCGGATAAGCCGGCATGAATCCGGCCAGCGCCGGCAGCATCAGGCTGTGCAGCACCGCCTCGGTACAGGTCAGGCGCACCGTGCCGCTGACCACGTGTTCACCCTGACGCAAGGCCATGCGTGCCGCGCCCAGCGCCTGTTCGGCGCGCTCGGCCTGCTCGGCCATGGCCTGCGCCGCCTCGTTGGGAATGTAGCCGCGCCGGCTCTTTTCGAACAATGCGCTGCCCAGCGCACTTTCCAGCCGCCGGATCGATCGGAACACTGTGGAGATGTCGACCTGCAGCAGCTCGGATGCCCGCGCCAGCGAGCGTCCGCGCACCAGGGCCAGGACCAGCGCCAGGTCGTTATGGTTGATCTCATATTGCATGGATGCAAACTCAGGTTGCTAAAGCGCCAATGTTTATTGCATCGATTGTCATTTAGAGTCAAATCACGCCCCACCAAAAAAACCATCAAAGGTGTTCAATCATGTCGTCGGTATCCCCGCGCGCCATCGTCTCGTCAGATGAAGTCAGTGAGTTCCTGCGTAACTACCCCGAAGTGCAATTTGTCGATCTGCTCATCTCCGACATGAATGGCGTGGTGCGCGGCAAGCGCATCGAGCGGCCCAGCCTGCACAAGGTCTACGAGCGCGGCATCAACCTGCCGGCCTCACTGTTCGCCCTGGACATCAATGGCTCGACGGTGGAAAGCACAGGCCTTGGCCTGGACATCGGCGACTCCGACCGGGTCTGCTACCCGATCCCCGGCACCCTGGCCTACGAACCCTGGCAGAAGCGCCCCACCGCGCAACTGTTGATGACCATGCACGAACTCGACGGCCAGCCGTTCTTCGCCGACCCGCGCGAAGTGCTGCGCCAGATCGTTGCCAGGTTCGACGCCCTGGGCCTGACCATTTGCGCGGCGTTCGAGCTGGAGTTCTATCTGATCGATCAGGAGAACATCAACGGCCGGCCACAACCGCCACGCTCGCCGATTTCCGGCAAGCGCCCGCATTCGACCCAGGTGTACCTGATCGACGATCTGGACGAATACGCCGACTGCCTGCAAGACATTCTTGAAGCCGCCAAGGAGCAGGGCATTCCGGCCGACGCCATCGTCAAGGAAAGTGCGCCGGCGCAATTCGAGGTCAACCTGCACCACGTCGAAGACGCGCTGCTGGCCTGCGACTACGCGGTGTTGCTCAAGCGCCTGATCAAGAACATCGCCTACGACCATGAAATGGACACCACCTTCATGGCCAAGCCGTATCCGGGCCAGGCCGGCAATGGTTTGCATGTGCATATCTCGTTGCTCGACAAGGCCACCGGCAAGAACATCTTTGCCACCGACGACCCTGAAGCTCATGCGCCGCTGCGCCATGCCATCGCCGGCATTCTGGAAACCATGCCGGCCTCGATGGCGTTCCTGTGCCCCAACGTCAACTCGTACCGCCGCTTCGGTGCGCAATTCTATGTGCCCAACGCGCCGAGCTGGGGCCTGGACAACCGCACCGTCGCGGTCCGCGTACCGACCGGCAACGACAGCGCGATCCGCATCGAACAGCGCGTGGCCGGTGCCGATGCCAACCCGTACCTGATGATGTCGGCGATCCTGGCCGGCATCCACCACGGCCTGACGCACAAGCTTGAACCCTGCGCGCCGATCGAGGGCAACTCTTACGAGCAACTGGAACAGAGCCTGCCGAACAACCTGCGCGACGCCCTGCGCGAACTGGACGACAGCGAAATCATGAACCAGTACATCAGCCCCGCGTACATCGACATCTTTGTCGCCTGCAAAGAGAGCGAAATGGCCGAGTTCGAAGTGTCGATCTCCGACCTCGAATACAACTGGTACCTGCATACCGTTTAGGAGCGAGCGCAAGCTCGCGAATACGGATTTTCATACGATCTATGTATCGGTCGCACCGGCACTTTCGCGAGCTCTACGCTCGCTCCTACCCGGTAATAGGGAAATAGCAGTGTCCGGTCTTGAAGAGAACAACCATGAACATCCCGCAACGTGATTACTGGGAACAGCTGTTCCAGAGCCTGTCCATCGAAGGCCGCGCCTTTATCGATGGTCATTATGTCGCCGCTGTGTGCGATGCGACGTTCGATTGCATCAGCCCCGTCGACGGTCGCTTGCTGGCGCAGGTCGCCAGTTGCGATATCGATGATGTAAACCGCGCGGTCAGCGTGGCCCGGGCGCGTTTCGACAGCGGCGTGTGGTCGCGCCAGGCACCGGCAGCACGCAAAAAAGCACTGATCCGCTTTGCCGACTTGATGCTCGCCAACGCCCACGAACTGGCGTTGCTCGAAACCCTCGACATGGGCAAGCCGATTGCCGATGCCGTGCAGATCGACGTGCCCGGTGCGGCCAATGCCATTCGCTGGAGCGCCGAGGCGGTCGACAAGCTGTACGACGAAGTCGCCGCTACGCCGCACGACCAGCTCGGCCTGGTCACCCGCGAGGCCGTCGGTGTGGTCGCGGCCATCGTGCCGTGGAATTTTCCGCTGATGATGGCCTGCTGGAAGCTGGGGCCTGCGTTGGCGGCCGGCAACTCGGTGATTCTCAAGCCTTCGGAAAAGTCGCCGCTGACCGCGATCCGCATCGCCGCCCTGGCGGTCGAGGCGGGGATTCCGGCCGGAGTGCTTAACGTGCTGCCGGGCTTTGGCCACACCGCCGGCAAGGCGCTGGGCCTGCACATGGACATCGACACGCTGGTGTTCACCGGCTCTACACGCATCGCCAAACAATTGATGGTCTATGCCGGCGAGTCGAACCTCAAGCGCGTCTGGCTGGAGGCCGGCGGCAAGAGCCCGAACATCGTGTTTGCCGACGCGCCGGACCTTGAAGCGGCTGCCAAAGCGGCCGCCAGCGCCATCGCTTTCAACCAGGGCGAGGTGTGCACCGCAGGCTCGCGCTTGCTGGTCGAGCGCTCGATCAAGGCACGCTTTGTGCCGATGGTGGTCGAAGCGCTGAAAGCCTGGCAGCCGGGCTATGCACTGGACCCGGACACTCGCGTGGGCGCTTTGGTGGATGCCACGCAACTGGACACCGTGCTCGGCTACATCGACGCCGGTTTGGCCGACGGCGCGCAACTGCTCAGCGGTGGCCAGCGCACCTTGCTCGACACCGGCGGCGTGTACGTCGAGCCGACCCTGTTCGATGGCGTCGACAACGCCATGCGCATTGCCCGCGAAGAAATCTTCGGGCCGGTGCTGTCGGTGATCGCCTTCGACAGCGTTGAGGAGGCCATCGGCATCGCCAACGACACCGTCTACGGCCTGGCCGCCGGTGTCTGGACAGCTGACCTGTCCAAGGCGCACCTGACCGCCAAGGCGCTGCGCGCCGGCAGCGTGTGGGTCAATCAGTACGACGGCGGCGACATGACCGCGCCGTTCGGTGGCTTCAAGCAGTCGGGCAATGGCCGTGACAAATCGCTGCACGCGTTCGACAAGTACACCGAACTCAAAGCCACCTGGATCAAGTTGTAAGGCCCGGCGGCGCAGGCCGCCCTGTCCTGGAGAATCGACCATGCAGCAACAACACGTTCAAAGCTACTACGCCGACTCGCGCAACTATCACGCTGAGTACCCGGTGCTGAGCGAATCGATCCAGACCGATGTGTGCATCATCGGCGCCGGTTACACCGGGCTGTCCACCGCGCTGTTTCTGCTGGAGCATGGCTTTTCCGTGACCGTGCTGGAGGCCGCCAAGGTCGGCTTCGGCGCCTCGGGGCGCAACGGCGGGCAGATCGTCAACAGCTACAGCCGCGACATCGATGTCATCGAAAAAACCGTCGACCCGCACCAGGCGCGGCTGTTGGGCGAGATGGCCTTCGAAGGCGGGCGCATCATCCGTGAGCGCGTGGCCAGATATGGTATCCAGTGCGACCTCAAGGACGGTGGCATCTTTGCCGCGATCACCAGCCGGCAGATGAACCATCTGGAGTCGCAACAGCAACTCTGGGAACGCTTCGGCCATAAACAGCTTGAGCTGCTCGACGTCAGCCGCATTCGGCAGATGGTCGATACCGACCGTTATGTCGGCGGCATGCTCGACATGAGCGGCGGGCACATTCACCCGCTGAACCTGGCGCTGGGCGAAGCCGACGCGGTGGTCAGACTCGGCGGGCGCATTCATGAGCAAAGCCCGGCCACGCGCATCGACCGCGGCCCGAACCCGGTGGTGCACACGCCGCTGGGCCAGGTGCGGGCAAAGTTTGTAGTGGTGGCCGGCAACGCCTACCTGGGCAATCTGGTGCCGGAACTGGCGTCCAAGGCGATGCCGTGTGGCACTCAGGTGATCACCACCGAACCCTTGGGCGATGAGCTGGCCAGCAGCCTGTTGCCGCAGGATTACTGCGTCGAAGACTGCAATTACCTGCTCGACTACTACCGCCTCAGTGCCGACAAGCGCCTGATCTTCGGCGGCGGCGTGGTCTACGGCGCGCGAGACCCTGCGGACATCGAAGCGATCATCCGGCCCAAGCTGCTCAAGGTGTTCCCGCAGCTGAAAAACGTGAAGTTCGATTACACCTGGACCGGCAACTTTCTGCTGACCCTGTCGCGCCTGCCGCAAGTCGGCCGGCTGGGCGACAACATCTACTACTCCCAGGGTTGCAGCGGGCACGGCGTGACCTACACGCACCTGGCCGGCAAGCTGCTCGCCGAAGCCCTGCGCGGCCAGGCCGAACGCTTCGACGCCTTCGCCGGATTACCGCATTACCCGTTCCCGGGCGGCCGTCTGCTGCGCGTGCCGTTCACCGCGCTGGGCGCCTCGTATTACCAGCTGCGCGACCGGCTGGGCGTTTAACCCAACCTTTAAATCAACACTAAACCCGACCCTGAACCCGTAGGAGCGAGCGTTAGCTCGCGAATGCCGACCATCAATACGTTGAAGCTGCTGGCCCATTCGCGAGCTCTACGCTCGCTCCTACGGGAATTGTTTTTCTGCTGCGAGGATCCACCATGTCTCGTCTTCCCCTGATTGGCGTTACCGCCTGCCGGCAGATGCTGGGCAAATACGCGTCGCACACCGTGGGCGACAAGTACGTCGAAGCCGCGGCGTTTGCCGGTATGCCTCTGGTGCTTCCAGCGCTGAGCACGCCGCCCGATCCGCTGCTGTTGTTGCAACACCTCGACGGTGTGCTGTTCACCGGCTCCCCATCGAATGTCGAGCCGCACCATTACCACGGCGCACCGAGCGCCGAAGGCACCCAGCACGATGCCTGGCGCGATGCCGTGACCTTGCCGCTGCTGCGCGCCGCCATCGATCAGGGCGTGCCGGTGATGTGCATCTGCCGGGGCTTTCAGGAACTCAACGTGACCCTGGGCGGCACCTTGCATCAACGGGTGCAGGAACTGCCGGGCTATCTGGATCACCGCGAGCCGCAAAGCGATTCACTGGCCGAGCAATACGCGCCGCAGCATGCCGTGACCGTGCAAAAGGGCGGCGTGCTGGAGCGTCTGGGGCTGGCGTCCGAGTTTCAGGTCAATTCCCTGCACAGCCAGGGCATTGACCGTTTGGCGCCAGGCCTGCGGGCCGAAGCGCTGGCGCCCGACGGGCTGATCGAGGCGGTGTCGACCGAGCAGTCGCCAGGCTTCGTGCTGGGCGTGCAATGGCACCCCGAATGGCGTTTTCTGGAAAACTCTGAATCGCTGCGCTTGTTCGAAGCCTTCCGTGAAGCGTGCCAGGCCTACGCGCAGAGGCGCTGAGGCTTCTGCGGGCACACGTCCCATGTAGCCATAATTCCAATAAAACGGCGGACACTGAATGAGTCATAACGGCGAAACACCTGCGCGCACCGGCTCCAAGGGTCTGGCCAGTGGCAGTCTGGGCCTGCTGGCCTGTGTGGTACTGGGCATCTCGACCATCGCGCCGGTCTATACCCTGACCGGCGCGCTTGGCCCGACCGTCCGCGAGGTCGGTGCGCATTTGCCGGCGATCTTTCTGGTGGGTTTCATTCCCATGCTGCTGGTTGCCCTGGGCTACCGCGAGCTGAACGCCGCCGAGCCCGACAGCGGCACCTCGTTCACCTGGTCGGCGCGGGCCTTCGGGCCGGTGATGGGCTGGATCGGCGGCTGGGGACTGGTGGCCGCGACCACCATTGTCCTGTCGAACCTGGCCGGTGTGGCGGTGGACTTTTTCTACCTGTTCCTTGGCCAGTTGACCGGGCATGAAGCACTCATCGCGTTAAGCGATAACGTCTGGGTCAACATCCTCACCTGCTGCGTATTCATCGGCATCGCGGTGTGGATCTGCTGTCGCGGCATTGGCACCACCATGGGCGTGCAGTACGTGCTGGTCGCCTTGCAACTGTTCGTGCTGCTCGGCTTCTGCATCGCCGCCTTCGGTGAGGCGCCGCAAGGGCCGGCGCTGGAATTCGATGTCAACTGGTTCAACCCGTGGAGCATCGACTCGTTCTCTTCGTTCGCCGCCGGGCTGTCGCTGTCGATCTTCATTTTCTGGGGCTGGGACGTGTGCCTGACGGTCAGTGAAGAGTCGGTCAGCAGCCACGCGGTGCCGGGTCGCGCCGCTGCGCTGACGGTGCTGGTGATCCTCGGTCTGTACCTGGTCACCGCCATCGCCACCCTGCGCTTTGCCGGCGTCGCCGACCAGGGCCTGGGGCTGGGCAACCCGACCATTCAGGAAAACGTCTTCGCCCACCTGGCAGGCCCCGTGATGGGGCCGCTGGCGATCCTGATGTCGATTGCGGTGCTGGCCAGCACCGCGGCGTCGTTGCAATCGACGTTCATTTCACCGGCGCGCACGCTGTTCGCCATGGGCTATTACCAAGCGCTGCCCAAGCGCTTTGCGAGCATCTGCCCGCGCTCGCTGGCGCCTCGTTTTGCGACCTTGTGCGCCGGTGCGGCGGCGGCGATCTTTTACGTCAGCATGCGCCTGCTCAGTGAAAACGTGCTGGCCGACACCATCACCGCGCTGGGCATGATGATCTGCTTCTACTACTCGCTGACCGCGTTTGCCTGCGTCTGGTATTTCCGCCACAGCCTGTTCGACAGCGTTCGCCACCTGTTGCTGCGCGGCGTGTGCCCGCTGCTCGGCGGCAGCGCGCTGGCGGTGATCTTTGCGCAGACCGCCGTCGACAGCGCCTCGCCGGATTTCGGCAGCGGTTCGCACATCGGCGGCGTGGGGCTGGTGTTCATCATTGCCGTGGTGATCCTGCTGCTGGGCGTGGTGCTGATGGGCATCTTTCGTTGGCTGACCCCGGATTACTTCGCCGGGCAAACCCTGCAACGCGCGCACTTGCGCGCACCCCACAACCTGGAGGCGGGAGCCTGAGACATGAACACCGAGCAAGGCCTGCTGCGCCTGTCGATCATCATCACCGTACTGGTGGCCGGCTTCGGCATCGTCTTCGGCCTGCTGTCGGGTTCGTTCTCGATTGTCTTCGACGGCGTCTATTCGCTGGCCGATGCCAGCATGAGCGTGCTGGCGCTGATCGTCGCCACCCTGATTCGCCGCCACACCACCGAAGGCGATGCCAGCCGGCGCCTGGCCGAACGCTTCAACATGGGCTTCTGGCACCTGGAACCGATGGTGCTGGCGATCAACGGCACGCTGCTGTGCGGGGTGTCGCTGTATGCATTGATCAACGCCATCGGCAGCCTGCTCAGTGGCGGGCGGCACCTGGAATTCGGCTTTGCGATTGTCTATGCGGCGCTCACCAGCTTGATCTGCTTCAGCCTGGCGGTGCTGGAATTTCGCGCCAATAAACGCATCCGCTCAGACTTCGTTGCGCTGGATGCCAAGGCCTGGATCATGTCCGGCAGCATCTCGCTGGCGTTGCTGATTGCCTTCATCGTCGGCGCGCTGCTGGAAAACACCGCCTGGGCCTGGCTCGGCCCGTATATCGACCCTGCGGTGCTGGCGATCATTTGCCTGATCATCATCCCCATCCCGGTGCTGACCATTCGCCAGGCGTTTTCGGACGTGCTGATGGTGACCCCGCCAGCACTGAAACAACACGTCGATGACGTCGCCGCCAAGGTCGTTGCGCAGTATGGGTTCAAGGATTGGCAGGCCTATGTCGCCAAGGTCGGCCGCGCCCGGCAGATCGAGCTGTATTTCATCGTGCCGGAAGACTGGCCCGCCTGGACCCTGGCCGACTGGGACGCGGTGCGCAATGGGGTGGGAGAGGCCATCGGCGGGGAAGGGCCGAACCGCTGGCTGACCATCGCCTTCACCACCGACCCGCAATGGGCGCGGTGAACGTGTGTGTCATTAAACAGCGATTAATCTGTCGCCGGATATCCGCAAAAATCACATGTTTTCGCCATATAAGGCGGCCATGCTAACGGTGCGGATCTGCGTGAACGTTTGAAGCCGACAACCATGAAAAGACGGTCGAACCGCCTGTTCATGCAGTTTGAAGGGGGTGAAGCTGCCTTACTGCACGCGCTCGCCCAAGACCTTGCGGCAGTGCACCATCGCGTCACGGATCATGAAGTTGACCAGGGTCGGCGATACACCGAGTTCCTTGGCGATGTCCTTCTGTGGAACCCCGTGCAAACGGTAGCTTTCAAAGGCGTAGCGGGTGCGTTTAGGCAGTTCGTTGAGGGCTGCGTCGACGATCATCAAGGTCTCATGATCGAGGTTCTGGCTCTCTGGAGTAGACCCTTGAACGGCAACGTTCAAACCTTCCTCCTCACTACCGGAGTACTTCTGTTCCATCGCCTGCTTGCGGTAGTGGTCAATGGCGAGGTTGCGGACAATGCGAAATACGTAACTGATCTGTGCCCTGAGTGGCAGCGTCACCTTGGGGGTGTTGGCCAATCTCAGAAATGCATCCTGCACCACATCTTCAGCGCGACTGTGGCAGCCCGTAATCCGGGCAGCGGTCTTGATCAGGGTATTACGGTTATCCAGTAAGGCTTCCAGAAGCGACGGTGCAGAAGTCTCTTGAGCTGGCTTTACGGATCCATATTCCTGCATGATTTTGCCTATGCGACGAAAGTTATAAAGAGGTCGATTTCCCTGCGGCGGTGACAAGGTAGTGCTGGTGCTGCAAGGTGTCAAATGATAATCATTATTTTTTAGGATCTAAGCTAAGTGCTATTTGTGTGCTACTACAGCACCGCCGTGCGCCGTTCTGGTGCGTTCATAGCGCTAAAAGTAACTAATTTTTTCTCCTCGATACCCGTCTTCAACTCCATGTAAACACGGTCGTCTCCCAGTCACAGAGTCTGGTGCAGCGCGCCGTGCCCCACGCATGGATTGAGGACTGGTACAGCGATGGCAAACTTCTTCGAGCGCCCGATATCTCTGGCTCACGCATTGATGCGCCACGCCGCGACACGTGGCGATGAACCGGCCTTGCGTTTTCTCGATGGCCAGAGCGAAGAGGGCCTGGTACTCACCTACCGCGAGCTCGACGCCCGGGCGCAAGTGATCGCCAGCGAACTGGCCCGGCGCTTTACGCCCGGTGATCGCGCGCTGTTGCTGCTGCCCAGCGGCCCTGACTACGTGGCGGCGTTCTTTGCCTGCCTGTACGCCGGCGTCATTGCCGTGCCGGCCTACCCGCCGGAATCGACCCGCTCGCAGCACCTGGAACGCCTGCTGTCGATCGTCGCCGATGCCCAGCCGAGCGTGATCCTCACCGCCGCGCAATTGCTGCCGGCATTGCGTGACACCGAGGCGCAGCATGGCGCGCGCATTCCGCAGTTGCTGGCGGTCGATGAGCTGAACGCCGAGATACAAAGCCCATGGACCACCCATGCGCCGCTGGCCGAAGACATCGCGTTCTTGCAGTACACCTCAGGCTCCACCTCGACGCCCAAGGGCGTGCAGGTCAGCAATGCCAACCTGGAAGCCAACTCGTTCCTGATCCGCCAGGGCTACGCCATCGACGCGCAGGACGTGATCGTCAGCTGGCTGCCGCTGTACCACGACATGGGCCTGATCGGCGGTTTGTTGCAAGGCATCTACAGCGGCGTCGGCGTGGTGCTGATGTCGCCGCAGTATTTCCTTGAGCGCCCGTTGCGCTGGCTGGACGCGATCAGCCGCTTTCGCGGCACCATCAGCGGCGGTCCGGATTTCGCCTATCGCCTGTGCTTCGAGCGCATCAACGACAGCAAGCTGGTCGGGCTCGATCTGCGCCACTGGCGCGTGGCGTTTTCCGGCGCCGAGCCGATCCGTCAGGACAGCCTGCACGACTTTGCCGGGCGCTTTGCCGCCTGTGGCTTCGAGGCCAGAAATTACCTGGCCAGCTACGGCCTGGCCGAGGCCACGCTGTTCGTCACCGGCAGCCGTCCGGGGCAGGGCATCGACAGCCTGCAACTGGACGCCGAGGCGCTGGGCGCCCATCGCGCCGTGCCTGGGCAAGGCAGCACGCTGGCCAGTTGCGGCTGGCCGCAGCCGGAACACCCGGTGCTGATTCTTGACGTCGACACCGGTGCTGCACTGGGCGAAGGCCGGGTCGGCGAGATTTGCAGCGGCGGCCCGAGCATTGCCCGTGGCTACTGGCGCAATCCCGAGGCGACCGCCAAGGCTTTCTTCGCACATGACGGCGGCCACTGGCTGCGCACCGGCGACCTGGGTTTCATGCAGGACGGCCAGTTGTATGTCAGCGGGCGGATCAAGGACATGCTGATCGTGCGTGGCCAGAATCTTTATCCACAGGACATCGAGCGCACCGTCGAAAGCCAGATCGAGGCCGTGCGCAAGGGCCGGGTGTCGGTGTTTCCGGTGCAGCATGACGGCGTCGAGTCGTTTGGCATCGCCGCCGAAGTCGGGCGCCGTGCGCAAAGCCAGCAAGCGCCCGAGCAACTGATCGAGCAGATTCGCCTGGCGGTGGCTGAAGCACACCGTGAAACCCCGGCGCTGGTCGCGTTGCTGGAACCGGGCAGCCTGCCCAAGACCTCCAGCGGCAAACTGCAACGCTCGGCCTGCGCCGCGCAGCTCAAGGACGGCACCTTGCAAGCGGTAACCCTGTGGCGTCAGGGCGAGCCAGAGGCTGCCGCACAGTCGGTCGCTACAACCCAGACAATCGCGCAGCGCATCCAGCGCGCCTGGTGCGAGGCCCTCAAGGTCGAAACCCTGAGCGCCGACGCCAGCTTCTTCGGCCAGGGCGGCAACTCGATCCAGGCGATCCAGATGGTCGCCGAACTGCGCGACGAGCTGGGCCTGGACGTGCAACTGCGCACCCTCTACGAGGCGCCGACCCTGGCGCAGTTCATCGCCGCCGTCGAAGGCCATACCGGGCAATCGACCGGCATCGCGCGCTTGCCTCGCGACGGCGCGCTGGCGCAATCGGCGGCGCAGAATCGCCTGTGGTTCCTCTGGCAACTGCAACCGGACAGCGTCGCCTACAACATTCCCGGCGGCCTGCGCCTGCGCGGTGAACTGGACGTGCCGGCGGTGCAGCGCGCCTTCAGCACCCTGATCGAACGCCACGAAGCCCTGCGCACGCGCTTCTTGCAGCAGGACGGTATTGGCCTGCAACGCATTTTTGGCCACGCTGACGGGTCGCTGCTGCGCGAAGACCTCAGCGAATTTCCGGCGTCCGAGCGTGAAGCCCGTGCCCGCACAATCCAGGAGGCCGAAGCACACAGCCGCTTCGATCTGGAAAACGGCCCGTTGCTGCGCATCAAGCTGGTCAGCCTCGATGAGGACGATCACCTGCTGCTGGTGACCCTGCACCACATCGTCGCCGACGGTTGGTCGCTGGGCATTCTGCTGGATGAGTTCGCCCGCCTGTATGGTGCCTACAGCCAGGGCCAGAACCTGGCGCTGGAACCATTGGGCGTTCAGTACGCCGACTATGCCGCCTGGCAGCGCGACAGCGTCGATGCCGCTGAACAACAGCGTCAGCTCGATTACTGGCGCGAGGCGCTGGAGGGTGAGCGCGAGCCGTTGGCCTTGCCGCTGGACCGCCCGCGCAGCGCCACGCCGTCGGCCGCCGAGCGCCTGAGCCTGCGCCTGGACAAAGCATTGGGCGAACGTGTGCATGCATTGGCGCGCAGCCGTCAGGTCAGTACCTTCAGCCTGTTGCTCGCCGCCTTCCAGACCCTGTTGCAACGCTACACCGGTCAGAACGATATCCGCGTCGGCGTGCCGAATGCCAACCGCCCGTTGCTCGAAACCCAGGGCCTGATCGGCTTCTTCATCAACACCCAGGTGCTGCGTTCGGCGCTGGATTCACGCCAGGATTTCCATAGCCTGCTGACGGCGGTCAGCGCCCGCGTGCAGGCCGCGCAGGCGCATCAGGCCATCGACTACGAACAGGTTAGCGCCGCCCTGGGCGATGCGGCCGGTTTCGAGGTGATGTTCAACCACCTGCAACGCAATACCGATGCACTCAAGCGCTTGCCCGGCCTGCTTGCCGAAGAACTGCCATGGCACAGCCGCGAGGCCAAGTGCGACCTGCAATTGCACAGCGAAGAGGACCCGCAAGGGCGCATTCGCCTGTCGTTCGACTACGCCGTCGAGCTGTTTGAAGCAGCAACCATCCAGCGTTTTGCCGGGCACTTCGTCAGCCTGCTGGAGCAGGTTTGCGCGCACCCTGATCAACCACTCGGCGATCTGCCGTTGCTGGGTGAGCAAGAATCCCGGCAACTGCACAGCTGGGGCAGCAACCCGCAGCCACAGCCGGGCTGGCAACTGGCGCAGCGCCTGTCGCTGCAAGCCGCCAGCACACCGGCGCAGACCGCGCTGATCTTTGCCGGTCAGTCGCTGAGCTACGCCGAACTCGAGCGCCAGGCCAACCATCTGGCGCTGCGCCTGCAAGCGCACGGTGTCGGCCCGGAAGTGCGCGTCGGTGTGCTGGCCGAGCGTTCGCTGGAGCTGATGGTCGCGGTCGTCGCCATCGTCAAGGCCGGCGGTGCTTACGTGCCGCTGGACCCGGATTACCCGCGTGAGCGCTTGCAGTTCATGCTCGCCGACAGCGGCATTGCCCTGTTGCTGGGCCAGCAACAAGTACTCGACACGTTCGACGTGCCGGCACGCATCGCCACCCTGGCGCTGGACGCTGTTGCCAACGGTCCGGGCGCCGACAGCGCGCCGGCCATCGACGTGCACCCGCACAACCTCGCCTATGTGATCTACACCTCCGGCTCCACCGGCCTGCCCAAGGCGGTCGGCAACAGCTACGGTGCGCTGGTCGAGCGACTGGGCTGGATGCAGCGCGAATACGCGGTCGGCCCACGCGATGTGCTGCTGCAAAAGGCGCCGTTGAGCTTCGACGTTTCGCTGTGGGAATGCTTCCTGCCGCTGATCTCCGGCAGCCAGCTGGTGCTGGCCGCCAACGGCGAGCACCGCGACCCGCGTCGCCTGGTCGAGCTGGTCAGCGAACACGGCGTGACCCTGCTGCACTTCGTGCCGCCGTTGCTGCAACTGTTCATCGACGAGCAACAGGTCGAACAGTGCAGCAGCCTGCGTCACCTGTTCTCCGGTGGCGAGGCGCTGCCGGCCGAGCTGTGCCGGCGCATTCAGCAGCGCCTGCCGCAGGTCGCCTTGCACAACCGCTACGGCCCGACCGAAAGCGCGATCAACGTCACCCATTGGCCGTGCGTCGGTGAGCCCGGCGCGCGGGTGCCGATCGGCCGGCCATTGAGCAATGTAATCACTGAAATTCGTGAGGCCGACTGGCAACTGGCGCCGGTCGGTGCGCGGGGCGAACTGCTGCTGGGCGGCAACGCCCTGGCGCGCGGCTATCTGGGCCAGCCGGCACTGACCGCCAGCCGCTTTTTGCCGGCCGAAGACGGTCAGCGTGTGTACCGCAGCGGCGACCTGGCGCGCTGGCGTGGCGACGGCGCGCTGGACTACCTCGGCCGCCTGGACGAGCAGGTCAAGCTGCGTGGCGTGCGCATCGAGCTGGATGAAATCCGCAGCGAAATCCTCGCCCAGCCCGGCGTACGCCAGGCGGTGGTGATTCTTGGCGAAGGCGCCGGCGGCGGGCAGTTGCTCGCCTATCTGGTGGCCGACGGCAACGAGTCGCCGGTGGAACTGAGCGAGCGCATTCGTGCCGCCCTGCGCGCCGCCTTGCCCGAGCCGATGATCCCGGCGCATGTGTTGCGCCTGGCGGAACTGCCGCTGACACCCAGCGGCAAACTCGACCGTCGCGCCTTGCCACAGCCGGAGGCGGCGCAGCGTGAGTACCGTGCGCCGCGCAACGATCTGGAGCGCGGCCTGGCGGCGATCTGGAGCGAAATGCTTGAGCTGGCGCAGGTCGGCCTGGACGACGATTTCTTCGAGCTGGGCGGGCATTCGTTGCTGGCCACGCGCATCGTCTCGCGTGCGCGGCAGGCATTCGGCGTCGAGCTGCCGCTGCGCAGCCTGTTCGAGTCGCGCACCCTGCTGGCATTCGCCGCCTGGGTGGCGCGTGCGCAGGCCAGCGGTCAGGTCGATAACCAGGGCGTTATCGCCCTGATCGATCGCAACCAGCGCGTGCCGCTGTCGTATTCGCAGCAGCGCATGTGGTTCCTCTGGCAGCTTGACCCGGACAGCCCTGCGTACAACGTCGGCGGCATGGCACGCTTGCGCGGTGCGCTGGAGGTGCCGGCCTTCGAACGCGCCTTGCAGGCGCTGATTCAGCGCCATGAAAGCCTGCGCACCACGTTTCCGAGCGACAACGGCAAACCGTGGCAGCGGGTCGCCGAACAGTCCGATGTGCACCTGCAACAGCTGGACATCAGCGCGCAGCCTGAAGCCGAGCGTCAGGCGAGCATCGAGCGTCTGGCCGATGAACAGGCGCACGCGCCGTTCGACCTTGAGCGTGGTCCGTTGCTGCGCGTCTGCCTGGTGCAAAGCGCCGAGCAGGATTATCACCTGCTGATCACCCTGCACCACATCGTCACCGAAGGCTGGGCGATGGACATCTTCGCCCGCGAACTGTCGGCGCTGTATGGCGCCTTTGTCGAGGGCCGCGAGTCGCCGCTGGCGCCGTTGCCGGTGCAGTACCTGGACTACAGCGCCTGGCATCGCCAGTGGCTCGAAGCCGGTGAGATGCAGCGCCAGCGCGATTACTGGCTGGCGCAACTGGGCGGCGAGCAGCCGCTGCTGACCCTGCCCACCGACCGGCCACGCCCGGCCGTACAAAGCGCTCGCGGCGAGCTGCATCGTTTTGATCTGGATGAAAACCTGGCGCGTCAGGTCAGCCGCTTCAACAGCGAGCGCGGCCTGACCCTGTTCATGACCATGACCGCTGCGCTGAGCGTGTTGCTGTACCGCTACGGCGGCCAGGACGACCTGCGCATCGGCGTGCCGCTGGCCAACCGCATTCGTCCGGAAAGCGAAGGGCTGATCGGCGCCTTCCTCAACACCCAGGTGCTGCGCATCCAGCCGCATGGCCAGATGCGCGTCAGCGAACTGCTCGATCAGGTGCGCCAGGTGGCCATCGACGGCCAGTCGCACCAGGACATTCCGTTCGACCATCTGGTCGAGGCCCTGCACCCGCAACGCAGCGCCGCCTTCAACCCGCTGTTCCAGGTGATGTGCAACGTGCAGCGCTGGGAATTCCAGCAGCAGCGCGCACTGGCCGGCGGCGTGCAGGTCGACTATCTGGTCAACGATGCCCGCGCCACCAAGTTCGACCTCAACCTGGAGGTCACCGACTTCGACGCGCAACTGCGTTGCTGCCTGACCTACAGCACCGACCTGTTCGACGCCGAGCGCATCGAAGCCATGGCCGGCCACTGGCAGCAACTGCTGCGCGGCATGCTCGACGCACCGGACACGCGCCTGAGCGAACTGCCGTTGCTGAGCGCACCTGAGCGCCAGGCGTTGCTCGACAGCGGCCGTGGTCCTGCGCTGAACGAAGAAACCCCGCTCAGCGTGGCCGCGCTGTTCCAGCGTCAGGTCCAGGCCACGCCGTATGGCCGTGCGCTGACCTGCGCCGGCGAGTCGCTGACCTACGCCGAACTCAATGCGCGGGCCAACCGCCTGGCGCATCAACTGATCGAACTGGGCGTCGGCCCCGAAGTACGCGTGGGCCTGGCCCTGCGCCGTTCGCTGGACATGGTGGTCGGCCTGCTGGCGGTGCTCAAGGCCGGTGGCGCCTATGTGCCGCTGGATCCGGAATACCCGCAACAACGCCTGCGCTACATGATCGAAGACAGCCATCTCAGCGTGCTGCTGGGCCACGATATCCTGTTCGAACAACTCGCGCCGCTGCCGGACACGGTCTATGCCTGGAGCCTGGAACAGGACCTGCCGGCGCTGGCGGCTTACCCGAGCAGCGACCCTGCCGAGCGCAGCCTGCCCGAGCATCTGGCCTATCTGATCTACACCTCAGGCTCCACCGGCCTGCCCAAAGGCGTGGCCGTGGAACAAGGTCCGCTGGCCATGCACTGCCAGGCCGTGGGCGAACTGTTCGGCACCAACCCTGCCGACTGCGAACTGCATTTCTATTCGATCAACTTCGATGCCGCCACCGAGCGCTTGCTGGTGCCGCTGCTGTTCGGCGCCGAAGTGGTGCTGCGCGAACAGGGCCAGTGGGACGCCGAGTCGATCTGCGGCCTGATCCGCACCCATAACATCAACGTGCTCGGCTTTACCCCCAGCTACGGCGGGCAACTGGCGCAGTGGCTGCGCAGCCATGACGAGCAACTGCCGGTGCGCCTGATCATCACCGGCGGCGAAGCGCTGACCCCGGAACACCTGCACACCCTGCGCGACACCTTCAGCCCGCAGACCGTATTCAACGCCTACGGCCCGACCGAAACCGTGGTCATGCCGACCGCCTGCGCCGCGCCTGATGAGTTGCCGGAAGGGCTGGGCAGCGTGCCGATCGGCCGTGTGGTCGGGGCACGCAGCCTGTATGTGCTTGACGCCGACCTGGCGCTGGTGCCGGGCGGTGCCAGCGGCGAGCTGTATGTCGGTGGCTACGGCTTGGCGCGGGGTTATCTGGGCCGCGCCGGCCTGAGCGCCGAGCGCTTTGTCGCCGACCCGTTCGATTCCGCAGGCGGTCGCCTGTACCGCACCGGCGACCTGGTGCGCCAGGGCCGCGACGGCCAGCTGGAATACCTCGGGCGTATCGACCAACAGGTCAAGGTGCGCGGGTTCCGCATCGAACTGGGTGAAATCGAAGCCAGCCTGCTGGCCCATGAGGATGTCCGCGAAGCGGTGGTGCTGGCCCTCGACGGTCCGTCCGGCAAACAACTGGTCGGCTATCTGCTGGCCGAGTCGGCGCAGGCCAACGATGCACTGGTCGCCGAGCTGAAAGCCCAATTGCTGGTCGCGCTGCCGGAACACATGGTGCCCGCGCACCTGATGGTGCTGGAGCGCTTCCCGCTGACCGCCAACGGCAAACTCGACCGCCGCGCCTTGCCACAGCCGGACCTGGCTGCCGCACAGAACGCCTATCAGGCGCCGCGCAACCCGGTCGAGCAGAGCCTGGCCGAGGTCTGGCAATCGGTGCTCGGCGTGCCGCGCATCGGCATCGACGACAACTTCTTTTCCCTGGGCGGCGACTCGATCCTGTCGATTCAGGTGGTCAGCCGCGCCCGCCAGGCCGGTGTGCATTTCAGCGCCAAGGACCTGTTCCTGCACCAGAGCGTGCGCACCCTGGCCGCCGCCGCGAAACAGAGCCAGCGCCTGAGCATCGACCAGGGCCCGGTGCTGGGCGAGACGGCACTGACGCCGATTCAGCACTGGTTCTTCGAGACGCCGCAGGCCAACCCGCAACACTGGAACCAGTCGCTGCTGCTGCAAAGCGCCCAGCCGCTGCAAGCGGTGCTGCTGGAACAGGCCCTGCAAGCACTGGTGGCGCACCACGACGCCTTGCGCCTGCGTTTTACGCCGGACGCACACGCCGAATACCCGGCGCATGACGCCACTCAGGAGTTGCTGTGGGTGCGCCTGGCGGATAACGCCGAACAACGCCTGGCCGTATTCGAACAGGCCCAGCAAAGCCTCGACCTGCAACACGGCCCGCTGCTGCGCGCGGTGCTGGTGCCCGGCGCCCCCGAGCGTCTGCTGCTGGCGATCCATCACCTGGCGGTGGACGGTGTGTCCTGGCGAGTATTGCTCGAAGACCTGCAAACGGTTTATCGCCAACTGGAACAGGGCCAGACAATCAGCCTGCCGGCCAAGACCAGCTCGCTGCGTGACTGGGCCGGTCGTCTGCAAGCCTATGCCGGCAGCGAGTCGCTGCGCGAAGAACTGGGCTGGTGGCAGACCCGGTTGCAAGGTGGCGACAGTGAGCTGCCGCGTGATTTCAGCGGCGAGCCGAACCTTGAGCGCGATGCGCGCCGGGTCAGCCTGACGCTGGATGCCGACAGCACTCGCCAACTGCTCAACCAGGCGCCGCAAGCCTACCGCGCCCGGGTCGACGACCTGTTGCTCACCGCACTGGCGCGCACCCTGTGCGCCTGGACCGGGCAGGATTCGGCCCTGGTGCAGCTTGAAGGCCATGGCCGCGAAGAGCTGTTCGACGACATCGACCTGAGCCGCAGCGTGGGCTGGTTCACCAGTGCCTACCCGCTGCGCCTGACGCCCGCCAGTGATCCCGGCGCCAGCCTCAAGGCGATCAAGGAACACCTGCGCGGCGTGCCGCACAAGGGCCTGGGATACGGCGTACTGCGCTATCTGGCCGACACACACAGCCGTCGCGCCATGGCCGCCTTGCCTGAAGCGCGAATCACCTTCAACTACCTGGGCCAGTTCGACCAGGGCTTTGCCGACGATGCGCTGCTGCGTCCGCTGGACGAGGCGGGCGGTGCACAACATGCGCCCGATGCCGCGCTGCCGAACTGGCTGAGCGTCGACGGTCAGGTGTACGGCGGCGAGCTGACCCTGCGCTGGACCTTCAGCGACAAGCTGTTCCGCCCCGAAACCATCGAGCGTCTGGCGGCCAGCTACCAGGCCGAACTTCACGCGCTGATCGCCCATTGTGTGACGCCCGAGGCCGGTGGCATCACGCCGTCGGACTTCCCGCTGGCGCACCTGAGCCAGCCGCAGCTGGATGCCTTGCCGCTGCCGTTCAACGCCATCGACGACATCTTTCCGTTGACGCCGATGCAGGAAGGCATGCTGCTGCACACCTTGCTGGAAGCCGGCACCGGCATCTATTTCATGCAGGACCGCTACAGCATCGACAGCGTGCTCGATGTACCGTGCTTCGAGCGTGCCTGGCGCCAGGTCGTCGCTCGCCATGAAGCGCTGCGCGCCTCGTTTGCCTGGAACACCGGCGAGCAGATGCTGCAGATCATTCATCGCGGCGACGGTGACGGCGTCGAGTTCCTCGACTGGAGCGCGCTGCCCGCCGACGGCCATGAAGCGCGCCTGCAAAGCCTGCTCGAAACCGAACGCCTGGCCGGTTTCAACCTGCTGGAAACACCGCCGCTGCGCCTGCGCCTGATTCGTCTGGCCGCCGACCGCCATTGGTTCATCATGAGCAACCACCACATCCTCATCGATGCCTGGTGCCGCTCGATCATGATGGGCGATTTCTTTGCCTTCTATCAGGCCCTCGGCGAAGGCCGCGAGGCCAACCTGAGCGCGCCGCCGCGCTACCGCGAGTTCATTTCGTGGCTGCATCAACAGGGCCTGGAGCAATCGAGCATTTACTGGCGCCAGGCGCTGAGCGGCTTCGAACGCCCGACGCTGATCCCCAGCGACCGGCCGATCCTGCACGACAACGGCGGCATGATTGTCGGCGACGCCTACAGCCGCCTGCTGCCGGAACAAGGCCTGCGCCTGAAAGAGCTGGCGCAAGCGCACCAGTTGACCGTCAACACCTTTGCCCAGGCCGCCTGGTCGCTGGTGCTGCGTCGCTACAGCGGCGAGCGCGACGTGCTGTTCGGCGTCACCGTGGCCGGTCGCCCGGCGAGCCTGCCGCAGATGCAGAACTGCGTCGGCCTGTTCATCAACAGCATCCCGCTGCGCGTGCCGATGCCGGCGGCCGGCGAGCGCCTGAGCGTGCGCCAGTGGTTGCAGCAACTGTTCGAGCGCAACCTGGAGCTGCGCGAGCACGAGCACCTGCCGCTGGTGAGCATTCAGGAATGCAGCGAACTGCCCAAGGGCCAGCCGCTGTTCGACAGCCTGTTCGTGTTCGAAAACGCCCCGGTCGACGCCACCGTGCTGCAAGGCGCCGAAGGCCTGAATGCGCGCTCCGGTTCCGGGCGCACGCACACCAACTACCCGTTGACCGTGGTCTGTTACCCCGGTGACGACTTGGGCCTGCACCTGTCCTACGACCAGCGCTTCTTCGACGCCCCGACCGTCGAACGCCTGCTCGGCGACTTCCAGCGCTTGCTGCTGGCCCTTGCCGACGGCTTTGAACAGGACTTCTCCGCTTTGGCGCTGGTGGCCGATGACGAGCGTCGTTTCCTGATCGAAGACTGCAACCGCAGCGACCGCGACTACCCGCTGCAACAGGGTTATGTGCCGCTGTTCGAAGCCCGCGTGGCCGCGCACCCCGAACGCATCGCCGCCGCCTGTATGGGCGAGCAGTGGAGTTATGCCGAGCTTGACCGTCGCGCCAATCGTCTGGGTCATGCGTTGCTGGCGGCCGGGGTGCAGCCCGACCAGCCAGTGGCGCTTCTCGCTGAACGCAGCTTGCCGCTGCTGGGCATGATGGTCGGCACCCTCAAGGCCGGCGCCGGTTACCTGCCGCTGGACCCGGCGCACCCGCAACAGCGCCTGGCACAAATCGTCGACACCAGCGCCGCGCAGGTGCTGGTGTGCAGCGCCGCCTGCCGCCAGCAAGCCGAAGAGCTGCTTGAAGAACTGGGCTGCGCCAGCGGCCGGCCACAGCTGCTGGTCTGGGACGCGATTCAGGACAGCGCAGGCAACGAGTCGGCACTCAACATCGCCGTCAGCGGCCAGCACCTGGCGTACGTGATCTACACCTCCGGCTCCACCGGCGTGCCCAAGGGCGTGGCGGTGCATCAGGCGGGCATGCTCAATAACCAGTTGAGCAAGGTGCCGTATTTCAACCTGAACGAACACTCGGTGATCGCCCAGACCGCCTCGCAAAGCTTCGACATCTCGGTGTGGCAGTTCCTCGCTGCCGCGCTGTGCGGTGCGCGGGTCGAGATCGTCCCGGACCTGATCGCCCATGACCCGGCCGCCTTGCTGCGCCATGTGCAGGACACCGGCATCAGCGTGCTGGAAAGCGTGCCGTCGCTGATCCAGAGCCTGCTCGCCGAGCCGCCGGCCACGCTCGATCACCTGCGCTGGCTGCTGCCGACCGGCGAAGCCATGCCGCCGGCGCTGGCGCAACAGTGGTTGCAGCGTTACCCGACGGTCACGCTGGTCAACGCTTATGGTCCGGCCGAGTGCTCCGACGATGTGGCGCTGTTCCCGGTGGATGAAGCCTCCACCGCCGGCAGCTACCTGCCGATCGGCACACCGACCGACAACAACCGCTTGTACCTGCTCGACGATGAACTGCAACCCGTCGCCACCCTGGCGCATGGCGAGCTGTTCATCGCCGGCACCGGTGTGGGTCGCGGCTACCTCAACGACCCGCTGCGCACCGCCACCAGCTACCTGCCCAATCCGTTCGGCGCGCCGGGCGAACGCCTGTACCGCAGCGGCGACCTGGCCCGACGCCGCGACGATGGCGTGCTGGAGTACGTCGGCCGCGTCGACCATCAGGTGAAGATTCGCGGCTACCGCATCGAGCTGGGCGAAATCGAAGCACGCCTGCGCCAGTGGCCGGATGTCCACGATGCCGCCGTAGCCGCGCAACACACCGCCACCGGCCAATACCTGGTCGGCTATGTGGTTGGCAAAAACGCCACGCCGGACTTCGATGCGCTCAAGGCGCACCTGGCGCAGAACCTGCCCGAGTACATGGTGCCGCGTCACTGGCAGGTGCTCGACAAACTGCCGCTCAACCCCAACGGCAAGCTCGACCGCAAGGCCCTGCCAGCCCTGGAATTCAGCGCCGCCGAGCACTATCAGGCGCCGGGCTCCGAGCTTGAAACCACCCTGGCGCGCATCTGGAGCGAAGTGCTCGGCGTCGAGCGGGTTGGCGTCACCGACAACTTCTTCGACCTGGGCGGCCACTCGCTGCTGGCCACCCAGATCGCCTCGCGGGTCCAGCAGGCCCTGCAACGCAGCGTCCCGCTGCGGGCGATGTTCGAATGCAGCACGGTGCAGGAACTGGCGCAGCACATCGAAAAACTCGACGGCGCCGCGCTGACCGAGCAGAAAGTCAGCGCCATCGACGACCTGATGGCGCGTCTGGAGGCGCTGTGAACAGAGAAACATACCTGTAGGAGCCCGCTTGCCGGCGACCGGCTGCGTTAGCAGTCGTAAATTTGTGGCGTTTCATAGATTTTTGTGAGTGCTAGCGCACTCAGTCGCGGTGGTCCGGCATTCCGGCAAGCGCGCTCCTACCGGGTCCCTGTTGACCAGGCAATGGCGTTGTATCAGGTACACAGCAGGATTTTTCACGGCTTTTCATTTCATTCAGGAGCGCAACCATGAGCACAGCGTTTGCCGAAAGCCCGATCAAGGCCCACGACGAAGAAAAGGACTACCGGTTCGAGGACAACCCGATCCTGGCCCGGCAAAAACAGCAGGAGTCCAACGCGCGCAGTTACCCGCGCCGGATTCCGCTGGCGCTCAAGCGTGCGCGTGGCATCTATGTCGAGGATGTCGAAGGCCGGGTGTTCATCGACTGCCTGGCCGGCGCCGGCACCGTGGCGCTGGGGCATAACCACCCGGTGGTCACCGATGCGATTCGCCAGGTGCTCGACGATGAACTGCCGCTGCACACCCTGGACCTGAGCACGCCGGTCAAGGACCGCTTCGTCCAGGACCTGTTCGCCGTCCTGCCGCCGGAGTTCGCGGCCAAGGCCAAGATCCAGTTCACCGGCCCGACCGGCACCGACGCGGTAGAGGCGGCGCTGAAACTGGTGCGCATCGCCACCGGTCGCAGCACGGTCATCGCTTTTCATGGCGGCTACCACGGCATGAGCCAGGGCGCGCTGAGCCTGATGGGCAACCTCAAGGCCAAGACCCCGCTGGGCGCGTTGCTCAGCACCGGCGTGCAATTCATGCCATTCCCCTACGACTACCGCTGCCCGTTCGGCCAGGGCGGCGAGGCGGGTGTGAAGACCAACCTGCATTACCTCGAAAACCTGCTCAGCGATCCTGAAAGCGGCGTGCAGCCGCCGGCGGCGATCATCGTCGAAGCGGTGCAGGGCGAAGCCGGGGTGATTCCGGCGGCCAACACCTGGCTGCGCGGCCTGCGCGAGATCACCGCACGGCACCACATTCCGCTGATCATCGACGAGATCCAGACCGGCTTCGGCCGCACCGGCAAGCTGTTCGCCTTCGAGCACGCCGGCATCGTTCCCGACGTGGTGGTGATGTCCAAGGCCATCGGCGGCAGCCTGCCGCTGGCGGTGATGGTCTATCAGGACTGGCTCGACAGCTGGCAGCCGGGCGCGCACGCCGGCACCTTCCGCGGCAATCAGATGGCCATGGCCGCAGGCTCGGCGGTGATTCGCTACATCGAAGAACACAACCTGGTCAGCCACGCCGCCGACGTCGGCCAGCGCCTGCGCACCCACTTGCTGGAGCTGCAAAAAAAGGTCCCGCACCTGGGCGACGTACGCGGCCTGGGCCTGATGCTCGGCGTCGAAGTGGTCGACCCGCACGGCCAGCCCGATGCCCAGGGCCACCCACCGACCGACGGCGCGCTGGCCGGGCGCATTCAGCGCGAGTGCCTCAAGCGCGGCCTGATCCTGGAACTGGGCGGCCGCCACAGCAGCGTGGTGCGTTTTCTGCCGCCGCTGATCATCACCGGCGAACAGGTCGATGAAGTGGCGCGGATTTTTGCCAAGGCCGTACACGCGGCGGTGGCGTCGGCTTAATTTTTTTCCGCATCACTCGTTTAATCCTTAGAGCTGGCCCGGCGCCGCTCGCGACCTTCAGACTTACTACGGAGCCACACCATGACCTCAGTATTCGACCGCGAAGACATCCTGTTCCAGGTCGTCGTCAACCATGAAGAGCAATACTCCATCTGGCCCGACTACAAGGAAGTCCCGAAAGGCTGGCGTACCGTTGGCAAGAGCGGTTTCAAGAAAGAGTGCCTGGCCTACATCGAAGAAGTCTGGACCGACATGCGCCCGCTTAGCCTGCGCAAACACATGGAAGAGCAGGCGCGCCTGAAACAGGAAGGCCAGGCCGTTCATTGAGGTCTTTGCCATGACACACGTGCAACTCTTCTGCCTGCCGTATTCTGGCGCCAGCGCCATGGTCTATAGCCGCTGGCGGCGCAAGCTGCCCGAGTGGCTGAGCGTGCAGCCAGTCGAGCTGCCCGGCCGCGGCGCACGCCTCGGCGAGCCCTTGCAGACCGACATGCAGGCCCTGGCCCGGCAACTGGTCAAGGAAATCATCCCGCGCATCAACGGTCCCTACGCCCTGTTCGGGCACAGCCTGGGCGCGCTGCTGGCCTTTGAAATGGCCCACGCCCTGCGCGAGTTCGGCGCCCCGCAACCGGTATCGCTGTTCGCCTCCGGCACCGCCGCGCCCTCGCAGCGCGACGACTATGCCAAGGGCTTTGCCGATCCGAAGACCGACGACGAACTCAAGACCGAGCTGCGCGACCTGAACGGCACCCCGCAAGAGGTGCTCGACAACCAGGAACTGATGGACCTGACCTTGCCGGTCCTGCGCGCCGACTTTCGCCTGTGCGGCCTCTACGCGTACCGCACCCGGCCGCGCCTGAACTGCCCGGTCCACGTGCTGGGCGGCAAGGAAGACAAGGCCACGCAAGAGCAGTTGATCGCCTGGCAGATCGAAAGCGCCGCCAACTTCTCGCTGGAAATGCTGCCGGGCAAGCATTTCTTCATTCACGAGCAGGAAGCCAAGGTGCTGCGCATTCTCAGGAATTGCCTTGAGGTGGATGTGCGCCGGTTTTCACGGCTTGCGTGTGCGTGATGGCTGTTCGCTGCTGAAGCAGCTCCTACGGTCGCGTGCACTCGTAGGAGCGGCTTTAGCCGCGAAAGGCGTCAATCCAGAACCCGACCCAACCGCCAATAGCCCATAAACGTCAGCGCCCGTCGATCCAGCCCCAATTCCCCGACTAGATGCCGCCGAATCGCCATGACCGCTGCCGATTCCCCTGCGACCCAGGCATAAAACTGAGCATCCGATGGCTTGGCCAGATCCCACAGAATCTGCGTGTCGATATCCACTTCGTGGATCTTCTGCGGCGCCTTGGCCCGTGCCGCTGATTCCGGCAACGTGGCCAGCTCCAGAGCCGCCTTGCGCATGCCTTCGCCATGCTCAAGCTGCTGTTCATCGCGTACCAGCCAGTTGATCTGGGCATTGGCCGGCTGACGAATGTCCAGCCGGTCACCGGCATGCGGCACCTCGATGAATGCCTGTACCAGCGGCGGCTGCGGCTGGTCGGCCAGCTCCTCGATAATCCCGGCAATTGCCGGCAACGCCGTCTCATCGCCAATCAACAACACATGGCGAATGCCCTCCGGCGGTTGCCATTCATAACCGCCTGGATCGCCTGTGTAATCACTATAGGGCGCAACCATCTGCAGCCGGTCACCCGCCTTGGCGTGGGTGGCCCAGCGTGAAGCCGGCCCGGTTTCGCCATGCAGCACGAACTCGACATCGACCTCGGCCAGTTCGGTGCGCAAGGCGCGGATGGTGTAGGTGCGCATCGGCGGCTTTTGGGTTGGATTGAGGTTGCGCAGGGTCTGGTGCCAGTTATCTTCCAGCGGCAGTTGCGGCGGCAGGCCATCGGGACCGGGGAACAGCAGTTTGACGCGCTGGTCCGGGGCGAGGGTCTGCATGTGCGCCACTTCAGGCCCGGTAAAGACGAAGCGGGTCAGGGACGGGCTGATGTCGATGCGTTCTCTGAGCGCAATGTCGAAGAGACGGTAGCTGGGCTTTTTCGCCGGAAGGACTTTTTGTACGGCACTGCGCAGGTTTTTGGAAAGGGTGGAAAGCATGGGAGGAGCCGCCTTTTACAAGGATGGATACTTGAATGACGAACCTGTAGCGACGTGCTTTACCCAAGTAGCAGTCTGTCGACCGGCGGCTAATTTTCCGGGCTGCGCACTCGTTCAGCTTGAAACAGAAATTGTTAGTGCCTGTGTGTTGGTGATCCGCCTACCCATCATTGTTCGAGTGCCAGGCCCGTGGACAATCCGGCCGCCGGCATTCGCAAGCACCCGAGGTTTATTGCATGAGTGAAGTGCTGAGTTTCGATATCAAGCCGCTGCAAGCGCACAAGGGCAACCTGCCGCTGCTGATCCAGGCACCTGAGCCGGGCATCAGCCTGCAAGAGGCGTTTGCCGAGTTGAAACCGCTGGTGGACCGGCACCTGATCGAAAGTGGCGGCATCCTGTTTCGCGGTTTCGAGGTGGCGGGCAATGAAGCGTTCCGCGAGTTTGCCTCTTCGTTTGGCCATCCGCTGTTGAACTACGAGTTCGGTTCGACGCCGCGCAGCAACGTCGCCAAGGGGGTCTACACCTCCACCGAATACCCGGCGCACCAGAGTATTCCGCTGCACAACGAACAGGCCTACACCCTGGAATGGCCGATGAAGATCTGGTTCTACAGCGTGATCCCGGCTGAAACCGGTGGCGAGACACCGATTGCCGACAGTCGCGAAGTCTACCGGCGCATTCCGGTCGCGATTCGCGAGCGCTTTATCGAAAAGCGCCTGATGTATGTGCGCAATTACGGCAACGGCCTGGACGTGGACTGGGACCAGGTGTTCAACACCGAGGATCCGGCGGTCGTCGAAGCCTATTGCCGCGGACACAATATCCAGTGCGAATGGAAAGACGACGGTGAGCTGCGCACCCGGCAGATTTGCCAGTCCGTGGCCCGGCATCCGGTGACCGGGGAATGGGTCTGGTTCAACCAGGCGCACCTGTTCCATATCTCCAACCTGCAGCCGGAAGTGCGCGAAAGCTTGCTGGACATCGTCGACGAGGAAGACCTGCCGCGTAATGTCTATTACGGCGACGGCAGCCCGATCGAAGACAGCCTGCTGGACGAGATTCGTGGCGTGCTGGACGAATGCACCATCAGTTTTCCGTGGCTCAAAAACGATGTGCTGATGCTCGACAATATGCTGGCGGCGCATGCGCGCTCGCCGTTTACCGGCAGCCGCAAGGTGGTCGTGGCGATGGCGCAGGGGTATTCCGAAGCGCTTCGCGGCTGACCTTCATGCATTTGGCAAAACCCTTGCGACCGGCCCTTGATGGGCCGGTTTGCATTTGCGCTGGCGGGCTAAATCAGCCTCTTGCTGTTTCGTTCTAGTGGGATTGATCGGGCCAACTGGCCCCGCTTCCTATTCGACAAGGACGCATTGCATGAATGCCCAAGACGCTCTGAAACTCGCCCGCCGCTTTATCGAACTGCCCCAGGAAAAACGCCGTCTGTTCCTCGTCGGCTTGCAGCAGCAGGGGGTGGATTTTTCTCTTTTTCCAATCCCGAGCGACGTAGCCAGCGACGAGCGCGACGGACTGTCTTACGCCCAGCAGCGGATGTGGTTCTTGTGGCAGCTCGATCCGCAGAGCGCGGCCTACAACCTGCCCATGGCCGTGCGCCTGAATGGCGAGCTGGATCAGGCCGCCTTGCACAGCGCCTTCGATGGTCTGGTCGCACGTCACGAGACCTTGCGCAGCGTGTTCAGTGAGCAGGATGGCCAGGTCAGCCAGCGGATTGTCGAACCGTTTGCGGTGACCATCGTCGGCCACGATCTGACCGGGCTGGATGCCGACAAGCGCGAAGAGCAGGTTCGCGCATTGGCCGACGCCGAGGCGCTGGCACCCTTCGATCTGGCTCAGGGCCCGCTGCTGCGCGTGCAACTGCTGAAGCTGGCCGGGCAGGAGCATGTGTTGCTGCTGACCCTGCATCACATCGTTGCCGACGGCTGGTCCTATAACGTCCTGATCGACGAGTTCATCCGCCTCTACGACGCCGCCAGCAGCGGCAGTGAAGCGGCGTTGCAGCCGCTGCCGATCCAGTACTGCGACTATGCCCTGTGGCAGCGCAGCTGGCTGGAAGCCGGTGAGCAGGAGCGTCAACTGGACTACTGGCGCACCAAGCTGGGCGACGAGCATGCGCCACTGGAATTGCCCCTTGACCACGTTCGTCCACTGACGCCGAGCTATCGCGGTGCGCGTCACGAGTTTCAGGTTGACCCGGCGCTGGCCGAGCGCTTGCGCGGTCTGGCCCGCGAGCAGGGCGTGACGCTGTTCATGGTGTTGCTGGCGGCGTTCAAGGTGCTGCTGCATCGCTACAGCGGCCAGCAGGCGATTCGCGTTGGCGTGCCGGTGGCCAACCGTAACCGCGCTGAGGTTGAAGGGCTGATTGGCTGCTTTATCAATACCCAGGTGCTGCATACCGAGATCGATCCGCTGATCGATGTGCGTGAGTTACTGCAACGGGTCAAGGAGACAGCGCTGGGCGCGCAGGGGCATCAGGAGTTGCCGTTCGAGCGTCTGGTCGAGGTGTTCGAGCCGCAGCGCAGCCTGGGTCGCAATCCGTTGTTCCAGGTGCTGTTCAATCACCAGCCGACAGTGGTCGATGCCGGGCAGATCACCACCCGCTCCGGGCTGGCGCTGGAAAAAGTCGCGCTGGACAAACACAGCGCGCGCTTCGATCTGTCGCTGGACACCTACGAAAGCGCCGGCCGGCTGCAGGCGGTCTTCACTTACGCGCTGGACGTATTCGAGGCCTCGACCGTCGCCACCTTGCAGCAACACTGGCTGCAACTGCTGGAAGGCCTGGCCGCCAGATCGGGCCATGCCGTCGGTGAGTTGCCGCTGTCGTTGCCGGAGCTGTCGCCAGCCACTGAACAAACCAGCGTCGACGGCGCAGACCTGTGCATTCATCAACTGATCGAGCAGGCTGCCAAGGCCAATCCACAGCGTGTGGCGGCGGTCAGCGGCGAGCAGCAGATCGATTACCTGACGCTGACCGAACGGGCCAATGCATTCGCTCATGTGCTACTCGAAAGTGGCGTACAGCCCGATCAACGGATTGGCGTGATCGCTGATCGCTCCACTGACATGCTGGTGGGCATTCTGGCGGTACTGAAGGCCGGCGCCGCCTATCTGCCGCTGGAGCCTGATCAGCCACGTGAGCGCCTGGACTTCATGCTCGCCGACAGCGATGTGCGCCTGGTACTGGCCAGGGCTGACTGGAACGGCGTGCTGCCGGACGGTGTGCAGCGGATTCATCTGGATCAAACGCTGCGTTGCAGCGACGCGCCTGCAGTCGCGGTTGCCGCGGATAACCTGGCCTATGTGATTTACACCTCAGGCACCACCGGCACGCCAAAAGGCGTGGCGATCAGTCATGCGGCGCTGGTGAACTATGTGCAAGGCGTGTCGCGGCGCTTGCCGCTGGATGACATCCAGAACCTGGCAATGGTCACCACCCCGGCGGCCGACCTGGGCCATACCGTGTTCTACGGCGCGCTGTGCGCCGGCAAGACCCTGCACATGCTCGACAAGCCAGCGGTGCTCGACGCCGATGCCTTCGCCGCCTACATGCACCGGCATGCCATCGATGCCTTGAAAATCGTGCCTTCGCACTTGCAGGCCATGCTCGCGGCCGGCGCGACGGCCTTGCCGCGTCACTGCCTGATCGTCGGTGGCGAAAGCTGCTCGGCCGAGTTGCTGGCGCACATCGCGCAACTGGCGCCCAAACTGCACGTGATCAACCACTATGGCCCAACGGAAACCACAGTCGGCGTCCTGACCCATGACATGGCTGGCCAGCCGGTGCTGGGCCGCCCGCTGGACAATATCCGCGCCCAGGTATTGAGCGATTGCCTGCTCGCGGTGCCAGGTTCTGCACGGGGCGAGCTGTTCATTGCAGGCGCTGGCCTGGCGCGGGGCTATCTGGGCCAGGCGGCACTCACCGCCGAGCGCTTTGTGCCGGATCCTGCCGGCTCCACGGGGTCGCGCATGTACCGCACCGGCGACTGGGTTCGCCGCAATGCCCAGGGCGAGCTGGTGTTTGCCGGGCGTATGGACGGCCAGGTGAAGATTCGCGGTTACCGCGTGGAACTGGCGGAAATCGAAAGCCGCCTGCGCCAACTGCCGGCCATCAGCAATGCCGTGGTGCGGGTCATTGGCGAGGACGCTGGCGCGCAACTGGCGGCCTGGCTGGTACCGGCAACGCCTGTGTCGGGTGACGCCGCGCAACAGGCGTTTGTCGACGCGATTCGTGCTGAGCTGAAACAGACTCTGCCCGAGCACATGCAGCCGACCCATATGCTGGCGCTGGAGCAGTTGCCGGTCACGGCCAACGGCAAGGTGGATGTAAAAGCGCTGCCTGAACCGGTGGCGAATGTGGCCAGCTATGTGGCGCCGGTCACGGCGTTGCAGATTCAACTGGCCGAGATCTGGGCACAGGTGCTGCAGGTCGAGCAGGTGGGGCTGACCGATAACTTCTTTGCGCTGGGCGGGCATTCGTTGCTGGCCACTCAGGTGGTGTCGCGGGCCAGGAAGCAACTGGACGTCGATATCCCGTTGCGTGCGCTGTTTGATACCCATGATCTGCAATCTTTCGCGGCATCGGTTCAAGGTTTGGGGCGCTCCGAGGACGCCGGTATCGAGCTGCTCGATCGCAGCACGCCGCTGGCGGTCTCGCATGCACAGCACCGGCAGTGGCTGTTCTGGAAGCTCAATCCGCAAAGTACGGCCTACAACACGCCGCTGGCGGTCAGGCTGCAAGGCGCACTGGATTGGCAGGCCTTGCAGGCGGCTTTCGATGCGCTGGTGGCCAGGCATGAGTCGCTGCGCACGATTTTTGAAGAGCAGGACGGTCAGCCATTGCAGCGGATCCTGCCGGCAGCGCCGGTTGTCATCCACTCTGAGGACCTGAGCGGGCAGGGCGCTGACGCGGTCACTCGTCGAATCGAGGAGCAGGTCGCCAGCGTTTTCGATCTGGCCAGCGGACCACTGATTCGCGTCACGGTCTTCAAGACCGCAGACGACGAGCATCTGCTGACCTTGCTGATGCACCACATCGTCTCCGATGGCTGGTCCATGAGCGTCATGGTCCGTGAGCTGGCCGCCAGCTACAACGCCCAGGCCAGCGGTCAACCGCTGGGCCGACACGCCTTGCCGGTGCAATACGCCGATTACGCCGCCTGGCAGCGCCAGCGTCTGGCCGACGGGCAATTGCAGACTCAGTTGGCCTTCTGGAAAGCGCAGCTCGAAGATGATTTCTCGGTGCTGCAACTGCCGGCCGATCACCCGCGTCCCCAAGAGCAAAGCTACCGCGGCGGGCGTATCGACATACATCTGCCGGCCGAGCTGACGGATAAGTTGCGTGCGCTTGCCGTAGGCGCCAATGCCACGTTATTCCATGTGTTTCTGTCGTCCTTTGCGATCCTGCTGTCGCGTTACAGCGGCAGCGAGAAGATCAATATCGGCATTCCGGTGACCAACCGTAATCGTCATGAACTGGAAGGGCTGATCGGCTTTTTCGTCAACACCATCGTTGCCCGGGTGGCGGTCGATCCGGTGCAGACGTTCGATGCGCTGCTGGCGTCGGTCAAGGAGACCACGCTAGAGGCGCAGGCCAACAAGGATGTGCCGTTCGATGCGTTGGTCGAGGCGCTCAAGCCTGAGCGTACGCTGGGGTACAACCCGCTGTTTCAGGTGATGTACAACCATTTGCGCGATTTGGGCGATCAGGTCTCCAGCGACAGCTTGCAGGGTCTGCACGCTGAGGAAGTCGATCTCTCCGAGAGCAATGCGCAGTTCGACCTGGTGCTGGATACGATGGAGCGCACCGATGGTTTGATGGCTTCGTTCAACTACGCCTGCGATTTGTTTACCCCTGCACGCATCAATCGTCTGGCACGGCATTGGGTCAACCTGTTGGAGGCGCTTGTCCGCACCCCTCGGCAAAGCATCTTCGAGCTGCCGTTGCTGGATCGTGAGCAATACCGGCAGATCACCCATGACTGGGCTCATGCACAACAGCGTTATCCGAACGATCAATGCGTCCATCACCTTATCGAAGCCCAGACCCGCCAGGCGCCAGACGCCATCGCCCTGGTTTGTGATGAGCAGGTGCTGAGTTATCAAGCCTTGAACCAGCGTGCCAACCGTCTGGCGCACAGGCTGCGAGCGCTGGGCGTGGGCCCGGACACTCGGGTCGGCATTGCGGTTGAGCGTGGCCCGGACATGGTGGTGAGCGTGTTGGCCGTCTTCAAGGCCGGTGGTGCCTATGTGCCTCTGGACATTGAATACCCTCAAGAACGTCTTGCTTACATGCTGCAAGACAGCGGTGCAGGCTTGCTGTTGACGCAAGCGCACCTGCTTGAGCGCTTGCCGGTGGCTGAATTGGTGCAGACGCTGATTGTCGAGCAGTCCGCGCAATGGCTGGAGGATTACAGCGAGGCAAACCCGGTCAGCCATGTTCATCCGCAAAACCTGGCTTATGTGATCTATACCTCGGGTTCGACGGGCTTGCCCAAAGGGGTGACCGTGGCCCATGGCGCGTTGGCCATGCATTGTCTGGCAGCGGCCGAGACATACTCGATCAGCCAGCACGATTGCGTGCTGCAATTTGCATCCGTCAGTTTCGATGCGGCGGCCGAACAGATTTTCATGCCGCTGGTTCAAGGCGCCCGTGTCGTGCTGGGTGATTTTGCCCGCGGATCACTGGAGCAACTGGCTACGCAGATCCGACGCCACGGCGTTTCCATTCTCGATCTGCCGCCTGGCTATGCCAGCCAATTACGTGAAAGCATCACCCAGGATGATGCACTCAGCGTGCGGGCTTGCATTCTGGGGGGTGAGGCGTGGGACCTGCGTCTGGCTGATGGAACAGGCGGTCTTCAGGCGCGGCAATGGTTCAACGCCTATGGCCCGACCGAAGCCGTCGTATCGCCGCTGATCTGGCCGGTAGATCAGGCCCATGCAAGTACATCGGGCCATGCCCCTATCGGTAGGCCGGTAGGCGAGCGGCGGGTCTATGTGCTGGGGGATGCGCTGAATGTGGTTGCGCCGGGCAGTCATGGCGAACTGTTCATGGGTGGCCAGGGCCTTGCCCGTGGCTATCACGCCCGCCCGGCCCTGACGGCCGAACGCTTCATTCCCGACCCGTTCGACGAACAGGGCGGGGGGCGTCTGTACCGCAGCGGTGACCTGGCGCGTTATTTCGATGACGGTGTGATCGAATACGCCGGTCGCGTCGACCATCAGGTGAAGATCCGCGGTTTCCGTATCGAGCTGGGTGAAATCGAAGCGCGTTTGCAGGAGCAGGCCGCCGTACGCGATGCCGTGGTACTGGCGCACGAGGGACCGAACGGTCACCAACTGGTGGCGTATGTCGTGCCCGCCCGGACGGTTGAAGGCACCGAGTCTTCTGCTGCACTGCGCGAGACCTTGCGCGGCGTGCTCAAGGACAGCCTGCCGGACTACATGGTGCCAGCGCACCTGATGTTCCTCGACCAGTTGCCGCTGACGCCCAACGGCAAGCTGGACCGCAAGGCGCTGCCGGCACCGGAAGGCAACCTGCAGCAGCACTATGTGGCGCCGCAGAGCGCGCTGGAGCAGCAGATCGCCGGGATCTGGCAGGACGTTCTGAAGCTTGCCCAGGTCGGCCTGACCGACAATTTCTTCGAGCTGGGTGGCGATTCGATCATTTCCCTGCAAGTGGTCAGCCGCGCACGCCAGGCCGGTATCCAGTTCACGCCCAAGGACCTGTTCCAGCATCAGACGGTGCAGGCTCTGGCTCAGGTCGCACGGCGTGCCGAAGGGCTGTTCATCGACCAGGGCCCGGTGACCGGCCGCTCGCCGCTGACCCCGATCCAGCAATGGTTCTTCGCCGAGCCCATCGCGCAGCGCCAGCACTGGAACCAGTCGGTGCTTCTGGCGCCGGTCCAGGCGCTGGACGCCACTCATCTGCACGGTGCCTTGCAGGTGTTGGTGCAGCACCACGATGCCTTGCGCCTGCGCTTCGAGCAGCAGCAAGACGCCTGGCAGGCTGACTATCAGGGCTCCGCGTCAGACTCACTGTTGTGGACCCGTCAGGTTGCCGATGTTCAGGCACTGGAAGCACTGGGCAACGAGGCGCAATCCAGCCTGAACCTAGAGCAAGGTCCGCTGCTGCGCGCAGTGCTGGCCGAACTGGCAGATGGCAGCCAGCGACTGCTGCTGGTTGTCCATCACCTGGTGGTGGATGGCGTGTCGTGGCGGGTACTGCTCGAAGACCTGCAACAGGCCTATCGTGCGCAAGCCGAAAGTCAGAAAGTGGCGCTGCCGTCCAAGACCAGCTCGTTCAAGGCTTGGGCGACTCATTTACAGGACTATGCCGTCAGCCCGGCGTGCGAAGCCGAACTGAACTACTGGCATGAGCAATTGCAAGCCAGCAGCGATGCCTTGCCTTGTGACCATCCGCAGGGCGGGCGTCAGCGCAAGCATGCCGCCTACGCCAATACCCGTCTGGACCGCGAGTTGACCTCGAAGCTGTTGCAGCAAGCACCAGCGGCCTATCGCACGCAGATCAACGACCTGCTGCTGACCGCGCTGGCGCGAGTGATCTGCCGCTGGAGCGGTCAGGCGCAGGCGCTGATTCGCCTGGAAGGCCATGGCCGTGAGGACCTGTTCGACGACCTCGATCTGACCCGCACCGTGGGCTGGTTTACCAGCATGTACCCGGTGAAACTGAGCCCGCAGCCTGAGCTGGGTGCGTCGATCAAGCAGATCAAGGAGCAACTGCGCGCGATCCCCAACAAGGGCATCGGCTACGGGTTGCTGCGCTACCTGGGCAATGACCAGGCTCGCCAGAGCCTGAGCCAGTTGGCGCAAGGTGAAATCGTCTTCAACTATCTTGGCCAGTTCGACGGCGGTTTCGACAGCGAGACCAGCCTGTTCATCCCGGCCAAAGAGCACGGTGGGCTGGAGCAAAGCCCTGAGGCGCCACTGGATAGTCTGCTGAGCCTCAACGGTCAGGTGTATGACGGTGAACTGAGCCTGGACTGGACTTACAGCCGCGAGGTGTTCGATGCGCAGACCATCGAGCAGCTGGCACACGCGTACGGCGAAGAGCTCAAGTCGCTGGTCGCCCATTGCTGTGACCCACGTCATCGCGGCGTGACGCCGTCGGATTTCCCGCTGGCCGCGCTGACCCAGGCGCAGCTCGACAGCTTGCCGGTGGCCGCCGAACAGATTGCCGACCTGTACCCGCTGTCGCCGATGCAGCAGGGCATGTTGTTCCACAGCCTGTACGAGCAGGAAGCGGGCGACTACATCAACCAGATGCGCGTCGATGTTGAGGGGCTGGAGGTCGAGAAATTCCGTCAGGCCTGGCAACAAACCGTCGATGCCCATGACAGCCTGCGCAGCGCGATTGTCTTGCAGGGCGATCTGCAGCATCCGGTTCAGGTGGTCTACAAGCAGGTGCAACTGCCGTTTGCCAGCCATGACCTGAGTGCTCAAGCCGATTTACAGGCGAAGCTGGACAGGCTGGCCACCGAGGAGCGCCAGCAGGGGTTCGAACTGACCCATGCCCCGCTGTTGCGTCTGGTGGTGGTGCGTACCGGCGAGCGTCGGCATCACTTGATCTACACCAACCATCACATCCTGATGGATGGCTGGAGCAACTCGCGACTGCTGGGCGAGGTGCTGCAACGCTACACCGGTCAACCCGTGGCGCTGCCTGCAGGGCGCTATCGCGATTACATCGCCTGGTTGCAGCGTCAGGACGCGACGGCCAGCGAGACGTTCTGGAAAGCGCGGCTGGCTGAGCTGGAGGGGCCGGTGCAACTGGTTCCGGCCACTCGCAGCCTGATGCTGGGCGAGCCGGGGTATGGCGATCACCATCAGGACTTTGGTGCGGCATCGACCCGCAAGCTGAAAGCCTTTGCCCAGCAGCACAAGGTGACGGTCAATACGCTGGTGCAATCGGCCTGGTTGCTGTTGCTGCAACGCTATACCGGGCATGCCGGCGTGTGCTTCGGTGCAACCGTCGCCGGGCGTCCGGCTGAACTGGCAGGCGTCGAAGATCAGATCGGTTTGTTCATCAATACCCTGCCGGTCATCGCCAGTCCGCGAGCCGAGCAACCCGTACGTGACTGGATCGCTCAGGTCCAGGCGCAGAACCTGCAGTTGCGCGAGTACGAACACACGCCGCTGTACGATGTTCAGCGTTGGGCCGGTTGGGGCACTGACGGGCTGTTCGATAACATTCTGGTGTTCGAAAACTATCCCGTGGCGCAGGCCCTGCAACAAGGCTCACCGGCGGGACTGTCGTTCAGTTCGACGGCCAGCCAGGAGCAGACCAACTACCCGCTGACCCTGACCGTCAGCCTGGAGGACGCGCTGGCTGTTCACTACAGCTATGATCGCCAGCACTTCGATGCGCAAGCGGTCGCGCAAGTGGCCGCCCACTTCGGCACATTGCTTCAGGCTCTGATCGTCAATGCCGAGACGCCTGTCGGTGAACTGTCGATCCACAGCCACGACAGGCAACGTCAATTGGTCGACCAATGGAGCCGCAAGCAGACCGCTTACCCAAGCGAGCGTGGCATCCACCAGTTGATCGAGGAGCAGGTCGAACGCACGCCGGATGACACCGCGTTGTTGTTCGGTGATCAGCAACTGAGCTACCGCGAGCTCAATCGCCGGGCCAACCGTCTGGCGCACCGCTTGATCGAGCTGGGCGTAGGCCCGGATGTGCCGGTCGGTGTTGCCGTTGAGCGTGGCCTGGAGATGGTCGTGGGCCTGTTGGGCATTCTCAAGGCCGGTGGCGCCTACGTGCCGCTGGACCCTGAATATCCACGTGATCGCCTGGCTTACATGCTGGAGAACAGTGGTGCCCGTCTATTACTGACGCAGGCGCAGTTCAGGGACCGGTTGCCTGTGCCCGACGGCATTGAAAGCCTGGAAATGGAAAGCTCCGGGCACTGGCTGGCCGAGTACAGCGAGGCCAATCCGCATAACCGCACCGCGCAGCAGAACCTGGCCTACGTGATGTACACCTCCGGTTCCACCGGACGACCCAAAGGTGTGGGCATTCAGCATGGCTCCTTGACGCGGCATGCCTGGGTGTCGATCGGCTTCTTCAACCTGACACCGCAGGACCGCATCCTGCAGTTTGCGACCTTCAACTTCGACGGGTTCGTCGAGCAGTTGTACCCGGCGCTGATCTGCGGTGCTTCAGTGGTGATTCGTGGCAAGGAGGTCTGGGACAGCGACACGTTCTATCAGGTGCTGATCGACAAGGACATCAGCGTGGTCGACTTGACCACGGCCTACTGGTTCATGCTGGCCAAGGACTTCCAGAGCAAGAAAGGTCGTGATTATGGCCGGCTTCGTCAGGTGCATTCCGGCGGTGAAGCCATGCCGCCAGAAGGCATTGCCGCGTGGAAAAAAGCCGGTCTTGAGTCTGTTCGCCTGCTCAATACCTACGGCCCGACCGAGGCGACGGTCACGGTCACCGCCCACGATTGCCAGGTGTACCTGGATGGCCACGAGTCGCTGCCGACCCTGGTGCCTATCGGCCATGTGCTGAACGGGCGCTCAATTTACGTGCTGGACACGGTGGGTGACATCGTGACCCAGGCGGCGATTGGTGAGCTGGTGATCGGTGGCGACCTGCTTGCCCGCGGCTACCACGCCCGCCCGGCCCTGACGGCCGAACGCTTCATTCCCGACCCGTTCGACGAGCAGGGCGGCGGGCGTCTGTATCGCAGCGGCGATCTGGCGCGTTACTTCGATGACGGTGTGATCGAATACGCCGGTCGCGTCGACCATCAGGTGAAAATTCGCGGTTTCCGTATCGAGCTGGGTGAAATCGAAGCGCGCTTGCAGGAGCAGAGCGTCGTACGCGATGCCGTGGTACTGGCGCACGAGGGGCCGAACGGTCACCAACTGGTGGCGTATGTCGTGCCCGCCCGGACGGTTGAAAGCGCCGAGTCTTCTGCTGCACTGCGCGAGACCTTGCGTGGCGCGCTCAAGGGCAGCCTGCCGGACTATATGGTGCCAGCGCACCTGATCTTCCTCGACCAGTTGCCGCTGACGCCCAACGGCAAGCTGGACCGCAAGGCGTTGCCGGCACCGGAAGGCAACCTGCAGCAGCACTATGTGGCGCCGCAGAGCGCGCTGGAGCAGCAGATCGCCGGGATCTGGCAGGACGTTCTGAAGCTTGCCCAGGTCGGCCTGACCGACAATTTCTTCGAGCTGGGTGGCGATTCGATCATTTCCCTGCAAGTGGTCAGCCGCGCACGCCAGGCCGGTATCCAGTTCACGCCCAAGGACCTGTTTCAGCACCAGACGGTACAAGCTCTGGCCCATGTGGCGCGGCGTGCCAAAGGGCTGGTCATCGACCAGGGCCCTGTGACCGGCCGTTCGCCGCTGACCCCGATCCAGCAATGGTTCTTCGCCGAGCCCATCGCGCAGCGCCAGCACTGGAACCAGTCGGTGCTTCTGGCGCCGGTTCAGGCACTGGACGCCACTCATCTGCTCGGTGCCTTGCAGGTGTTGATGCAACACCACGATGCCTTGCGCCTGCGCTTCGAGCAGCAGCAAGACGCCTGGCAGGCTGACTATCAGGGCTCCGCGTCAGACTCACTGTTGTGGACCCGTCAGGTTGCCGATGTGCAGGCACTGGAAGCGCTGGGCAATGCGGCGCAACGCAGCCTGAATCTGGAACAAGGTCCGCTGCTACGTGCGGTGCTGGCCGAACTGGCAGATGGCAGCCAGCGACTGCTGTTGGTCGTCCATCACCTGGTGGTGGATGGCGTGTCGTGGCGGGTGCTGCTCGAAGACCTGCAACAGGCCTATCGCGCGCAAGCCGAAGGTCAGAAAGTGGCGCTGCCGGCCAAGACCAGCTCGTTCAAGGCCTGGGCGACTCATTTGCAGGACTACGCCGTCAGCCCGGCCTGCGAAGCCGAACTGAACTACTGGCATGAGCAATTGCAAGGCAGTAGCGATGCCTTGCCTTGTGACTATCCGCAGGGCGGGCGCCAGCGCAAGCATGCCGCCTACGCCAACACCCGTCTGGACCGCGAGTTGACCTCGAAGCTGTTGCAGCAAGCGCCAGCGGCCTATCGCACGCAGATCAACGATTTGCTGCTGACCGCACTGGCGCGGGTGATCTGCCGCTGGAGCGGTCAGGCGCAAGCGCTGATCCGCCTGGAAGGCCATGGCCGCGAAGACCTGTTCGACGACCTCGACCTGACCCGCACCGTGGGCTGGTTCACCAGCATGTACCCGGTGAAACTGAGCCCGCAGCCTGAGCTGGGTGCGTCGATCAAGCAGATCAAGGAGCAACTGCGCGCGATCCCCAACAAGGGCATCGGCTACGGGTTGCTGCGCTATCTGGGGAATGACCAGGCTCGCCACAGCCTGAGCCAGTTGCCGCAAGGTGAAATCGTCTTCAACTATCTAGGCCAGTTCGACGGCGGTTTCGACAGCGAGACCAGCCTGTTCATCCCGGCCAAAGAACATGGCGGGCTGGAGCAAAGCCCTGAGGCGCCGCTGGACAGCCTGTTGAGCCTGAATGGTCAGGTGTATGACGGTGAGCTGAGCCTGGACTGGACCTACAGCCGCGAGGTGTTCGACGCGCAGACCATCGAACACCTGGCGCACGCCTATGGCGAAGAACTCAAGGCACTGATCGCCCATTGCTGCGACCCGCGCCATCGCGGCGTGACGCCGTCGGACTTCCCGCTGGCCGCGCTGACCCAGGCGCAGCTCGACAGCTTGCCGGTGGCCGCCGAACAGATTGCCGACCTGTACCCGCTGTCGCCGATGCAACAGGGCATGTTGTTCCACAGCCTGTACGAGCAGGAAGCGGGCGATTACATTAACCAGATGCGGGTGGATGTCGAAGGGCTGGAGGTCGAGAAATTCCGTCAGGCCTGGCAGGCCACGGTCGACAATCAGGACGTATTGCGCGCCAATTTCATCACCAGCCTGGCGGTACCTCTGCAAGCCATCGCCCGGCAGATGCAGGTGCCGTTCGTGACCGAGGACTGGCGCACCCGCAGCGGCCTTGTAGAGTCACTTGACGATCTGGCGCGCAAAGAGTTGCAGCAAGGTTTTGATTTGCTCAACGATCCGCTGCTGCGCCTGACGCTGATTCGCGTGGGTGACAAACGTCATCATCTGATCTTTACCAGTCACCACATCCTGATGGATGGCTGGAGTAACGCCCAACTGCTCGGTGAGGTTCTGCAACGCTACACCGACCAGCCGGTGCCGCAGGTGGCGGGCGGCTATCGCGACTACATTGCCTGGCTGCAACAGCAGGATCCTGCCGTCAGTGAAACGTTCTGGAAGCAGCAACTGAGCGAACTGGCCGGGCCAACGCGCCTTGCGCGAGCGGTCACTTCCGGGGCTGGCGAGCAGGCTTCAGGGCGCGGCGAATACACCCGCCAGCTCGATGCCCGGTTCACCCAGAACCTCGGTGATTTTGCCCGGCAACTGCGCGTCACCACCAATACTCTGGTGCAGGCCGCCTGGTTGCTGCTGTTGCAGCGTTATACCGGGCAGGAATGTGTCACGTTCGGCGCCACCGTCGCCGGGCGCCCGACCGAGCTTGTCGGTGTCGAGCAGCAACTGGGTCTGTTCATCAATACCCTGCCGGTTATCGCCAGTCCGCGGCCCGATCAACGCCTGGCCGATTGGGTCGAGCAACTTCAGGCGCAGAACCTGCAATTGCGCGAGCAGGAGCACACGCCGCTGTACGAAATCCAGCGCTGGGCCGGCTGGAGTGGCGAGGATTTGTTCGACACGCTGCTGGTCTTCGAGAACTACCCGGTGGCCGAGGCCTTGCAGCAAGCCACCCCGCAAGGCTTGCTGTTCTCGGGTGTGCATAACCATGAACAGACCAACTACCCGCTGAGCCTGGGCATTGTTCTGGATGACAGCCTGTCGATCCACTACAGCTATGACCGGCAGGCCTTCAGCGACCAGAGTGTGCGCCAGATTGCCGACCACTTTGCCCATTTGCTGCAAGCGGTGCTGGGCCATGCGGATCTGCCGCTGGGGCAACTGCCTTTGCTTGATGAGGGCGAGAGCCGCCAGGTCATTGAAGACTGGAGCCAGCTCGACAGGCATTACCCGCAAGGCAAAGGCATTCATCAGCTGATTCAGGAACAGGCCGACAAGGCACCGCAGGCGGTGGCGGTGATGTGCGGCGAACAGCAGCTCAGTTACCGCGAACTGGTGCAGCGTGCCAATCAACTGGCTCACAAGCTGCGTGAAGCAGGTGTCGGACCTGAAGTACGGGTTGCAGTCGCCCTGGGGCGTTCGGTCGATATCATCGTGACCTTCCTGGCCGTGCTCAAGGCCGGCGGCGTTTATGTCCCCTTGGACATGGCTTATCCGCAGGACCGCTTGCTGTACATGATCAAGGATTGTGAGGCCGCACTGGTACTGACCCAGAGCGACTTGCTGGCGCGCCTGCAACTGGCGGATGGTCTGCAAGCCCTGGCGGTGGATCGCCCTGAGCAATGGGCAGGCTATCCACTGACTGCGCCAGATGTCGCCCTGTCGGCAGAAAACCTTGCCTACGTGATCTATACCTCCGGTTCCACCGGCCAGCCCAAAGGCGTGGCGGTGGCTCACGGGCAGATCGTCATGCACTGCCTGGCCATTGGCGAACGCTATGAAATGACCCCGAACGACTGTGAGTTGCAGTTCATGTCGCTGGCGTTCGACGGTGCCCATGAGCGCTGGCTGACCACGCTGAGCCATGGTGCGCGCCTGCTGTTGCGTGGCGACGACATGTGGACCCCGGAAGAGGTTTATGACGTCTTGCACCGGTTCGAGGTGAGCGTTACTGCGCTGCCGCCGGCCTACCTGCAACAATTGGCCGAATACGCCGCCACCGCCGGTAACCCGCCTGCTGTGCGCGTGTATTGCTTCGGCGGCGATGCAGTGCCTCAGGCCGCTTATGAGCTGGTCTGGAAAACCCTGCGTCCACAACGCATTTTCAACGGCTACGGGCCGACCGAAACCGTGGTGACACCGCTGCTGTGGACGGCCCGCGCCTTTGATGACTGCGGGGCGGCCTATGCGCCGATCGGGACGTTGGTCGGGCAGCGCTGTGCGTATGTACTGGGCGCTGACCTGGATCTGTTGCCGGTCGGCATTGCCGGTGAGCTGTACCTGGGCGGTACGGGTGTTGCCCGGGGCTATCTGGGCCGGCCAGCGATGACGGCCGAGCGCTTCGTCCCCGATCCGTTCGGTGTTGACGGTGGGCGCGTCTACCGCAGTGGTGACCTGACCCGTGCCCGTCCGGATGGCCTGATGGATTATCTGGGCCGTATCGACCATCAGGTGAAGGTGCGCGGCTTCCGTATCGAGCTGGGCGAGATCGAGGCTTGCCTGTTGCAGGACGAGCAGGTCCGTGAGGCCGTGGTACTGGCCATCGACGGTGTCGGTGGTGCGCAACTGGTGGCCTATGTGGTGGCTGGCACAGCGGTGACGGACGAAGAGGCGGTGCGCACAGCCCTGAAAGCTGCGCTCAAGGCTCGTTTACCGGATTACATGGTGCCGGCGCATATCGTGTTGCTGGAGCGCCTGCCGGTGACGCCTAACGGCAAGCTGGACCGCAAGGGCCTGCCCAAGCCCGATATCAGCCAGATGCAGCAAGCCTATGTGGCGCCGCAGAGCGAGGTGCAACAGCAGATGGCGGCCATCTGGGCCGAAGTGCTCAAGCTGGAGAGGGTTGGCCTGAACGACAGCTTCTTCGAACTTGGCGGGCATTCGTTGCTGGCCACCCAGGTGATGCTGCGTGTGCGTGAGCAACTGGGCGTCTCGATGGCGCTGCGCGACCTGTTCGATCACCCGCAATTGAGTGATTTCTGCCAGCTCGCCGAGCAAAAAGATAACCAGGATGCGCCTTTACAGGATGAACTGGCTAAATCCCTGGAGGCCCTTAAACGTCTTACTGCAGAGGAAATTGACGAGCTGATTTCGTAGGAGATACATCAGTGCAAGAGCTACTCGACTCCGTAAAGTCGCTGTCTGGTAAACAACGCAAGGCCCTGGCGGCCTTGCTTAAAAAACAGAAAGTGAATCTGTATGGGGTCACTCCCATCTTCAAGCGGGAGCCGGACGAGCAGCCCTTGCTCTCTTACGCCCAACAGCGCCAGTGGCTCTTGTGGCAACTGGAGCCTGAAAGCTCGGCCTATAACATTGCAACGGCCCTGGGTTTCAAGGGGGTTCTGGACCTTGAGGCCCTGCAACACAGCTTTCAGGCGCTGATTGCCCGGCATGAGACGTTGCGCACGACTTTTGCGATGGACGGTGAAAAGCCGATCCAGGTGATTCATCCCGATCTGCCTTTCAGTATCGATATTGAAAGGCTTGAGTCTGCGGATGATTCGCTTGTCCAGTCGCGGGTCGAGCAAGAGACGGGGCGTCCGTTCGATCTGCTCAATGGGCCGCTGCTGCGGGTAAAACTGCTGCAACGGGCTGCTGAGGAGCATGTGCTGGTGCTGACGTTGCACCATATCGTCTCCGATGGCTGGTCGATGCCGATCATGGTCGATGAGCTGGTGCAGTTGTACGTAGGGTACAGTCGCGGGCAAGCAGCCAGTCTGCCGGACATGCCGATCCAGTACGCCGACTACGCGATCTGGCAGCGTCACTGGATGGAGGCCGGTGAGCAGGAGCGACAACTGGCTTACTGGCAGGCCCAGCTGGGAGGCGAGCAACCGGTGCTGGAATTGCCGGTCGATCATGCGCGCCCTGTGGTCAGAAACCATGCAGGCGACAACCTGAGCATCGAGCTGCCCGCCGATCTGGTTCAGGCGCTCAAGCAGTTGGCTCAAGGTCAGGGCGTCACGCTGTTCATGCTGTTGCTGGCCTCGTTTCAGATGCTGCTGCAGCGTTACTCCGGGCAAAACGACATTCGTGTCGGAGTACCGATTGCCAACCGTATGCGGGTCGAGACCGAGCAACTGATCGGCTTCTTCGTCAATACCCAGGTCCTCAAGGCCGAGTTCGATCTGCACCTGAGCTTCAACGATCTGTTGCAGCAGGTCAGGAAGACCGTGCTCGATGCCCAGGCGCATCAGGATCTGCCATTCCAGCAACTGGTGGAGGCGCTGCATCCCGAGCGTAGCCTGAGCCATAACCCGCTGTTCCAGGTGATGTACAACCACCAGACTCAAGTCAAAGGCAAGGGCATTGCGCTGCCAGGGCTTGAGTTGCAACCGCTTGAGTACGACAACCACACGGCCCAGTTCGATTTGAGCCTAGACACCTTTGAATCCGGGACCGGGTTATGGGCCTCGCTGACCTTTGCCACAGAACTGTTTGATCGGCAGACCATCGAGCGGATGGGACGGCACTGGGTCAATTTGCTGCAAGGTGTTGTGCGTCAACCCCAGCAGCGGATTGTCGAGGTGCAACTGCTGGATACGGCTGAGTATCAGCAGATTGTTCATGACTGGAACCGTACTGAAGCCAGTTACCCGAGCGAGCTGTGTATTCATCAACTGATCGAGCAGCAGGTCGAGAAAACGCCTCAGGCACCGGCTTTGCTGTTTGGCGAGCAGTCATTGAGCTACACCGAACTGAACCAGCAGGCCAATCGCCTGGCGCACAAGCTGCGTGAGTTGGGTGTCGGCCCCGATGTGCTGGTGGGCATTGCGGTGGAGCGCAGCCTGGAGATGGTGGTGGGACTGCTGGCGATTCTCAAGGCTGGTGGCGCCTATGTGCCGCTGGATCCGGAGTATCCGCAGGAACGCCTGGCTTACATGCTGGAAGACAGCGGCATCCAGTTGTTACTGACCCAGGAGCATCTGCAGGCGCAACTGCCGATACCACAAGGCGTTCGGGTTTTGATCCTGAGTCGAATGGCTGAAGCATGGGCGACTTGCAGCGACGCTAATCCTTTCAATGACACGCGGCTGGAGAACCTGGCGTACGTTATCTACACCTCAGGCTCTACCGGCAAGCCCAAAGGCGCAGGTAACTCGCACAAGGCGTTGTTCAATCGTTTGGCCTGGATGCAGAAAGCCTATGAGCTGAGTGACGCCGATACGGTGCTACAGAAGACTCCGTTCAGCTTCGACGTCTCGGTATGGGAATTTTTCTGGCCGCTGCTGACGGGGGCCCGGCTGGCGATTGCTCAGCCTGGCGAGCATCGTGATCCTCTGCGTCTGATCGAAACAATTAACCGCTACTGCGTCACGACGCTGCACTTCGTGCCGTCGATGCTGCAGGTATTCATGGCCAGCGAAGACGTCGAGAGCTGTCTGAGTATCAGGCGTATTGTGTGCAGCGGCGAGGCACTGTCTGGCGAATTGGCGCGCAAATCGCTGCAGCGATTGCCTCAGGCCGGGGTGTTCAACCTCTATGGCCCTACCGAAGCGGCTATTGATGTGACCCATTGGCGCTGCGGTCCAGAGGAAGGCGCTGGTGTACCGATCGGCCGGCCGATCGACAACCTCAAGACTCACATTCTTGTGCCGAGCCTGCTGCCAGCGACGCAAGGCTGCGTAGGTGAGCTGTACCTGGGCGGTGTAGGGCTGGCGCGTGGTTATCATCGACGCGCTGCGCTGACGGCGGAGCGTTTTGTACCGGATCCGTTCGACGGTCGCGAACAGGGCGGTGGCCGGTTGTACCGCACCGGTGACCTGGCGAGCTATCGCGCTGACGGAGTGATCGATTATCTGGGCCGCACTGACCATCAGGTGAAGATCCGCGGCCTGCGTATCGAGTTGGGCGAAATAGAAGCCAGGCTTCAAGAGCATGCGGCGATCCGCGAAGCGGTGGTCATTGATGTCGAAGGGCCGGGTGGCAAACAGTTGGCGGCCTATCTGGTAGTGGCTGAGACGACCAGTGATCCAGAAAAACTGAACGCGCTTCGAGCCAGCCTGCGCGAATATCTGAAAACTACGCTGCCGGATTATATGGTGCCCTCGCACCTGCTGGTTCTGGACAAGCTGCCACTGAGCCCAAACGGTAAGCTGGACCGCAAGGCCTTGCCCAAGCCTGATGCCAGCCAGCAGCAACAGGTGTATGTGGAGCCGCAAACAGAACTTGAGCAGCAAATCGCAACGATCTGGATGCAGGTGTTGAAGCTGGAAAAAGTAGGCCTGACCGATAATTTCTTTGAGCTGGGCGGCGACTCGATCATTTCCATGCAGGTCGTAAGCCTTGCCCGGCAGGCAGGTATCCGTTTTACACCGAAGGATCTGTTTCAGTATCAGACCGTTCAAGGGCTGGCTTCGGTGGCGAAACGGGGCGAGTCGAGTGGGTTGCAGATTGAGCAGGGACTGGCCAGTGGCGAAGTGGTGCTGCTACCTATTCACCAGCACTTTTTCAATCAGCAGATTCCAGAGCGTCATCATTGGAATCAGTCAGTCCTGCTCAAGCCGATGCATAACCTTGACGGTGATGTTCTGGAGAGGGCCTTGCAGGTTCTGGTTGCGCATCATGATGCACTACGCCTGGGCTTTTCTGGTGATGAAGGCGCAGGCTGGGTTGCGCAGTACGGTGATCCTGCCGAGCAATCGGTAGCGATTCTCTGGCAGTCGCCAGTGCAAGACGAATCATCGCTCGACGCTTTGTGCACAAAGGCCCAGCGCAGCCTGGATTTGCAAAGAGGGAAATTGTTGCGCGCCGTACTGGCCACCTTTCCCGATGGCAGTCAGCGGTTGTTATTGGCGATTCATCACCTTGCGGTGGATGGCGTGTCATGGAGGATCTTGCTGGAAGATTTGCAAACGGCCTACGACCAGCAGCACGCGGGTCATGTGATCAGCCTGCCGGCCAAGACCAGTTCGACACAGGCTTGGGCCAGGCATTTGCAGCAGTATGCACGAAGCGAAGCGGTGCAGGCTGAACTTGCGTATTGGCAAGACCAGTACAAGGGCGTCCACACGGAGTTGCCGTGCGATAACCCGCAAGGTTCTTTGCAGGGCACCTATATCTCGACGGTGTATACGCACCTTGATCAAATTCAAACACGCCAGTTATTGCAGCAGGCGCCGGCCGCCTATCGCACGCAAGTCAACGATCTGTTGCTAACGGCATTGGCTCGCGTCATTGCCCGCTGGACACAATGTGACGATGTATTGATCCAGCTGGAAGGGCATGGCCGTGAATCATTGTTTGATGATATCGATCTGACGCGTACGGTCGGATGGTTGACCACGATGTTTCCGGTGAAGTTGAGTACGTCGCCTCGACTGGATCATTCAATCAAGCAAATCAAAGAGCAACTACGCGCGGTGCCCTTCAAGGGCGTCGGATTTGGCGCGCTGCGTTACCTGGGGGATCAAGCGGCATGCCAGGCATTGGCAACGCTGGTAGAACCACGGATTACGTTCAATTACCTGGGACAGTTCGATGGCGGTTTTTCCGGGCAGACGCCAGGTGCTGAAACGTCCCGCGCCCGATTGATACCCGCCGTAGAGCGTTCAGGTCTACCCACGAGCCAAGAGGCGCCTTTGGGAAACTGGCTCTCTATCAATGGCCAGGTGTACGACTCTCAACTTAGCCTGGGCTGGAGTTTCAGTCGGGAGATGTTTAATCAGGCCACCATTCAACGTCTGGCGGATGAGCTGACTGAAGAACTTCAGCAGTTGATCAAGCATTGCACCGACGAACAGGTCTCGGGCATGACGCCCTCTGACGTACCGTTGTCGGGCCTTGACCAGGCACTTTTGGATAGCCTGCCTGTTCCGGCGTCAGAGATAGAGGACATTTACCCGCTGTCGCCGATGCAACAAGGCATGCTTTTTCACAGCCTCTATGCGCACGAAGACGGCGACTATATCAATCAGTTTCGCGTCGACATACAAGGGCTGGATGTCGCTCGATTCCAGCAGGCCTGGCAGGTTGCCGTTGATCGACATGAAGTGTTGCGAGCGAATTTTGTTTCATTGCTTGAGCGGCCTTTACAGGTCATCCGCAAGCGGGTCCAAGTGCCTTACATCCTGCTGGACTGGCGTGCACATGAAAACGTGCAGCACGAATTGGAACATCATGCGCAGGCGGATCGTCAGAAAGGCTTCGATTTGCTGCAGGACCCGCTGTTGCGTTTGACACTGATCCAGACCGGCGAAGACAGCCATCATTTGATCTACACCAGTCATCACATTCTGATGGATGGGTGGAGCAACTCGCAGCTGCTCGGTGAGGTGTTGCAGGTTTACGCCGGTGAAACCGTTCCTCGTCCAGCCAGTCGTTATCGCGACTATATCGACTGGTTGCAATGTCAGGACAGTGAGCAAGGTGAAGTGTTCTGGCGCGAACAATCCAGTCGCCTGAAGTCGCCGACCCGGCTGGCTCAGGCCGTTTCGCAAGATAACCTGCAACCCTTGACAGGCTATGGCGAGCATCTTGATAGCCTGGACGCTCTGAAGACCCAGGCATTACATGATTTTGCCCGTCAGCAACGTGTCACGTTCAATACGCTGGCACAGGCTGCATGGCTACTCCTGTTACACCGCTACACCGGAAACGACTGTGTGACCTTTGGTGCAACCGTATCCGGACGCCCAGCCGATCTGAAAAATGTCGAACAGCAACTGGGCTTGTTCATCAATACGCTCCCGGTCATTGCCGGTCTCAAGCCTGAGCAGAAAGTGTGTGAGTGGCTCGACCAGCTACAGGCGCAGAATGCGAGGCTACGTGAGCATGAACACGTGCCTTTGTATGACATCCAGCGATGGGCGGGCCTGGGCAATGAAGGCCTGTTTGACACATTGCTCGTGTTTGAAAACTACCCGGTTTCCGAGGCGCTGCGACAGGGCGCACCTGCCGGTCTTGTCTTCAGCGGTCTGCACAATCGTGAGCAGACTCATTATCCGTTGACACTCGCACTGGGGCTGGAAGAGACGCTGTCGATCCACTACAGCTATGACCGTGCCCATTTTAGCGAAGCAGGCATCCAACAAATCGCTCAACACTTCGGCAACGCGCTAGAAGCGTTGGCTCAGAATGCGCAGGCACGCCTGGGTGAATTGCCACTTCTGGGCGCCGAAGAGTATCGCCAGATTGTGCATGGATGGAACGACACAGCGGCTCGTTACCCCCACCCGTTATGCATTCATGAGTTGATCGAACAGCAGGTAGCCAGAACTCCGGATGCAACAGCCCTGATCGTTGGCGATCAGTCGCTTGATTATGCCGAGTTGAACAGTCGTGCCAATCAGCTTGCTCACAAGTTGCGCGAGCTGGGCGTAAAACCCGATGTATTGGTAGCGATTGCACTGGATCGCAATGTGGACATGGTCGTTGCTCTGTTGGCTGTCCTTAAAGCCGGAGGGGGCTATGTACCGCTTGATCCGGCGTACCCCAAGGATCGCCTGGCCTACATGCTTGAGGACAGTAAAGCGGCTGTACTGTTGTCGGGTTCTTCTTTGTTGGAGCGCTTGCCTGAGCATTTTCGGCACCAGGCCTTACTGCTGGATCGACTCTCGTTGAGCGACTATTGCAACGAGAACCCGACGGTATGGGCGACACCGAAAAACCTGGCTTACAGCATCTACACGTCTGGCTCCACAGGCAGGCCCAAGGGTGTATTGATCGAGCACCGCAATGCGGTAGCGCTGATTGGCTGGGCGCGTTCTGTCTATGACCAGGACCGCCTGCTTGGGGTGCTTGCCTCGACCTCGATTTGCTTTGATCTGTCGATATGGGAGTTTTTCGTAACGCTGTCCTCGGGCGGCTATGCCATCGTGGCGGACAACGCGTTGGCGTTACCAGGGCTTGTTGCAAAAGATCGCGTGCAACTGATCAACACAGTGCCGTCGGCCATCAAGGCATTGTACGAATCCGGACAGTTGCCCAAGACAGTGCGCACCATCAATCTGGCAGGCGAACCCCTGCCGCAGTCACTGGTCAATGACCTCTATGGACTTGGTCATGTCGATGCTGTTTATGATCTTTATGGTCCCTCCGAGGACACCACTTATTCCACCTGCACCCTCAGAACACCGGCAGGGAAGGCTAACATTGGCCGTCCGCTTGCCAACACATGCGCCTACCTGCTGGATGAGGCCGGACAGCCTGTACCGGTCGGTTGTATCGGCGAGCTGTGCCTGACAGGCGCAGGTCTTTCGCGAGGCTACCTGGGCCAACCTGCACTGACAGCAGAGAAATTTCTGCCTGATCCATTCTCAAATGAGGGTGGGCGCTTGTATCGCACCGGTGATTTAGCTCGTTACCGTACCAATGGGGTCATCGAATACATCGGTCGCATTGATCACCAGGTCAAAGTGCGTGGTTACCGTATTGAACTGGGCGAGATCGAAGCACGCCTGCGCGCTCAGCCTGGCGTACGAGAAGCGGTCGTCCTGGCCCTGGATAGCGAGCAAGGCAAGCATCTGGTCGGTTATATCGTGCCTGTCCAGGCAAGCATCACTGACGAAGTTGACGAGCAAGTGGCACTGCGTGCGCGCCTGACGTCGCAACTCAAGTTGCATCTGCCGGACTACATGGTGCCATCGCAAGTAGTGTTCCTGAATCAGCTGCCGTTGACCCCCAACGGCAAGCTGGACCGCAAGGCCCTGCCCAAGCCAGATGCCAGCCTGCAACAACAGGTGTATATGGCGCCGCAAACGGAGCTTGAGCAGCAGATCGCTGCGATCTGGGCCGACGTCCTCAAGCTTGCGCGAGTGGGCCTGACCGACAACTTCTTCGAACTCGGTGGGCACTCGTTGCTGGCCACTCAGACGATCTCCCGGATCAACGTGCAGCTGGGAATAGACGCCCCTCTGCGTCTGCTCTTCGAACACCCCGCACTCGGTGAATTTACCAGCGCTCTGGACACCCAGGGTCTCTCTCTGCGTGAGAGCGATCTGACGGATATCGAAAAAATGATGAATGAAATGGCAGGGGCTTGAGATGGAACGGACTACCGCTGAACGGATTGCCAAACGCTTCGTCTCTCTGCCTCTGGAGCAACGCAAACAGATCCTCGACAAGATGCACGAGTCCGGGCAGAGCTTCAGGTTGCTGCCCATCGTGCCAACGCGCCAGGACGTGGCGCGCATTCCTCTGTCCTATGCCCAGCAACGTTTGCTGTTTCTCTGGCAAATGGAGCCTACGGGTACGTTCTACAACGTGCCGACCGCGGTGCGTTTGAAGGGGCATCTGGACGATCAGGCCATGTCGCAGGCACTTGAGTTGCTGGTGCAGCGTCATGAAACCCTGAGAACCCGTTTTGCTTCGGCGGACGGTGAGTTCTACCAGGAAATTCAGGAACATTCCCCCGTCGTGCTGGACATCGTTTCCTTCGATGAACAACCCGATGAAGCCGCGCTACAGGCCATGGTGAGTGAGGAGCTTGCCAGGCCTTTCGATCTGGCCGAAGGCCCTTTGCTGCGTGTCAAGCTGCTGCATATGGGCGAGTCCGAGCACCTGCTGACCTTGTGCATGCACCACATCGTGTCCGATGGTTGGTCGGGTGAGCTGATCGTGGCCGAATTTGTGCGCTTGTACACGGCACTGATAGAAGACCGCGATGCAGGACTGCCCGCGCTGCCCATTCAGTACGCGGATTACGCGATCTGGCAACGCAGCTGGCTAGAGGCTGGCGAAGGCGACAGGCAGCTTGCCTATTGGAAAGAACAGCTGGGTGAGGATCATCCGGTACTCGATTTGCCGCTGGATCATGACCGGCCATCCAGCCCCAGCTACCGCGGTGCGGTTGTAGACGCCGACATTCCTCAGGCCTTGGCCGCCGAGTTGCGGGTGCTGGCGCGTAAAGACGGCAATACCCTGTTCATGCTGGTGTTGGCGGCGGTGTCTGTCGTGCTGTCGCGCTACAGCGGGCAGTCGGATATCCGCATCGGTGCGCCTAATGCCAGCCGCAACCGTACGGAGCTTGAAGGCCTGATCGGCTTTTTCATCAACACGCAAGTGCTGCGCATCCAGGTCGATGAGCGCGCCACGTTCGCTGAACTGATCAATCAGGTCCGGGACGTGGTCGCTGGCGCGCAATCTCATCAGGATCTGCCGTTCGAGCAACTGGTCGATGCGTTGTTGCCCGAGCGTAACCTGGGGCATAACCCGCTGTTCCAGTTCAAGATCAACCAGAATGTGTTGAGCCGTACCGACGGTAGCAACCGACTGGGTGGTGTTACCGTCGATGCCTTTGCGCTGGGTGATGGCGACGCACGGTTTGACCTGGCGTTTGATTTCACCGACACCCCTGAAGGTATCGAGGCGGCGTTTACCTACGCGACCGACCTGTTCGATGCGTCCATCATCGAGCGCATGTCCTCCTCGTTACAGTCGACATTGCAGGCGTTGGTTCGGGCGCCTGAGGCTCGGCTGCTCGACCATCCCGAGAACACCGGCATCACGGTTCAAACCCGCTCGCAGTCATTTGCGTGCAGCAACGTTCTCGAACTTTGGCAGCGCAGCCTGGCGCAAGCAGGCCAGCGTGACGCGCTACAGGCAGATGAAAAACGTATCAGCTATCAGGCGCTGGAGCATGAGTCCAATCGGCTGGCGCATTATCTTCAGGCTGCTGGAGTAGGTGTCGGCAGCGTGGTTGCACTGTGCCAGGCGCGCAGCATCGAGTGGGTCACGGCGATGCTTGCGGTGATCAAGGCCGGCGGGGTGTATTTGCCGCTGGATAACCAGCAGCCTGTCGAGCGTGTGCAGCAATTGCTGCATGACAGTGGTGCGGCTGTTCTGCTCCACGAGGCTAACGACACACGCTTCACCAACCTGCAAGGCATCAAGGTGCAAGCCTGGGATTCACAGGTATGGGTTGAGCAGAGCGACCAATCGCTGGATCAGTCCTTCGATCCCGAACAGCCGGCCTACCTGATTTACACCTCAGGCTCCACTGGCCAGCCCAAGGGCGTGCAAGTCAGCCATAAAGCACTTGCCAACTATGTGCAGGCCGTACTTGATCGCTTGCAGCTGACGCCCGAAGGCAGCATGGCCATGGTGTCGACCGTGGCTGCGGACCTGGGTCATACCATGCTGTTCGGTGCGCTGGCGTCCGGCCGTCTACTACATCTTCTACCCCAGGAACTGGCCTTCGATCCTGATGCCTTTGCGGCCTACATGGCCGAGCATCAGGTGGCTGTTCTCAAACTGGTGCCCAGCCACTTGCAAGGGCTGTTGCAAGCAGCCAGTCCGGCTAATGTGTTGCCTGGTCAGCTACTGGTTCTGGGCGGCGAAAGCTGTTCCTGGGAACTGGTCGAAAAGGTTCGTCAACTGCGGCCTGACTGCCGCATCGTCAATCACTATGGCCCGACCGAGACCACCGTGGGCGTGCTGACCCATGAAGTCGGGCAGCGCTTGAATGGTTATCGAAGTGCGCCTGTGGGAACCTCGTTGGCCAATGGGCGTGTCGACATTCTCGATGCCTGGCTCAATACCGTTGCAGCGCAGGTCGCAGGCGAGCTGTACCTGGGCGGACAAGGTCTGGCGCAAGGATATAAAGGGCGGGCCGCATTGACCGCCGAGCGTTTCATTCCTGCCGAGGATGGCCAGCGGCTGTATCGCACCGGCGACCGTGCGCGCATTGGCCGCGATGGCTTGATCGAATTCATCGGCCGCGCCGACGATCAGGTGAAGATTCGTGGTTACCGGGTCGAGCCTGGAGAAATCAGCCAGTTCCTGCTGCGGCTGGAGGAGGTCAAAGAAGCGGTTGTTCTGGCCCAGCCTCTGGAAGGCGACCCTTTGCGTCTGCAACTGGTGGCCTGGTGCTCGGTCGCTGAGGGTGTCAGCGTTACGCAGTTGCAGCAGCGCCTGCAAGAGCACTTGCCGGACTATATGGTCCCGGCGCAGATCGTGCTGCTGGATCGCCTGCCGTTGACAGCTAATGGCAAGCTGGACAAACGCGCCTTGCCCAAACCGGGCGTGGTCGCGCGCGGCTTTGTGGCGCCAGAAGGTGATGTCGAGCAGATGCTGGCAGACATCTGGGCTCAAGTGCTCAAGCGCGAGCAGATCGGTACCACCGATAACTTCTTTGAACTGGGCGGCGACTCGATTCTGAGCCTGCAGATCATTGCCAGGGCCAAGCGCCAGGGCATCAAGCTGACGCCCAAGCAAGTGTTCGAACAACAGACCATCGGGCAATTGGCCAAGGTGGCCAGACTGATCGAAGCCAAACCTTCTGCGGCCAAGCCTGTCAGCGAGGTTGAAAGCCGTAAGCCTCTGATTGTCTTGAGCCCGGAGCAACTTGGTCATCTGCCTGTGTCTGCGGCAGACATCGAAGACATATACCCGCTTTCGCCCATGCAGCAGGGCATGCTGTTTCACAGCCTGCTGGACCAGGAAGCCGGTCACTATATCAACCAGCTGCGCGTGGACGTGCAAGGACTGGATGTCGAGCGCTTCAAGGCCGCCTGGCTCAGTGCGATCAGCCGACATGAAGTGCTTCGGGCGAGCTTTGTCGAGGTGGATGGCCAGCCTCTTCAAATCATTCGTAAACAGATCGATGCGCCCTGCGTTTTACTGGATTGGCGTAGCGAGGTGCAGCAATCGCAAAAGCTGGACGACTGGGCGCTTGAGGATCGCCGTAAAGGCTTCGATCTGGCGCGTGATCCCATCGTGCGACTGGCCTTGATCCGTACGGGTGAAAACACACATCACCTGATTCATACCACCCATCACATTCTTCTCGATGGCTGGAGCAACTCGCAGTTGATGGGCGAAATACTGCAAAGCTATACCGGACATGCACCCGCGCCCATCACCAGCCGTTATCGTGATTACATCGAGTGGTTGGGCAAACAGGATGGCGTGGCCAGTGAACAGTTCTGGAAAGAGCAACTGGCAGGTCTTGATGAACCAACACGGCTGGCCCAGTCGATCTGGCAAGCGGACTACCCTGCTGAGACAGGGTACGGGTATCACCGGTTTTCGCTGGATAAGCAGCAGACAGAACGCTTGAGCAGTTTTGCTCAACGTCAGCGAGTGACCCTCAATACCCTGGTGCAGGCGGCCTGGATAATTCTGTTGCAGCGCTACACCGGCCAGGATCATGTGGCCTGCGGAGTGACAGTCTCCGGTCGCCCTGGCGAGCTTGAGGGCGTTGAACAGCAACTGGGCTTGTTTATCAATACATTGCCGCTGGTTGCCCAATCGCTGCCCGAACTGAGTGTGGGGCAGTGGTTACAGTCGCTTCAGGCGCAGAATCTGGCCCTGCGCGAGCATGAATATACGCCCCTGTATGACGTGCAGCGCTGGGCAGGAAAGAGCGGTGAGACACTGTTCGATACCTTGCTGATGTTTGATAACTACCCGGTTTCCGAGGCGCTTGAAAAAGGAGCTGCTCATGGCCTTGTCTTTGAAAACTTGAATGAGCGTGGACAGACCAGCTATGGGCTGGTGGTAGCTGCTGATATCAGTGATGTACTGTCGCTTGGCTTCAGTTATGCCAAGGCTGAGTTTTGTGACAGTGCTGTGCAGCAACTGGCGCTTGGGCTTGAGCAGTTACTGCCCGCATTGAGTCTTGAGGACCAAAAAACTATTGGTGAGCTTGCGTTGCTCAGCGCGGATCAACAGCAACAGATCGTGGATGAGTGGAACCGTAGCGAAGTCAGCTACCCGGCCAAGCAATGCATTCATCAGTCGATCGAGCAGCAGGTTTTGAAGACGCCACAGGCCACAGCTTTGGTATTCGGCGAGCAATCGTTGAGCTACGCCGAACTGAACCAGCAGGCCAATCGCCTGGCGCACAAGCTGCGTGAGCTGGGTGTCGGCTCCGATGTGTTGGTAGGCCTGGCGGTGGAGCGCAGCCTGGAGATGGTGGTGGGTCTGCTGGCGATTCTCAAGGCTGGTGGCGCCTATGTGCCGCTGGATCCGGAGTATCCGCAGGATCGCCTGGCGTACATGGTTGAAGACAGTGGCATCCGCTTGCTGCTGACGCAGGCGCATTTGCAAGGTCAACTGCCGGTGTCGGAAGGCGTGCAGACGGTGATCCTGGAGGCCGGTCCTGACTGGCTGGCGGATTACAGCGATGCCAATCCGGATAACATCACCCGGCCCGAAAACCTGGCCTATGTGATCTATACCTCGGGCTCGACCGGCAAGCCCAAGGGCACGTTGTTGCCGCATCACAACGTCCTGCGCCTGTTCCAGGCCACTGATGAAAACTTCCACTTCAATGGCCAGGACGTCTGGACGGTCTTCCACTCCTACGCCTTCGACTTCTCGGTGTGGGAGCTGTATGGCGCGCTGCTGTACGGCGGCAAGGCGGTCATCGTGCCGAAGGATGTTGCACGTTCGCCGCAGAGCTTCCATGCCCTGTTGTGCCGCGAGCAGGTGACCGTACTGAACCAGACACCTTCGGCGTTCAAGCAGTTGATCCCGGTGGCCTGCGACAGCACTGAGCCGTTGGCGCTGCGTTATGTCGTGTTCGGTGGCGAGGCGCTGGACGTCGGCAGTCTGGCGCCGTGGTTCGAGCGCTTTGGCGATCAACAGCCGCAACTGATCAACATGTACGGCATCACTGAAACCACGGTGCATGTGACTCATCGGCCGTTGTCCAGGGCCGACCTGCAACAGGCATCGGTCAGCCCGCTCGGTGATGTGATCCGTGACTTGTCCTGGTATGTGCTGGACGGTCAACTCAACCCGGCCATTCCGGGCGTGCATGGCGAACTGCATATCGGTCGTGCGGGTCTGGCGCGTGGTTATCACAATCGCCCCGCCTTGACGGCGGAGCGTTTTATTCCCGACCCGTTCGACACCAGTGAGCAGGGCGGCAGCCGGCTGTACCGCAGTGGTGACCTGAGCCGCAGTCGTGCCGGCGGCATAGTGGAATACGCCGGTCGCATCGACCATCAGGTGAAGATTCGCGGCTTCCGGATTGAGTTGGGCGAGATCGAAGCGCGGGTCAAGGAACATCCGGCAGTCCGTGAGGCGGTGGTGCTGGATGTGGATGGGCCGCTCGGCAAGCAATTGGTGGCTTGGCTGGTGCCGATGGCAGAACAGGCGGACGAAGCTGAGCAGGCGGCATTGCGTGAGAACCTGCGCGAAGCACTGAAGGGAGTAATGCCGGATTACATGGTGCCGGCGCACTTTGTGTTCCTTGATCATTTGCCGTTGACGGCCAATGGCAAGCTGGATCGCAAGGCATTGCCCGCACCGGATGCCGGCCAGCAGCAACAGAGGTATGTGGCGCCGCAAAGTGAACTGGAGCAACAGGTCGCAGCGATCTGGGCCGAGGTGCTGCAGATTGAGCGAGTGGGCCTGACCGATAACTTCTTTGAACTGGGCGGGCACTCTTTGTTGGTGTTGTCCATTTTGTCCCGTGTGCGTCTGTCACTCGGTGTAACGCTCGATCCTTCTGTGCTGTTCCAGTATCCACTCCTGGCTGATTTCGCCAGACAGTTAGTACAAGAAAAGACCGATGATTTTGAAGAAAAACTGAAACGTCTTGATCTGTTTGCCGAAGAGTTGGAGGAAGCGCAATGAATATGGAAGCCGCTCTGAATATCGCCAGGCGCTTCATCACGCTGCCAACAGCGAAGCGCAGGCTGTATCTGCAAAAGATGTATGCCGAGAATATCTCGCCAGCCAATTTGCCGGTCCCTGAGGTAAAAGCGCTTTTTGATTGCATTCCTCTTTCCTTTGCCCAGCAACGGCAGTGGTTCCTGTGGCAACTGACTCCGGACAGTTCTGCGTACAACATTCCGACGGCTTTACGACTGACCGGCTCATTGGATCATGAAGCGCTGCGGCACAGTTTCCAGACTCTGATCGAGCGGCACGAAACCTTGCGCACGACCTTCCGCCAGGATGATGAGCAGTCGATTCAGATTGTTCATGCGGCTCAGCCTTTTGTCTTGAGTGTTGAGCGCTTGCCTGACGGCCAGACCGTCGAGGCCTGGGTGGAAGAAGAGGTCCGTCGACCGTTCGATCTTGAACACGGCCCACTTCTGCGCGTCAAGCTGCTGGGTCTGGCGGACGATGAGCACGTTCTGGCGCTGACCCTGCACCATATCGTCTCCGATGGCTGGTCGATGCCGGTGCTGGTCGACGAGCTGGTGCAGTTATATGAAGGCTACAGCCAGGGGCACACCGACGTGAGCCTGCCGGCCTTGCCGATCCAGTACGCCGATTATGCGATCTGGCAGCGTAACTGGATGGAGGCCGGTGAGCAGGAGCGGCAACTGGCTTACTGGCAAGAACAGCTGGGCGGCGAGCAGCCGGTGCTGGAATTACCCGCCGACCGGCCACGTCCGTCTGTGCCGGATCAACACGGGGCCCGGCTGGAAATCACGCTGGACGCCGAACTGGTGAGCGAGCTCAAGGCCTTGGCCCAGCGTCAGGGTGGCACCCTGTTCATGGTGCTGCTGGCCAGCTTCCAGAGTTTGCTGCAACGCTATTCAGGACAAAACGACATTCGTATCGGTGTGCCGGTTGCCAACCGTACGCGAGTGGAAACCGAGCGGCTGATCGGCTTCTTCGTCAACACTCAGGTCCTCAAGGCGACTTTCGAGCTGACGACCACTTTCGAACAATTGCTGCAGCAGGTTCGCCAAGCCGTGCTGGAGGCGCAGACCTATCAGGAGTTGCCGTTCGAACAACTGGTCGAGGCTTTGCAACCAGATCGCAGCCTGAGCCATAGCCCGTTATTCCAGGTGATGTTCAACCACCAGACACAGGGCAAAGGCTCCTTTAGAGAAATACAGGGCCTGCAGGTAGAAGGGCTATCGTGGGAAGGGGTGTCCGCCCAGTTTGATCTGACCCTCAATACCTTTGAGCATGACACCGGTATCGGCGCCTCGCTGACATATGCGACGGCGTTGTTCGATGCCCCGACCATCGAACGTCTGGCCAGGCACTGGAAGTACTTGCTGCAGAATGTGGTCAAGTCGTTTGATAAACCATTGGCTGAATTGTCGTTGCTGAGTACCGATGAATATCGGCAGATTGTCCATGAGTGGAACTGCACCGAGGTCAGCTATCCGGCCGAGCTGTGTATTCACCAACTGATTGAGCTACAGGTTTTAAAAACGCCTCAGACACCGGCCTTGCTGTTCGGTGAGCAGTCATTGAGCTACGCCGAACTGAACCAGCGGTCCAATCGCTTGGCGCACAAGTTGCGTGAGCTGGGCGTCGGTCCGGACGTACTGGTGGGCATTGCGGTGGAGCGCAGCCTGGAAATGGTGGTCGGCCTGCTGGCCATCCTCAAGGCCGGTGGCGCCTATGTGCCGCTGGATCCGGAGTATCCGCAAGAGCGCCTGGCGTACATGCTTGAGCACAGCGGTGCCCGCTTGCTATTGACCCAGCAGAGGTTGCTCGACCAGTTGCCGGTCACCGACGTCCAGACCTTGTGCCTGGACCGTGACGTGTCGCCACTGGACAACTACCCCGTCGATAATCTGGGTGTAGTCGTTCACCCTGAACACCCGGCGTACTGCATCTACACCTCGGGCTCCACCGGTAAACCCAAGGGCGTAGCCGTGCGCCATCAGGCACTGGTCAACTTCCTGTTCAGCATGGCCGACAAGCCTGGACTGACGGCCGATGACCGGGTGTTGGCGCTGACCTCCCTGTCCTTCGATATCGCCGGTCTAGAACTGTACCTGCCATTGCTGGTGGGCGCCTGCGTGGTGCTGCTGGCCGATCGCGAGAATCAGGACCCGCAGGCGTTGCTGAAACTGATTGAGCAACAGTCGGTCACGACCGTCCAGGCGACACCGTCGACGTGGCGGATGCTACTGGATGCCGCAGCGCCCGAACAATTGCGTCAGTGCCGGCTGCTCAGTGGCGGTGAAGCGTTGGCACCGGACCTGGCCAACCGGCTACTGGAGCGCAGCGAACAGGTATGGAACCTGTACGGCCCAACAGAAACGACCATCTGGTCAGGGCTGCACTGTCTGGACCGACAAGCGCCGACGCCCTTGCTGGGCATGCCGATTGCCAATACCCGGTTGCACATCGTCGAGCAGGGCCTGGGCGCGGCGGCACCGGGTGTTGCCGGTGAGCTGCTGATCGGGGGCGACGGGCTGGCGCGGGGTTACCTGCACCGTCCTGATTTGACGGCAGAACGTTTTGTGCCGGACCCGTTCGATACCAGCGAGCAGGGCGGTGGTCGTCTGTACCGGACTGGTGACCTGGCGCGTTATCGCGCCGAAGGCGTGATCGAGTACGTCAGCCGTATCGATCATCAGGTAAAGATCCGCGGTTTCCGTATTGAGCTGGGTGAGATCGAAGCCAGGTTACTGGAGCACGAAGCGGTACGCGAAGCAGTGGTCATCGATGTCGATGGACCGGGTGGCAAGCAACTGGCTGCATATCTGGTGACTGCGGCTGGTGAATTGGATGCGCAGCAGCACACCCAACTGCGCAGCGATCTGCGCGAACAGCTCAGAATTAATTTGCCGGACTACATGGTGCCGGCGTACCTGCTGTTTCTGGACAAGCTGCCGCTGACCCCCAACGGCAAGCTGGACCGCAAGGCCCTGCCGAAACCGGACGGCAGCCTGCAACAACAGGTGTATGTGGCGCCGCAAACGGAGCTTGAGCGGCAGATTGCGGCCATCTGGGCCGAAGTGCTCAAGGTCGAGCAGGTGGGGCTGACCGACAATTTCTTCGAACTCGGTGGGCATTCCCTGATTGCAACTCAGGTGATATCTCGGGTACGTCAGGCTCTAAACATTAGTTTGCCTCTGCGTACGCTGTTCGAAGCACCTGAACTATTAGATTTTATACGTCAGTTGAGTGGCTCTGATGGCAATGCCATGCCTGAGTTGTTTAGGGCTGATCGCGGTCAGCCTCTGAAACTATCTTATGCGCAGCAACGACAGTGGTTCTTATGGCAACTGGCGCCGGACAGTCCTGCCTATAACATCCCGACAGCCTTGAGGCTGAATGGAGTGCTGGATTCTGAGGCGCTGCGCCGAAGTATCCACACTCTGATCGAGCGGCACGAAACCTTGCGCACGACCTTTCGTCAGGATGATGAACAGTCGATTCAGATTGTTCATGCGGCTCAGCCTTTTGTCTTGAGTGTTGAACGTCTGCCAGACGGTCAGACCGTCGAGGCCTGGGTGGAAGAAGAGGTCCGTCGACCATTCGATCTTGAACACGGCCCGCTTCTGCGCGTAAAGCTGCTGTGTCTGGCGGCAGACGAGCATGTTCTGGTGCTGACCTTGCACCATATCGTCTCCGATGGCTGGTCGATGCCCGTGCTGGTTGACGAGCTGGTGCAGTTGTATGAAGGCTACAGCCAGGGGCACACCGACGTGAGCCTGCCGGCCTTGCCGATCCAGTACGCCGATTATGCGATCTGGCAGCGTAACTGGATGGAAGCCGGTGAGCAGGAACGGCAACTGGCCTACTGGCAAGGACAACTGGGCGGCGAGCAGCCGGTGCTGGAGTTACCCACCGACCGGCCACGTCCGTCGGTGCCGGATCAACACGGGGCCCGGCTGGACATCACGCTGGACGCCGAACTGGTGAGCGGACTCAAGACCTTGGCCCAGCGTCAAGGCGGTACCCTGTTCATGGTGCTGCTGGCCAGCTTCCAGAGTGTGCTGCAACGCTATTCGGGGCAGAACGATATTCGTGTGGGCGTTCCCACTGCCAACCGTACGCGAGTGGAAACGGAGCGGCTGATCGGTTTCTTCGTCAACACTCAGGTCCTCAAAGCGACTTTTGAGCTGACAACCACCTTCGAACAGTTACTGCAGCAGGTTCGCCAGACCGTCATGGAGGCTCAGACTTATCAGGAGCTGCCGTTCGAGCAACTGGTGGAGGCTTTGCAACCGGACCGCAGTCTGAGCCATAGCCCGTTATTCCAGGTGATGTTCAACCACCAGACGCAGGCCAAAGGCTCCTTTAAGGAAATACCGGGCCTGCAGGTGGAAGGGCTGTCGTGGGAGGGAGTGTCCGCCCAGTTTGATCTGACCCTTAATACCTTTGAGCATGACACCGGTATCGGCGCCTCGCTGACATATGCGACAGCGTTATTCGATACCTCGACTATCGAGCGTCTGGGCCGGCACTGGATCAATCTGCTGAAACAAGTGGTACGCCAGCCTCAGCAGCGTCTCTGCGAGTTGTCACTGCTAGACGCTGCCGAGCAACAACAGATCGTTCATGACTGGAACCGCACTGAAGCCAGTTACCCGGGCGAGCTGTGTATTCATCAACTGATCGAGCAGCAGGTAGCCAGGACTCCAGATGGCACAGCCTTGGTCTTTGGCGAACAATCGTTGAGCTACACCGAACTGAACCAGCAGGCCAATCGCCTGGCGCACAAGCTGCGTGAGCTGGGTGTCGGCCCGGATGTGCTGGTAGGCATTGCGGTGGAGCGCAGCCTGGAGATGGTGGTCGGTCTGTTGGCCATCCTCAAGGCCGGTGGCGCCTATGTGCCGTTGGATCCGGAGTATCCGCAGGAACGCCTGGCCTACATGCTCGAGCATAGCGGTGCCCGCTTGCTGCTGACCCAGCAGCGGTTGCTCGACCAGTTGCCGGTTACCAGTGTCGACACCTGGTGCCTGGACCGTGACGGGTCGCAACTGGATAACTACTCCGTCGATAACCTGGACATAGTGGTTCACCCCGACCACCCGGCGTACTGCATCTACACCTCAGGCTCCACCGGCAAGCCCAAGGGCGTTGCCGTGCGCCATCAGGCACTGGTCAACTTCCTGTTCAGCATGGCCGACAAGCCTGGACTGACGGCCGATGACCGGGTACTGGCGCTGACCTCCCTGTCCTTCGATATCGCTGGTCTGGAACTGTACCTGCCATTGTTGGTGGGCGCTTGCGTGGTGCTGCTGGCCGATCGCGAGAATCAGGACCCGCAGGCGTTACTGAATCTGATTGAGCAACAGTCGGTCACGACCGTCCAGGCGACACCGTCGACGTGGCGGATGCTGCTGGATGCCGCAGCGCCCGAACAATTGCGTCAGTGCCGGCTGCTCAGTGGCGGTGAAGCGTTGGCACCGGACCTGGCCAACCGGCTGTTGGAGCGCAGCGAACAGGTATGGAACCTGTACGGTCCGACAGAAACGACCATCTGGTCAGGGCTGCACTGTCTGGACCGACAAGCGCCGACGCCCTTGCTGGGCATGCCGATTGCCAATACTCGCCTGCACATTGTCGAACAGGGGCTGGGTACGGCGGCCCCAGGTGTTGCCGGTGAGCTGCTGATCGGGGGCGACGGGCTGGCCCGAGGCTATTTGCACCGTCCTGATTTGACGGCAGAGCGTTTTGTGCCGGACCCGTTCGATACCAGCGAGCAGGGCGGCGGTCGTCTGTACCGGACTGGCGACCTGGCGCGTTATCGCGCCGAAGGGGTGATTGAGTACGTCAGTCGTATAGATCATCAGGTAAAGATTCGCGGTTTCCGTATTGAGCTGGGTGAGATCGAGGCTCGGTTACTGGAGCACGAAGCGGTGCGCGAGGCAGTGGTCATCGATGTCGATGGACCGAGTGGCAAGCAACTGGCGGCTTATGTAGTGCCTGTTGACGTTGCAATAAAAAACGACAGTGCACGGGCCGCGGTATTGTGCGACGCCCTGCGTCGACACATGAAGTCCAGATTGGCTGACTATATGATGCCTGCCCATATCATCATAATGAATGATATGCCAAAGACGCCGAATGAAAAGTTGGATCGAAAGCGGTTGCCTGCGCCGGAGACGGAACGTGAGCCATTAAAGGGGACTTTGCCGAGAACCAGGATTGAGCGGCAACTTGCCGCCATATGGCAGGAGGTCCTTGGCCGTGAGTTCATAGGATTGCACGATGACTTTTTTGAACTGGGTGGGCACTCAATTCTAATGCTCAGCGTGTTGAAAAAAGTGCGCGAGCAAATAGATGAGCGCTTTGCCATGCACGACTTCATGCGTAACCCTACCCTCGCAAAGCAAGCTGAGCTGCTACGTGATTGCATGGGGGGACAAACGTCCAGCCTGATAAAACTTAATAGCTGTCCTGACGATCGGCATGGAATTTATTGTCTTCCGCCTGCGGGCGGCACGACCTTTCCCTACTATGCCTTGGCCAAAGAGCTCAATGCTGTCTGTCCTGTGTATGGATTGTTGCACAAGGGGTTTGTGGAAAAAGGCTTTCACTATCAGAGCTGGAGGGAAATGGTAGAACACTACTACGACGAGATTATAAAGTCACAGCCTTCCGGTCCTTACCATCTTTTAGGGTGGTCGTCAGGCGGGGCGTTGGCCATAGAGATTGCCCACCTGATCGAGATGAAAGGAGAAAAAGTTAATTTGCTGGCGCTGGTTGATTCGATGTTGCCACACGAATTGTTTTTAGCTCACCGGCGGCCATCCGATGTGACCACCGCTCCGGTAGACCTGGCGGCACTGGATGAGCGTAATCATGCGGCTGTGATGATAATCAGAAGTTTCTTCCCGGAAAAGGAGGATGCTTACATTATGGGGAAAGTGCAGGAGGGTAGGGCGGCAGGTCTGCAAGACGATGGGCTCGTCAAGTTCATGATTCACGAACTATTGGAAGGCGAGGCAGAACATTCGGCACGTTTCAAATTGATTTACGACGCCTATGCATTGGAGGCGGAATTTTCTGTGGGCTATGATATATACGGAAATATCTCCACGCTTGCCAAAGACTTTGAATTGCGTTCGTTGCAAAGCCGCCCTGAAGTCTGGTGGTCCTCGATATCGTACACCGATATTAAAGCGCTTGAGGATGCGATTGTTAACCGGTGTGCGGTGCAAGGCATTGCGCACTCGGAATGCCTTGAGGTTGCTCATGAGGAGGTCATCTATGCACCTGTTTTTCTAAACAATCTGACATCACGAGTTCTACAATACTTCCCTGAATAAGCAGGTGTTTACCGCTTGGTTTCGAGGATGGCCTGGAATGAAAAATATACCTGGTCGTCCTCGCTCGTTGAATAAGATCCACGCGCCACTACCTTGATAACGATAAACCCCATCCTTTGAGATGGGGTTTATGGCGCGCTTAGGGTCGATTCAGTGTCGAGCAGTTACCTGCTCGACACGTCCTCATGAGTGTTGCGGTGCCAGAAGAATAACGACCGGTGACGCGATCAGTGGACGATCCTCACTCAGTAGGTGTATTTAAGTGAGGTCATAACGTTTCGAGGTGGGCCAAATGTTCCGCGAGTACCCGCAAAGGCATACTCTTTGTCAAATACGTTGTTGACGTTGACTGAGAGCGACAGGTTCTGGTTGATGTCATAGCGACTCATAAGGTTAACCAGCGCATAACTGCCTTGCTCAATGACCTTCAGGTTGTCTCCGGTTTTACTTTCCCAGTTAAATCCCCCTCCGACGGTGAATTTGTTTAGCGCGTCGGGCAAGCGATAGGTGGTGAAGACTTTCAGGTTATGCCGTGGCGCGCGTGTCATGATGCGTTCATCTTCATCATTGCGTGTCACGCTGTAGACATAACCGCTGCTAAAGTTCCAGCCTTCTGAGAGTTCACCGGCGAGCTCAAGTTCCACACCCTCTGTGGTGGTGTTATTGTAAAGCTCATAACCATTGCTGGTATTGCTCCAGATGGCCAGATTGTCTTGCTTGGTTTGAAAGAGTGAAAGGCTGGAGTTTAAGCGGCCTTCATTGAACAGCGCTTTTACGCCGGCTTCGATACTTGTACCTTCCTCTGGCGGAGGAGAGGTGACGTACTGACTGACCAAGGGATCTTGCGGCTGGAAAATTTTAGTGTAGCTGCCATACAGCGACCAAGTTTCATCCAGCGCATGCACGATGCCGGCATACGGGGTGAATATCCCTGTTTCGCGGCCGCGACTTTTGGCAATGTTACCCGTTGATAAGGTCAGGCTGTCGTTATTGTTTTTCCAGTCGGTTACACGACCGCCAATCAATAGGCTCGTGCTGTCTGTCAGGTGAAAGCGAACGTTTGAGTAGGCGCTGTATTGATGCTCGTGGCGGTCACTTTCACCCGTCTTGTTATAGTTCGGTTTTGGTGTGTCATCGACCCAGGTGAATATATTGGGGACCAGGTACGTGGCCGGGCTCATCGTGTAGTTGTTCCCGTAGGAGTGGACTTGTGTCAATGTCACACCGCCAATGAGTTCATGCTCGCGACCGAATAAGGAAAAGGGTCCGGTTACATAAGTATCAAGGTTGTTTTGCTCTGTCGTGTTGACCCAGTAGGGGGTCAGTAATCGAGCGCCCGCTCCCGTGGTTTGATTCACCGATCCGGTGATGGTGGCATAGATACTTTCATAGTGGTAACGGGAATGAGAAAGTTCGGATTTCAAACTCCAGCCCGATGAAAACTTATGCTCTACCGACGCAAAGACGCTGCTCAGCTCATGGTCGTAATAAGCCCAGCGTGGCGTGTCGTTATTTGAAGGGCCGATGTCGATCTTTTGACCGTTGCTGTACACCATCGGGAAGTTGGCCGCTTGCGAGTCCGTGTTTTTGGTGAGGTGGCTGAAGCCTACGGTCAGCAGGGTGTCCTCGCTCAAGTCGAACTCACTGATGCCGTAAAGCGTCATCCTCTCCTGCTCGAAATTATCGGTCCAGCCATGCAGGTGCTTGTAATCGGCGACCAGCCGGCCGCGGATATTACCGCTGTCGGTCAGCGGGCCTGATACATCCAGGCCGGTGCCATAGCGGTCCCAGTTGCCGGCTTCCGCTGTGATGGAGGCCTGCGGCTCAAAGGTCGGGCGCTTACGGACCATATTGATTGTCGCTGATGGCTTGCCCAGACCACTCATGATGCCGGTTGCGCCGCGCACCACTTCGATCCTGTCATACATGGCCGTGGCTTGTAGATAGTTGCCCATTGAGGAGGCTGTAGGTACGCCATCAATCTGGAAGTTGTTAATGGTCGAACCACGTGAAAAAATTTGTGGCGCATCACCACCGTACACCAACGGTTTGACACTAATACCGGTTGTCGCATCCAGGGCATCGGCCAAGTCATCAAGTTTTTGATCTTCGATGCGTTGGCGTGTGATTACAGTGACCGACTGCGGTGTTTCCTGCGGCTTCAGGTTCAGACGGGCCGAGCTGCTTGTCGAACCTGTCGTATAAGAACCTGTTCCTTCTGTAATCGACCCCGGTGCCTTACCCGAAATCGTCACCGACGAAAGCTCCATCGCCTCCCCAGGAGATGGCACTATCAGCGTCAGCGTATTGCCCGTGATCTGATAACTGACCCCCGTCCCGCGCAACAGAAGATCGATCGACTGATCCAGGCCGTAGCGACCATTCACGGCAGTAGAACGCAGGCCTTGTACATCGCCAGGGTTATAAAGAAGCTGAACATTGGCCTGTTCTGTAAAGACCTGCAGCGCTTTATCAAGCGGCTGTGCCGGAATATTCAGATTCCATTCCTGAGCCTGAACCTGAGAAGACAGGGTTATGGAAAGGGCCATGCCCAAACCGGTCAGTGACAGTTTCGGGCGAATGGCGTTACGCATCAGCAATGCTGTTGCCAGGGGAGTCAGTTTGCTCAAAGTGTGTGCGGGCATGGTTTTCTCTGTTTTTGCAATTGAGAATTTTTTCTTTTCGCATTACTTCAACGCTTCAACTCGGAAAACCGGAAGGCTCGCGTCGAGATTTTTCAGGCAGGTAGAGCTTCGCTTCTAACCTTCCCGGATTCCATGCGGACTAACTGATCAGCGATGTCGAAATACCGGTCATCGTGGCTGATGACAATGATGGTTTTGCCCAGTCGTTTCAGGTCTGGCAGTAGCTCGGTATAGAAAATACGCCGGAAGGTCGGGTCCTGATCGGCCGCCCACTCATCAAATACCAGCACCGGGCGGCCTTCCAGCCATGCGCTGAGCAGTGCCAGACGTTTGCGCTGCCCGGTGGACAGATCGGTGGTACTGAACGCGCCATCGCGAATCGTGACCTTGTGGCCGATTTCGAGACGTTGCAGATAACGCTCGGCCTCTTTCGGTACATCGCCGCCGCCCTGCACCAGCTCGTCGAACAGGTAATAGTCAGCAAACACCGTGGTAAACAGCTGGCGATAGTCGTCCCTGTTCCGGGCGACGATGGGCTGGCCGTCTAGCAGAATTTCGCCCTTCTGTGGCGCGTAAAGTCCCAGCAGCAGTTTGATCAGCGTGGTCTTGCCACAGCCGTTCTCGCCAACAATAAAGACAATCTCGCCTTGTTCGATGCGCAGGTTTACCGGGCCCAGGCGGAACGGATCGCTGCCTTGTACCGCAGGAAAGGCATATTGCACATCACGCAGTTCCAGGCTTTGTATGGTCATCGCTTCAGGGGCCTTGTCTTCAAGCAGCAAGTGCGGCTCCGGCGAAGAGAACTTTTCGGACAGTTCGGCGATACGGCGAAACGCGATCTGCGCACGGCTGATGATGGGTAGTGTGCCGATCAGATGTTCCAGCGGGCCTTTCATGTACAGCAGCACCAGCACGAAGCCGCTCATGACGCTTTTATCGGCATTGGGCCAATAAGCCTGAAAGGCGAGGGCCAGTCCGATGACGACGAAGAACAGCATCGAGCCAAAGGTCTTGGCTACCACGAAGATGTTAATGGCGCGGATTTGCAAGTCACGAATACGGTTGGCCGTGCCCTGGATACGCTGATCGAACATCCGATGCCGGCGCGGGCGATGAATGCGCAGTTCTTTGGCGCCCTCTGATACGGCACTGTAGTACTTCTGCAGTTCGTCTTCGGTTTCCCGGGCGGCCAGAAAGTTTTTGATGCCATGGCTGCGCGCGAAGTATTGCACCGTGGTACCTATCGCAATCGCTACCACCATCAACAGAAACATTTGCCAGGACAGCATGGCCAGGTAACCCAGGCAACCGATGGTCACTGTCAGCGAGATCGCCAGAGGCGCGAAGGCGAAAGCAAAGTCGCTGATGGTGCCGACGTCGTGGGTCAATACCGGAATCAGCCGATGGGTGCGATAACGTTCGATCTGTTCGATAGGGGCAGACATGACTTTTTCGCCGAGCGTCTTGCGCAACCTGACGACAATATTTTGCCCCACATAGTTGGTGCCGATATCGGACACGATGGAACTGAGCAGCGCCATCAGGCACAAGCCGGCGAAGCTCAGTACGATGCCTTGAGTCATGCCGCTGTCGGAGTGCAGCACCTTGTTGATCGTGGCCAGCAGGGTGGTGATGCTCAGCCCCCCCACCATGCCCAGGACGATCGAGATCGTCACGATCGGCCAGAAAGGTTTGAGCAGCGTCATGAGTTCGCGAATGGCGCCGCGGGTTGGCTGGGACATAAACAATTCCTGCTGGGTCAGGCGCTGATCAGCGCGGCGGCCTGAGACTCGTGGGTGGACGTCTGGATCTTCAGGGCCTTGTACAGCGCCTTGCCGATCTCTTCGCTGCGCATCGGCAGGACCGAAAGGAGGGTGTCGCTCAGGCCGTGAGAGGTTTCACAGAAGCCTTGCAGGAACACCGGCGCCAACAATGCAGGCGATGCCAGTGCGCGGTAATCGCGGTCCACTTCAAAGCCATTGAGGTGGCTTTCCAGCGGTTCCAGCAACGAGCGATGCGTGCGGCGTTCATAGCCGGTCGCCAGGATGATGGCGTCATAACGATGAGTGCGTTGCTGGTTGGTGGCCAGGTCACGCAAGGTCAGTTCGATGCCTTGATCGCTTGTATGAACGGCCTCGACTTGTTGCCGGCACAGCACGGCGTGGCGGTATTGATGAGCGACTTTCTGGCGATAGAGAATGCCGTAGATGCGCTCGATCAGTTCCGGGTCGACCACCGAGTAGTTGGTGTTGTGGTATTCCTTGATCAGCTTTTCGCGATCTTGCGGGGTTTGCTTGAACACCAGGTCGGTGTATTGCGGGGCGAAGATTTCGTTGACGAATGCGCTGTCGTCGGCGGGTTTGAGTGCCGTGCCGCGCAGAATCATCTCGACCTTGACCGACGGGAAGCTGTCGTTGAGATCGATAAACGCTTCTGCCGCGCTTTGCCCGGAGCCGATAATCGCGATGCGCATCGGCTTGCCTTCGCTGCAGGGCAGTTTGCTGAGGCTGGTCAAGTAGGTGGAGTGGTGGAAAACCCGTGGATCGTTCTTGTAAGGCGCGAAAGCGTCGGGGATTTTCGGCGAGCCACCAGTGCTGATTACTACCGAGCGAGCATGGCGTACATGCTCCTGGCCGTTAGTCGTTTTCGATATCAGCTTGAGGTGGTGAATGGCGCCGTTATCGAACTCCGGCTCAATGCGCGTGACCTCTTCGCCGTACACCGCCTGCTCGGCAAACTGCTCGGCCACCCAGCCCAGGTAATCATTGAACTCCAGGCGGCAGGGGTAGAACGTGCCGAGGTTAACGAAGTCGACCAGGCGATCCTGCTGTTTCAGGTAGTTGACGAAACTGTACGGGCTGGTCGGGTTACGCAAGGAAACCAGGTCCTTGAGGAAGGAAATCTGCAGCTCGCTTTGCGAAGAAAGCGTGTCGCCATGCCAGCGGTAATGCGCCTGTTTGTCGATGAACAGGGCATTGAGGGCCTTGCCGTTAAGCTGGGAAAGTTCTTCCAGCGCAATGGCCAGGGCCAGGTTGGAGGGGCCGAAGCCGACGCCGATGACATCATGAATGGTTGCGGAGCTCATACCTTGAATCCTTCCTTCGGTGGTTTGATGCTGTCCAGAGGTTGGTACAGCCGCTCGGAAAAGAAGCGCTCACGCGTCAACATCACCAGCAGTGCGCGCTTGTGGGGAAAGTCGAAGTGCTTGACCTTGGCGAAGCCGCTGCGGTCGAAGTTGGCGATCTGCCGCTCATTGTCGTGGCGCGGCTCGCAGACGATGCGCTGGGTGCGCGGGTCGTCGAGAAACAGGTAGTGGCAGATCGACGAGAACCAGGCGGTGTAGAACGCCTTGCCGCGAAACGCTTCTTCGCCGACCAGCAGGTGCAGGCCGCGGTCGTAATCGCCGGCTTCGTAGAAGGGCGAGATGCGGTCTTCCTTGGCCCAGTAGACTTCGAAATAGCCAAACGGCTGGCCATCGAAGCGGCCGATCAAGGGCAAGGTGTGTGGATCAGCCAATTGCTTTTGCAGGTAGGAACGATGTTGCTCCAGACTGCCTTCTTCTTCCCAGAATTGCGCTACGCGCGGGCTGTTCATCCAGCGGTTGAAGGCGGACAGGTCATGTTCGGGATCGGCTTGCTGGAAGGTCAGGGTCTGGCCCAGCCAGGGGATATAGCGGCTATAGAGCACGCCTGATGGTGCGACCGGGCGCAACGGGTGGCGCTTGCTCTCGGTGATGACGTACTGCTGGGGCGCGACCCCAAACGAGTGCTTGCCCAGCCAGGGACGTGGGTCTTGCCACAGAGACTGCGCGGAACAGAGATACATGTTCACGTCGACCTGACGCAACACGCCATCAGCAAGCAAGGCATCAATCGCAGTCGATGCTTCAGACGTAACGATGGTCAGGCTCTTCAGTGACGGACGTGTTGTAAATGCACCTTCAAAAGCGCCGAGCAACGCTTGCTGCTCTATAGCCGGATTCAGATAGCTGATCCTGCCTTGCAGTTGATCCGGCGCAGAACCGTGCAATACGATTTCGAGCTGCACCGTGGTATCCAGTGCAACGACCAGTTTGTCTGTCGAGTAATGAACGTGTAGCTGTCGATCAGGGTAGAGACTGCCAAGAACTGGCAGGCCGGCTTGGGTATCCATCGGGGCTGTTCCGCGCTTCAAAGGCTATGGCTGTAAAACGAAGCAGCGGCGGGGGGATTTAGTGGTGCAGACGTCGTCGCGAAGGGATTTTCAGGTTTGATTCGACGGGAAGCGCAGGCTGTATTTAGACACTGCGGCTTCCCGTACGATGGCTCACAGTTCGCGTGCGACCCGGAAGCCGAGGAAGTCGCCACGCGTGGTTTTCAGCCTGTCATTACGATTGGCCGAGCGCGAGAAGATTGGTGGTTCGCCCCAATCGTTACCACGCATATGCGCCGACTCGCATTCCCCACCCTCGATCCAGGCACTGCCATCGGCCGGCGCGCCGACATAATCCTTGTGCCAGCAATCGGCAACCCACTCGTAAACGTTGCCATGCATGTCATACACGCCGAAGGCATTGGCCGGATAACTGCCAACTGGCGAACTGTAGGCATAGCCATCTGCGGGGCCATAGGTATTGGCGTGCTTGCTGATCTGGTATTCACCTTCCTTATCGAACGGGAAAGGGAAAGGGCCTGTAGAGCCTGCGCGTGCAGCGTATTCACGCTCGGCTTCGCTGATCATCCGGTAGGGCTTGCCGGTCTGTTTGGCCAGCCATTCGCTGTAGGCCTGAACCTCGTGATAGTCGACGCACACAGCAGGCTGTCGTGGACCCTGCTTATAGGTGGGCTTGCTCGCTTCACACCAACGACCCGGACGTTTGTCACCGCTTTTAATCACTACGCCGCTGGCCTTGATATAAGCATCCAGCTCGCCGGCAGTCACCTGAAAGCGGCTGATCGCAAAAGGCTTGGCAAAGGTCACGGTGTGCTGCGGGCCTTCATCGGGTTGGCGGCCCACTTCGTCGTCCGGTGCGCCCATGACATAACTGCCGGCCGGCAAGACAACCATCTCCGGGCAATCCTTGCAGTCTTTGAAGACAGTGCCGGGCTTGGCATCAGTTGGCGTTTGCGCGAAGGCCAGTGGCACGTTGAAAGACAGTGCCAGCAAAGACGCCAGCAGATATTTATAGGGACGTTTCATACGGCTCCTCTGAGTGATGGAAGTGTCTGTGTTTGCGCAGGCTGATGAGGCTTCAGGCTTTTTTGGCGATCAGTTGTACAGCCCTGTCCACCTCGGCCTCGGTGTTTAGCAGGCCGGGAGCCATACGCACGACAGGGCCCGCATCGCGGCTGACGGAGTCCACAATGATCCGGTTCTGATTAAGGTAGGTTGCAAGCGCCTCATCGTTCAGGCTCGCCATGCGGAAGAAGGTGAAGCCGGCAGACAGGGTGCTGCTTTGCGGGGTGACCAGTTCAACGCCTTTGATCGATATCAGGTGCTGTTTCAGGTAGCTGTTCAGTTCGTGTATTCGTTGCTGAACATTGGCCTTGCCAAGTTGCAAGTGCAGTTCGAACGCTTTGCTGGCTGCCCAGCGATACTCGAATGAATGGTAGCCACCGGGCGTGAAGGTCGTTGCAAAGTTCTTGGCCTCGGAGAACGTTGCGCTGAAAGGAATCAGGTCCTTGGTGTTTTCAGAGGCGGCGCAAATGATGCCGGTCCCGCGCGGGCCGAACATCCATTTGTGTGTCCCGGAAATGAAGAAGTCACAGTTCATTTCGGGGAAACTCAGGTTCTCAACACCAAAGCCATGTACGCCATCGACGCAATAGATGATTCGGTCTTCTTCTGCGCGGTTTTTGTTTTTCTCTTTGACCAGTTCACCGATCTTGCCAATCGGCAATTTGACACCGCTGCCCGAGTGAACCCAGGTCATGCCCAGTACGCGGGTTTCAGGCCGGATGCTGCGAGAGATGACATCCAGTATTTCGTCTTCGGACGCCTGCCGGGGGCTCTTGAATAGACTGATCTTGCGCACGAGGCTGCCGTCACGCTGGGTCCGGTATTGCAGGGCGTATCGGGTTGAATAGTGCTCATGTACGGTGGTGAGAATCTCTTGTCCGGGTTTGAGCTTGATACCTCCATAGACGATGCTCAGTCCTTCGGTGGTGCTGCCCGTCAGTGCGATTTGCCCTGGCGTAGCATTCAGGTAGCGTGCCGCCTGAACACGCACTTCATGTTCGTGCTGCCAGACTTCTTCTCGGTCATAGTCCATAACCAGGGCCGGGTTTCGATCGAGGCGCTCACGGTGAGCTTCAATCGCGATGCGAATGGGCGCGCAGTGAGAGGTAACCAGAAAGTTGGCGAAATGGGCGTAATTGAAGTCCAGGGGAAAGAGCTGCCGGAATGTTTCCCAGTCAGCGGCAGTTGAGAGGGCTGTTTGAGCGGCGGCGTATGAGGGCAATGAACTGGCACCCAATGCCAGTCCGGCGCTGAGCAGCCCCGTGTTCTGGATAAACGCCCGTCGTGTGGTCGTATTCATGGCCTGTTCACCGAGACGTCTGTGTTGGCAGAAGTTGCAAGCGTTTGCACCTTCTCCCACACCCGCAGAAAGTTACCGCCCCACAACTTGGCAATGTCCTCTTCCGAATAACCACGCTGGATCAGCTCGGCGGTGACATTGCGGGTATCGCCCACGTTCTCCCAGCCAATAATCCCGCCGCCATCGTTGAAATCAGAACTGATCCCCACATGATCGATACCAATCTTCTTCACGGCATAGTCGATGGCATCGCCAAACTCCTTGAGCGTTGCTTTTGGGTCCTCATCGAGAATGGCGTACAGGGCACCGGCATATTCACCGAACTTCTTTTCCGGCCAGATCGAGAACACCGGGTCGGCCGGCATGCTGGCCTGTGACAGGTTTTGCACATTGGGCAAACCGAAGCTGGCGCGCATTTCATTGATCTTCTCCAGGGTCTCCTTGGAGAAAGGCTTCAGGTACGAAGAAAACCCCGGAATCTGCACGACCCCACCGGTATCCCTGATCAGGCGCAGCTCCTTATCCGTAAGGTTGCGCTGCAAATCGACCAGGCCCTTTACGCTTGAGTGCGAGGCAATGATCGGCGCACGGCTCAGTTGCGTGACCTGCTCCAGCGCCTGGCTGGACATCTGCGAAACATCGATGACAACGCCCAGGTCATTCAACCGTTGTACGGCCTGGCGACCTAGCGGTGAAAGGCCGCCCAGCTCATCCGGCGAATCACCAAAGAACGGCATCGGTCGTGAAGAGTCGGCCCATGCGTTATTGGCGACATAGCTGAAGCCGAAAATACGCATGCCACGTGCGGCCCAGTCATCCAGCTTTGAAACATCGTCGCCCAGCGGATAGGCGTTGAGCATGCTGATGACAATGGCGAACTTGCCTTCATGGGCGAGACGTTTGAAGTCGGCGGGTGTATAGGCGATGCCAGCCTGATTGGGGAAGTCTTTGGCGATACCGGTAATGATCCGGTAGCGGGTTTCCAGTTCGTGGCGGGCGGCCTCGACAAAGCCTGGCGTTGGCCGATGCGGTCCATTGGCGCCGTTCCAGAATTCCGGCCAGGACCAGAGGGTCAGTGCCGCGCCACTGAGGCGGCCACGCGCCGCCTTGACCAGGTCGAACTGGGTACGGCCATCCTTGTTGGCTTCGTTGCCTGGCGCGCCAAAGTTGGGCTGGATATCGATATGGCTGTCGAACGAGAGAATGCGCTCCTGCATCTCGTTGGCGCGGCGGGTGATATCCGAAGGGTAGGGCTGTACCCGGCCGATGAAAAACCACCAGGCCAGGGCCGCCGCGGCTGCCAGTGCGGCCACTGTCACGATGCTCAAGATTAGCCATTTCCTGGCTGCGCGACTCATGCTCATCAAACTCCCGGACTGTATCGACGTGTACCGGCTGACTGCCGGTGATTGGGGGAATAACGAGTCAGGTGCGGCTGAATTTAACCTTGGGCTGTTTGCGATAATTTCGGCGCGGTGCCATTCGTTTACAGGGCATGTCGTGCGCCGCTCTGTAAAGGGTGAAAAGGGCGGGCACTTGATCTGACGCTCAGGAGAGATGGCTTATGGATGTGCTCGCGGTATTGACCCGATTGTTTTCCGCTGCGCAGGCGGTTGGTGTGCAGGGCGTGTTCCAGTTCGATTTTGGTCAGGACAATAGGGTCTGGGCCGCCGTCAGCGACACGCTGGAGGTTCGTCCGGGCCGGCATGCGGCGGCCGACGTCACCATTGCAGTGGGTGCCCAGGAGTTTGCCGGCATTTTGCAGGGCACTCAGGATGTCGAGGAGCTGTTTGCCAATGGCCGCTTGAAGATCGATGGGCAAATGGGGCTGGCGACCCTGTTGCCGCAAATTATCAGCGCGGCACGACGTGGCACGACGGTCGAGCAGCCAGCGGTCAAGATGAACCAGCGCTATCCGGCACGCGAACGTGCCAGCGACCTGCTTTCTGCCGGGCAGCCTCCTGTGCGGGAGATCGAGCGGCGCCCTTTCAACAGCCTGTCGGTGGAAGATTTTCGCCGCGACTACCTGCCCTTCGGCACGCCGGTCATTCTCACCGACGCTTTGCGGGACTGGCCGTTCTTCAACATGAGCCGCGAAGAATCGATCATTCACTTTGCCGAGTTGAAGGGCATCACCCGACATGGTGATTACGCGGAAAAGACTTTTTCCACGGACCGCGATTTTCGCTCGACCTCTATTGCCGAATTCATTGAGTCGCTGGAGCGACCGCGCGCACCGGGAGAGCCTGCGCCCTACATGGGCAACAACGTCGTGCCTGCACAGTTGCTGGAACTGATCCGCTTTCCGGAATACTTCGAGCGCTCGCTGTATATCAAGCCGCGCATCTGGATCGGCCCCAAAGGCACCCTCACGCCGCTGCACCGCGATGACTCGGACAATATGTTCGCTCAGGTCTGGGGCCAGAAGTCGTTCATTCTCGCAGCCCCTCATCACCGCGAAGCGCTGGGCACCTGGTCGACGTCCGAAGGCGGCGGGCTTGAAGGGTGTGATGTGAACCCCAATCAGCCGGACTATGAAAAGTACCCGGCCGCCCGTGATGTGCTGTTCCATCGCATCGTGCTGGAGGCGGGGGATTTACTGTTCTTGCCTGAGGGCTGGTTCCACCAGGTCGAGTCGGTGTCGACGTCGCTGTCGGTCAACTTCTGGGTCAATTCCGGACGTTGGTAAAACGATACAAAAAGGCCGCCTTGCGTGGCGGCCTCGATCGTCAGGCGCCGAACTTCAAACGGCCCTTCATCAACACGGCATGGCCAGGAAACGAGCAGAAGAACTGATAATCCCCGTCGGCTTTCAGCTTCGATGTGTCGAAGGTCACACTGTCTTCCTCGCCACCGCTGAGAAATCGGGTGTGGGCAATGATCCGTGCGTCATCGGCCTTGAGGTAACCATTTTCGACCCCGGCCGTGCTGCCTTCATCAAGGATCGCCTGCATGTCGGTGGTCTGGCTGAGAATCCAGTTATGGCCCATGACTTCCTTGGGCATGGTGCCGGGGTGTTTCAGGGTGACGGTAAAACTTTTGCAGCTTGCCGGTACAACGATCTCGTTCTTGTCGAAGGTCATCATGTCGGTGCCATGGATTTCGGTGGAGCAGTTCTCTGCCGACCAGGCCAAGCCCGGCAGGGCCAGCGTGAGAGCTAAAACTAAAGCGCGGTACATGTGATTCTCCAGCTGCATTTCGAAAGTTCTGCAAAGCAGACGAACAAGCGGCGAGTCGTTTTAGTCGGTGATGTGTCGCCCACCTGCATAAATTCCGGCGCAGGCCGTTCGTTCTTGGGGCAGGCGCTCTGACCAGAGAGCGGACAAGCGGATGGGGCTAGATGAAGTTTTCTCGGCGTGGGTTGCTCGCAGGTGCGGCGGCAGTGGCTGCAACGGCAGGTGGAATCGGGCTGCCGGTTTTGGGCTACAAGCGCTATCAGGCGGCTGAAGAGGCCGCGCTGGCCGAAGAGCCCACCATCGTCCCGCCCACGCTGGGGCAAAGCCTGCTGGCCGGGCGGCTGGTCGGCATCTGGGATTTCCGTTTGCTCGATGGGCAGCAGGCGTTTGCCGATCTGGCCGGTGACGGGCTGGAGCTGTTGCTGGACGTCGGCCCGTCCGGGCGTGCGCTGCGTGGTCATCTGGGGCGGCGTCCGTTCAAGGAAGGCGGCTTTGAGCTCTTTGGTGATCTCGATACAGGTAAGGAGCCCAACCTGCGCTGGAAGCTGGCAGACACATCGGGCCGGGCTTATGAATGCTCAGCCATTTTCGACGAAGTCTGGGGCATCTGGAGCACCGGTGGTGGCCAGGCGACCCTGAGTGGCACGTTGCGCCTGCGTGGCAGTCAGGTGGGTTTGTCTACGCAACAGGCTCGATTCGTCGCCGTCCGGCGGCCCTTTATTCAGGCTCGCGAGCGCTTGCCCTATAACCCGGATCTGCATGCCTGGCTGATATCGCCGGGGCACCGGCTTTATCACCAGCTATGGCATGCGACGCGCGACCGCTGGCACCGGCTCAACCCGGATCATCATCAGTCACTACGTGCATTGGGCTGGCAGCCCGGACCGCTGGGGCATGAGCGCGATGCGCGCGGCAAGTACCGGCACAAGAACGGTTCAGGTGAAGACTTCCTGTACATGCACCGGGGCATGCTGGGGCATGCACGCAGTTTTCAGGACTTGAAGTCCTGGCAATCCTTTCCACCGCCCCGGCCTTTTATCGGGCACGGTATCCAGCCATTCGTGGATTATCTGGAAAATCATGACGGCTACTCAGTGCCGCCGGCGTGGGAATCGCAGGGCGACGATGCCTTCAACCAATGGCTGCGCGATGTCAAAAGCAGCGAGGGTTACTACGGCAACTTCCAGGTCTGGGAAGCGCAATACCAGAACCCGGAATACCTGAGCACGATATGCCTGGGCGAACTGGGCAGCCGCATCGAGCTGGGCCTGCATGACTGGCTGCACATGTGTTGGGCTGCGGTGGGGCGCGACCCCAACAGTCAGTACCCGATGATTTATGACCGTCCGGCCGACGACTTCTCCGAGCGCTGGTTTCGCGCAGAAAACGATTATCTGGCCGATGCGTTCTCATCCCATGTCAACCCGGTGTTCTGGGCGTTTCATGGCTGGATCGATGACCGTATCGAAGACTGGTTCCATGCGCATGAGCAGGCGCATCCCGGCGAGGTGCGACGCGCCGAAGTCGGGGGCGTGAAGTGGTTTGCCAAGGGGCGCTGGGTCGATATCGATGAACCGTGGCTAGGCCCGGCGCAGGCCGGTTGTGGTGCCTGGGGCCGCAGCAATGGCGGCGGTGGCGGTGAACTGGACATCGAAACCATGAAGCTGGCGCTGCATGTCATTCGTGCCAGTGAGCAGGAAATGGAGCGTCTTTCCGGACGCATCCCGCGTCGCCCGTGGTACGGCCGTTATCTGCCTCCCGGGCCTGGCAAAGTCTGATCTCAACCTGACTTGCGCTTGATCACCGTCTCACCCTCGCTATTACGGCTCAGCGTCACCGGCAGCACCTTCGGCAACGCCTGCACCAGGCTGGCGATGTCGTGGGTGTTGTAGATGCCGCCAATGCGCAACTGCGCCGTCGCTGCATCGGCCACATGCACCGGTGTGTCGAGGTAGCGATTGATCTGCGGCAGGGCATCGGCCAGGGTCAGGTTGTCGAGGATCAATTTGCCGTTGCGCCAGGCCAGCGTGTTGTCCAGCGAGGCGGCGCTAACCTGCGGGTCGATGCTCGCCAGGGTGTAGCGTGCCTGCATGCCCGGTGACAGGTAGGCGACCCGGTCGCGTTCGCGCTTGTCGCCCAGCACCCTGACCGAGCCCTCGGCCAGGGTCACGACCACGGAGTCCTTGTAAGTCCAGACATTGAACTGCGTGCCGGTGACCTGAATCTGGCCCAGGCCTGCGTTGACCATGAACGGATGCGACGAGTCGTGCTGCACCTTGAAGAAGGCCTCGCCCTGGCTCAGGGTCACGCTGCGCTGGTCCTTGTAATTGCTCCACGACAGGCGCGTGCCGATGTTCATCTGCACCTGCGAGCCATCGGCGAGGGTGATTTCGCGGGTGGCCGACTCGCTGTCGAAACGCTCGTAACTGTTTGGAATCCAGCCCTGGTTCCAGCCGATCAAACCGGCCAGCGGCAAGGTGAAGGCCAGCGCGGCGGCGGCCATCATCGGGCGCCTCGGTGTGCGCTCAGGCTTTGGTTGCACCAGCGGGATGACTTTCGCGGGCGCTGTGGTTGCCGCCGGTAAAAACTCGCTGATGTTCCAGATATCCAGCATCGCGTCGAATTCACGCTGATGGGCTTCATCGCTTGTCAGCCACGCCTCAAGTTCGGCGCGCTCCTGCTCGGAGAAGTCCGCCTCGTGCAGGCGCATGCACCAGTGCGCCGCTTCATCGCTGATACGGTCATGGGGCGCGGGTGGAGGCGTTTGGCTGGGCATTGAGACTACCGATATGACTGAAATTATCTTGTAACAGACTGCATGAAATTATTTTTATGCGGATGAGAATTATTATACAGTTGGTCGTTTTTTTAATATAGCGACTGAATGTCAAGGATCCGATGCACGGTTTCCTGGCGGAGCAAAAATGGAACAGTACTATCAAGGTCTGCTGGGCTATCTGACGATTAGATTACGCGATCGTAATCTGGCCGCCGATGTGGCGCATGACGCTTATTTAAAAGTACTGGAAAGTCCTCGTCTTGAAGGACTTGAATACCCTAAGGCATTTCTTTATCGCACCGCAATCAACCTGTGCGTGGATATATTCCGCCGGGGGTTGGTGCGCAACAGTGAATCACTGGGCGATATCGTCGCCGAAGAAAGTCCGAATGCGCACAGCCCGCATGCCACGCTCTATCAGATGCAGCGCGCCGAAATGGTCATGAAGGCGCTGGAAGAACTTCCCGCCAACTGCCAGCAGGCTTTTCTGCTGCGCAAACTTGAAGGCCTGTGCCACGACGATATCGCCTGTGCGATGAATATTTCCAAGGCCATGGTCGAGAAACATATCGTCAATGCCATGAAGCATTGCCGTGTCCGGGTATTCGAGATGGAACGCCTTTCTTAAGCTTAAATTTATCCCGCGTCCGCACGTCCCTCATGCATCCCCATGAGTTGCGCCCGTTCCGGGCCGCTCAATGATCTGCAAGAGGTATTCAGGTGCGTCGAAGTCTTCTGGTCAGTGCCCTGGCCGCGCTGTTGCTGTCTCAGGCGGGGTGTACCCGCGATGCATTGCACAGCGGTGAAACCGAAATCCGCTGGACATCCTTCGGCATCCCCCACATCAAGGCCAGTGACGAACGTGGCCTGGGCTACGGCGTGGGTTACGCCTATGCCCGCGACAACCTGTGCCTGCTCAGCGATGAAGTGTTGACCGCCCGCGGCGAGCGCTCGCGCTTTCTGGGGCGTGACGGGCAATCGACTGCGCGGCTGGGCAATGTCCAGTCGGACCTGTTCTTCACCTGGCTGAACAGCGACAAGGCGGTCGACGATTACTGGAACGCGCAGCCCGAGCCGGTCAAGCAACTGCTGACCGGCTATGTCGCCGGCTTCAACCGTTACCTGAGCGAGAAGGGCGCGCCGCAGGCCTGCAAAGGCGCCGAGTGGGTGCGGTCGCTGCACGAGAAGGACATGGTGCGGCTTATCCACAGGCTGATGGTCGAAGGCGGCATCGGTCGTTTCGCCGAGCCGTTGCTGGCCGCCGCGCCACCGACGTCACGGGCCGTGCAAAACGCAAGCATCGACCCGGAACGGGTGCTGGGTTCTGTCTACGAGCGCGGCAGCAACGCCGTAGCGGTGGGCGGCGAGCGCACCGAGAACGGCCGTGGCCGGCTGTTGGCCAATCCGCATTTTCCGTGGTTCGGCGCGCTGCGCTTCTATCAGATGCACCTGACCATTCCCGGCAAGCTCGATGTGATGGGCGCGTCCCTGACCGGCTTGCCGGTGATCAATATCGGCTTCAACCGGCAGCTGGCCTGGACCCACACGGTGGACACCTCCGGGCACTTCACCCTGCGCAAGCTGACCCTGGACGCCAGTGATCCGCAGCGTTATGTGGTCGACGGCAAAAGTTATCCACTGCAACAGCGCGACGTGCAGATCCAGATCCGTGAAGCCGACGGCACGCTGACCACCCAGAAGCAGGTGATCCACGAATCGCGCTTCGGCCCGTTGATCAAGTGGCCGGGCGTTGCCGACTGGGACAGCAAAAACGCCTATGCCTTCCAGGACGCGAACCTGGCCAACACCCGCGCCGTGGAGCAGTGGTACGCGATGAACCGCGCCGGCAGCGTGACCGAGTTGCGCGATGTGGTGCAGCGTATTCAGGGCATTCCGTGGGTCAACACTCTGGCCGCCGACCAGCAGGGCCAAGCCGCTTATATGAATGTCTCGGTGGTGCCCAATGTTGCCGTGTCGCAACTGCAAAGCTGTGTCGTTCCGGCCCTGCAGGCGCACGGCCTGCCGGGGCTGGATGGCAGTCGCAGCGCCTGTGACTGGCAGAACGCCGAAGGCGCGGTGCAGCCGGGCATCGTGCCGGGCACGCAACTGCCGGTGCTGTTGCGCAAGGACTTTGTGCAGAACTCCAACGACAGCGCCTGGCTGAGCAACCCGGCGCAACCGCTGACCGGCTTCTCGCCGCTGATCAGCCGTGAAGGCTCGCCACTGGGCCTGCGCGCCCGCTTTGCCCTGACGCAACTCAATGGCTTGGGACAAGCGCCGATCAGCGAGTCGTTCCTGCGCGGGCTGGTGACCGGCAACCGCGTGCACTCGGCCGACCTGCTGCTCGATGACCTGCTGCAATGGTGCGGCGCGCCCAAGGCCGGCAGCGAATTCCAGCGTGCTTGTGTGGCGATGAAGGACTGGAACCGCAGCGCCGGGGTCGATGCCTCGATGGGCTGGGTCTACTTCCAGGCCTTCGTGCGCGAATTCCAGGCGCAAGGCAAAGGCTGGCGCGTGCCGTTCGATGCCAAGGATGCGCAAAACACCCCGCGCGGCATCGCCTGGCAACAACCGGACGTCGCCAGTGCTGTGGCCGATATGCTGCGCAAAGCCATCACTCAGGTCGACGCCCTGAAGCTGCCCGCCGACGTTACCTGGGGACAACTGCAAGTGGCCGAACGCAACGGTAAACGCATCCCGGTACCAGGCGGTGACGGGCGTTTGGGCGTATACAACGCGATGCAGAGCACGCCGCAAAAAGACGGCACGCTGTCGGTGGTCAGTGGCAGCAGCTATATCCAGCTGGTGAGCTTCGACGACAAAGGCCCGGTGGCGCAGGGCGTGTTGTCGTTCTCGCAATCCAGCGACCCGGCCTCGAAGCATTATGCGGATCAGACCGAGTTGTTCTCTCGTCAGCAGTGGCCGGTGTTGCCGTTCAATGAAGAGCAGATCAAGGCGGATCCGAATCTGGAAGCCGTGCGCTTGAAGGAATAGCGTTCGCGCACCATTGCACAGACGAAAAGGCCCGGAATCTTGATGGCAAAAGATTCCGGGCCTTTTTGTAGGTGCTTCCAGGAGGCCTTTGGCATCCGGTCAGTCACGAAGAAATACTATTAAATATATATAAATCAAATAGTTAATTAGTTTTTGCTTGCAATTATTACCCGCAAAAAATCCCGCCAACAGTCGTTCATATATTCAAACAGAATATAAAAACCAGAATCAGCAAGATAAATCGAATAGGACACAAATCGGCAAACTGGTATTCTATATAAGAGAAAAATATTTCGCAATCCGAAAAAACAAAAAAGGTGCGAAGAACATGTTGAAGAGCGATAAAACTGCAACTGCCTCTCTACAAGAACCGGACGACAAGAAGTTACGCAGTACCGTCCAGTCCCTGGCCAAAGGTTTCCGTGTGCTGGAAGCCTTCTCTGCCGACAATGAAGAACTGACCCTGAGCCAGATCGCCGCGGCTGCCGATCTCGATCCCGGCACTACCTTTCGTATGCTCAACACGCTGGTCGAACTGGGCTATGTCTCGCGCATCCCGGAAAGCCGCCGTTTCGCCCTGACCCTCAAAGTGCTCGACCTTGGCTTTCACGCCATCGCCCGTACCGACCTGCGCAGCATCGTGCGGCCGATCCTGCGCGGCCTGGTTGGCGAAACCAACGAAGCCGCCAGCTTTGCCGTGCTGCAAGGCGCCGATGTGCTGTATCTGGAGCGGGTCCGCGCCGGCATCACCCGCCTGGGCGTCGATATCCGCGTGGGCACTACCGTGCCGGCCACGCAGACCGCCATCGGCCAGTCGATCCTCGCGTTTCTGCCTGAAAAGGAAGTGGACAAGGTTCAGCAACTCACGCCCCTGACCCCGTTCATCATGAAACCCCACGCCAGCGAGCTGGCGCTGCCCGAGCTGCTGGGGCGCATTCGCGACGATGGCTACATCCTCACCGAATCGTTGTTCACCGACGGCTTGAGAATCCTGGCCGTACCGGTGCTGGACATCGACGGTTATCCCGTCGGCGCGATCAGCATTGCTGCGCCAACGGTGCGTTGCACGGCCATCGAGCTGCGCGAGCGTGCCTTGTCATCTGCGCTGGAGGCGGCAGTTGCCATCGGCAAGGCGCTGGAAGCCAACGGCAGTATCGGACCCACATGTAACTAATACTTGAATAAATAAAGGCAAGTTGACGCTTCAACTTGCCTGCCTTACTCGACAACGGTTCAAGCACTGTGCGTATTGCACGGCAGGCCCGCGCGCGCCCGACAATCCGAACAACAATAAGAGGAAGTGCCATGTTGATGCAGCAAGTAGAAACAGAACCCTTGACCGAAGGAGGAAAGAGCCAGGCCAATATCAGTGCCCGGCTGGAACGCCTGCCGATTACCCGGCAAGTCTTCTGGGCCCGCAACATTATTGGTGCCGCGACGTTTTTTGATGGTTACACCGTCATTGCCATTGCTTATGCAATGCCGGTACTGGCCAAGGAGTGGAACCTGAGTGCTACCCAGATCGGCATGATTCTGTCGGCTGGTTACTTGGGGCAGTTGTTTGGCGCGGTGTTCTTTGGCTGGCTGGCCGAACGTATCGGGCGCATGAAAGTGCTGACCTTCACCATCCTGTTGTTCGTGGCCATGGACGTGGCGTGCCTGTTTGCTTCCAGTGCGATAGCGATGATGACGTTCAGGTTCTTGCAGGGCATCGGCACCGGCGGTGAGGTGCCGGTCGCCAGTGCCTATGTCAACGAGTTGATCGGCTCGAAAAAGCGCGGTCGATTCTTCCTGCTTTATGAAGTGATGTTCCTGCTCGGGCTGGTCGGTGCCGGCATCATTGGTTACTTGCTGGTGCCGATCTACGGCTGGAAAGCCATGTTCGCCGTCGGGCTGGTGCCGGCGATGCTGCTGATTCCGCTGCGCTTCTTTCTGTTCGAGTCACCGCGCTGGCTGGCCTCCAAGGGCCGTCTGATCGAGGCCGACCGCATCGTCACCCGCCTGGAAGACAGTGCCACCCGGTCCGGCAAGACCCTGACACCGCCGGTCGAAGTGCCGCCGATCCAGAAGCCGAGCGCAGGGCAGGGCTGGAAAGAGCTGTTTCGCGGCATGTATTTCAAGCGCTCGCTGGTCATCTGGGCCATGTGGTTCGGTGCCTACATGGTCGCCAACGGCCTGATCACCTGGCTGCCGACGCTGTACCGGCAGCACTTCAACCTGCCGCTGGACACCAGCCTGGCCTACGGCTTCATGACGTCGGCAGCCGGCGTGGTGGCGGCGATCATCTGTGCCTTGCTGATCGACAAGGTCGGCCGGCGCCGCTGGTACATCGGCGCACTGTTCCTGGGGGCGGTGCCACTGGCAGCGCTGGCGTTGACCGGGGCGACCACGCCACTGCAAATCCTGCTGCTGGCCGGGCTGGGCTATGCGCTGATCCAGACCGTGACCTTCTCGCTCTACCTGTACTCGGCCGAACTGTACCCGACCCGCTTGCGGGCGCTGGGCACCGGGGTGGGCAGTGCCTGGTTGCGACTGGGCTCGGCCACCGGGCCCCTGGTGGTCGGCGTGGCGGTTTCCGGTGCCGGTGTGCACTACGTGTTTGGTGTGTTTGCAGTGATCTTGTTAATTACCGGTGTCATCACCGCCTTGTTTGCCATTGAAACCAAAGGAAGGATTCTCGAAGAACTGTCGCCGTAATCAACACAGCAGTAATAACTCGTTAGTCGCGGTTAGTTACACCTGAAATAAATCATTAATCCCAGAACGTACCGGTTTGTACTTTCTGCGCCCCTGCACGCGTTAGTTGTGGACACTTAAACCGAAAAGAGGAAATACCATGAGCACTAAAAACACCATCGACCTGCGCGGCCTGGTGCCTGCCCCTGTTACACCGTTTACCCGTGATGGTCAGGTCGACTACGACGCCATCCAGAAACTGGGCGCGTGGCTGGGCAGTTTCGACGGCGTCAAAGGCCTGGTGGTACTGGGTCACGCCGGTGAAGGCACGTTCCTGACCCAGGCCGAGCAGGCGCGAGTGATCCAGGCGTTCAAGGAATCGGTCGGTGGCCGTCTGCCCATCATCGCCGGCATCACTGGCGAAGGCACCCAGGTCGCCGCCGACGAAGCCGTACGCGCTGTAGACGCTGGCGCCTCGGCGGGCCTGGTCTATCCGTCCCATGGCTGGCTGCGTTTCGGCTACCAGAAAGGCGCGGCGCAAGATCGCTACAAGGCCATCTACGAGCACAGTGGTCTGCCGCTGATCCTGTTCCAGTACCCGGATGTCACCAAGGCCACCTACGACCTGGAAACCCAACTGGACATCGCCAAGCAACCGGGCGTGTTCGCCATGAAAAACGGCGTGCGCAACATGCGTCGCTGGGACACCGAAATCCCGGTGGTGCGTCGCGAAGTGCCGGACCTGCAAATCCTCACCTGCCACGACGAATACCTGCTGCACACCATGTTCGACGTCGACGGCGCACTGGTCGGCTACGGCGGCCTGACGCCTGAGCCTCTGATCGAGCTGATCGAAGCCGGCAAACGCAAGGACTACCCGGCCGCCCGCGCCCTGCACGACCGCCTGCTGCCGGTGACCCGCAATGTTTACCATCGCGGCTCGCACATGGAAGGCACCGTGGCCCTCAAGCATGGCCTGGTTGCCCGCGGCATTCTGGAGCACGCCACCGTGCGCTCGCCGCTGCTGCCACTGGCCGAAGGCGCCGACCGCGAAATCGCCGATGCCCTGCGATCTGCCGGTTTGATCTGACCTGAACTAAACAAGGCCCCATTTCGATGGGGCCTTGCCGGCGTGTCCCTCAATAAAAATAACAAGGGAGTCATGGTCTTGAAAGCACGTACACCCCAAACAACCGGCGCATTGCTGGTCTCTGCCTTGATGCTGCACACCCCGGTGCAAGCCCAGGGTTTCATCGACGACAGCAGTGCCAGCCTCAACCTGCGAAACTTCTTTTTCGAACGCCACTTCACCGCGCCCGGCGTCGCCCAGAGCCAAGCGCGCGAGTGGACGCAGAGTTTTATCTTCGATGCGCGTTCAGGCTTTACCACCGGCACCATTGGTTTTGGTGTCGATGTACTGGGCAAATATGCGGTGAAACTGGACGGTGGCGCCGGCCGTTACAACGCGCTGTTATTACCGCGCGACAGCGATGGCGACCCGGCTGGCAGCTTTGGCCGACTGGGCGTGGCGCTTAAAGCCCGCGTATCGGCCACTGAATTGAAAGTCGGCGAATGGATGCCCAACCTGCCGCTGGTAACCGCCGACGACTTTCGCGCCTTGCCGCAAACCTTCCGTGGCGCGCAATTATCGTCACAGGACATCAAGCACTGGACGCTGTACGCCGGCGAGTTCAGCAAGACCAGCCTGCGCAACGATTCCTCGATGGAAGACATGGCCTATGCCGGCGCGCAAAGCGATGCTTTTCGCTTTCTGGGCGGCGACTACCGCAGCGAATCGAAGAACACCACCGTGCGCCTGTGGGCGGGCGAGCTTAAAAACATCTACCAGCAACAATACGCCGCGCTGATCCAGCGCTGGTCACTGGCCGAAGGCATCAGCCTCAATGCCAACCTCGGCTACTTCCGTGGCAAGGACGACGGCAGCGCCAAGGCCGGGCAACTCGATAACCAAACCGGCTCATTACTGGTAGGGCTGGGCATCCGCCAGCACACCTTCAGCATCGGCCTGCAACACGTGGGCGGCGACACGGGCTGGATGAGAATCACCGGCAGCGGCGGTATTTATCTCGCCAACAACACCTTCAACCATGCCTTCGACAACCCGAAGGAAAAATCCTGGCAACTGCGTTACGACCTGGACTTTGCCGGCTACGGCGTACCGGGCTTGAGCCTGATGACGCGCTATGTGAAAGGCAGTGACGTGCAACTGCGCAACGTCGATGACGGCTCCGAGTGGGTGCGTGAGTCGGAGCTGGGGTATGTGGTGCAAAGCGGCAGTTTCAAGAACCTGTCGCTGCGCTGGCGCAATTCGAGCGTGAGGCGCGATTTCAATGCGACCGATTATGATGAGAATCGGGTGATTGTGAGTTACCCGATCAGGTTTTTTTGAAGGGGTAAGGATTGTCCGTGAACCCCCTGAATGAGTGAAATTGCAAAGGATTGTTGTTGTCGCCGTGCCCGCTTGCGAGGCACGGTAAAGGAGGGGGTCAGAAGTCCCAGCGGATGTTGGCTGACACGTTACGTGGGTCGCCCCAGTTGTAAGTGCCGGGTTTAAAAGTCTTTAAAGTTTCCTCGCAGTGTCAACATAATGTTGCGAGGTTCTCCGTAGCGGTAGCCATACTCATCATTATAATAAGACTTGTCGAACACGTTGTTCAGGTTGGCCGCCACTGTCCAATGGTCGTCGATTTGGTAACGTGCAAAGGCATCCCATACCGTGCGTCCTGGCATCGTCCCGGCTATACCGCTGTAGTTGGTGCCGCGTAGTTTGCTCTGGGAGGACACGCCACCGCCAACAGTAAACCCTTGGAGTGCACCCGATAACTCGAAAGTCGTGAATGCGCGAAAGATATGCCGAGGTGTTACATCGCCTAGCTGTTCACCTTCTTTGGCGGTGGGGTTGCCAAAGGCATTGCGGTCCTTGAGGTATTTCGCTTCGTTGTACGTGTATCCTGCAAAGGCTTGCCAGTGAGGAAGGATTTCCCCGTTGGCTTCAAGTTCGATCCCCTTGCTTTCAACTTTGCCAGAGTTTAGGTAGCAGTAACCATTCAGCGCAGCAGGGCAGCCCCCGCTGGGGTACGCAGGGTCAATCGCGGCGCGATTGTCTTGAATGATTCTGAACAGCGCAGCCGATGTATTAAGCCGGCCATTGAACAGGTCGCCCTTTATGCCGATTTCGTAGTTGCTGCCTACCGCAGGATCCAGCAGTGACCCGCTGGTCGTGCTATAGCTGCTTTGCACGTTGAATATGTCAGTGTAGCTGGCATAGGCTGACCACTCCGGCGTGAGTGCATAGACCAAGCCGACATACGGGGTGAATTCTTTGTCCTGACGGAATTCATTGCTTAATGCACCATTGGCATAGTTTTCTACTTTGTACCAGCTCAGGCGCCCGCCGATAATGACTTTCAATGGCTCGATAGGGCTGAGTATCAAGTTGCTGTAGAGGCCATAGGTTTCTGTATGAACTTCGCTGTTTGACAACGCCCCCGTCTTGAAGTTGGGCTTTGAGATGGCTGACATCTCAGGGTCGTTCAGGATATTCAGGCTCAGGCCCGAATAATTTATGATGCTGACCGTGTAGTCACGCTCTTCTTTCTGGTAGGAGGTCCCTATGATGACTTTCTGTTCCAGATCAAATAAAGAGAAGTTCCCCTCTGTGCTGATGTCCACACCGCTGCGGTAAAAGTCATAGTTGGAATCCTGGGCGCGTCGAATAGCGACAGTGCCAACATTAGGATTCAGACCATAATCGCTTCGTGCCAGCACACGCTCATAGATTTCGCCGCGTTGAAAATCAGTGGCGATTTTGGCACTCCAATCGTCGTTGAACGAATGCTTGACCTCAGAAAAGACATCGTGCGCAACGCTTTTATAGGCAGACCAGTCCGGGCCGACCGAGGTCGAGCGGGACAGTTTTAAATCCGAGCCGTTCGTGGCCGTGGGCAAACCCTGGAAAAAATAAATCCCGGAGACATCATAGTTTTGATGACGGTAACCGACCATGGCGGTGGTTTTGTCGGTAACATCGGCTTCCAGCACGCCATAGAAGATTGGCATTTCAGAGTGGGCACGATCATAGAAGTAATCGCGGTCTTCATAAGCCGTTACGGCCCGGCCCCTCACGGTGCCTGCGTCGTTCAGGCTGCCGGTTAAATCCAGTTCGGTACGGTAGTAATCCCAAGAGCCTGCCTTGGCGGTGATATTCAGCTCGGTTTCTTTCTTGGGGCGCTTTCTGACGAGGTTGACGACACCACTTGGCTCGCCAGCGCCCAGTAACAGCCCTGGCGCTCCGCGTATGATTTCGACTCTTTCAATGGTGGCCATATCCGGCGCCTGACCAATGATAGAGCCAAAGGAGGTCGAGCTGGAAACACTGTCCAGCAGGATTTTCGAGATTTCAAATCCACGAGAGTAATAGCTGCTTTGGCCACTGTTTACAAACTGTCGGCTGATCCCAGGTGTTTGCATAACTACCTGGTCGAACGTGTCCAGGCTTTGATCGTCCATCCGCTGTCGGGTGACTACCGTTACTGACTGCGGGATATCCTTTTGCGCTTGCCCTGTTTTGCCAAGGGTGACGACGCGGGAGTTGTAGGAGTGCTCATAGGCTGAGGCACTGGTGCCGAGCGCGTTACTACTTATCGGCGTTGGCGACAATTCCACCGGCCCATTCTCTCCGGGCTTGGCTACCAGAAAACTCCCATCCTCAGTCTTCTCAATCCTCAACCCCGTACCACCCACCAACCGCTCCAACGCCTGCTCAACCGTCAGACTCCCGCGCAACCCCGGCACCTGCCGCCCCTCGGCTACATCGGTCGCAAACAAAATCCGGCTCCCCGTTTGCCCAGCCAGCGCATTCAACGCCTGATCCAGTGCCTGCGGTGCAATATCCAGCGGGTAAGTCGTTTGTTGCGCCATGGCCGTCCCCGCCATCAGCAGTGCAGCCGCCAGCAGGCTCAAACGTTGTGAGGTGCGTGGCGATGAAGTGTTGGTACCCATGAGTTCCCCATATGTTGGTGCGTTGTTCTATGGGCTATGGCGTATGGCGCGTTATCAATGTTGAGGTGCGATTGAAAATAAATCTCAACGTGTACGGTAGAGGGTCACGCTGCCGTCTTTGCTGCGTTGCACCGTGACTGGCAGGATGCCCGGCAGCAGGTCGATCAAGGCCTCTACCGAGGCACTGTCGAACTCGCCGGACAGGCGCAATTCGCCCGTTCGGCTATCCGCTACACGGATCGCCGCCTGGCGGTAATGTTGCAGTTCGGCCACCACTTCGCTGAGCGGGGTACCGTCGAAGCGCAGTTTGCCGTATTGCCAGGCGGTGAGGCTTTGCGGGTTGACCGGTTGTGGCGTGTCGACGCGTTCAGCCGTGGCGTGCAGTTGTTCACCGGCCGTCAGGCGGCGAGGCGGCGTGTGGTGATTGCTGACTTCCACGATGCCTTCGATAACGCCCACTTGCACGCCGCGCCGGTCGCTGCGCACGTCGAACACGGTGCCGATATCGCGCACCGTTACACCTTGGCTGCGCACGATAAACGGCTGCTCGCCATGCACCACGGTGAAGGTAGCCTGGCCTTCGAGCAGTTCCAGTTGGCGGCTGCGCAGGCGTTGTTCGATGCGCAAGCGGCTGCCGGAATTGAGCAGCACCTGGCTGCCGTCTTGCAGAGTGAGTGGCTGGCGTTGGCCGAAGGCGACCTGTACTTCGTTGCTGCGCCAGGCCGGGTCCAGGGTCCAGAGTGCGCCGGCGATGGCCAGGCTGAGCAAACCGCCCACGGCGGCGTTGCGTTGTTTGCGGCGGCGCTGGGTCAGGGCCTTGCCTTCGGCCAGCAATGCTTCGCGGGACGGCACGCGTTCGCGCAGGGCATCGGCATAGGGTTGCAGGGCGTCTTCGCGAGGCGGACGGTCTTCTGGCTTTTTCATCGAAGCAGGCACGCTTGGCGCGCCGGTTCCCAGTGTTGGGCAATGGTGCGCATGGCGCGGCCGAAGTGCTGGGTGATCATGTTTAGCGAAATACCCAGCTCATCGGCGATCTCGCGTTGCGGCATGCCGTGGATGCGGTGCAGCAGGAACACCTGTCGCTGGCGCGGCGGCAGGGCTTCGATGATTGCCAGCAAGGCCTTTAACTGTTGCTCGAAATCCACGGCTTTGGCGCCGTCCCAGTCATCGAATGCAGCCTCTGGCGGCAAGGGCAGGTTCAGGTGCGCCTGGCGAATGCGCTCGGCGCGCAGGCGGTCGATGGCCCGGTTGAAGGTCATACGCCGCAGGAACGCAAGCGGCTGGGCGATAGTGCCCGCCGGTGGTTTTTCCAGCACCTGGACACACACGTCATGCACCAGGTCGCGCGCAAAATCCCGACCACGAAAGCGCCGACGCAAACTATCGACCAGATCGTCGTAGTGCAGCGCCAGGGCGGCCATCAGTTGCGGGTCGGGCGACGATTCGGACATGGTGCGTCAAATGCATATGAGAATTTGTCGCATTATAAGCAGGCCTCGATTCAATCGTCGAGGTGCGATATCGGGAGGCCATTCGTCCTTAAAGTGTGCAGGGGGCAAGGGCTTGGTCAGGGCGACCAAAGTTGCAAATCAGGTCCATGATGACCTGCGCAAAGCCCTGAAAGCGGGCTTATCACCTAAATGTCACATTATTGTCATCTTCGATAGCCATGCTCGGCGCCATTACTGTCATGGCACGCGATGGACGAAATTTGCCCAATGGACTTTCGGTCGACGTCGGTTATCGGCACAATTCGCGTCCGCTTTTTTCAGGAGGTTCGCGGACTCCTGTTGGCCGACCTTTAATACGGAAGCGAAATGATCAAAACCCCGTACTACCTCATCGACAAACAGAAGCTGCTGAGCAACCTGGAAAAGATCGCCTACGTGCGCGAAAACTCCGGTGCCAAGGCGTTGCTGGCGCTCAAGTGCTTTGCGACCTGGTCGGTCTTCGACCTGATGCAGCAGTACATGGACGGCACCACGTCCAGCTCGCTGTACGAGCTCAAGCTCGGCAAGCAGAAGTTTGAAGGCGAGACGCACGCTTACAGCGTGGCCTGGGCCGACGATGAAATCGAAGAGATGATCGCCAACTGCGACAAGATTATCTTCAACTCCATCGGCCAGCTTGAGCGCTTTGCCGAGGCCACCACCGGCACCATCCGTGGCCTGCGCGTCAATCCGCAAGTCAGCAGCTCCGATTATCTGCTGGCCGATCCGGCGCGTCCGTTCAGCCGCCTGGGCGAATGGGACCCGGAAAAGATCGGCGCGGTGATGGATAAGATTTCCGGCTTCATGTTCCACAACAACTGCGAGAACGGTGATTTCGACCTGTTCGACCAGATGCTGACCACCATCGAAAACCGCTTCGGCGAGCTGCTGCACCAGGTCAAGTGGGTCAGCCTCGGTGGCGGTATCCATTTCACCGGCGAAGGCTATGCGCTGGACAAATTCTGCGCGCGCCTCAAAGGCTTCTCCGAGAAGTACGGCGTGCAGGTTTATCTGGAGCCGGGCGAGGCGGCCATCACCAACAGCGCCACGCTGGAAGTGACCGTGCTCGACACCCTCTACAACGGCAAGAACCTGGCCGTGGTCGACAGCTCGATCGAAGCGCACCTGCTCGACCTGCTGATCTACCGCCTCAATGCCAAGCTGGCCCCCAGCGACGGCGAACACACCTACATGGTGTGCGGCAAGTCGTGCCTGGCTGGGGATATCTTCGGCGAGTACCAATTCGATCGTCCGCTGGCCATCGGCGACCGTTTGTCGTTCCTCGACACGGCGGGCTACACCATGGTCAAGAAAAACTGGTTCAACGGCCTGAAAATGCCGTCCATCGCCGTCAAGCAACTCGACGGCAGCATCGAAGTCGTCCGTGAGTTCGGCTTTGACGATTACCTGTCCAGCCTCTCGTAAGCTGGCGTATTAAAGGGGACTTAAAGAAATTGAAGAAGAACGTTCTTATCATTGGTGCAGGAGGTGTCGCCAAGGTGGTGGCCCACAAGTGCGCGCAGCACAACGACGAACTCGGTCGTATTGCCATCGCGTCGCGCAACATCTCCAAATGCCAGGCCATCATCGACAGCGTCAAGGCCAAGGGCAGCCTCAAGCAGCCCGCCGACATCCAGGCCTTCTCGCTCAATGCACTTGATGTCGAAGCCACCAAGGCGCTGATCCGCGAGACCGAATCGCAGATCGTGATCAACGTGGGTTCTGCATTCCTCAACATGTCGGTGCTGCGTGCCTGCATCGATACCGGCGTGGCCTATCTGGACACCGCCATTCACGAAGAACCGGGCAAAGTCTGCGAAACGCCGCCCTGGTATGGCAACTACGAGTGGAAGCACCTCGAAGAATGCCAACACAAGAACGTCACCGCCATTCTTGGCGTGGGCTTCGACCCGGGTGTGGTCAACGCCTATGCAGCCTTGGCGCAACAACAGCATTTCGACCACATTGATTCGATCGACATTCTCGACGTCAATGCCGGCTCGCATGGCAAATATTTCGCCACCAATTTCGACCCGGAAATCAACTTCCGCGAATTCACCGGACAGGTATGGAGCTGGCAGAACAGCCAGTGGACCAGCAACACCATGTTCGAAGTCAAACGCACCGATGATCTGCCGGTAGTAGGTTCGCAGAACCTGTACCTGACCGGTCACGACGAAGTGCACTCGCTGTCGAAGAACCTGGACGTGCCGAACGTGCGCTTCTGGATGAGCTTCGGCGAGCATTACATCAACGTCTTCACGGTGCTGAAAAACCTCGGCCTGCTGTCGGAAAAGCCGGTCAAGACCGCCGAAGGCCTGGAAGTGGTGCCGCTCAAGGTGGTCAAGGCCGTACTGCCCGATCCTGCCTCGCTGGCGCCGGGTTACACCGGCAAGACCTGCATCGGCGATCTGGTCAAGGGCACCAAGGATGGCAAGGCCCGCGAGGTCTTCATCTACAACGTGGCCGACCACGAAGAAGCCTATGACGAGACCGACAGCCAGGGCATCTCTTACACCGCAGGCGTTCCGCCTGTCGCCGCCGCCTTGCTGGTGGCCCGTGGTGACTGGGATGTGAAACACATGGCCAACGTCGAAGAACTGCCGGCCGAGCCGTTCCTCAAGCTGCTCGACGTGATGGGCCTGCCGACGCGCATCAAGGATGAGCACGGCGACCGTCCGTGGGACCAGCCTGCGTAAGGTTGGGTGGCTGCACAAAAAGGACCGCTTCGGCGGTCCTTTTTTATTGGGCGCGAGTTGTGGTGCAATCGCCGGCAACTGGACAGGAGTCACTTCATGCAGTTTTCAATCATTCAACGGGTCGCTCTTTTTGTGGGCAGCATGCTGCTGTCTATCAATGCCTGCGCGATCATGCCCGTGGAGGGCTATGGCGAAATCGACACCGCCAGCTTTGAAAGCGCCGCCAAAAAAACCTGGAACCTGCAGGACTTTTCAACGCAATACCGCGCCACGCTGGAAATCGTCGACAACGACGGAGTATTTCGACCCGGCATCATTAGCGTGTACGGCAAGAACGGTCAGGCGCCGCTGTTCTATGTGCAGTCCAATGAACTGGTGCTGGACGTCAATCCGCACACCGGCAAGGTCAAAACCAACGTCCAGGAGCTGCCCTACGGCGAGCAGAGCGTGCTGATCCACGACGACTTCAACTTCGACGGCATCAAGGACCTGGCAATCATGGACGGCCAGAACAGCTGCTATCACGGGCCGTCCTTCCAGATCTTCCTCGGCACGGCGCACGGCTTCAGGCACAGCGACGCCTTCACCGAGCTGGCGCAGAACTACTGCGGCATGTTCCAGTTCGACCCGCAAACCCGCCAGATCAACACCATGACCAAGGACGGCTGTTGCTCGCACTGGTTTGCGACCTACAGCATTCAGAACGGCGAGCCGGTGATGCAGAGCGAGACCGTGATCGATCAGACCAGCGCCTCGGGGCTGACCCGGGAAACGCATTCGGTGAACAGCAACGGCAAGATGATCGCCACGGACCGTACGCTCTGGGAAGACGACGAGCAGCGCCAGATTCTGCTGTCGTTCAGGCTGGCACCGTCCGGCAAGCGCATCATCCTGTTCCGCTCGGCGCTTAACGAAGCGGTGTACTACGCGGCGGTCGACAGCAAGGACGAAGTCGGCTTGCTGTATCCCGAGCGCGAGGCGGAGCGCTTCGAGTATGACCGCGCAGGGCAGGCATTGAGCTTTGTGCGCGGCGACACGACCTGGCGGATTCTGGCGGATGCGCAGGGCCGGGTGAACAAGATGGAAGTGGTGATCCGCGGCAAGACCACCGAGCTGAAACTTCAGCCCGGCTCGGTCCAGGGTTCGCTGGATAAGGTGGGGGAGGCGCTGAAGGCCAACCCATGAGCCTGAACGAGGCATCCGCATCGTGGATGCCTCGCATCGCGATAAACAATTTCCCGAATGCCCGGCGCGTGCGCACCCTGCTTGAATCATCTCATTCAAGGGCTTATCCATGGCACGCAACCCGCTCAAAGGCTGGCAGGTCGATCGCGACAGCATCGGTTTTGTCGGTCATGACCTGCAACGTCCCGAATGCCTTATCGCCCAGCCCGACGGCACGTTGTGGAGCGCCGATGCGCGCGGCGGTGTCATGCGTATCGACCCCGATGGCAGGCAGACCCTGCTGGCCCCGCAGCAACCGGTTGCCAGCGAGCCGGCCGATTTTCAGGCGCGCTATGTGCAATCGCAGGGCGCCTCGCTGCCCAACGGCCTGGCGCTGACCGCCGAAGGTGATTTCATCATCTGCAACTGGGGCCTGGACCGCATTGAGCACCTTGATCGCCAAGGCAATCTGCGGGTGTTGCACGATTCGCTGGACGGCAAGCCGCTGGGCAAGACCAACTTTCCGTTGCGTGATTCGCATGGCCGTATCTGGTTCACCGTGACCACCACGATGCAACCCTGGACCGAGTCGATCAATTCAAGCGCATTGGACGGCTATATCGGCGTGATCGATGAGCACGGCATCCGCATCGTCGCCGAGGGTTTTGGCGGCACCAACGAGATTCGTTTCGACGATAACGAAGAGTGGCTGTACGTGGTCGAGAGCAACGCCCGGCGCATCTCGCGCTTGCGCGTCGGCCCCAATGCCACGCTCGGTGCACGTGAAATCTATGGCCCGCAGCAACTGCAAGGCTTTCCCGATGGCTTTGCCTTCGACGCCTTCGGCAACCTGTGGGTGACGCTGATCATGAGCGACATGCTGATCGCGATCACCCCCGACGGCGAGGTGCTGACCTTGCTCGACGACGGCAACCCGGCAGCCACCGCCGAGCTGAACCGGCATTACCACAGCCGCACCCTGACCCCGCAGATCATGCAGGCCGCACACGGCACGCTGGCGCCGTGGCTGGCCAGCCTGACGTTTGGCGGGGCGGATTTGCGGACTGTTTACCTGGGCAGCCTGCAAGGCACACGCATCCCGTTTTTCCGCGCGCCGGTGTCCGGCCAGGCACTGGTGCACTGGCGCTGATGGGTACCGACCCGGTTAGAGCTTCATCCGCACCCCGACCGTGAAGTTGCGCGGCTCGCCGTAGAAGTTGTTGTAATGATTGAACTGCACGGTCTGGTAGTACTGGCGATCAAAGGCGTTGTTCAGGTTGTACTGCACCTCCAGATCCTTGCTGACTTCATAGACCGCATGCACACCTGTAATCGCGTAGCCACCTTGCTGCACGCGCCAGGTCGCGTCGCTTTTGTACATCTGGCTCTGCGCATACAGGCTGGCACCGATGCGCAGCTGTTGCAGCGGCGCAGGCAGGCGATAGTCGGTGCTCAGCTTGAACAAGTGACGCGGAATGTCGGTGGCGGCCGCACTGCCTTTGCTGGCGCCGCCGTCATAGCGTGGTGAGCTGTAGGTGTAGCCGGCCGACAGGTTCCAGCCCGGCAGTGGCTCTCCGTAGGCTTCCAGATCGATGCCGCGGGTGCGGATCTTTTCCTGGGGCGCAGCACAGCTCTGGATACCGGTGGCGCAGCTATCCAGGTATTCGGCCACACCGGTCAGGTCGGTCTGGAACAGCGCCATCGAGGCACCAAGACGTTTGTCCAGGCTTTCGGCTTTCAGGCCGATTTCGTAGTTGCTGCCGGTGGCCGGGTCGAGCATCGAGCCGTTGAAGTCGACGGTGCTTTGCGGCTTGAAGATTTCTGTGTAGCTGGCGTAGGCCGACAGGGTCTCGGTGAGGTCCTGGACAATGCCCACGTAAGGCACGATCTCACGTGGCCGCGACATCTCGGTCTGTGCGCCATTGATATCGCTTTCGCTGTGGTACCAGCTCATGCGCGTGCCGAGGATCAGGTGCGTGCTGTCGGTCAGGTTCAGGCGCGTGGCAGCATAGGCGCCGCGTTCCTGGGTGGTGTAGTTGTATTTCCACAGGCTGTAGTTGATGTTCGGCGCCGGTGGGTTGAAAGAGTTCAGGTCGTTGACGTCGAGAATGTAGCTGTAGCTGGCATCGCGACCGCCGTGATAATCGAAATCGTCATGGCGCAAATTGAAGCCGAACACCGCTTCGTGCTGCCGGCCCAGCAGCGAAAACGGCCCGGTGAAATAACCGTCCAGGCTGGTCTGCGTATCGTCATAGCGAAAGCCGCGCGGGTTGAGAGTGTATTTGCCGGCATTGGCTGCCACCGGCCAGGTGTAGTTGGCCAGAAAGTCCGATTTGGCCCACATCAGGTTGGCGGCCACGACCAGTTTCCAGTCGTTGTCGAACTGCTGCTGGTAGTCGGCGAATACCGTGGTGTTGGCCTTGTTCAGCTTCGACCAGCTACCGGTCAGGGCGGTGGAGCGCGACAGGGGATAGAAGTTGCCATTGGCCTGGCTGGGCAGGCCGCTCCAGTCATAGCCCGGGTTACGGTCTTTCTGGTAGCTGAATCCCAGGGTCATCAGGCTGCTGTCGCTGAGGTCGGCTTCGGCAATGGCGTAGACCAGGGTATTTTCCTTGCCGGCTTCGTCCAGGTAGCTGTTGCCCTTGGTATAGGCCAACACGCTGCGACCGCGCAGGGTGCCGCTGTCGTTCAGTGGGCCACTGACATCCAGCGCATTGCGCCAGGTGTCCCATGAACCCAGTGAGCTGCTCAGTTCAGCCTGCGCCTGAGCGGTCGGACGCTTGCGCACCAGGTTGACGGCTGCCGAAGGGTTACCGGCGCCCTGCATCAGGCCGTTGGCGCCGCGCACCACTTCGATATGGTCGTAAAGGTTGGTGTCGGGCTTGGATAGCGCATCCATCGAATAGCTGTTGCCGATGTTGGTGGGCACCCCGTCGATCTGCAAGGTGTCGATCTGTTGACCGCGCGCGTAGTAATTGGAGCGCTCGCTGCCGTTGCGGGTCAGGGTGATGCCGGTGGTGTTGAGAAGCACCTCATCAAGGTTTTTCAGGTTCTGGTCTTCGATGCGCTGGCGGGTGACGACCGTGACCGATTGCGGCGTGTCCTTGATCGACAGGTTCATGCGCGTGGCAGTGTTGGTCGCGCCGGTGGCATAGGCGTGCGTGCCTTCGGTGGTCGCGCCCAGCACGCTGCCGTTGATGCTGGTGGCGCCCAGTTCGACGGCGTCACCATCGCTACGCGGTATCAGCACATAGTCGCCCGAGGTGCTGCGCGTGACCTGCAGCGCGCTGCCGGCCAGCAATTGAGCAAAGCCCTGCGGGACGCTGTAGGTTCCTTGCAGGCCTTTACTTTGCTTGCCGTTGGTCAGCGCTGCATCGAAGGACAACACTACGCCGGCTTCGCTGGCAAAGCGGCTGAGCACCGCACCCAGTGTGCCGGGGGCGATGGCATAGCGGCGCATCGATTCTTCGGCATGGGCCTGGCCGGCAGCGCTCAACAGTGGCTGGAAAAGTCCTGCCTGCAGCGCCAGGGTGGCGCCCAGGATGGCGACGGCAAGCGGCTTGGCCGGGTAAGACGGCAGGGTGACGATGCGTGACATGAACGGCTCCTTCAAAAGCCATAAGGCGGTTTGCAGAAGGGGTCGAGTGAGCCGTGAAAAATCGACAATCGAAAACACAATTATTTTCGATTGCCTGCCTCTTCGATGGTTTAAACGCGGGACCTGACCTGTATCCAGAAGCGCGTGCGGCTTTCGATGGCCACCGGTAATACCCGTGCAATGGCCGCCAGCGCGCGGTCGGTGTCGTCCAGCGGATAAGCGCCTGACAGCCGCAGGCCGGCCACTTCGGCGGCGCAGTCGATAAAGCCCGGACGGTAACGTTGCAGCTCGGCCAACGCTTGATCGAGCCGCCAGTTGTCAATCACCAGACGGCCATGACGCCATTCACTCAGGTTCTGGTCGGCCGCCTGCGGTGCCTGTAACGGGCCATCGTCGAAGTTCAGCCGCTGGCCAGCCTCGACCCGCAGCGCTTGTACAGTGGCTGCGTTGCGTACCGCCACGGCATGCTCCAGCACCGTGAGTTCGGTGCGGGTGTCGTGTACGCGCACAGTGAAGCGGGTGCCCAGCGCCTGCATTTCACCGTGGGCGCTGCGCACCTTGAACGGCCGTGGATCCCTGGCCGTTTCGATGAGGATTTCGCCGGTGCGCAAGATGATCAGCCGTTGCCCTGCTTCATAGCGAATATCGACCGCGCTGGCGGTGTTCAGCGTCAGCACCGAGCCATCGGCCAGGTTCAGGCTGCGCCGCTCGCCGGTAGCGGTGCGCAGGTCGGCCAGCCAGATCGGCGCCTGTCGATAACCGCTCCACGCCAGACCGGAAACGCCCAGGCCGAGCATCAGGCCTTTGAGCAGCGTACGGCGTCCTGGTTGCGTATTGCCGCTGGCCAGCGTGCGCCGCGCCAGCGAACCGGACATACCGCGCAAATCCGTCTGAAACGCTTCAAGGCGCTGCCAGGCCCACTGGTGCAGATCATTCTGTTGGTGCCAGGCCTGCCATTGCTCACGGGTGTGTGCGCAGTCCGGCGTCGCACTCAAACGCGCATGCCACTGGGCGGCATCGCGCAAGGCCTGGCGTTGCTGAGCGGGATTCACAGCTGTGCGTCCAGGGCGAACAACAGGCATTGCTCGGTAGCCCTGGCCATGTATTTGGTCACCGAACTGACCGAGATATCCAGGCGCTTGGCGATCTCGATGTAGCCCATGCCGTCCAGTTGCGCATAGAAAAAAGCCTGGCGTGCCTTGTCGCCCAGGCCGTCGAGCATCGCATCGAGCTGCAACAGCGTTTCGAGCATCAGCGCGCGTTCTTCTGGCGAACACTCATGCAGCTCAGGCTCCTGCGCCAAGGCTTGCAGATACGTCTGTTCCAGCTTGCGCCGCCGCAGATGATCGACCATCACCCGCTTGGCCACCGTGGCCAGAAAGTTGCGCGGCTCACGCAGCGGTTGCACGACGGTGCTGGTGATCAGACGCACAAATGTGTCATGCGCAAGATCGGCTGCCTGCTCCCGGTCCCCCAGGCGTTTGCTCAGCCAGCCACGCAGCCAGCCGCCGTGGTCGCAGTAAAGGCTGTGCAGGTCATCATGCGGGGAAGACGGCGGCAATGCGTTGGACACCTGAAATCCCCTGAGGGCTGAACGCGGATAGGAATGAGTCGCAATTGTAGAGGGGCGGAAGAGGGAAGGGAACAGGTCGTTTGAGAAACGCAGGTTTGGCGGTGTTAACACAACCGTTGGGGCGAGGACCTAAAGCAGGTACATTTCGTTACAGACTCAGGACTTCAAGGACGCATTCATGATCCGTCAGCCCATCCGCGATGCGGTATTAAGCCTGACCACCCGCCTGGTCGATGAATGCCATCCGCGCGTGGCAGAGCAACACACGGCAGAACTGGCCCGCTACGCCCGATTGAACTGCGCGTGCGATGCGCTGGATTCATTCCAGGGCGCGCGCCCTCGTCAGGACGACGATGCCTACGAGGTGATGCGGTTACGTCGTGCGCAAATCGCCGACCTGATCGCGGCGGCCAATCTGCAAGCCTGGGAGCAAGAGGCGCCGGCCGGTCTTTATCTGGCCATTCCGTACTTTTCCCGGTGTTCGGACAAGCAGCCGGTGTGGCTGGTCAACCGCAGCGAACAGCGGGTCACCTATCTGGGACGGCGCCTGTATGCCTACGCCAGCACCGATGACGGCATCGACGAGTACGAGCGCTCCGGCAATGCCTTTGCCGATGGCATCGCCCGTTCGGCCGAACTCGCGCCCGGCGCCCGGTTGCAGATCGAAGAGTACTCCATGAACTTCGACGGCGACTTTGTCAGCAATCGCGGCGTGACCTTGCTGATCGACGGCGAGCGCAGCGAATGGTTTACCAGCATTTCCAAGCTCGGCGGCTATCTCTGGGATGAAGAACTGCATGGGTTGCATGCGCTGGAGAGGGTCGAGAAGGGTTGAGTGCAAGCAGTTGATGAGATCGCAGCTTTCTGACACCTTCCCGATTGGTTAGTAACGGATTTGACGGGAGCGCGGTAGAGTCATGTTTTAGCGTAACCCGGACTGCTATTGCATGAGCTCAAACGCCCCCCAACACCCTGCACCTGATCGTTTCGATGAAGTGCTGGCGTTGATTCATACCGCTAGGCAGCAAGCTGTGAAAGCGGTCAATACGCAACTGATCGAGCTGTACTGGCAGGTCGGTGCCTATATCAGCCATAAGCTTGCGCAGGCTGAGTGGGGCGATGCCGTGGTCAGTCAACTGGCCGATCATCTGGCGCTTAAGCAGCCCGGGCTGCGTGGTTTTACGCGACGGAATCTGTTTCGGATGCGCCAGTTTTATGAGGCTTACCGGCATGACGAGAAAGTGTCAGCACTGCTGACACAATTGCCCTGGACCCATAATCTGATCATCCTTAGTCAAAGCAAGCACCCGCAAGAGCGCGAGTTTTATCTGCAAATGGCCCTTCAGGAGAGGTGGTCAAGTCGGGATCTGGAGCGCCAATTCAAAACGGCTTTGTTCGAGCGCAGTGTTACACAGCCGGCCAAAGCTTCTGCTGCGCTGAAACAGTCTCATCCCGCCGCACTCGATGTATTCCGTGACACCTACATGCTTGAGTTTCTGGACTTGCCCGGCGGGCATGCCGAAGCTGACCTGCATCAGGGTTTGCTGACGCGCCTGAAGAGCTTTCTGGTCGAGTTGGGCCGAGACTTCTGTTTTGTCGGTTCCCAATACCCCTTGCAGGTGGGCAAGCGCGACTTTGCTCTGGACCTGCTGTTCTTTCATCGCGGGCTTAATTGTCTGGTGGCGATCGAGCTCAAAGTGGGACGCTTTGAACCGGAGTACCTGGGCAAGCTGGACTTCTATCTGGAAGCACTGGACCGCAATGAACGCAAACCCCACGAAAACCCTGCCATCGGCGTGCTGCTATGTGCCAGCAAGGACGACGAGGTGGTCGAATATGCGCTCAACCGCAGCCTCTCTCCGGCGTTGATCGCCGAGTACCAGACGCATCTGCCGGACAAAGCGTTATTGCAGGCCAAACTGCATGAGTTCTATGCCTTGGACACGGCGCAGGACCCAGAGCAGTAAATCACCTCACAGGTCCCGATCAATCGCATACCCCGACCACGCCTGGCGCGCCGGTACGATTTCCAGGCGGTTGATGTTGATGTGATCCGGCAGGCTGCACACATGCAGGATCTGCTCGGCAATGTCTTCGGCGCGCAGGGGCGTGGTGTTGCCATACAGATTATCCGAAGCGGCCTGATTGCCTTTGGTGCGCACCAGGGTGAACTCGGTTTCGGCGATGCCCGGCGCGATGTCGGTGACCCGCACGCCGGTGGCGATCAGGTCGCAGCGCAGGTTGTAGCTGAACTGGGTGACGAAGGCTTTGCTGGCGCCATACACGTGCCCGCCGGGGTACGGCCAGGCACCGGCCACCGAGCCGATATTGATGATGCTGGCGCCCTTGCCGGTTTCCAGCAGCAGCGGCAGCACGGCGTGGGTGACGTTGACGAGCCCGGTGATATTGGTGTCGATCATGGTGTGCCAGTCTTGCAGGCTGACCTGCTGGGCCGGCTCCGGCGCCAGCGCGAGGCCTGCATTGTTGATAAGCGCGTGAATGCGCCGAAAGCCGCGCGGCAGCTCATCGACCACCTGTTTGACGGCATTGGCATCGCGCACATCCAGGGCGGCGATGTGCACGGCAGCCTTGGCACAGAGTTCGTCTTGCAGCGCCTGCAAACGCTCCAGGCGCCGGCCGCTGAGAATCAGCGACCAGCCGGCCTCGGCAAAACGCCGTGCCGTGGCCCGGCCAAAACCGGAGGTGGCGCCGGTGATAAATACAACCTTGCTCATGGAAACCTCATGGGATCAGGGCGGCGGGTGCAGCCTGCAATTCGTGGTACTGGCGGTTGAAGTAGATGAGGCTCTGCGCCTGTTCGCTGGTAGAGATCGCCACCACTTCACAGACCAGCACATCGTGAGTGCCGACTTCGGTGATCTGGCTCAGCCGGCAGTCGAACGACACGCTGGCTTCTTGCAGAACCGGCGAGCCGGAAGCGCCCAGCGTCCAGTCGGCCGCCGCGAAACGCTCGGCCATCGAGGTCTTGCCGCCGAACAGGTTGGAGATGGCCTGGTGGCCGGCGCCGAGTACGTTGACGCACAGCACGCCATTGGTCTTGAAGGTTTCATACACCGACGCGCTGCGGTTCAGGCATACCAGCAGGCTGGGCGGTTCATCGGTGACGCTGCACACCGCCGAGGCGGTAAAGCCTGCGCGGCCGCCGGGGCCGTCGGTGGTGATCACGTTGACGGCGGCGCCGAGGCGCGCCATGGCATTGCGAAATTCGGTCTTGCCGGGTTCGGAGCCGATCATCGGGTGATCTCCTCAAGGGGCTGAGCGTTGAGAAACGACAGCAGCGTGTCGTTGAAGGCGCTGGCATCGGTGATGTTGTGCGCATGCGCGCCATGAGCAACGGCGTGCAGCACGGCGTCGGGCAGGTGTTGTGCCAGTTGCTGCGAGCAAGTCCAGGGCACCAGCACATCGTCCTTGGCGACCGAAATCAGCGTCGGTACCCGAATGCCGGCCAGGCGCGGGGTCACGTTGAAGGCGCGCAACGCGGCAATGCGTGCGTGCATCGTCGCCGCACCTGGAAAGTGCGCAAAGGCGTGGTCGACCTCAGCCTGTACCCGTTCGGCATTGGCGGCGCACCAACTGGCCGGGTACAGAAAGATCGGCTGCGCCTCGACATAGGCGCGCGGCCCCAGCGCATCGAGCAAGTGCAACCTGGCATCGAAGCAGCGCGCCGAATGCGGGTTGGGTTGCGACCAGGCATTGATCAGCGTCAGGCTGCGCACTCGCTCAGGGAAATCCAGCGCCAGTTGCAGACCCACCAGGCCACCGAGGGCATGGCCGATGAAGTGACAACGGTCAGTGTGCGTGGCGTCCAGCACCTCGATCACGTCACGGGCCATGTCTTCGATGCGGTAGTCGCAGGATAAGGTTTCCAGGCTGCGCCCGGTGCCGCGCTGGTCATAGGCGATTACCCGGTAGCCGGCCTCGACCAGCGCCGGAATCTGCAACGACCAGTAACCGGCAGAACCGCCGAGGCCCGACGACAGCAACACCGCCTCGCCGTCGGCCGGCCCGTGTACCTCGGTGTACAGGGCCACCTTCAAAGGCCCTTGCCGAGGTGCGCCACGCTGGCGATTTCGATCAAGGCATCGGCTTTGACCAGCCCGCACTGGATGCAATAACGCGCCGGCTTTTCGCCGGGAAAGAACTCGGCGTACACCGCATTGATGGCGGCGTAGTCTTCCCAGTTGCGCAGAAACACATGGTTGAACGTCACGTCGTCCATGGTCCCGCCCGCGGTCTCGATCACGCCCTTGATGGTGTTGAGCACATGGCGCGTTTGCGCGGCGGCATCGCCGACATGCACGACATTGTTCTCGCTGTCGAACGGCAGGGTGCCGGAGACATAGACAATGTTGTCCGCCAGGGTGCCGGGCACGAACGGCGCCAGGGGTTTACCGGTGCCGGCTGGGGTGATGATTTTCTTGGGCATGGGGCATCTCCACAGATGAAAGTGAGCGGATCAGTTGGCGGTGACGGCATTGACGAAGTTATCCACCGTGGACACCCAGCCAAAGAAGGTTTCGATGTTGTAGACCGAGCTGGCCTGAATGGCCGCGCCGCCCAGTTCATGGGTCGCGTCTTCGAGCATTACGCCGAAGTATTCGAGGTGAAAGGCATCGCGCAGGGTCGCCTCGACGCAGACATTGGTGGCGATGCCGGTGAACACCAGATTGCGGATGCCGCGTGCGCGCAAGGTGCTGTCGAGCGTGCTGTTGAAGAAGCCGCTGTAGCGGGTTTTCGGCACCACGATGTCGCCCGGTTGCGGGGTGAGGGCGTCGACGATTTCATAATCCCAGCCGCCCTTGGCCAGAAAACGACCCGCCAGCTCGGGGTACTTGCGCATGGTTTTCAGCGCGTTGGATTTGTACCAGTTGGGCGAACCGGGGCCGCCGGCCTCGACATACTCGCTGTCCCAGCCATTTTGCAGATACACCACGCTGATGCCGGCCGCGCGTGCCGCCTCCAGCGCCGTGCCGACCTTGGCGATCACCGACTGCGCGCCGGAAATATCGAAGCCTGCCGAGTCGACATAACCGCCCAAAGAGGCGTAGGCGTTCTGCATGTCGACCACGATCAGCGCGGTATTCGATGCGTGCAGGTACAACGGCTCCGGGCGCGCGGACAGCACCCGCGGCTGGCTTGAGCCGGCCACTTCTTTGATCCCGGCAGGCGTGGTCGATGCAATCGTCACGTTCTTTTCAGTGCTCATGATCAGGCTCCCACTGCCAGTGCCGGTTGGCCGACCAGCGACTGCACCGGGCTGTCTACGCTGATGCGGCTTTTCATCAACGGCTGGATGCGTTGGCCGAACGCTTCGACGCCTTCAACGAAGTTATCGAAGGTCAGCAGCACGCCTTCGGTGCCTTCAACTTCGGCGACTTCATCGAGCATGCGCGCAATCGATTCGTACGAGCCGACCAGCGTGCCCATGTTGATATTCACCGCTGACGTCGGGTCGGCCATTTGCCGCACGTTGGTGTCGGCGCCGGAGGTTTTATCGACCGCGCCTTGCACGCCGAGCCAGGCCACGGCTTCTTCATCGACGCCGGCCTTGTAGTGTTCCCACTTGGCGCGGGCGGCGTCATCGGTTTCATCGGCGATGACCATCATCAACACGAAGGTGCTGACATCGCGCCCGGTCAGGCGGCTGGCTTCGATCAGCTTTTGCGCGGCTGGCGCGAAGGCCTTGGGCGTGTTCACGCCTTTGCCAAAGCAGAAATTGTGGTCGGCATGTTTGGCCGAGAACGCCATGCCGGCATCGCTTTGCCCGGCGCAGATGACCTTCATGTCGGCTTGCGGGCGCGGGCTGACGCGGCAGTCGTCCATCTGGAAGTGCGCACCCTTGAAGTCGGACTTGCCGGTGCCCCACAGGTCACGCAGCACTTGGATGTATTCGGACAGGTAGTCGTAGCGATTGCTGAAGAACTCATCGCCGGGCCACAGGCCCATTTGCGAATACTCAGGCCGCTGCCAACCGGTCACCAGGTTGACCCCGAAGCGGCCATTGGCGATGGAGTCGACGGTGGCGGCCATGCGCGCGACGATGGCCGGCGGCAACACCAGCGAGGCGGCGGTGGCGAACAGTTGAATGCGGCTGGTAACCGCCGCGAGGCCGGCCATCAACGTGAACGATTCCAGGTTGTGGTCCCAGAACTCGGTTTTGCCGCCAAAACCGCGCAGCTTGATCATCGAGAGCGCGAAGTCGAAACCGTAGTGTTCCGCCGCCAGGGTGATCTGCTTGTTCAGCTCGAAGGTCGGTTTGTACTGCGGCGCGTTTTCGGAAATCAACCAGCCGTTATTGCCAATCGGGATAAAGATACCAATCTTCATAATCCTCTCCATTCGCTGCGCAAGCCATGTGCATGCGTCTCGAATGGAGTTTTGCAGGTGTCGTGCCAGTTATTTTTTATTGTTTTTTATCAATGGCTTATGTGGTTATCTGGTTTTTATGTGGACCAAATGGTCTGCTTTGGATCGTTTGATATGGCCGGCTTGCCCGGTTTTGATGCGGTATCAGGCAGCGGTGAAGCATTAGTGCGCATTCTTCAGGACACGAGGCGGCCTGATACACTGGCGCCTCTATTCGGGCTGACGGTTCAGGCTGTGAAAAGTAAATCCATCAAAGACGCATCGGCTTCCCAAGCGCCGGAAAAAAAGAAGACGCCGGCAAAAAAGAAGGCGGCGGCCCAAGCGAAAACCCCGCGCGCCATGAGTGCCAAGTCCGAGCAGCGCCGTCAGCAGCAGATCAAGACCAAGCGCGAGTCGATCATTCATGCAGCGCTGGGCCTGTTCTCGCAGTTCGGCATGCACGGCACCAGCCTGGATCAGGTCGCGGTGGCGGCCGATGTGTCCAAGACCAACCTGCTTTATTACTTCGCCAGCAAGGACGAGCTGTACATCAATGTGATGCAGCACCTGCTCGACACCTGGCTGTCACCGCTGAAGGGCTTCGATGCCGAGCAGGACCCGCTTGAAGCCATCGGCAATTACATCCGGATCAAGCTTGAACTGTCGCGCGACCATCCGGCGGAGTCGCGGTTGTTCTGCATGGAAATCATGCAGGGCGCGCCGCTGATCAAGGACCAGCTTGAACAACCATTGCGCGAGATGGTGAGCAGAAAGGTCGAGGTCATCCAGGCGTGGATCGATGCCGGCAAGCTGGCAAAGCTCGACCCTTACCACCTGATCTTCTCGATCTGGAGCACTACCCAGCACTACGCCGACTTCAGCACCCAGGTACAGGCCATCACCGGCAAGACCCTGGCGGACCCGGTGTTCTTTGAAGAGGTGCTGCAGAATCTGCGCAACCTGATTTGCCACGGTATCGAGCCGCGGCCTTGATTCGTCTTCGAAAAGCCATAAGGGAAAAGGCATGAGCGACGCACCTGTTAGTTTGAGCATGCCACCTGAAGGCTATGGTGACTGGCTGACCGATCTCAAAGGGCGCATCCATAATGCTCAGCAACGTGCCACGTTGGCGGTGAACCGCGAATTGGTGCTGCTCTACTGGCAGATCGGCCACGATATCCTGACCCGGCAGGTCCAACAGGGCTGGGGGGCCAAGGTCATCGAGCGCTTGGCGCAGGATTTGCGCGCAGCCTTTCCCGCTATGAAAGGTTTTTCGCCGCGCAACCTCAAATACATGCGCGCCTTTGCCGAAGCGTGGCCGGAGGCGGAATTTGTGCAACAAGCTGCTGCACAATTGCCTTGGGGTCACAACCTGGTACTGCTGGACAAGTTGCCCGGTCCTGAAACCCGCCGCTGGTATGCCGCTCAGGCCATCGAGCACAACTGGTCGCGCAACATTCTGGTGATGCAGATTGAGGCTCGTCTGCTGGAACGCAGCGGCAAGGCCGCCAGTAATTTTGAGAGCCATCTGCCCAAACCGCAGTCCGACCTGGCCCGTGAGTCGCTGAAAGACCCTTACCGCTTCGACTTCCTCGGCCTGACGCTGGATGCGCAAGAGCGTGAGATCGAAAACGCTCTGGTCAAGCATGTCACCGAGTTTCTGCTCGAACTGGGCGCAGGCTTTGCCTTCGTGGGGCGGCAAGTGCTGCTGGACGTGGGCGGTGACGAGTTCTTCATTGACCTGTTGTTCTATCACCTCAAGCTGCGCTGCTATGTGGTGATCGAGCTCAAGTCCGGCAAGTTCAAGCCCGAGCACCTGGGCCAACTGGGTTTTTACCTCACCGCCGTAGATGCTCAGCTCAAGCACCCGCAGGACGGCCCTACCATCGGCCTGCTGCTGTGCAAGAGCAAGAACAAGGTAGTGGCCGAATACGCCCTGCGCGATAACGCCCGCCCCATCGGTGTGGCCGAATATCAATTGGTGGAGTCTTTGCCGGCAGAACTGCAAACCAGCCTGCCCAGCATCGAACAGATCGAGCGCGAACTGGCAAATGACGGCGGCACTCGCGACGACTGAGCAGAATCACAAGCCGCCTTCCCGTTGTTCCGTATTGCTTCAATAACCCTATTCCTACGCGCAGGTTCTGCCTTGGGCCAAAACCTGCCCGCTTCTCGTGCGTCCTGCACAAACTAAGTGCTCTGAATCAGACCATTTGATCCGTTTTGTCCCCTGATATTTATCAACTCCATGTTTTTAAATGCTTATTTTTTATGGCATGGAAGCTGCTATTGCCATTTGCATCGCCCACCATCAGGAAAACGACTCATGTTCAGAAATGTTTTGCAGGGGACTTTGTGTGCAGCGGTTTTGCTCGGTGGTGCAGTCAGTCAGGCCCAGGCAGAAGGGCTGACCCTCAAGGGGCCGGCGAAAATTGCCATGGTCTATATCAGCCCGCGCAACGATGGCGGCTGGACCCAGGCCTTTGATGAGTCGCGCCTGAAACTGGAGAAAGAACTCGATCAGAAGATCCAGTTCGTCGAAAGCGTTCCCGAAAACGCAGCGGCCATTACCCCGGTCGTGGACCGCCTGATTGCTCGCGGCGCGAACATCATCATCGGCACGGCCTTCGGTTACTCCGACACCTTCCTGACGCTGGCGAAAAAATACCCTGACGTCGCCTTCCTCAACGGTTCCGGCACCACCAATGCCGCCAACCTGGAATCCTTTTACGGCCGTACCTACGAAAGCCAGTACCTGTGTGGCATGGCCGCCGGTGCGGCGTCGAAATCCGGCAAGTTGGGCTTCGTTGCCGCCAACCCCTTTGGCCAGGTCAACTGGACGGTCAATGCTTTCGAGCTGGGCGCACGTGAAATCAATCCGGCCGCCACGGTGACGGTGGTCTACACCGGCGCCTGGAATGACCCGGTCAAGGAGCGCGCCGCAACCATGGCGCTGATCGACAACGGTGCCGATGTGATCGGCCAGCACGTCGACAGCCCGACCCCGCAAATCGTCGCGCAAGAGCGCGGCGTGCACGGCACCGGGCATCACCGCGACCTCAGCGAGTTCGCGCCCAAGGCCACCGTTTGTTCGTCGATGTGGGTCTGGGACCGCTTCCTGGCGCCGGAGCTGAAAAAGGTCATGGCCGGCAACTGGGTGCCTGCGCCCAACGGTGCGTTGCTGTCGATGGAGCAGGGCGGCACCGACATCAGCCTGAGCAGCGACCCGATCATCTCGGCCGCCAATCGCGAGAAGATCCAGGCAGCGCGTGCCGAACTGCTGGCCGGTAAAAAAGCCATTTACAGCGGGCCGATGAGCGACCGCGACGGCAAGGAGCGCATCGCTGCCGGCCAGGTCATGACTGACCCGGACCTGTGGAAAATGGACTGGTTCGTCAACGGCGTGATGACCCAGCAATGAAGCAGGTCAATGCGCTGCAACTCACCGGTATCAACAAATCGTTCGACGGGTTTCAGGCCCTGAGCGATGCGCACTTCAGCGCCGCCTGGGGCGAGGTGCACGCATTGCTGGGCGAGAACGGCGCCGGCAAGTCATCGCTGATGAACATCGCCGCCGGCCTGTATGCGCCGGAAACCGGCAGCCTGCTGGTCGATGACAACCTGGTGCGGCTCAGCGGGCCGCGTGATGCGGCGCGCTACCGGATCGGCATGGTTCACCAGCATTTCAAACTGGTGAAGCCCTTTACCGTGGCGCAGAACATCTTGCTCGGCCTGCCGGCGCAGCCCGAGTCGGGCAGCTACCGCAAGCGCCTGCAGGTGCTGGAGCAGCAGATCAGCGCCAAGGCGCAGGAACTGGGCTTTGTGATTGACCCGCGTCAGCTGGTCGAGCGCCTGTCGGTGGCCGAGCAGCAGCGCGTGGAAATCCTCAAGGTGTTGCTGGCCGGGGCGCGCATTCTGATTCTCGACGAGCCCACGGCGGTGCTCACCGACCAGGAGGCCGAGCGCTTGCTGGGCACGGTGCAGGCCTTTGCCCGCCAGGGTGCGGCGGTGGTGCTGGTGACCCACAAGATGACCGATGTGAAGCGCTTCGCCGACCGGGTCACGGTCATGCGCGGCGGCAAGACCATCCAGACGCTTGAGCCACAGAGTGTCAGCGTCGAAGAGCTGGTGCGCCTGACCGTCGGTGAATCGAACCGGGCCGGGTATCAGCCCGGTCCGCCGGCCGGCGCGGTGCGTTTGCAGGTGCGTGACTTGCGCAGCCCTGGCGTGTTGAGCGGGGTAAACATGAGCCTGCGCGCCGGACAGATTTATGGCATCGCCGGTGTCGGCGGCAATGGTCAGGGTGAACTGGCCAATGCGCTGATGGGGCTTGAGCAGCCCACCGAGGGCGAGATTCACCTGGAGGGCTTTGGCGACCTGCGCACCGCCAGCGCCGAACAGCGCCGCGATCTGCGCATCGCTTCGATTCCCGCCGACCGCTATGGCGCAGCCCTGGCCGGCTCGCTCAGCGTGGCCGAGAACTTCGGCATCGGTCATGTGCACAGCGGTCGTTATGGTTCCTGGCTGCGTTTGTTCGGCAAGCGCCTGCAAGACGAGGCCGGCGCGGCGGTGCGCGATTTCGACGTGCAGGGCGTGCGCTCGCTGGCACAGAACGCCGCGCTGTTGTCCGGCGGCAATGCCCAGAAACTGGTGATCGCCCGCGAGTTCAGCCGCGACCCGCAACTGGTCGTGGTGCACAGCCCCAGCCGTGGCCTCGATGTGCGCGCCACGCAAGCGGTGCATGCGCGATTGCGCGGTGCCCGTGATGCGGGCGCTGCGGTGCTGGTGATCAGTGAAGACCTGGATGAGGTCATGGCCCTGGCCGACCGCATCGGGGTGATGAACAGCGGGCGCATCGTCGCCGAATTCGACCATCCCGCCGACCGTCAGGCCATCGGGAAAGCAATGGTGAGCCATGACTGAGACAACCTTGCGCCAACCCTCCGTTGCCGAGCGGCAACCGCTGTTGGGACGTCGTTACACCCTTGAAATCCGCCAGCAACTGGCCTGGCCGTGGCAGGCGCTGATCATCGGCCTGGCGCTGCTGTTGGGCCTGTCGATCTGCGCGGCGATCCTGCTGGGTGCCGGTGTACCGGCCGGCGAGCTGTTCAATGAATTCATCCTGCAGACGCTGTTCGATGCGCAAAACCTGCGCGCCGTGCTGTTTCAGGCAGCGCCCATGATCATGGTCGGCCTGGCCGGTTGCATGGCGTTTCGTGCGCGCTTCTGGAACCTGGGCCTGGAAGGGCAAATGATCTGGGGCGCGATCGGTGCCACGGCGGTGTCGCTGTTCGAGATCGGTCCCGAGGCGCTGCGCCTGCCGCTGATGATGCTGGTGGCCATGCTCTGCGCGATGCTCTGGACCCTGGGTCCGGTGTTGCTGAAGTTGCACCTCAAGGTCAACGAGATCATCTCGACGCTGATGCTCAATTACATTGCCGCCAACTTCTTGCTGCATCTGGTGTACGGCAGCTGGAAAGACCCGCGTGACAACTTTCCGTATTCGCCACCGTTCAAGGCGTTCGAGCGCCTGCCCGATCTGTTTGACGGCTACAACCTGGCGATCCTCATGGCGCTGCTGATTGCGGCCTTTACCCTGTGGTTCGTCGGCATGTCGCGGGCCGGCCTGTACCTGCGCTTCGTCGATGCCAACCCGCGGGTGGCCGGTGCGGTCGGTGTGCCGGTGCGCAAGATGATTATCGGCACGGTGTTATTGTCCGGCGCCCTGGCGGGCCTTGCAGGCTTTGTCGCCACCGCAGGCCAGGAGGGCCGGCTGACCCAGTCGTTTTATCAGGGCTATGGCTTCTCGGGCATTCTCATCGCCTTTCTGGCGCGCAATAACCCGGCGGCGGCCACGGTGGTTGCGCTGCTGATTGCGCTGCTGTTCGTGGCGGGTCGCAGCTTGCAGGTGTTCTATCAGATCCCGTTTGCCATGGTGCAGTTGATCCAGGCGATCCTGGTGATTTGCGTGGCCTGCTCGGACTTTTTCATTCGCCATCGTGTGCGGCGTATTCAGGCGGGAGACTGCTGATGGAGCTTTTGACTCACTGGTTGGGCAATGCGCCTGATTTTGCCGTGCCCTTTGCCCTGGCGGCACTGGGATTGATCATCACCGAACGGGCTGGCGTGCTGGCGCTGGGTGCCGAAGGCCTGATGCTGGTCGGCGCGCTGGCCGGCATAGGCATGCAACTGACGATGGGCCTGAGCGGTTTGTCGCTGGGCGCCTCGATGCTCGCGGCCGCGGTGGTGTCGCTGCTGTTTGCGCTGATGGTGCTGGTGCTGCGCATCAATCAGGTGATCGCGGGGCTGGCGCTGGTGTTCTTCTGCCAGGGCCTGACCGGCTTGCTGGGCACGGTATTGGGCTGGACCAACCGGCCGGTCAGCGGGCTGCACGCAGTGGAGCTGTGGCCGCTGTCGGAGCTGCCGCTGGTGGGCAAGGTATTCGTGCAGAACCCAGTGGTGTTTATGACGCTGCTGATCTTTGCCGCGGTGGTCTGGCTGCTGAATTACACCCAGACCGGCTTGCGCCTGCGTGCGGTCGGCGAAAACCCGCAAGCGGCCGATGCCGCCGGCGTTTCGGTGATCGGTTACCGGCTGGCGGCGATTATGCTGGGCGCCGCATTGATCGGCCTGGCCGGCGGTTATGTCGCGGTGCTGAGCACCAAGATGTGGATCGCCGACATGATGGGCGGCCGTGGCTGGATTGCCGTGTCGCTGGTGATCTTCGCCCGTTGGTCACCGTGGCGCGCGCTGGCCGGTGCCTTGCTGTTCGGCGGTATCGAAGCATTGATTCCACAACTGGCCGCTGCGGGCATACGCCTGCCGCAGTATTTCCTGCTGATGACGCCGTATGCCGTGACCTTGCTGGTGATGATCTGGGTTGCCCAAGGCAGTTACACGTCGCGTGGTCGCCAGTCGGGCAGTCAGCCCGGTGCGCTGGGTGAACCGTTCATTCGCGAGGAACGGCGTTAATCCATTCATACAAGAGACCTGGTGCATGCGTGACTCATCGTCGGGTCAGAGCATCGACATGTCCGCAGTTTAATTAAAAAAACCAGAAATCTGCCTATCACCCCAGATCCAGACACCTCGGAGCAAGACCTACATGAAGTGCAGTGCATCTTCCTTGATAGTTGCAGGCGGCCTGCTCGTGGCCGGAGAAAGCCTGGCGGGCGACCTGTTGCAGTGGCACGACGAGAGCCTTACTTACCTGAATGGCATCGACTTCAAGGTCGACCCGGCCAGACAACAGACCGTGACTTTCGAGCATGCCAGTGGCTGGAGTTTCGGTGACCTGTTCCTGTTCGTCGACACCATCAAGTTCAATGGTGAGGCCACCAACGGTGCCGGCGACGGCCATACGTTCTATGGCGAGATCAGCCCGCGCCTGTCGCTGAGCAAGATCACCGGCACCGATCTGTCGTACGGCATCCTCAAGGATGTACTGATTTCGGCCACCTACGAGTTTGGCGAAGACGATGTCGACGCCTACTTGCTGGGGCCAGCGGTGGACCTGAATCTGCCGGGCTTCGATTACTTCCAGATCAACACCTACCTGCGCCAGACCGATGGCAAGCGCGACGGCGATGGCGTCTGGCAGATTACCCCGGTGTGGAGCTACACCGTGCCGGTGGGCAACTCCGACCTGGTGATCGACGGCTTCATGGACTGGGTGGTCGACAACGACAAGAGCTACCACGCCAACCTGCACTTCAACCCACAGATCAAATACGACCTGGCCAAGGGCATGGGCTGGGGCAAGAAGTTTTATGTGGGCGTGGAATATGACTACTGGAGCGACAAATACGGCATCCGCGACAGCCAGGTATTCACCACCAACCAGAGCGCAATCAGCCTGCTGCTGAAAGCGCATTTCTGAGGCTGGATCTGCACGCAATGGCGCCAAATCATGCTCGGCGCCGAACATGTAGGAGCGCGTTTACCGGAATGTCGGACCACCGCGACCGGCTGCGTTAGCAGTCGTAAAGTTTTAGCGTTTCGCAGATTTTGCGAGCGCTACGCACTCGGTCGCGGTGGTCCGGCATTCCGGTAAACGCGCTCCTACAGGGGGTTCAGTCCGGTAATCGGGTTAAAGCTGGTCGAAATCCAGCACCACCTTGTCGCTGAGCGGGAAGGCCTGGCACTGAATGAAATCGGGATGCTGCTGTAAATGCTCAAGGTCTTGCGGTGTCATGGCGGCTCTCTCTTGTTTTGATTGTTGAGATGGGCGATTGGCTTTACATGAATTCCTGCCTGGAACACGACCCCTCGTAGGAGCGCGCTTGCCCGCGACCGGCTGCGCTAGCAGTCGTAAACTCTCAGCGTTTCGCAGATTTTGCGAGCGCTACGCACTCGGTCGCGGGTAAACGCGCTCCTACAGGAGGTTCAGTCCGGTAATCGGGTTAAAGCTGGTCGAAATCCAGCACCACCTTGTCGCTGAGCGGGAAGGCCTGGCACTGAATGAAATCGGGATGCTGCTGTAAATGTTCAAGGTCTTGCGGTGTCTCGGCATTATGGCGGCTCTCTCTTGTTTTGATTGTTGAGATGGGCGATTGGCTTTACATGAATTCCTGCCTGGAACACGAACCCTCGTAGGAGCGCGCTTGCCCGCGACCGGCTGCGTTAGCAGTCGTAAATTTTCAGCGTTTCGCAGATTTTGCGAGCGCTACGCACTCGGTCGCGGGCAAGCGCGCTCCTACAGGGGGCCGTGTGTATATTGGGTTCAGCTTTCGCTGATCACGGTCAGCACGTCGTCGATAAAGCGTGTTTCTTCGGGGTCGGTGCCTTCGCGTAGATACCCCGGTATCTGTTGCTGGAATTCACTCTGGTCCCCCGGTTTGAATTCCAGCAGCGCATCGAGCATCGCCGGCCTTAGCAGGCGGCGGTGTTCGGGGGTGTCCGGCAGCGCAGGGCGAATGATGTGTTCGTCCAGGTACGCGAGCTTTTCTTGCAGGTTGCTGCCGCCCTTGAGGGTGATGCGGTCGGTGTGCAGGCTCTGCTCTTGCGCCACCAGACGGATCATTTCCTCCTCGGTGGTGGGCTGTACTTCAGGCGGTGCAGGCTCGGTGCGCAGCATGGCCAGTTCCTGAAGGATCGTGTCCAGTTGCAGGCGGGCGTTGCGGAACCAGTCCACCGACCAGATGCGGCGGATACGCCAGCCCAGTTGCTCCAGCACGCTTTGACGCAAACGGTCGCGGTCGCGGGCCGATTTGGCCGAGTGGTAGGCGGCGCCATCGCATTCGATGCCCATCAGGTAACGCCCCGGCTGACCAGGGTCGCGCACCGCCAGATCAATGAAGAAGCCGGCCACGCCCACCTGCGCCTCGCATTGATAACCGTGGCGCTCCAGCGCCTCGATCACCGAGACTTCAAAGTCGCTGTCCGGCGCCTTGCCGGTTTCGCGCACATGCGGCATGCGCCCGGACTCGGCAAAGTGCAGAAAATCACGCAGCGCCTGCACGCCACGGCTGGAGGTGCCGGTGATCAGCACATCGCTGGCAGTGAACGAGGCGAACACCTGCATGCGTTTCTTCGAGCGGGTAAACAGCACGTTCAGGCGCCGCCAGCCATCGCTGCCATTGATCGGCCCGAAGCGCTGCGGCACCGTGCCGCCGGCTTCGACCGGGCCGTAGGTGGCCGAGATATAGATCACATCGCGCTCGTCACCCTGAACGTTTTCCAGGTTCTTGATGAACAGCGGCTCGTCGCCTTTTTCGTTATGGTCGCGGGCACTTTGCAGGGCCGGGTTCTGCTTGGCCAGATGCTCCAGCGCGCGCTCGATCTGCTCGGCCTGCTTGATGTTCATCGCCACCACACCCAGCGACTCTTGCGGATGGTTCAGCAGGTGATGCTCGATGGCCTTGGCGACCACCTCGGCCTCTTCGCGGTTGCGTTGCTCGACAAAGCGGCCGCGCTCGACACGGGCAAACTTGACGCCGAACTCCGGCGATTCGCGGTGCGGCGACGGGTAGACCACCAGATTGCTGTCGTAGAAGGCCTGGTTGGAGAAGGCGATCAGGCTTTCATGACGCGAGCGGTAGTGCCAGCGCAGGCGGCGCAGGCGGAACAACGGCATGGCCGCTTCCAGAATACTTTCGCTGTCCTGGGCCACCGAGCGCTCGGGATTTTCTTCGTCGTCATCGTCGCCCTGACGGGCAAAGAAACTGGTCGGCGGCAGCTGTTTGGGGTCGCCGACCACCACCAGCTGGCTGCCACGCGAAATCGCGCCCAGCGCTTCTTCAGGGCGCACCTGCGAGGCTTCGTCCATGACCACGATGTCGAAATGCACCTTGCCGGCCGGCAGGTATTGCGCCACGGCCATGGGCGACATCATGAAGCACGGCTTGAGCCCTTGCAGCGCCTCGCTGGCGCGCAGCATCAGCGCCCGGATCGGCTCGTGACGGGTCTTCTTGCCGGCTTCGTGCTTGAGCAGCGCCAGCTGGGTGCGCTCTTTGACCTTGCCGGAGTTGTTGCCTTCGGGGATCTTGTTCTGGTCGATCTGCGACGCCACTTGCTGGCGTTGCAGGCGGGTGAGTTGGGTGTCGATTTCGGCAAAACGCGCGCGAATCGCTTCCTGATCCTTGCCGGAAAACTGCCCCAGCGCCGGATTGCTTTCCAGGATCTGCCGCGACCACAGGTCGGTCAGGCCGAGCAGGCACGCCTCGCGGGTGTGTTCGGCCGGCAGGGTGCGGTTTTCGACCAGGCGGATGACCGCCTCGAAGCCCAGGTCGACCAGGCGTTTGCGCAGGCGACGGTATTCCAGCCAGTGCTCGAGCAGTTCTTCATGGCTGGCCGCCAGATTCAGGCGCTGGCCGAGAGCGGCCAGGTCATCCCGATCCAGCGCGCCCCACCATTCGCTTTCATCGATGTGCGCGGTGCCGACGAACTCGCCAAGTGTGCGCACCCAATTGTCCAGCGCCTCGCTCAGTGGCCGGCTCAGTGCGTGCCATTGCTGCACGCGCTGCTCGGCCTGACGCGGCGTGCCGCCGGCCAATTGGCCGAGCAGGTGCGCACGGATCGGCAGGTTGACCAGCGGGCTGGCCAGGGCCACGGTGTGCTGCCACGACAGCAGGCGGCTGCGGGCTTCGTTGAGGTGATCCAGGCGCGGTAGTTGTGCTTCGCCCAGGCACTCCAGCACGGTAGCGTTGTGTTGCTGCGCGTGGGCCAGCTCTTGCCAGTGCTCCAGCACCTTGGCCAGTTTCAGCACCCGGCCGGTGGTCGGTTGCTGTTCCTTGACGTGCGACAACAGCACCTTCAGTGCGCCACCGATCTCATTGACCAGGCGCACGTACAGGCCATCGGCGGCCAGCAGGTCTTCGGTCTTCAGGGCATGCGCGTCGAGCGGCAGCAGGCTTTCCAGCCGCTGGCGATGGCTCAGCACATCGGCCAGATACGTTTGCTGCGCCGCCGCATCGGCTTGCAGCTGTTCCAGAATCTGGTTGCTTTCATCCAGCAGGTACTGCGCGATCCACACCGTGGCGCCGAAGCCGCGGCCACAACGATCACGCAGTGTGCGATACCAGTGGCGCAAGGCGAGCAGCTCTTCGGTGCGGGTGTCGATGCCTTTGAACAGCTCTTCGAGCGTGTCGCGATACGCCGCCTGGGTGTTCAGCTGTTGCAGGCTGCGCTTGTAGGCAATGGCCGTCGGCAGCGCTTCCAGGGCGGCATTGAGTTTGATGCCCGGTCGCACCATGCCCAGCACTTCGGCCTTGGCCGCGCGCCAGTCACTGTTGAGCCAGCGCAGCAGCGAATCATCGGCCAGGATCCGTTGCAGGTCTTCAAGGCGGGTGTGGTCGGGCAGGCGCTCGATCGAAAAGGTGCTGGCGCTCTGCGCTTCGAGGCGCTCGATGTCCTGAATGAGTTGCTGCAACTCGGGCAGCACGGTGTCCAGCGCGGCATTTTCAAAACGCTTGTGGCGCAGGTGCACCACGCCGATGGGCAACTGTTGCAGCAGATCAAGCAGCAGGTCGAGTTGCTCGATGCCGGGCTTGTCGGTCTTGAGTGGCTGGCCGCTGGTGCGGGCGATGGTTTGCAACAGTTGTCGGGTCTGCGGCGCGCTGCCTATCAGCTCGCGGGTGGCGTCGGTCAGCTCAAGCAGTTCATCGAGCTTCAGGTTGTCGCTGTCGTTGTGCCGAAGAATCTGCGCGCAGGCCTGCTTCAAGGTATCGACCGTGCCGGTCGCGCCGATGACATCGGGGTTCAGCGAGCGGGCCAGAATCTGCTGTTGTTCCAGCAGACGCTCCATGGTGTGCAGCCAGTTTTGCAGCGTGGTGCAACTGCTGGCATCAAGGCGCTCGATCAGTGCCCAGTCTTCATCGCCCTTGGGCAGCGGCACGGCGGCCAGCGCCTGGGCCAGCGTGTGCAAAGCGCTCAGCGAGGCGCCGGCAATCTCGGCGGCTTCAAGCTGCACGGCGGCAGTAGCGCGTGCCGTGTCCAGTTCGCCCAGCGCCTGGATGGCTTGCTGCAACTGTTGCAACAGCGCGGTTCTTTCCAGGCCGCCGAGTTGCGTCAGCGTACAGCCGAACCACGGGTGCGTGGCCAGCTCGCCGCTGGGACCAGCCTCGGCGGCGGTCTTGGTGTAGAGATGGCTGAAGTAGCCGGCCTGCTCGTGAATCTCGTTGCGATCCTGGCTCAGCCCTGGCACCGGGTGCACATCGGCCGGGCGCAACGACAGCTCTTCGCGCAAGCGGGTGGCCTGCATGAAAATCTGATGCCCACTCAAGCCAGTATCGGCGTGGTTAGCGTGCAGCTGTTTGACATGCTCGTTGAGTTGCTGCTTGAGGCGCTCGTAGTTGGCAATCAAGGCCTTCAACTGCTCGGGCGGCAGATAACTGCCCAGGCTGCTGATGCGCTGGCCGATGCTGTTGGCCACCGCGCTTTTCTGGCTTTTATGGCTGTGCAGCTCCAGACAGAAATCGCCAAGGCCTGCGCGGGTCAGGCGGTTTTTCACCACCTCCAGCGCGGCGCGTTTCTCGGCGACGAACAGGATCTTTTTACCCTGCGCTAACGCTGCAGAAATCATGTTGGTGATGGTCTGCGATTTACCGGTGCCGGGCGGGCCTTCGATGACCAGGTTTTCACCGCGCATCACATCAATCAGCGCACTGTGCTGCGAGCTGTCGGCATCATCGATCAGCGGGAACTGCTGGTGCACATCGGGCAGTTCGTCGATGGCGTGCTCGCTGCTGAAACTGCCGCCTGACGAGCCTGAGTAATCTGTCGCCTCCGAGGCCTCCGGATCGGACAAACCGGTCAGGCGCTGGACCAGGCTGTTTTGCAGCAAGGCCGGGTTCTTGTCCGGCTCCAGGTCCAGGTACATCATCAGTTTGCCGAACTCGAACAGGCCCAGCGAGGCGAATCGGTGCAGTTTCCAGTCCGGTTTGGTCTCCAGCAAGGTGCTCTGCACGTGCGCGAAATAGGTTTCCGGCAACAGGTCTTCGGTGATGCCCGGCAACGCCAGGCCGAAGTCGCGACGCAGTTTTTCCTGCAACGACAGGTTGGTCAGGATGTCTTCGCCGCTGTACTGCAATTCATAGCTGAACGTCGCGGTCTTGGGGTTGAGCTTGCCTTTTTCCAGACGCACCGGCAGCAGCATCAGCGGCGCCAGGCGCGGGCTGTTCTTGCCGGCCAGTGACTCGTCCCACTCCAGAAAACCCAGCGCCAGATACAGAATATTGGCGCCGGTTTCATCCAGCGACAAACGCGCCTGGGCATGCAGGGTTTGCAGCCGCGCTTCCAGCTCGCCGGGGTAGTACAGGGTTTGCAGATTGGCGTCGGTGTATTTCTTGTCTTCGCTGTCGGGCTCGATGTCGAGGGCCGGCGGCAATTCGTATTCGGTGGTGATGCCCAGGCTCATCGCCCAGGCCTCGCTGTTCGGCAGCTTTTTAAGCTCGCTGACACGGCCCGACTCGGCGTCGAGTTTGAGGTAACCCTGCTCGATCAACTGCCGCTCGGTCGGTTCCGGTATCGGGGTAAAGCGCAGCGAGGTTTCATTGAGCAGCGCGGTGAACAACTGATCGGGAAGCTCGTCGACGATGCGCACGAAACGCTTGGAGCGCGCGTGGGAGAAATTGAGCAGGCGGTTGCGCGCGCTGAGGTCGAGCAGGCGGCCACGCAGCTTTTCCATACTGCCCGGGGTTTCGAAGGCCGGCGGTGGAAGATCATCTTGTGGAGGCTGTTCTGCTGGCTGCCAGTCCTGGTCGATCAGTGACACCGAGTCGCCGTCTTCACCGGCGTGATGCAGCCAGCCCTTGCCGATCAGTTCGTCACGCACCGACACATAGATCTCAACGTCCACCGCCACGCCGTAGGCTGCAGCCTTGTGCTCAAGCCGCTGCTGCAAGGCCGTGTTGCTCACGGCCGAGCCGTCTCTGGGAACCAGTGCCAGGAGCAGGTCCTTGAGCAGGTTGCGTTCATCCATGGTCAACGGCTTGCCTGCCGTAGGGTGCGCGGTCATGTGTTTTGTCTACCGGAAAAAAAGAATGTGCGTGCGGGGGCGAAGGCGGAACTGCAATGTTCGACACAGTAACGACTGTGAGTAATCTTGCAAGGTGTTTCACGGACACGTTCAGGCCGCTGTTTTACTGATGTCGGCCAAGGCGCAAGGTTTCAGATTTTTGCCGAATGGATGATCTGCCGGGCAAAACCGGCCAGTTCGGGGTAATCGCCTGCACGACCGCTTCTGTCGAGGTACAGACCACGGATGCCCAACACCGCCGGGCCCTGCTGATCGCAACGCTGCGAGTCGCCGATCATGAACGTGTGTTCAGGCAAGACGCCAAGCGATTCGCAGGTTATCCGGTAGATCGCAGCATCGGGCTTCATCACCCCCAGATCGCAACTGAAGCTGTAGGCATCCAGCGTCGGGTAGTGCTCGACAATGGCCTGCCGATAAGGCGCGGCCAAGTTGGAACACACACCGACCCGCAGGCCGTGCTGTTGCAACAGCGCCACGGCTTGCAGGCCATCGGGGTAGGACACCGTGCTTGCCAGCTCCACCTGCAAGGCTTGCTGCAAATCGGCGAGTTGCGCAGGCGTAAGGTCGATGCCCAGATGTTTGGCGGCCTGGGTCAGGTCGAGGGCATGCTGCATGAGCGTTCGGGTGTCGTCTGCAAGCGGCTGACGGCCTTGGGCTTTGCCCAGTTTCAGCAGTTGGCGGTAAGGATGACGCGGCTGGCGGATGTCGAGCAGGGTGCCGAAGGCGTCGAAGATGATGGCGGGGCTTTGTGGCAAGGCGGGTGTCCTGCTTTGTCTGGATGAGCGATAGGCCTGTCACTATCATGCCGCAAACACACCCTTGCAGGAGCGCGCGCTCATCAAACACAACGCAGAACTATCTGACTGATCGCATTCGTAGGAGTGAGCGGAAAGCTCGCGAAGGTGACGGTGCATTCACCCTGAATGTGCTGATTTCACTGGCCCCTTCGCGAGCTGCGCTCACTCCTACGGACCCGGGTTTGCTGCGCGAAAGCGCGGCGCAATAGCGGCGGGTGATCCCCTGCAGGCCCCCGTTTGCTGTGCGACCGCGTACAGACTAAAACAACTTCGCCAACCGCAGGTTCAGCCGGGCCTTTTCCTTGAAGCCCTGTTCCACTTCCAGGTCCTTGCCCAGCACCGCCTGCACTTGCACGGTCGGGGTCACGAAATGGGTGGCGCTGAAGCGCACGTAACGGGTGCCGAGTGCGTCGTCCTGATCCACATCGTCGATCCGGGTCTTGCCGCCGTCGATATAGCCGCCGCCGAAAGCAAAGTGGGTTTGAGGCGAGAGGTTGTAGCGCAAATAAGCCTGGTACTCGTAGCGCGGTTTTTGCTTGAGCGTGGCGCCGGTCGGGCCGGCGTCGGTGTTGTGGCTGAACCACGACACGTCGGCGGCGGTGTCCAGTGCCCAGTGGGCGTTGAAGTGGTGGATGTAGGCCGCTTGCATCAGCAGCCGCCAGCGGTTTTCACCCAGGTTGAGCGCATCGTTCTTGTCGTAGCTGCCGGTGGGCAGGTACAGGTAGGGGCCGAGGGAAAACACGTCCTTGTTGGCGGTGTCCAGCGTCCACTTGATCGGCGCGCCGAGGATCAGGTCGCCGGTGCCGGTGGTTTGATCCAGCGCACGGGCATCGCCGCCAGCCTTCAAGCGGCCGTAGGGCAGGATGAACTGCGGTTCGAAAGAGGCCGTGGGGCTCAGTGGCACCGACTGGATATAGCGCAGCAGCGCAACGTCGGTCTTGAGCCTGAAGTCGTCCGAGACCTTGTCGCCGTTACGGTAGAAGTCCGAGCTTTCGCTGTGCTGAAAATACAGCAGCAAGGCGCCCATGTTCGGTGGCAGGGGCTCGTAGTCGGCGGCGGTGATTTCCAGTGCCTGGCTGGTGCTGGCGCAACCAAGCAGGCAAGCGCCGGCCAGGGCGTGGCGGGGAAGTCGTTGCATGATGTTCTCCTGGCGGCTTAGCGACCGAGCAGGCCGCTGTCGGCGTGGCAGTTGAGGTATTCGAAGTACTGCGCATCCGCCGGGATGACCGCGACCTCGTGGTACAGGCGCAACTGGATCTGGAAGTTCAGGGTCTGCACGTACTGCATGAAGCCGCCAAAGATCGCCACATGAGTCGGGTGGGTCTTGGCCCAGCGCTCCAGGTTGGCGAGGTCGTCGAACCAGGCCAGGCCGAAGGTCTTTTCCACCGGCTCGCCGGTCTGGCTGTCGAGGGCCTGCATGAAGCGGCAGTTCAGGCAGCCAATGTCCTTGCCCTCGTCGCGCAGAAAGGTCATGCCGGTGCGCAACACCGGCTGCACATCGTTGAGGTACAGGTCGCGTTCTTTACCTGTGGTGCTGGTCCAGTCCTGCCCCGAGCGGATCAGGCACAGGTTGTCGCGGCCGGGCAGGCGCACCCGGCGCGGACGCAGGTGTTCTGCTGCGATCGGTGCGTGATGGCCGACCAGTGAATCGGTCTGCGCCAGCGGCATGCGGTCGCGGGCGCTGCCCCAGTAGGCGTGTTCCAGAATCGGCTCGCTCATGTGGCTGGCCAGGTGGCTGATGCCTTCCGGTACATCGGCGGCCGAGAACACGGTTTCGAAGCGCTCGGCGGTGGGGCAGACCACTTCCATGAACCAGCCCAGTGACCCTGCTTCACGCGCCGGATCCTGCCACCACTGGCCAAAACCCGAGTCGTGACGCCAGGCATCGAAGGCTGTGACATCGGTCCAGTAGGCGATGGCGATGCAGGTATGAAAGCCCGCCGCGTCCACGCAGCGGGCGCTGTCCCAGTACTTCGGGCCTTTGCTTGCGGTGAAGTACGCGGTGACCGGGCTCAGGTCGTCCAGGCCAACATCCTGTGGCGACTGGACGCCGAAGCAGGCCATGACCACCTGGCCGATCAGCGGATCGAAACGCGCCGACCACGCCGGATAAGGCGGTTGATAGCCGGGCGGGGTGCTGCTGTCCTGACGCCGTGGCTGGCGCAAATGTTCGGGGATGGCTGAGTGCATGTCACACCTCGACAAAGGCGGCGGGTTGTTGCTGAGGTTGTTCTTGGGGGTGTTGTTGAGGTTGTTCCCGCGCTTCAACGGCTGGCGCAAAAGCATCGCTGCCCGCGGCCGGCAAACCGGGCAGTTGCACCACGCATGGGTTGGCCGTGGTGTTGAGCATCAGGCGGGTAACATCGGGGCGCGAGTAATGCCCGGCAGGATCCGCCGCTACCTTGGCGAAGGTCAGCGCCGCCGGGTCGAGGGTTGCGTACAGCAGGCCTTCTTCATGCTCGCCCAGCGGTGTCGCCAGCTCGCTGCCGTCCGGGCCAAAGATCCGTGCATGACCGCCGCCGGCCTGCAACAGGCTGCGCTTGGCGTCGGTGTCGCAGAGCAGCTCTATCATCTCCGGCGACACCACCGCACACGGCGCGATCACGAAGCACTGGCCTTCGGCGGCGTAGACCCGCGAAGCGGCAACGTTCACCTCTGGGCCCAGAGCGCTGGTAGCACTTTGGTAAAGGCTGAAACTTGGCCAGGCGGCGATGTGGATCTGCTCGTTTTGCGCATACAGCGCGTATTTGGACAGCGGCTGCAGGTGCTCCCAGCAACACAGCGCGCCGAGTACGCCGATCGGGGTGTCGAAGGTGCGCAGGGATGAGCCGTCGCTTTCACCGAACAAGGTGCGCTCGACATGGGTGGCCTTGAGCTTGCGGCGCACCCCGACGGTTTCGCCCTTGTCATCGATGATCCATTGGCCGATGTACAACGAGCCCTTGCTGCGCTCGCTATGGCCCAGCACCACATAGATGCCGGCCTCGCGCGCCGCCTCGCTGATGCGCCGTGCCTGCGGGCTGTCGAGCACCAGTGAGTTCTGGTGATAGCGGTACACCAGCGGCATGTTCCAGGCTGGCGCATCCAGCCACAGAAACCACGGGTAGCCCGGAATCCAGGTCTCCGGGAAGGCAATCAAACCAGCGCCTTCGGCGGCAGCCTGTCTGATCATGGCGATGGTTTTATCCACCGTCGCATCCAGGTCCAGAAACACCGGGGCGGCTTGTACACAGGCAACTTTCAACGGGCTTTGCATCGCGGTCGACTCCAATGGCGGGTGAGTGACCACAGGCTATGCGCGGATTCAGGGGCGGCATTAGGACCAAAAGGAAGTGCTTATTGACTGCCTGGGAGGCAAGCGCCGGAGTGGTTCCGCAATTGCATCTTTTTCGGCACAACGCTTCGAAATGCAGGTTGAGCGCCATGAACATCTCATTCGATACCCACACCATCGCCGTGCAGGAGCGCGCCGAATACTGGCAGGAAGTCGTGTGCAACACCTTTGTGCCGCTGGGTTGCGACTTCCCGGACCGGCAGCATTTTCATGGCCGCCTGCACTCGCACAGCCTCGGTGAACTGGCGTTGGTCGAGGTCCAGGCCTGCCAGCAAACCGTTGTCCGAGACGCTTCGCGGATTGCCCGAAGCGATCAGGAATTCGTGCTGGTCAGCCTGGCCCTCGAAGGCCGCGCGCACGTATCGCAAGAAGGCCGCGAGGCGCAGCTGGAGGCCGGCGACTTTGCCATCTACGACACTCGCCGCCCGTACCAACTGCACTTCGATGGTGCATTTCGCCAGACCGTGGTGCAGATTCCACGTAACAGTCTGCAGCAACGGCTGTGTAACCTGGAGTATCTGACCGCGTTACCGATGTCACGCAACACCCCTTTGCATCGGCTGGTGTTCGACTTTCTCGCCGGCCTGCCCAGCCTGGAAAACCAGATGGCTGAAGCGCAGCAGGCGCGGCTGGTCGAGCAAGGCCTGGACCTGCTGGCGATGGCCTTGTCCGAGCGGGTCAAGGGCGAGGCACAAGGCTCCCGAAGCAGCGCCCTGCTGCTGCGCATCAAGGACTTCATTCAAGGGCAACTGGGCGATACCGACCTGTCGCTGGCCACCGTCGGAGCACGCTTTGGCATCAGCGCCCGCTACATCAACAGCCTGTTTCAGGAAGAACAGACCTCGTTTGGCCGCTACCTGCTGGCGTCACGCTTGCAGCGTTGCGCGCGGGATCTGCGTGAGCCGCTGCTGGTCCATCGGCAGATCAGCGAAATTGCCTATCGCTGGGGATTTAGCGATATGGCGTATTTCAGCCGGGTATTCCGCAAGGGCTACGGCATGACCGCACGCGAATATCGGGTGGCCGGGCGCGTATCGGCAAGCGGCAAAGCAGAGGCTTGATCAACGCTGATGGCTATTTAATAGCCTTGAAGCCTTGGCGACCCTGATTAAAGGCTTACCTTTATTTATTCGAGTGCTGGCACTGCGCTGAAATTTCTGGATACTCTGCACGTAACTGGTTATTCATACAGTATCGAATCGGGGAATCCATGGACAGAGCACAGAAGCAGTCGTCAGATCGTCAGGAAATGACCGGGATAGAGCGGTTGATGCTCAGGGTCTCGGAAATGATCAATTCTCCCCAGGCACAGCTCAGGCGGTCAGCGGTGATCCACAGGCTGGACACCGACTCCGATCAAGCGTGGGAAGGGGTCATGGAGCTGCTGGCCGAAACCGATGGCCTGGAAATGACCTTTAACGACGACGGCACGGTGCTTGTGGCCTGGAATGCGCCGACCGATGCTGACCGCGTCGTCGAAGACACCGACCTGCAAGCAGCGCCCGATGCTGCGCCGTTCTAGAGTGGTGCGACATCGTGTGCGCCGCCTGCCGATGACCGGGCAGTCTTCAGGCCTTGTTCACATTGAGGATCAGCAGGACTTTGGCGTGGATCGTGACGTCCTCGATTCTGGCCTGCTGGTCCTTGTGACGGCTATTGTCGGAGATCAGCCAGAAGTGCTCGGCATCAAGGATCTGCATCCTTTTGATGTACAGCAAGCCGTGCCAGGTGATGACGTAAATCCCCTCGCCAATGAACTCGTTGACGCCGCGATCGACGATCACCGGGTCCTTGTCATTGATCGTGCCCTCCATGCTCTGGCCCCAGCCGGTGATCACCGCCAGCGCCGAGGTGGAGGTGTAGCTGACACCCTTGCCCTGCAGCACGTCTTCACGCACCACCAGGTTGCGGATGGCCTCGTTGTAGTCGGCCGGCACCTGGCCGTGGCCCATGGCGGCGCGGATGTCGTATTGCGGGATCAGGATTTCGTCGCTGCGCGCGCGCAGGTTGGAAATGTCGGCAGGCACGGGGCTGGTTTCTTCCGGCGCGGTCTCGTCGACGGCGGCGAGAATCTTGTCCCGCGCCTCCTGCGACAGGCCATTGCCGATCCTGGCCAGCATCGAACGCACCTGATCGACCGAGCTGCTGGCGTCAGAGGCGTGAGGCTGAGTCATGTCGGGATCATTGCCCGGCGAGCCGCTGCCTTCGGCGAGCCAGACGGGATTGACGCCACAGATCTGCGCGATTTTCACCAGATAGCCGCTGGTTCGTGACAGGCCGCGTTCGATTTCCGACACGGAAGCCTGCTTGATACCGGCGCGCTCGGCGAGCTCCGATTGAGAAAGGTGTGCCTGTTTTCGGGCGTATTTAAGGCGGTCTTTAAGTTCCATAGCGACTCAATTTAATGGCTGGCCTTTGGGCTTGCAAAAAGGTATACCTTTTAAATAAAATAAAGGCATTCCTTTTAAAAGGGTAGTTCGATGACCAGGATTTTTTCTGATCGCCTCGATCAGGGCGCTGGCCAGTCACTACGTTGTCGAGCCGCCAAGCGGCGGTTCGAACGATAAACACAGACAAACTGGTCGCCCCTTCGCCGGGCACCGTACGGGAAGTGGAGAGATCGACATGAGTCACCTCGTTGCGGCATGGCCGCGCAAACACCTGAATGACAACCCAGCACCGCGGAGCGCCGTATGAAGAAGCGTACTTATTCCGGCAAGCCGATGGGCGATACCGAATGGCTGCTCGAACAGTGGGGCTGGTGGCGGATGGACGGCGTGGGGCTGCCACGCTACATCTCGCCTTTATATGCATTGATTCGCGATAACACACCCAGCCAGGGTGGCATCAAGGCGTATACGCTGAGTGACGATCTGGCACTGGTGATTGACCAGGCCGTGGCCAGGCTGAGCAAGCGAGACCAGCAGATGGGCGACTTCGTCTGGTTGTACTTCGGTGCGAAATACCCGGCGCTGCGCATCGGTAAAGAAGCAGGATTAGGTGAGGCCAAGGCCCGCGAGTTGATCAAGGCTGGCGTGGCCTGGATCGATGCCGCGCTGGAGAATCTTCGCGAAGCTGCATAAAAGTGCTTTCCACGCGGATAACCACCTGCTTTTATAGCAACGTGCCCAGGCGATAACGCAACAGGGCACAGACAAACCCCGAACAGTGAGTCGGGGTTTTTGCTTTATAGGCCGTTGATAACGCGCTGAAGATTTTTTGAATAAACGCTTTCCACGCGGATAAAGAGTTGTTTTTATAGCAGCATGCCCGGTTGATAACGCAATCGGGCACAGACAAACCCCGGCCATTGAGTCGGGGTTTTTGCTTTACAGGCAGTTGATAACACGCTGAAAGTTTTTTGAATAAATGCTTTCCACGCGGATAAACAGTTGTTTTTATAGCAGCCTGTCCAGTCGACAACACAGACTGGCACTGCATGAACAACGATTGATACAGCCCCCCCTTATTACCCCCAAAAGCCCTGGCCCGATGCCGGGGCTTTTTCATTTTCACAGCGCCCCCGCCGGGGGTATCGAGATGACCCCTATGCCCGAAAAAGATCCTGTTTTCTGGGCTGCGCTGCTGGCGTGGCTCGCAACTCATCAACCGCAACTCTACGCCGCCGCGATGTCGACGGCGGTGGCGGTGCTGCGCGTCGCTTATGGACGCGGTCCGGCCAGGCAGATGGCCTTCGAAGGCATGCTCTGCGGTTGCCTGACGTTGTGCCTGGTGCCGCTGCTGGACTGGGCGAGTCTGCCGCAGGGCATGGCGACATTCGCAGGCGGCGCCCTGGGGTTTCTGGGCGTCGAGCGTGTGCGGGCCCTGGCCAATCGCTGGGCCGAACGCAAGATCAACGCCAGCTGACCATCACCCTGATGGTGCTGCCTATTCACTTAAAGGATGACTTTCAGCCATGCATGAATTGACGACGTTACATAACGCGATCGAGCAGGCGCTGCGTACCGCGATGCCGCAGTTGGCGCATGTCGAAGCCTTCGCGTTGCCCGACCAGACAGTGCCTGTGCCGGCGGCCTTGTTTGCCCTGGCCAACATGCGCTCGACCACCGACAACGGCAGCGGCAAGACGGCGATAGAGGCGCGATTCAGGGCGCGCCTGCTGGTGGATGCCAGCGGCGAGCGCGCATCCTTGCAGGCCGCCATTCTGGCCGCGCAACTGAGCGAACTGCTGGATGCCCAGAACTGGGGGCTGGAGTTTGTCGAAGCGGCCCGCGATGTGTGGGCCTGGCCGGACACCGCAACACCTGCACAGGACACTTATACGGTCTGGGCGGTCGATTGGGGGCACACGCTGTATATCGGCCAGCTGGCTGAGTGGACGGATGAGTCGCAGCGGATTCTGTTCAATATCGAGCCTGCCTCAAGCACCGGCTCGCCCGAGCAATACGACCCGGCCAGCGAGGCGGCGCAAGGGGTGTCACCGTGAGTTTTGCCAGTGCCGAACACGACCGCATGCTGGCCGGTGTGCTGATGCCATGCGCGGTGGTGGCGGTCGATCTGGGCGCCTCGCCGCCGGTGTGTCGGGTCAGCAACGGTCAATGGACCAGCGCCTGGGTGCGCTGGCACAGCCAGGCCGCCGGCAAGGCCCGGCACTTTCGGGCGCCGAGCCTGGGCGAGCAGGGCATGCTGGTCAGCCCCAGCGGCAACCCTGCATTGGGTACGTTCGTGCCGGGGCTGTACAGCGCCGCAGGGCCGGCGCCGGATAACCGCGATCACGTCGAGGTCTGGGCATTCGATGACGGCGGCTCGCTGGTCTACGACTGGAAGGCCAGGACCTACACCATTGCCCTGCCCAGCGGGCAGGTGCTGGTGAAGGTCGGGTCTTCGCAGCTCTCGATCACCAACAGCACGATCAACCTCACCGGCAAGGTCTCTATCACTGGAGATGTCTCTATCGCCGGACAGGTTGCCATTACCGGCCCGCTGACGGTCAGCGCCGACATCATCGGCGGCGCACGCATCATCGACACCGCCGGCAACACCGCCAATCACAAACACTGAGGTGCCTGATGGATGACGCCAAAGGCCCGATCGATGACATGGGCAGCCTCATGCTGGCGCAGATTGTCCAGCGCCAGATTACCCAGTCTTACGACGCGCACCGCATGCGTGATTTCTGGCGACGCCTGTTCGCCGGCGACAACGACCCGCACGTGTTGGCCGAAGGCATGGTCATGGCCCTGAGTGGCGGCCAGTTCGTGCCACAGCAATGGTCCAGGGGCACGGTGATCAACATCACCGTGCCCGCTGATGCCAGCGCCGAGCAGGTCGCTCGTGCCGTTCAAGGCGTGATCGGCTGAGTCTTTTTTCAACCTAATCCAGCCCGCCGCGTGCGGGCTTTTTCATGCCTGGAGGAACCCATGGCGAGCAAGAAAACCACGGCCGCTAAGGCCATCCATGCCCCGACGGTCATTCATCGCGAGCCCCGCTACAGCGCACGTAACCTGCGCCTTCAGGAGTGACCGGCGATGATCGGAATGGAGCGCCGCACCGGGCAGCCCATTTCTGGCCTGTCCCATCTCAAGCAGTCGATCGAGGACATTCTGACCACGCCGCTGGGCAGCCGGCGGATGAGGCCCGAATACGGCAGCCGCATCCGCCGCTTCGTCGACCTGCCGGTCAACGAGGGCTGGAAAAGCGCGGTACAGGCTGAAGTCGCCCGCGCCCTGGGCCGTTGGGAGCCGCGCATCGCGCTGGACCGGGTCAAGGTCCTGGCCGTGGTCGAGGGGCGTATCACGCTGCTGCTTTCAGGCCGTTATGCCGGCAATGACCTATCCATGGAGGTAACCGCATGATCGATCTGAGCCAATTACCGGCGCCAGAGGTCCTTGAGGACCTGGATTTCGAAGCCTTGTACCAAGAGGCGCTGGGCAACTTTCGCACCGCCATGGGCGATAACTGGGACGCGGCCCTGGAGTCTGATCCGGTGGTCAAGCTCCTGGAAGAAGGCGCTTACCAGACGTTGATGAACCGGGCGCGGATCAACGACGCCGCCAAGGCCTTGATGCTGGCCTATGCCTCGGGTAACGACCTGGACCAGATCGGCGCCAACTACGACGTAAAACGTCTGGTGGTGCAGCCGGCAGACAACAGCGTCGTACCACGGCTGGAACTGATCCTTGAAGAGGATGACGCCTACCGCGAGCGTATCCAGCTGATCTTCGAAGGGCTGACCACCGCCGGGCCGCGCAATAGCTACATTCTGCACGCCCGCAATGCGTCGGCTCTTGTAGGTGATGCCTCGGCTGAGAGTCCGTCACCGGCCAGCGTGGTGGTCACGGTGCAGCACCTGAACGGTGACGGCTCTGTCGACCAGGCGCTGCTCGACACGGTCGCCGCCGCGCTGAATGACGACCGCGTGCGGCCCTTGGGCGACCGGGTGACCGTGCAGGGCGCGCAGGTGATTCCCTATCAGATCAACGCCACGGTTTACATGCAGGGCAGCGGGCCTGAGAACGAAGCCATCCTGGCCACCGCCCGGCAGAACCTGCTGGCCTCGATCAACCCCCGGCGCCGACTGGGCATTACCGTGGCGCGCTCTGGCATCGATGCCTTGCTGCACATCGACGGTGTGGCCTGGGTCGAGCTGACCGGCTGGACCGACATCAAGCCAACCGCTGCCCAGGCGGCGTACTGCACCCGGGTGACGATCGGCAAGGGCGTGGTGTAGCCATGGCCGACTTGCTCCCCCTCAACAGCACACCCCTTGAACGGGCGGTGGCCGCCGGGTTTCGGCATGACATCGATAACCCGCTGCGCACCCTCTACAACCCCGACACCTGCCCGGTGCAGATGCTGCCGATGCTGGCCTGGGCCTGGTCGGTGGACCGCTGGGACGATGAATGGCCCGAGGTGACCAAGCGCGCCGCGTGCCGCAATGCCTACTTCGTGCACCGCCGCAAGGGCACCATCGCCGCGATTCGCACGGTGGTGGAACCCTTCGGCTATCTGCTCAGGGTCGTCGAATGGTTCCAGCTCGACCCCATGGGCAAACCGGGCACATTCGCCCTGCAGATCGGCGTCCAAGACACCGGCATCACCGAGCGCATGTATGGCGAACTGACCTGGCTGATCGACGATGCCCGGCCGGTTTCCAGGCACATGACCGGCCTGGATATCAGCCTGCAGACCACCGGAACCCTGCACTTCGGGGGCCGCACCCTGGACGGCGAAATCCTCGAAATCTATCCCCCGGAACCTCGTGACATCGAGGTCACCGGCAGCATCGGCCGTAACGGCCGGGAAACTTCAATCGACTATTTGGACGTGTACTGATGGCCGACCAGACCTCGCAGTATTACGCCATCCTCACAAACGTGGGGGCGGCCAAGCAGGCCAATGCCGATGCACTCGGCGTGGCGTGGAAAATCACTCATATGGGCATCGGCGATGCCAACGGCACCGAACCGTTGCCCAGCCCGACACAAACCCGCCTGATCAACGAAAAACGCCGTGCGCCGCTTAACGCGCTGTCGGTGGACCCCGGCAACGCGGCCGTGATCGTCGCCGAGCAGATTCTGCCGGCCGAGATCGGTGGCTTCTGGATTCGTGAGCTGGGGCTGTACGACAGCGACGGCGCGCTGGTGGCAATCGCCAACTGCCCACCCTCGTTCAAGCCGCTGCTGGCTCAGGGTTCGGGACGGACCCAGACGGTCCGGATCAACCTGATCGTGAGCAACTCGGCCACCGTCGAGCTGAAAATCGACCCCACCGTGGTCATGGCCTCACGGGCCTATGTCGACCAGACCGTGGCCGCCGAGATCAACAAGCTCGACCACAAGAAATCGGTGCGGGTCGCGACCACGGCCAACATCACCCTCAGCGGTCTGCAAGCCATCGACGGCGTGACCGTGGTGGCCGGCGACCGGGTGCTGGTCAAGAACCAGTCCACCGCCAGCCAGAACGGTCTTTATACCGCCGCCACCGGCTCCTGGCCGCGCACCGCTGATGCCGACAGCAACGTGGATGTGACCCCGATGCTGGAAGTCGGCGTCGAGGCCGGGACCACGAACGCAGACACGTTCTGGTTTCTGAGCACCAATGCACCCATCACGGTGGGCGCCACGGCGCTGGCCTTTCAGCAGTGGTACACCGCGATTCAGGTTGACGCCTTGCTGGCGCCCAAGGCACCGCTGGCATCGCCGGCGCTGACGGGAACACCGACGGCGCCGACGGCGGCTGTCGGGACCAACAGCACGCAGATTGCGACGATGGCTGCGCTGCTACAGGGCATGGCATCGTTCGGTCTGAGCAGTAAGGCTGCGACTGTGAGTGACCTGGATGCGCTGCGCGGCACCTGTTTTTTCGGGTTCAACAACACCGCTGTCGGCGCGGCGCCAGGCGTAAGTTACGACGCGATTGGGTGGCAGGTCGAAGCCTTTGGCCAGCGGACACAGTTCGCTGTGCTGGCAGTGGGAACGGTCTGGATGCGTACTGATGACAGCATGGATTATTCCGGATTTTCGGAATGGTTCAGTCTTGCCCTGGCAGACTCGCCGACATTGACCGGGATACCCCGAGCACCTACGGCGGTAGCGGGCAACAACAGCACACAACTGGCTACCACTGCCTTTGTCCAGGCGGCTTTATCCGCGCTGGTAGGCTCGGCGCCAGAGGCGCTGAATCAGTTGAACGAGCTGGCGGCGGCGCTGGGTAACGATGCCAACTTTTCGACCTCGGTCATAAACATGCTGGCGGCAAAAGCACCTTTGCTCTCGCCAGCCCTGACAGGTAATCCCAAGGCCCCTACGCCAGAGGTTGACGATAATGACACCTCGATTGCGACAACCGCATTTGTGCAGGCCGTACTGGCATCACTTGGGATCGGGCCGGGCTCGGTCAACAGCAATACGTTGGCAACCGGAACCGATCTGAATACGGTGCTGACCTATGGCGTGTATGCACAGCCGTTGGTGGCTAATGCCACGTTGGCATTGAATTACCCGAAAGCTACTGCCGGTACGCTGACGGTCAAGCGCGGCAGTGGCACCTTCGTCAACCAGCAGTATCAGGAATACAACACCGGGCAAGTCTGGACACGCTCGATCCACAATGGCGTAGCGTCGTCGTGGCTGCAGTCGGCCAGTCTCGAGTCTCCCGTGTTCAGCGGTGACCCAAAAGCCCCGACTCCCGCCCAAGGCGATAACGACACTTCGATTGCGACGACGGCGTTCGTGCAGTCCGCCCTGGCAGCCGTAGGCCTGGGTATCACTGGCCCGGCTCCGGTGTTGGGCAATCTGGATGTCACCACGACGCCTTCGGGTTCTTACAGAACGACGCTATCAGGCACCACCGGGACATTTCCCTCGGGCGTTTCCAGTTATGGCCATATGCTCGTCGAGCGCAACGATGCGACGACACTCAAGCAAACCTACTGCCCGGTCGGTAACGTAACAGGCGCCGGTACGGTCTGGACCCGCGTCTATAACACCTTGACGTCGGCGTGGCTTGATTGGCAGTGCTCGGCCAACATCAACTCTCCGGTATTCACGGGCGACCCAAAAGCACCGACGCCGGCGATCACCGATAACGACACCTCGATTGCGACCACCGCATTTGTGCAAGCCTTGCTGGCATCGCTGGGGATCGCGCCGGGCGCGACCAACAGCAACACACTGGCGGCCGGGACCGATCTGAATACGGTGCTGACCTATGGGGTGTATGCACAGCCGTTGGTGGCCAATGCCACGCTGCTATTGAACTACCCGAAAGCCACCGCCGGGACGCTGACGGTCAAGCGTGGCAGTAGCACCTTCATCAACCAGCAGTATCACGAATACAACACCGGGCAAGTCTGGACACGCTCGATCCACAACGGAGTAGCGTCGTCCTGGTTGCAGTCGGCCAGTGTCGAGTCGCCTGCACTTACCGGCACGCCGACCGCGCCAACGGCTGCGGTTGGAACCGATAGCTCGCAACTTGCAACCATGGCGGCGCTATCACAGGGAATGGCTGCATTCGGTGTCGGGGCTCAGATCGCCCCATTGGTCAGTGATCTGGACACCCTTGCAAAGGGCGGTTTGTACAGGACTAACAACGATGCAGCAAATCTGCCGTTTCCCTCAAGCAGTGCGGTTCTGCACCTGCCATACAGCAACACGGCTGCTGTGCAGATCGTCGGTGTTTTCAGTTCGACCGCTAATGCACGATTGTTCTGGCGTGGTAGTTCCAGCAGCGTCTGGAGTAGCTGGCGTGAAGTCGGCAAGCTCGACTCACCTGCACTGACTGGAACGCCAACAGCTCCGACCGCTGAGGTGGGAACCAATACCTCGCAACTGGCTACGACTGCGCACGTACGAGCAACGCTTGCCTCGATCGGCCTGGGGGCTACGGGTGAAGTTACGGTGTTGGCTAGCCTTGACGCCACGACAACCGAATCGGGCTTTTACAAGAGTAATTCGACGGCTACAACCGGCACCTTTCCCGTCGGCGTATCGACCTTTGCGCACATTCTTGTGGAGCGCTATAACGCTGGGGCACTCAAGCAAACCTTTACCCCTGTAGGTAACGTCACTGGTGCTGGCACGGTCTGGACCCGAGTGTGTACCACCTCCACGGGATGGTCTGATTGGCAATGCTCGGCGAATCTCAATTCTCCGGCATTGACCGGAACGCCCACCGCGCCTACGGCGGCTACGGGCACCAGTAATACGCAGCTAGCCAATACTGCATTTGTACAGTCGGCAATAGCGGCTCTGGTCGGATCGGCACCGTCGACACTGAACCAGCTCAGTGAGCTGGCCGCCGCTCTGGGTAACGATGCGAACTTTTCGACAACCATCCTGAGCCAGTTGGCCGGCAAGGCGCCATTGGCCTCACCGGCATTGAGCGGAATGCCGACTGCGCCGACAGCAGCGCTAGGCACCAGCACGACACAACTGGCCACAACTGCCTTTGTACAGACGGTATTGTCGAGCGTCGGGCTGGGTAACAAAGCGCCGAACGTGACTGATTTGGATGCACTGCGCGGCGCCTGCTTTTTTGGCTTCTCGGCAACGGCCACCGGAGCGGTTCCTGGAACCGGTTATGACGCTATTGGCTGGCAAGTCGAAGCGGCTGGTCAGCGTACGCAGTTTGCTGTGTTGGTTCACGGCACGCTGTGGTTCCGAACCGATGACAGCAACGATTACTCAGGTTTCACAGACTGGGCCAGTCTGGCCTTGAGCGACTCACCGACGTTCACCGGTGTGCCCACCGCACCCACCGCCGCCGTTGGAACCAGTAGTACACAACTCGCTACTATGGCTGCGCTGCAGCAGGGCCTCGCCGCCAATGGCCTTGGCGTTATCGGCAATACGGTCACGGTGACCAATGTCGATGATTACACCCAACCTACAGGCCTGTGGCGGACAATCGGTGGCACTTCACCAACGACGGGTACGTTCCCGGCTGGCATCAGTGCTTATGGGACACTCTTCATTGAGCGTTACAGCACTACGGGCGTGAAACAGACCTTCAGCCCCAACGCGAATGCTGCTGGCGCCGGTACAACCTGGGAGCGTTTCTATACCGGCACGGCATGGCTGGAGTGGATTGAAGTCATCAAGCGCACATCGAAGCTCGATGCATCGATGATCAATAGCGGGATGCTGCCGCCGGCACGTCTGGAGCACATCACGGGGGGCAGTGACTGGGTGCGTTTGAACGGCGACCCCAACAACTCGGAGGTTGGCGGTTCCATTCGCGTCGGATCATCGGGCACGCCATACATCACGCTCAACGGTACGACGATTCTGGCCTGGGGGGCGTCTGGTGAGTTGCTGACAGGCTCTGTGCCCTGGTCGAAAGTCACCGGCGGGCCGTCAGAAGCTGGAATGGTTTCAATGTTCGCAATGGCTTCTGCCCCGAGCGGATATCTGAAGGCAAACGGTGCCGCGGTGTCGCGAACTACCTACTCCGTGCTCTTTGCTGCCATTGGTACAACCTACGGCACTGGCAATGGATCTACGACGTTCAACCTGCCTGATCTGCGTGCCGAATTCATTCGAGGTCTGGATGACGGACGCAATATTGATACAGGACGGGTAATCGGTAGCGCACAGGGTTCGCAAAACGCTGAGCACAACCACGTTGCATCTTCTTCGAGCTCCGGTGCGCATACGCACACCGTGAATGTTAAGGGAGACCGTGCTTCTGGCGAGGGTAATCAGGTCTATGGCGATGAGGATTTTTATAAGGACCCCCTGAATCTCCCGACAACCTCGGCTGGCGCTCATACACACACCATATCCGTCAGCCCGTCTGGCGGACCAGAAGCCCGCCCCCGCAACATCGCGCTCCTCGCCTGCATCCGCTACCTGTAAGGAACCCTCATGTCTGACACCCAAACCCCCGACACCCCAAGCGTCATCGACGCGCAGGGCGACTGGTGGACGCTGCCCGGTGCTGAACCTGCGCCGGCGGTGTGCACTTACGATCCACTTACCCGTGAGTTCTTCACGCTGATCCATGCCGACCCCAGTCCGCTGGAGCCCGGCGTCTGGCTCGTTCCGGCGAGCGCCGCAATCATCGAGCCGCCCGAGCGGACCGAGGGTTTTGCGCCGGTGCTAAGCGCTGACGGCAGCACCTGGAATCAGGTGCAAGACCTGCGCGGCCAAACGGCCTACAGCAAGGCGACGGCGCAGCCGGTCGAGGTCACGGACCTGGGGCCGCTGGCTGACGGCTTCACCTTTCTGGTGCCTGTCACGCCCATCGATACCTGGCAAGCCGACGGCTGGGCGCCGGAGCCTGAAGCGTTCAAGGCGCATAACGCACTGCGCAAGGCCTGGCTGGCCGGCTATGCGTCGCAGCAGATCGGCACGTTGCAACGCGCGGTCGAGCTCGACATGGCCACCGAGGCCGAGCAACAGGCGCTTGATGACTGGAAGCGCTATTCGATCCTGCTCAACCGCGTCGACACCGACGCGCCCGGGCTTGCAGCCGATGCCTGGCCACTGGTTCCCGACACTGTCGGGGCGGCAGCCTGGCTGGCTGCACAGGGTTTTGACGCTTCGTACTGACCCTGCGGCCGGATAACGGCCCCACACACCTGTTTCACCCACCCGACCCCGCCTAGTGCGGGTTTTTTCATTTATGGAGTTACCTCTATGAGCTTTTTTCACGGCGTTACCGTCACGGAAGTCGATAACGGTGCCCGCACCCTGTCGCTGCCGTCCTCTTCGATCATCGGCCTGGTCGACCTCTACACCCCGGCTGCGCAGCTCGGGGCACAACCCAATGTGCCGGTCCTGATCACCAGCAACCGCGAAGCGGCTGCGGCGTTCGGTGCCGATGCGCCGATCACCAGGGCGCTGGCGGCGATCTTCAGTCAGGCCGGTGCTGTGGTGGTGGCCGTCGGTGTGGCCGTGGCCGACACCGACGAGGCACAAATCTCGGCCATCATCGGCGGCACCCAGCCCGATGGCCAGCGCACCGGCTTGCAGGCTTTGCTGGACGGTAAAAGCCGCTTCAACGCCCAGCCGCGCTTGCTGATTGCACCCAAGCATTCCGCTACCCAGGCGGTGGCCACCGCGATGCTGAGCCTGGCCAAGCGTCTGCGTGCGATTGCCATCATCGACGGCCCCAACACCACCGACGAAGAAGCCCTGGCCTACGCCGCCAGCTTCGGCGACCGCCGCGCCTACATGGTCGACCCGGGCGTGCGCTATTGGGACACCACGCAGAACGCGACCCGCGACGCCGCGTCTTCGGCCTGGGCCGCCGGCATGTTCGCGCAGACCGACGCCGCTTACGGCTTCTGGGCTTCGCCGTCGAACAAGGAAATCACCGGCATCACCGGCACTACCCGGCCGATCGAGTTCCTGGACGGCGATGAAACCTGCCGCGCCAACCTGCTCAACAACGCCAACATCGCCACGATCATTCGTGACGACGGTTATCGCCTGTGGGGCAACCGCACCCTGTCCAGCGATGCGAAATGGCAGTTCGTCACCCGCGTTCGGACCCTGGACATGGTCATGGACGCGATTCTCTACGGCCACAAATGGGCGGTGGACCGCGGCATCACCAAGACCTACGTCAAGGACGTGACCGAGGGTCTGCAGAACTTCATGCGTGACCTCAAGAGCCAGGGCGCCTTGATCAACTTTGAAGTGTATGCCGACACCGAGATGACCACGGCCAGTGAACTGGCGCAGGGCAAGGTGTACTGGCGCATTCGCTTCACCGACGTGCCGCCGGCTGAAAACCCCAATTTCCTCGTCGAGATCACCGACGACTACCTCACCGAAGTGCTCGACGCCGCTTAAGGAGCGACTCTCATGACCCCAGAAATTCTGTTCAACACCAACCTGATCATCGACGGCGTGTCGATGGCCGGCGATGTACCGCAACTGACCCTGCCGAAAATCTCGGTCAAGGCCGAGGCCTACCGTGCAGGCGGCATGGACGCCGAGATCGACGTCGACATGGGCCTGCAAAAGCTGGAGTCGTCCTTCAGCACCAACGGCATGCGCCGCGAGGCACTGAAGTTCGTCGGCCTGGCCGATCAGACCGCGTTCAACGGCTCGTTCCGTGGCGCGTTCAAGGACCAGAAGGGCGGCTGGAAAGGCGTGGTTGCGACCCTGCGCGGCATGGCCCGTGAGGTCGACAACGGCGACTGGAAACCGGGCGAAAAGGCCGAAATCAAGTTCGCCCTGAGCGTGAGCTACTACAAGCTCGAAATCGACGACCGCCTGATCTACGAGATTGATCCGGTCAACGGCGTGCGGGTGATCGACGGTGTCGACCAGCTGTCGCGGATGCGCACCATCCTGGGCATTTGAGGAAAGCCACATGACCGAGAAAAAAAGTCCCGACTGGCTGCAACTGGCGCCTGACCAGGCGCTGATCACCTTGAGCGTGCCCACGCTCATCAACGGTGTGCAGGTCGACAGCCTGAGCATGGCCTCGCCGACCATTCGCCAGGACCGTGCCGCCCTGGCGCAGGCCAGCGACAGCGAGTCGCGGTATGAACTGCTGCTGTTCGCCAGCCTGTGCCAGACCGGCGAGGCGGACCTGGGCCAACTGGAGGTGCGCGATTACCGCCGCCTCCAGGCGGCTTATGTGCGCCTGACCGAAGACACTCGCGAAGACAATCCGCCGTGGCTCGATGTGGCGCTGGCGCGCACGGTGATCGACCTCAGCGCACCCCTCAGCGTGGGCGGTGTTGCCGTCAACACGCTGACCATGCGCTCGCCGACCATCGAGTTGAGCCGCACGCTCGAAGAGCGGGCCGGGGACGACAGCGTGCGCCTGGAGGCGTTGATGTTTGCCGCCCTTTGCGACGCTGACGAGAAGGATCTGGAGGGGCTGACGCTGCGCGATTATCGCCGCTTGCGTGCCGCCTATTTTCGCCTGGTCGACGAAGACGGGATTTGACACGCCCGGCTTCCAGAAGTCGCTGGCCAGGCGCCTGGCCAAAGAGCTGGGTTTCTCGGCTGGCGAGATTCAGGGCATGTCATTCGCCGATATGGTCTGGTGGCTCAGTGATTGAGCCACCCGGCTGTACGGGCGTTAAGGAGGGACGATGGCCAATAGCGGATTTCCAGATACGAATGTGATCGACGATGTAGCCGGTGCCATGGTCGACATGGCGCTCGGCGAGGTGCAAAGCCGGGTCGACACACTGAAAAAAAGAAGTGAAGAAGCCCAGGCCCTGCAACGCATCATCGGTCAGACGATGCGCTTGCGCAGCGAGTCGAACAAGGCCAGTGCCACCCATGCGCTGAACGCGCGTGAGGTGCGCACGCAACTGGACGCCAACCTTGGCACCTTGCGTGAGCAGGGCGTCGCGGTCGACAGGCTTGAGCAGCATTACCGTTTGCTGGGCAATACCGCGCGTAAAAGCGCGCAGCAAGGCTTGGGTCTACAGCAGATCCAGACTGGCTGGAAAGCCCTGCAAGCCAGTTCTTCGCAGGTGTCCGGCGCTATTGGCATGGCCAGGGTGCCGGTCAAGGCCAGCGCTGACTACCAGGCCCTGATTCGCGGCATTGCGATTCAGGCCGGCGTGGCCAATACACCTGAAGAAGACCAACTGGGGCGCCAGGTCATTACCATTTCCCGTGATACGGGCATGGCACGCAACGATGTGGCCGGTGTGCTCAACCAACTGGTTGCGGCGGGCATGGACCTTCAAAAGGCCCTGCAATACACGCCGGTGGCGTCAAAATTTGTGGTCGGGCAGGAGGCTGGCGCGGGTGACACCGCGAAAATCATCAGCGCCCTGCGTGACCAGGCCGGGATCACCGAGCCTGTCGATATTCAGAAAGCCCTGGAGTCGATTGCCTATCAGACCCAGGCCGGGCATTTCGAAACCGGCGACATGGCCAAGTGGCTCGCCGAGCTGTTGCCGCTCATGAGCCAGCAAGGCACCACGGGACTGGCGGCGGTCAATCAGATCGGCGCGATGTTGCAGGTGCAGACCCGGTCGACCGGCAATGCCGACGCCGCCGGAGCAGAACTCAAAACCTGGGTGTCCGGCATCGGTTCGGCAGACACGGTCAGCGCCTACAAGGCGGTCGGCATCGATTACCGCGCCGAACTGGCTACGCGGCAGCAGCAAGGCCTGTCGCCGCTTGAATCGAGTGTTGCACTGGCTCGCCAGTACCTCGAGAAAAGCAGCCCGGAAAAAGCCCGGCAGATGGCCGAAGGCACCACAAGGATCAGCCAGGAGGCCGACCCTGAGAAAGCCCGGCAGATGCTCAAGACGCTGGAGCAGGCGTTGCTGACCGGCAACGCCTTTGCCGATGTGCAAGTCAAGGTAGCACTGGCCGGTGCCGCGCAGAACGAGCAGCTTTACCAGCAACACAAGAACGGCGGTGCGAACGCCGGCGGGCTGCTTGACCAGAACCTGGGCGAGCGGCGCGAAACCTCGTCGCAGAAGTGGAAGGAAGCCGGCGATGCCACCGATGACGCCATGCGCAGCATCGGTGACAGCCTGCGTCCGGTCACCGATGTGGTGGCCGATACGGTTCGGCAGGTCGCGATCAGTGTCGGCGCCCTGGCGGAACAGTCGCCCAGGGTCGTGCAGGGTCTGGCCGGCGTGGCGGTGGCGGCACTGGCCGTGTTCAAGGGCATTGCGGCTTACCGGCTCGGGCAAGGGCTGGTCAATTTTGCCAAAGGGACGTTGGGCGGCAAAAACAAGGAGCAGCCTGCGCCTGATGCCAGCGGCCCGCCTGACAAAAACAACGGAAAAGCTGCCCGGCGTAGCAAGGGCAACGACACCGCGAAGACCCGCCAACCGGCCCAGCGCCCTGCGGACATGCCGAGCCCGCAGACGGTCAGCCCTGCTGGCAGGTTCGTCTCGCGCTTCTCGGGGCTGGGGTTTTCAGGCAATGGTGCAGGGCTGCAAAACAGTTCAGCCCCGCGCCCGGCGCGCACGCCAACACAGGGCACCGGTTGGCGGGAGGCGGGCGGCAAACTGCTTGCAACCGCGAGTACGGTGTTCCTGGCCGAAAGGCTCGCCAGCCGCCATACGGACCGCGAAGAGGGCAAAGCCGCCGGTGCCGCGCCGGACCAGGCTGTGGCTCCGGTCAGTGCAAGCACGGTCGTGCAACCCGTCGCTGAGCACGAGGTCGGGACACCGGCCGTTGATACCACGGATATCAGCGTTAAACCGGTCGCGGCCCCGGTCGCACTACCGAACCCTGATGACGGTAGCGCCCAGAGCAGCGGTTCTCTGGTGGTTGTGGAGATGCTCGAGGGTGCCCTGAAATCCTTGCATGGCCTGCGCGACACTTCGGCGCCGGCCGAAAAAGGCGGCGTCGATCTGTTCGATGTGGGCTTCAAGAGCCTTGCCGTCACCCGCGAAGTGCTTGAGAAAAACACCGCGCAGGGCAGCGATAGTCCGTTGAGCCTGGGCACGGTGGCGCTGGATGTGCTGGAGGGCGGCCTGAAGGTCGCGGACTCTGTTCGTGGCGAACCCAAGGACGGAGAGCAAGACACGTTCAACCCTATCGACATCGGGCAAAAAGGCATCGCAGCTGCCCGCGAAGTCATGGAAAAAAGGGCGCAGGCGGGCAGTGGCGGCAAGGGCTCACTGGCCTTGGACCTCGTTGAAGGCGGCCTGAGGTTTGCCGGCAAACTGCGCGGCGAGCCCAAGGAAGGCGAAGAGGGCGGGTTCGATCTGGTCGGCACCAGCCTCAAGGTCGTCGATTCCTTGCGCGAATCGATCAGCAGCACCCGCACCGATAACAGCCAGGCGGACACAGCGACTTCTGATGACAGCCCGGTTGATAACGGCAGTGCGGATGCCGGTCAGGATCAGAGCGTCGCCGGTGATGCCGCCAGTCATACCTATGGCGAAGCGGCGGGCGGCGTGCAAAGGGTGTTCGTGGTCAATCTTGACGGACTCAAGGGCGGCGGCGCTGCAAGCTCATCGTCGTCTGCGCAAGCGTCCGATGCCGCTCAAGATCCTGACAATCAGCGCGGGCGTGGCCGGCGGCGTGGGGCGCGCAATCGACGGCGTGCGGGCGCGAATCGGGCGTCCTCCGCTGCGCGAACGCCAGCTGCACCGCCAGCACCTACGCCACCCGAACCCGAGAATGCCCGGGCAGGGCGCTTGAGTCGTGTGACAGACATGGCAGGCAAGGCCGTCGGCGTCATCAAGAAGGCGGTGCCGCTGGCCAGGGTGCTTGAAGCCGGTAATCAAGTGGCGCAGGTGCTGACCAGTGACAAAACCACAGAGGAAAAAGCCGAGGGCATCGGCAGCGTTGGCGGTGGTCTGGCCGGCGGACTGGCGGGTGCCGCCGCAGGCGCTGCCATCGGCTCGGTGGTACCGATTATCGGCACCGCACTGGGTGGCGTGATCGGCGGCATTATCGGCGCCGACGGTGGCGAATGGCTGGGCGGCACATTGGGGCGCTGGTTGGTCAGCGACGACAAAGAGCCGCCAGGTCCTCGTCCGCTGGTGCCCGTCAGCCTGGCGCAAGGCACGGTTTTGCCCTTGAGCACACAAGCGGTCGAGCGGCCGATGAGCAGCATCGAAGCGTTGTCGCGTGATGTTTCGCTGACCCGGCAAAGCGCGGCACTGGAGCAGGCCCGGCAACTGAATGCGTCGTTTCAGGCACCTGTCGCGGGTGCGGTTCCGGGCGGTGCGGGTGCGGTGCCGGCAGGCGCCACGCAAGCGACAACTGCCCAGGCCGCGCCGGCGCCGGTCAACCAGCAGATCAGCATGCCGATCACCGTGCAGGGCGACGTCAAGGATCCGCAGGCGCTGATCCAGTCGTTGCAGCCGTACATCCTCCAGGTGCTTGCACAGTTCAACCACTACACCGGCGATCGACAGTTGTTCGATGCGCCGCATCTGTAAGGAGGCGTCATGGCCTACATGGAGCAGTTGCAGGGCGCTGTGAAGTCCCTGGCGCAGGCCGGCGAGTCCGGTCGGCGCAACCTCGACAGCATGATGGGGCCGGTCAACAGCGCCATCGGCGATCTGTCGGGGGCCGCGGCCGAGCTTGAAGGGCTGCCGATCATCGGCGATCTGGCGGGCGGCCAGTTGCGCCGTGTCATGGGCCGCATTACTGCCGTGCAGTCCAGGGTGGGCGCGGTGGCGGCTACTTATAACCGGGCAACGCGGGCGCTGTCGGGCATTGATGAGCGCTTGAGTTCGCTGAACGAGCAGAGCGGGCGGGCGCTGAGTGCGGCCAAGAACCTGATCGGCAAGGCGTCCGCCCCGTCGCTGCTCAACGTCTTGCCCAGCCGGGCGGTGACCAGTGACCCGACGCCGGCCACGCCTGCGATCAAGCCGTTTCCACACTTGCTGATCATGCAGCCGCATGACCCCAACCTTGAGCCGTACTACTTCAACCTCGACACCGCCGCGTTCAATTCGCTGTCGCGCAGATCTTCTTTCAACTGGGCGGCGCAGGCGCGTCTGTCGCGGCGACCGGCGCAGCAAGCGGTGGGTTTTGGCGATGATCGCATGACCCTCAGCGGCGATGTGTTTCCGGGCTTTCGTGCCGGCATCAAGCAGCTTGAAAACCTGCGCAGCCTGGCCGGTCGCCTGCAGCCGTTGAACCTGGTCACCGGCTATGGCGCGATTCTGGGCAGTTGGTGCCTGTTGAGCGTTCAAGAGGAGCAGAGCGCGCTGCTGCATGGCGGCGCGCCGCGCAAACAGAAATTCACTCTGGAGCTGAGCCGCTATGGCGACGATCTTGCGTACCTCTGACGGCGATCTGCTCGACACCCTGTGCCATGGCTATTACGGCCACCTCAATGGCACGGTCGAGACGGTGCTGGACGCCAATCCGGGCCTTGCCGATGAGGTACAGCCCCTGCGCGCAGGCGTGCTGATCCGCTTGCCGGACCTTACCCAGGTCAGCGAAGTGGCCATTCAACTGTGGAGCTAGCCGCCGCGTTGGCGGCCTGTTCCGTTCACTGTTTTCGGAGGCTTGATGCAACCCACATTCAGAATCGTCGCCGACGGCACCGACATCACCACATTGATCAACGACCGGTTGTTGTACCTGCGTACCCTCGATAAACCCGGCATGGAGTCGGATGTGTTCGAGCTGTACCTGGATAACCGCGACCAGGCCGTGGCGCTGCCGCCGCGCGGCGCCAGTGTCGAGATTTTCATGGGCTATGCCGGCGCACCGTTGGCGCGGTTGGGGCGTTATATCGTCGACTCGATCGTGTTCAAGGGCCCGCCGGACACGATGGAAATCCGTGGCAAGGCCAGCGACATGCGCGGCAGTGGCAAGACCACGCGCAGCGGCGCCTGGGAAGGCGTGCCGCTGGCAAGCATCGTCGGCGATATTGCCAGCCGCAATGGCTGGGAACCGGTGTGCAACGTGCAGGTTCAGGTGGCGCGTATCGACCAGCTCAACGAGTCGGACTTCAACTTCATCACCCGGCTGGGCCGCTTGTACGACTGCACCGCCAAGGTGGCCGACGGCAAGTTGCTGGTCATGCCGCGCCAGGGCGGCACGACCGCCAGCGGCACACGCCTGGCCAACGTGGTGATTCGGCACAGCGATGTCAGCCAATGGAGCTTTCGACTGAGTGACCGCAGCACGCAGAAAAGCGTGCGCAGCCAGTATCAGGACAAACAGACCGGCACGCTGGAGCTCGTCGAACTGGTCAACCACGACGCACCCGACACACTGCCGCCGGTGCACACCGATCGGCATCTTTACCCGGACAAAACCACCGCCGAGCAGGCGGCCAGGGCGCGACTGGCGGCGCTCAACCGCGCCACCGCCGATGTGAGCCTGGTCATGCCCGGTCGCACCGACCTGTTTGCCGAGCGCGCCATTGACGTGCAGGGCTTCAAGGTCGGTCTGGATGGCGAATACCAGGTGCAATCGGTCGAGCAGAAATACACCCGCGACGGCTGGACCACCGCCCTGGAATGCAATGGCGGCAAACAGGGCAAGGCCAGGGCCGAAGGCAGGAAGCAACAGCTAGAACCGCTGAAGGTCGCCCAGCGCTAAGGCCGATGACAACGATCTGTGTAGCCCGCATGACGCGGGCTTTTTTTCGCCTGGAGAAATCACATGGCACGCATTGATAAAACACGCGCGGGCGGCACCAATGTGCTGGCCTTTCTCGACATGCTGGCCTGGTCGGAGGGCACCTCGACGATCAAGGCCAGCGATGACGGTTATAACGTGCTGGTGGGCGGCAAGCTGTTCGCCGACTACAGCAAGCACCCGCGAATGCTGGTGGACTTGCCACGCTACAAAATCAAGTCCACGGCCGCCGGCCGCTACCAGTTTTTGGCCCGCACCTGGGATGCCATTGTCAGGAACTACGGCTTTATCGGCCGCTTTACCCCTGAGGCGCAGGACCTGGCCGCGATCAAACTGTTGATCGAGTGCGGGGCATTACCCCTCATTCAGGCGGGCAGCATTGAGCAGGCGATCAACAAGGCCGCGCCGATCTGGGCCAGCTTGCCGGGTGCCGGCTATGGCCAGCGCGAGCATACGCTGGCCCGGTTGCTGGAGATCTACACCGAAGAGCGCGCTCAGCAGCCAGTGCCTGAGCCGGACCTGCTGGCGATGTACACCGCCTGCGGCGGAGCCATGGCGTGATGGGTTTGCCGGTCGCTCCTGACAGTCGGATCGTGTGGGCGCTGCTGGCAGCCATCGCCCAACTGGCGGCACTGTTTGTAGCTTACGAGCATGGTCGCTCGACGACCGAAGACGCCTGGCTGGCGCGCTGGAATGCCCGCAATGCCAGTGATGCTGCCGCGCGCCTGGCCGCCAGCGAAGCCGAACGCCGCCGTGAGCAAACCCTGCAACACGCCATCAACCAGGTAAACGCCGATGCTGAACAACAGATTGATACCGCACTCACTCAGGCCGCTGATGCTGCCAATGTTGCTGACGGGCTGCGCCAGCGAGTCGATCAATTACTCGCCGCCGATCGAGCGCGCCGCAGCGCCTGCGCTGCCAGCGGCGGCCCGGCAGCCGAAAACCCCGGCAATCTGCTTGCCGTCGTGCTCGACCAGTCTGTCGCGCGCAATCGTGAACTGGCAGCAATTGCTGACACCGCTCGAATAGCCGGGCAGGCCTGCGAGCGGGCCTTCGATGTGCTTGCCGGCAAGGTGCAGGCGAACCCTTAAGCCTGAGCGGGCACGGCGGATACGTGCTTGCCGAGTTTGTCGGTAAAGGACGCACGAACCTGGCACCGGAAGCCTGCCGGGTCATAAATCAACGTCGCCGAGCCTTCAAAGGCATTGCGCAAGCTGCCATTGATCATCGTGGTGCCGTAGCCCTTGCGCGCAGGCTCTTCGACCCTTGGGCCGTTGCTTTCAACCCAGCTCAGCGAGAATTGCGGGTCGGCATTGCTATTGTCGCTGCCACTTTCCTGATCGATCGACCACTGAATCCTCAGCGTCCCGCCCGGCACCGACAGCGCGCCGTATTTGGCCGCATTGGTCGCCAGCTCATTGATCACCAGCGCCAGCGCCGAGGCCGCTTCCGGGGCCAGTTGCACAGCGGGGCCGCGGTACTGAATGTCATAGTCCCTGGTGTACGGCGCCAACACTTCTTGCAGCAAGGCATCCAGGCCGGTCACCTCGGTGCTGGTGGCAATCGAGTGGGCGCGGTGCATCATCACCAGCCGCTTGCCGAACGCCTCACGGAATGTCTTCGGCTCCGGATTGTTTCTCAGCGTCAGATCCGCTACCCCGCCAATAACGGCGAAGATGTTGCGCATGCGGTGTTCCAGCTCACCAATGAGCAACTGATGCGTTTCACGGGTGCGGCTGTAGAGACAGACCTTGGCGCACAGCACCGAGGCCAGCTGGATCAGGGCTCTTTGATCCGCATCCAGAACGGTTGCGACAGGGTGCAGAACCGCGACGCAGCCCTGCGGCGTGCCATCCAGTCCCAGCGCAGGCGTGGACAGAATCGAAGTCAGGCCGTGCTCTATCAGCAGCGCTCGCCACGGCGGCGAGAAACGTTCGTCTACTGCGATATCAGGTACTTCAATCGGCAGGCCACTCAGGATCGCGCGGCCGCAGGTGCCGCGATTGCTGACAATCACGTTGTTTTCCAGGCACAGGCCAAAGGCGCGTGGCAGGGTCGGGAAGATGGAGTGGCGAAAGGTGCGGCCGGGCCTGTCCAGCACGCTGATGCCGACCACCGAGCCGGGCAGTTGCGATTGCAGAAACACGGCGAACTCGCTCAGCCACGGCTCGACCGGGGCGCCGGATGACATGACATCGAGTGCACGGTCACGAAAGTTTTCAAGGAGCGACTGCATGGGAGGACAGTCCTCGAAAGTCCGGAAAGAGCCGATTATACAAAGGCGTGGGCAGGGCGTCTCTCAAGACGCTGGCGTATGGAAATGGCCCTGACCGCATTTTTGTTCATTCAACCGTTCGTGCATGGACCGGCAGTCAGGGCAATTGTTCCAGCCTGGCTTCCACGGCGTCGTCGAAAATGATGAACAGTGCTTCGGCGTCGGCGGCACGCAGGCGCTTGGTGTTTTGCAGCGTCTGGATCGATTCGATCTGAATATCCCTTTCGGCCTCGATGTCCGCGCGCGTGCTGGCGGCGTTGAGGGCGCGCAACAGGTCGTTCATTTCGTCGCGAATGGGCTTTTGCAGGCGGAGGAGGTCGAGCTTTTCTTGTGGCATGGTTTCTGACTCTCAAGCAGCTATCAGGTAAAAGCGGGCGCGAGCGCTGCCTATGGACTGCAACAGCGCCTGTCGAGCGGCCATTGCCCGGCAAGGATAGCCTTTCCCGGCCGGAAACAAACCCGGTGCTATGCAATTACCCAGGCGGGTGATGCCCGAATTGCACCGGCCTTCAGGCCTGGCCCTTGGGATACAGCTCTCCGGCAACCAGTCTTGAGACCACGGTGTGCAAGCGTTGCAACAGTGCTTTGATCGCCGCAGCCGATGTGGCGTTCAATGGTTCGCGCAACAAGTCGTTCTCGCACTCACTGCAGGCCGCCGCCAGGGTGGTCGCGCAAATGGTGGCGAATGAGCCATGCATACGGTGGATGTAGCTGACCAGCCTTGCGGTATTGGCGTGTTGCAATGCCTGCTCGGCCTGCGCCAGGTCCTCTTGCATGGTGGTGATGAACAGTCGGTGCATGGCCGGCGAAAGTGTCATCCAGCCTTCAAGGTCATCGCTGGGTGCTTCTTGCCCATGGACTTCATCTACTTCAGCTACTTCAACCACTTCAGGCGCGGGCGAGGCGACCGGCGGTAGCTTGTGGCAATAGGTCGATAACGTCTGGCGCAACGTTGTCAGGCTCAAGGGCTTGACCAGCCAGGCGTTCATCCCCGCTTCCAGGCATTGCTCGCCTTCTTCACGCATGGCATTGGCCGTGACGCCAATAATCGGTACGCCTGCATCCAGGCCTCGCAGGCGGCGTGTCAGTTGATAGCCGTCGAGCCTGGGCATGTTCACGTCCGTGATCACCAGGTCGCAAGGCGCCTCCTGCCAGCGCAGCAAGGCTTGCTCACCGTCTTCGGCCAAGGTTACCCGAACGCCCAATGCCTCTAGCTGCTCCCTGAGAATCTCGCGGTTGACGGGGTTGTCTTCCGCCACCAAAACGCTCAAGTCCAGGCGGGTGAAGGGCTGCGGCACATCAAGAGGCATGTGCGGGGCGGTTCCGCGTGCGAGCTGCATCAAGGTTCTGGCAATGGCCCTGATGTCATACGCACTGACCTCCCAGCCTCGGGCTGTTCTGTGCGGCTGGCTGCGGCCCGACTCGGTGGCAATCACACGTTCGACCGACCCTGACGGCGGGTGTGATGAATCGGTGACGATATCCAGTGCTATCGCCTCACGGTCCCCGGCATCCGCGGCCGGCAAGAGCTGCGCCCGTGCGCCCCAGCCGTTCAACCAGTCAACCAGGCTCTGCCCGATATCCTTGAGCGGTGCGCTGACATGGACAGCCACATTCTTGAGATCGATATCGGCACTGTTGGGCAGCGAGCCGGTGACGATGGGCAAACGCATGTGCAGTGAAAAGCTGCTGCCAAGCCCCGGCTCGCTCACCACGCGCAAATTGGCCCCCATCATTTCGCTCAGGCGCGCGCAAATAGACAAGCCCAGCCCTGCGCCGCCGGCGCGTTCGCTGCCACCCACCTGCGAGAACGGCTTGAACAGGCGCGCCAACTGCGGCTCACTGATCCCGATGCCGGTGTCTGACACTTGCCACTGCAATGACACATGGCTGTGTTCAATGTCGGTCACTTTAAGCCTGAGTACGACACGCCCCGAGTCGGTGAACTTGATCGCGTTACTCAGCAGGTTGTTGATGATTTGCCGGATCCGCACGTCATCGCCGAGCAACAGGGCGGGCAAGTTCGCATCAGCGCAGGAAAATACCTTCAGTCCTTTTCTGCCGGCCGCTGCCGAATAGCTGCGCACGCAATCTTCGAATAGATCCAGCGGGCAGAATGTCCGGGCTTCGACGGCCATTTGTCCCGACTCGATCTTGGAGACATCCAGCACATCACTGATCAACTGAAACAGCACGGTGGATGAGCGCTGAATGGTGTTGAGGTAACCATGCTGGCGCTCACTGAGCGGTGTCAGCTCCAGCAACTCGAGATTGCCGAGCACACCGTACAAAGGCGTACGAATTTCATGACTCATGGTGGCCAGAAACAGGGTCTTGGCTTTGCTGGCTTCATCGGCCGAGCGCCGTGCCTGTTCCATCAGGTTAGCGTCATCCACATGCCGGGTGATGTCGTTGAAGCCGCAGAGCACGACATCCTTGCCCTTGTAACGAGTGAAGGCGAAACAGGCCTGTAGATAACGCCCGGCCACTTCAAGCTGAACCTCGCCCAGTTCGTGCTCGCCATAATTGCGTTTCAACAGGCCAATCAGTTCGGGTGTGCCTTGCCATTGTTGTGCACGCTGGTTTTCCAGCAACACCGCGCCGGTACTTCGTTCAACCACACACAGGCCAACGGGGGCGTTATCGAGCATCACCCGGTTGAACTCTTCACTTTCAGCCAACGATTGGCTGGAGCGTTGCGCGGGTTCAATAATCTGCAATCGATACCAGCGGTTGGCCCACCCGCCCACCAGCGCAAACAGCAAAAGCAGGCCGACGGCGCCCATCAATGGCCATTTCGCATAACCAAAGAAATTCTGATAGGTAATGGTGTACAGGCCGATCCACGGCTGCGCTTCACCTGAGCTCAACTTAAAGCGCAGGCCCTTTTGCGTGAAACTCAACCCCAAGGGCTGATCTTCGACATCCCGAGCGTCACCGATCAATATGTCGCCAGCAGGGGAAATCAGGGTCAGGCGACTTTGTGTGGGGCGCATCAACAAACGCTCCAGATCACTGATGTCGCTGACATTGAGCAAGGCCGTCACTATCACCGGGTCATTCGATCCGGCCTGCGGCATGAAGTGGCGGGACAGGTCGAGTCTCATTGCGCCCACGATGTATTTACGATTCTGAATCAGACCGACCGGAGCTCTTATCCAGATCAATTGATCATCGGCCAGCGTATGCCGTGGTTGTAGAAGCTCATCGTACAAACGCTTGGTCAGGTCGAAGAAGTTGGTTTTCAGCAACAAAGGGTATTGCCGGGTGCCCTCGATGCCGGGCACGGCAATGGTGAACTGGTCGCTGGGCGAAAAGACAAAGACCTGAGGCGCCGCATAGAAAGAGTCTGACCAGTAAGCCGTGAACAGATCGGTCAACTGGACGCCAAACGAATAAATCCCCTGCATGTCATCAAGGCTGAACTGGTCTCGCTGACTGACCGTAAACGGCAAGGACTTGGCAGTGTCCCTGTTCTGAAACAGGCGCTCGTCGCCCTGGCGCAGCAACTCCTGGCGTGCATAAGGCTTGCTGTCCATCAACAGGTTTTCATTGGACTGGCCGTAGCTCTGCACGGCGTTGCGCAGAAAGGCTTCATGTTCATGAATGCTTTCCATCAGGCGTGCGAAATGGAAGTCGGTTTTTTCGCCTTCTTCCTTCAGCACCCGGTTAACCGCCCAATAACTCATGCTCACCAGCAACAAGGCGAGCCCGGTCAGCACGAGCAGCAGTTTGTTCAGCCTGAGTGAGCTCAGTGCCAATGCACCGAGGCGTAGCTTTGCATGCTTCATGAGTTAGCCCGTCATCCTGAAAGTCAGCCTTGGAGATGTAGAACAGGAATTGTCTGATAGGTTGATTTTTCTCTCGATTGCATCCTATGCAACACCTGCTGCGGCACGCCGTAAACAGGGGCTAAAAAGGGCTATTACTTACCACTTCTTTGCATAGGGCTTATTTCATGTTTCAAAAAATGGGCAAATACACCGCGCTCTGTGGTTCTTCGCTGCTGATCGTGATGGCGGCGGCGACCGCTCAAGCCGCTGATGGTCAGGTTGAATTCACCGGTACCGTCAATGACAACGCGTGCACCATCAACAGCGAGAGCGTGAAAAAGTCGGTCGACATGGGCCAGGTGCGTATTGCTGATTTTGCAAACACCGTGGGCGCCACGGCCGGTTCCACACCGTTCTCGATCTCGTTGGAGAATTGCAGCGGTTCGACCCTGAAAAACGCCTCGATCAAGTTCAGTGGTCAGCAATCGGGCACCGATGCGACTGTACTGGGCATGACCGGTGAAAATCAGGTGTCTGGCATCGGCATTCAAATCAATGACGCACGCACCGGTAACAAACTGGCGCTGAACACCGACAGCAACGATTACGTGCTGCGTCCTCAGTCCAACACCTTCGACTTCACGGCCTCCTATGTGCGCCTGGTGGCAGACACCGAAGCGTCGGGTGACACTCCAGGCGCTCGTGGCATTGGCACCGGTAAAGTCAACGCGCTGGCCAGCTTCGACGTGACCTACAAGTAATTCATGTTTTTAACGTAAGGGCTCGCGGTCATCGCGGGCTCTGGCGTTAAGCAGAGGAATCCTTTCATGCGTTTAAAAGTTGCAGCCTTTCTGGCGCTGGCGGCGGGCTTGTGGCTGCCCCAGGTTCAGGCAGGCGTCAATGTGGGCTCCACGCGGGTTGTGTATCAAAGCAAGGAAAAAGAGGCCAACCTTTCACTGTCCAATTCCGGCGAAGACGCAGTGCCGTATCTGGTTCAATCCTGGGTCAGCCCTTTCGACAATCGCGATGAGAGCGCCGATGAGTTCATCATCACGCCGCCCCTGTTTCGCCTGGACGCCAATAGCCAGAACATTCTGCGGATCATCGCGACCAACGCGCAGAACTTGCCAAGCGACAAGGAAAGCCTGTTTTTACTTAATGTAAAAGCGATTCCGGCCATGAGCGCCGAGCAGCGTAATCAGAACGTGCTGCAAATCGCACTCAAGACCACGATCAAACTGTTTTATCGGCCCGCCGACTTGAAAGGGTCTCTACGCGATGCCGTACAAAACCTGCAATGGCGTGCTGAAAACGGCACGTTGAGTGTGCACAACGCCTCGGGATTCAACGTGGTGGTCAGTGAGCTACTGGTTAACAACGTCCCCCACCAGGAAATGCCGGAAGTGATCAAGCCCGGCAGCACCGTCACTGCCCGGATCCCGCTGAAAAACAGTGACACGCTGGTGCTCAGTTATATCGACGAGTACGGCAGTACGGTCAAGGCCACCCCTGTTTCTCCCCGTTGATGACTGACTGATTAGCTGACTGGAAGGGCTCCCTCATGCTGCGACTGCGCATGTGCGCCTTCGCGCGCCGAATAAACTGCTGGAGCACGTTAATCCTGGGTTCTGTCGGCCTTTGCGCGACCGCCGCACAGGCAGACTACAGCTTCGATTCCGCCTTCCTGGAAATCGGTGGTGGTAACAGTTCGGTTGAAGTGGCCGAGCAAGTAAAAGCCATGAGTCAAGGCCAGCTACCCGGTATCTACCGCATTGACCTGTCGGTGAATGACCGGCTGATCGAACAGCGCGACCTGCCGTTCATGCGTGAAACCCCCAGTCAGGTCTCGACCCCAAACGGGCTGTTCCCTTGCTTGAGCGTTCAGGCCCTGATTGATTTGGGCGTCGATCCTGCGCGCCTGAAAAACGCCGATATCAGTGCTGACAATTGTGTGTACTTCAACCGCGACCTTGCCGGTGTGACATACGACTACGACTTCAATAAACAGCACCTGAACCTGCACGTGCCTCAGGCTTACATCGGTACTGTACCGTTTGCCACCCGCCGTAAAACCTGGAGTAACGGTGAGCCGGTTGCCTTTGCCAACTACAGTTTTTCCGGCAGCCACTATGAAGGCCAATATGGCAGCCGGCAGTCACGTTTCGGCAGTGTGCACAGCGGGTTCAACAGTGGCGCCTGGCGTTTTCGCAACTTCTCGACCTGGCAACAAAGCACCCAGCTCGACGGTCAGTGGAAATCGGTCGACACCTATGTGCAGCGCGATCTGGGCAACCTGATGGCTATCGCCACGGTGGGCGAGAGTGCAACGGACAGCGATCTGTTCGACACCCTTTCATACCGCGGCGTGGGCATCGCTTCTGACCTGGACATGCTGCCCGATGAGTCGCGCAACTTTGCCCCGGTCGTACGCGGCGTCGCCAATGGCCGCTCGCGGGTAACGTTGCGCCAGCGTGGCTATGTGATCAGCGAACAGTGGGTACCGTCGGGACCGTTTGCGCTCAAGAACCTGTACTCGACCTCGGGCAACGGCGATATCGAGGTGACGATCGAAGGCCCCAATGGCGAGCGGCAGGTGTATGTCCAGTCGTTCTCGTCGGTGCCCTATATGCTGCGCGAAGGTCAGCAAAGCTACGCCTTGACCGCAGGCCAGTATCGCCCGGCAGACGGCGCCCTGAACCTGGCAACACCAGGCTTTCTGCAAGGCACTTACCGCCGCGGGCTGACCGATGGCACCACACTGTTTGGCGGCACTATCGTCAGTGAACAGTACAACTCGGCGCTGCTGGGTTTTGCCCATGACTTTGCAGGCTTCGGTGCTGTTTCGCTGGATGTGACCCACGCCATCAGCGACGACATGGGGCCGGAGTCCAGGACCTTGTCGGGGCAGTCGTATCGTTTTCGTTATTCCAGGTCCATCGACCTGACAGACACCAGCTTCAGTCTGATTGGCTACCGCTATTCCACCAGCGGTTATTACAGTTTCAACGAGGCCGTCAACGCGCGATCCCGCCATTCGCTGGCCCCTTATCGTGATGAAACCCTGAACAACAGCACTGCGCTTTCGCCTTACTTGAACGGCCACATGAAAAGCAGCTTTACCGCCAACGTGTCGCAGCAATTTGGCACCTACGGTGGCATGTACGCCAACCTGACCAAAACCGATTACTGGAACCTGGCCAAGAGCAATACCGCGATTCAACTGGGCTACAGCTTCAGTGTCGGCAGCGCCTCCTACAACCTGGGTGTGGCGCAGAACAGTGGCACCGGCAATGACACTCGCAGCGTGTCGCTCAGTGTCAGCCTTCCGCTGGGCAATCCGGGAAGCAGCAGCCGCATAGGCCTGAGCACTTACCAGGACTCCGCTGGCGGTGCCAACCGTTCGGCGACGTTCAGCGGTTCCCGGTTGCCGGACGATGCGCTGTCTTACAGCGTGGGCATCAATCAGCAAGTCAGTGACGATGAGCGCTTGATGGGCGGCTCGGTCGCCGCCCGCTATAACGCCGCCAATGCGATCTGGCACGCCTCTTATAGCCGGGACCAGACTGTTCGTCAGGCCGATTACGGTGTTGAAGGGGCGGTCGTCGCCATTCGTGACAGCGTGATGTTCACCCAGCCATTGGGCGAGACCAACATCATCGTGGCCACGCCCGGTGCTGCCGATGTCGGCGTATTGACCAAGAGCGGGGTTAAAACCAACAGCCGCGGCTACACGATCATTCCTTCGGCCCAGCCGTACCGAAAAAACAAGGTCTCGCTCAACACCGACTCGTTATCGGACAACACCGATATCGAACAACTGGTCCAGGAAGTTACCCCCAACCGCGGCGCTTTCGTACTGGCCAGCTTTGAAACCCGTAATGGCCGCCGGCTGTTGATCAGCGTCAGCTCAACTGCTGGCAAGCCTGCACCGTTTGCCGCCGAGGCCCGGTTGCTGGGGCTTGATGGCACGTTGCTGAACAGCGCCATGGTGGCGGACAAGGGGCGGGTCTTCATGACCGGCGTGCCAGACAAGACGCAGTTGCAGATCAACGTCAACGGCCAGCTGTGGTGCGCCAAGGAGCTGGATCTGAACAGCTATGACCTGGCCGAAACCGGTATCGGACAGTTGCAGGTTCGTTGCGATGCCATGGCCGCAATACCGACAGACACTCAAGGTACTCCCGATGCATGAATCAACCGCTAAACCGCTTGCCTTCAATCGGGTAAGGGGCCGTTTGATGCTGCTCTGCTTTTTACTCAGCCTGGCCAGTCCGCCGGCCTTTGCGTTGATTGAAAACAACCTGTCGTGCACGGCCACGGGCACCACAGGCATCATCGATCTTGGCGAAGTGGCGCCATCCGAGACCCTTCAGGTCAACATGACGGCCAATTGCCGAGTCACGCGCTGGTATCCCTCGGGAGCGTCTCTCTCGCATACCCAGTTCTACAACATCGGCAAAGGTCCAAAGCTCTTTGTTTTTCATGTCAACTCCGGGCGTGAGGTGCCTGAGCAAAGCATCGGAACGGCCTCTACCACCTGCATGCCAAGCAGTTGCGTGCCGCTGACGGTCGGCACTACGTTTTCTTACAACGTATTGGTGGCCGGTGCTGCCGCGGCCACACCCGGTAGCTACATGGTGAGCGTCAGCCTGACCGACACGTCGATTAACGGTTGGGAAAACTATGGCGATTATCTGCAAGTCATTCTGATGCAGTACACCGTTGTACGACCCGCCTGTTCCATGGGGTCGGCCACCACCCTGAACCTGCCTTTTGGCACACTGAGCAGCAACGATTTCGCCACTGCGCAACAAATCGCCAATGTCACGATGAACTGTACACGTGGCACTCAGGCGACCGCCACACTGGTGCCCACGCAAAGTGCAGTCAGCGGCAGTCCAGGCGTATCAGCAACCACGCTGGCGGGGTTGTCGATGGCCGCCACCTGGGCCGATAACGATACGGCGGTGACCTTCAACAGCCCGCGCACGTTATCGCTGACCACCGGCACCAATAACATTCGTCTCGGTTTCCGGCCGCGCTTGAATACCCGTGTTTCTCCGGCCGGTAACTTCTCCAGCCAGTACACCCTCAACATCACTTATCGCTGATCAGGCACAGGAACCCGACCATGAAATTACCCGTGTCGTTGGCCGCTGCACTTTTGGCAGGCTTTGCCTGCACCGCTGCCCACGCAGTCACGGACGCCGTGACCATCAATGTAAGCGGCACGCTCACGCGACCGCCGTGCACGCTGACCAGTAGCAAGACGCTGACCGCCAACTTCGGCAATGTGCGTTATGACCAGATCGCCAGCGCGCCGATGATCGACATTCCGGTCACCCTGACATGCCCACCCAATTCCTCTTTGAGCGTCAGTATCCAGGCCCGGCAGCTTGTGAGTGGTTCCACTACACAAGGCTGGGCTGGCAGAGATTACCTAGGCTATTACATGTACCTGAACAGTGATAACAGCGTGCTGAACCTGAGTGGTGTAAAGCGCACGTTGAACAATCAGAGCGGGGCGGTCGACCTGAGCATGAAAATGAAACTGAATGCATTTGGCGCCGTGTCTGAAGGGGCCTTCAGCAGTTCAGCGGTGATGAGCATCGAATACCTGTGAGGCCCGTATGCGAACAAGAATGAGCGTGTGGGCCATTGTTTTTTCTGTCGCCACTTCAGGTGTCAGCGAACGTGCCTGCGCCGATGCTCAGCAGAGTGCTCAGATTGATATATCCGGCACATTGATAAAGCCGCCTTGCACGGCCAGTTTTCCAGCCTCGCAAAGTATTGAAATCCCCAAGGTGAACCTTAATTCGCTGAACTCGGACATCACCGAATGGACCGAGGTTGCCCTGGACTTTCAATGCATCAAGGGCAGCCTGGTGCATTTGCGCTTCAGCGCCGGTAACGGCGCCTATGGCAACGATACGCTACGCACCAGCCTCGACAGGCTGGGGCTGAAAACCCGCCTGTACGACATGACTGGTGTGGCAAAAGTATTGGGCCTGACGTTGGGAGAACAATTGATTTTTCCGGTTCAAGACACTTCGCTGAAACTCAAGCTGACGGTCAGGCCGGTTAAAACAGGCGAGGAACTGCCCGCGATCGGCAGCTACACCTCAACGCTGCTGCTGGAAATGATTTACCTGTAAGCAGGGAGCCATCAGGCAAACAGATTGGCTTTGACGCACAGGACCAGCAGCGCCTGATCATTGTCGACTTCAAGCTTGTGCATTGCCGACATCTTCAGGGTACTGATCGTTTTGATGCTGCGGTTCAGGCTCTGCGCAACGTCTCCCACGCTCATGCCACAGGCAAACAAGCGCAGCACTTCGAACTCCTTGACCGTTAACTGGCTGAGCTTTCTCGACACATCATCCGCCTCGTCACTCGACACCTCGCCGCCGGTGTCTTGTTGAAAATGCCCTTCACGATAAAACGCATCCAGCGCCACCAGGATTTGTTCCAGCCCGGCGTTCTTGGAAATGACCCCGCTGATACCCAGTTCATATAACCAGGCCAACACTTGAGGGTTGGAAATCACCGTCAGGATCAACACCCGCGGCTCGGGAAAATGCCGGCGCAAGTATTCCACCAGGCGCGTGCCATCGCCGTACTGATCGTCCCCCGGCATGTTGTAGTCGGTAATGATGACGTCGGGGCGCAGTTGCGCGATTTTCTCGATTAAATCGGACGAGTTCATGGCCTCGCCCACCACACTGAAGCGCGGGTCGCGTTCAATGATTTCGCGAACGCCCATCAATACAATCGGATGATCGTCGGCCAGCAAGACTCTCATTTTCGGCATGGCACACAGGACTCCGGTATCGAAAAGGCACTGCAACTATTCAAAGGCGGCGGCCTTGATGCAATACGTGATCAAGGCATGGTCGCTCAGCACTTCAAGTTTGCGCATCGCCGACACTTTCTGGGTGCTGACGGTTTTGACGCTGCGATTCAACTGACGGGCAATGTCACCGACACTGCTGCCTGCCACCATCAGTCGCAAGACTTCCACTTCACGCGGCGACAGCGTGGAAAAGCGCTCATCAATGACTTTCGGGTTGGTCATTACCGACAGCGCGGGTGCCTGTGGGGCGTTGTAAGGCCTGTCATTGGCCAGCGCGTTCAAGGCCTTGCCGATTTCTTCATGAATGTGATTTTTTGCGATCACGCCCGCCACCCCCATTTCCATCAAACGCGAAATGATCAGGTGGTTGCTTACCATCGTCAGGACCAGAATTTTCACTCCGGGAAAATGCTCGGTGATGTACTCGATCAGTTGCAGCCCGTCGCCATAGGTTTCATCCCCAGGCATGTTGAAGTCGGTAATCACCAGGGCGGGTTGATGCAGCGTCAGCTGCTCGACCAGTTGTGACGAGTTCAAGGCTTCGGCTGCCAGCTCAAAGCGCTTATCGCGCAGAATCACTTCCCGAAGCCCCACCAATACCACGGGGTGGTCGTCGGCAATCACTACCTTCAGTTCACGCATCGCCCGGCTCCAGATGCTTAAAAACCATGCCACCGCGTTGAACTACTCTGATGATGGCTTGGAGCTATCTTCGAGTAAAAGAGTTTCAAAATCGCTGCTCGATACAGCGGCGCAGATCAGGAAACCCTGGGCCTGATCACACTGGATACTGCGCAGAAAGGCGAGTTCTGCCTGCGTTTCGACACCTTCGGCGACGACCGTCAGGCCTAGCTTTCGACTCAGTTCCACAATACTGCGCAGCGCGCAGGCCAGATTTTCATTTTCGGTACAGCCATGCACCAGCGAACGATCAATCTTGAGTTCGCTGAATGGCGTAGACACCAGGTTGAAGTAGGAGCTGAACCCCTTGCCGAAATCATCCTGCGCCAGACCGAAGCCCATCATGCGCAGGCGACAAGCGCCAGCATAGTAGTTGCTGAGTTCTTCTGTGGTTGAACTTTCCATCAGTTCAAAAATGATATTGCGCGGCTCTGCGCCGTCGGCCACGACATAATCGCGCAAGCGGTCAGCCAGATCATGGTCATCCAGCAAGTGCGTGGGCAAGTTGATTGAAACCGGGATATCCCAGCCCTGTTCCCGCCATTGTCTCTGGGCCGGCAAGGTCTGTTTGAGCATCAGCCACAACAATTGCTCTTCCAGCCCTTGCTTGATCAACTCGGATAGAAAGTCCCTGGGCAATAACAGGCCGGCCTGCGGATGCGCCCAACGCACCAGCGCTTCAGCGCTGAGAATATTGCCATTGCGCAGCGATTTCTTGGGTTGGAACCAGGCTTGAATCTGCCCGTCAGCCATGGCTGAAATAATGCTGTGCGGATCGACTTCCAGGGCCTGTGCCGGGCCACTGTCATCGGGGTGACGAAACATCGCCATCCGTTCTTTCAAACGCATGACCGCTTTTAATTCAACCGGTTTGGAGATCAGGCCCACCACTGAAATCCCCAGGTTTTTAGCCGCCAGCCCTGCACTTATCAGCATTCGACGCGACGAGGCACTCATCAAGGCCAGCGCCGGTCGATTGTTCAGGGCAGCGATTTTCTGGATCAATTGCACCCCGTCCATGCCGGGCATCAGTAAGTCGCTGAGCAACAGGTCGTAGTCGTTAAGCGCCAGGCACTCCAGCGCACTGTCGCCATCCCAGACCGTATCAACGGTAAAGCCACCGGCTTCGTTAAAGACATTCAGCAAATACTCATGCTGAAAAGGATGATCCTCAACGACCAGTACACGATAAGGCTTCACTGGATCCTCCTTTAGAAGTGCCGAAGACAGTTGTAGAGGGTGTGCAGCGTAAAAGGCTTGATCAAATAGTGATTCATGCCTGCGTTCAGGCAGCGTTCACCCTCATCGCGCATGGCATTGGCGGTGGCACCGATAATGGGGTGGGTCACGTTCATGGCCCGCAACTGGATCGCCAACTCATAGCCGTTCATTCTCGGCATGTTGACGTCGGTCAGCACCAGATCAAATGTTCCTTCCTGCCAGCGTTCCAGTGCTTCGATACCGTCATTGACCAGCGTCACGGTACAGCCCATTTCTTCAAGCTGATCACGCAAGATAAGCTGATTGATCACGTTGTCTTCCGCGACCAGAATGCGTAATCCAAGGGTGAGTTCTGCCCGTGTTATGCCACTTTCAAGAGGCGTACCGATGCCTTGCGCCTTGCACAGGGCGAGGTAGACGTCCTGCAAACTATTGAGGTCTGCCAGCCAGCACGTATTTTCAATCGCCGGCGACACTGACATATCGCTGGCGGCCACCACCACAGGCCCTTTCCATCGTGGCTTGATTAACTGCCGGGCAGAGCCTGGGTGCAGTTCCAGCAACACCGCGCCCTCTGACGTGCCGCCAGATTCAGGTGTGCCCATCTGCGCCCTCGCGCCCCAGCGACGTAACCAGGCGCAATAACACTCAGCCAGTTCACGCAGTGGCGAAACCACATAAACGATACCCGGAGACAATGCGCCGACAGGGCTTGCACGCAGAGGGTCGTTGACTTCTACCAATGGCAAACGCAGGGTAAAACTGCTGCCTAATCCAGGCTCGCTGACCAGGCGTATATTGCCGTTCATCAAATGCATGAGCCGCTTGCAGATGGACAGGCCAAGCCCGGTTCCGCCGATCACATTTCTGGCGGACTCAACTTGATAAAAGGGCTCGAATAGCCGCGATTGTTCTTCGTGAGCGATTCCTTTGCCGGTATCCGATACCTGGCAGTGCAACATGACGCGCTCATCATCACGGCTGTCGACTTTCAGACGCAGGACGATTTTTCCGTAGTCGGTGAACTTCACCGCGTTATTAAGCAGGTTATTCAATATCTGGCGAATACGGGTGACATCACCGCTGAGCCATTCCGGCACCGCCGGATCAATCAACGCAAACAACTGCAGACCTTTGGCCTGCGCGGCTCCGCTGTACCCCTGGACAATCTCTTCCATCAACTCCAGCGTGCTGAACGTGCTGAGCTCAAGTTGCAGTTGCCCGGCTTCGATGCGTGAGACATCCAGCACATCGCAAATCAACTGCAACAGGTTGCCGGAGGAACGCTCGATGGCTTTCAGATAGTTGCTTTGCTGGTCGTTGAGTTCGGTACGCGCCAACAGCTCAAGGGTGCCCAGCACGCCATACAGCGGCGTGCGGATTTCATGACTCATGGTCGCCAGAAACAAGGTCTTGGCTTCATTGGCCCGATCCGCCAACTGCCGTGCGCGTTGCAGCGTTACTTCAATCTGTTTACGCGCGCTGATATCGCTGAAGGCGCAAATCAACACGTCCTGACCTTCGTAGCGCGTGGGCGCAAAGGCCAGGTAAAGAAGACGGCCATCGTCCATTTCAATTTCATTGCTGTTGCGTATTTCCTGGCCGTCGAAGGCGCGAGCAATCCAGCCGTGGCATAACGTGCCACGCTCGCTGCTGCCGCCTAACCACTGCTGCGACAGTGAGTTTTCCAGCACCACGGTGCCGTCCGTACGGCGAATCACACACAAGGCCACCGGTGCGACCTGTAATACAGCGCGGCTGAACGCCTCACTTTCAACCAGCGCCTGAATACGATTCTCACCCGGCGTAATCAGGCGCCGATCAATGCGCACGATCAGAAAACGCAAGCCGACAGCCAGCGCAATACAAAACAGCACACACACCACAAACGGCCAGGCCAATACCGGCAACAAAGATTGAATGCCCACGGTATAAACAATCTGCCAGCCGGAGTAACCGAGCTTTTTCCTGATCGCCAGGCGGTCGGGATACCAGCCATTGCCGATAAAACCGAACGACTTTTCGGGTTCCTGCAGGTGCAATGAACCCACCCGTGCAGCGGGAGCGATAGTGCTGAAAATGATCTGACCCTGGCCGTCAAGCAGCGTGAAGTCGCCGGCACTTTCACTGCTTAAAGCCGCTACCAGGTCCGGTACGTCGACTTCAATGCCCAGCCAGCCGGAAGACAGGTTGCGATAATCAAGCCGTGTGAACAGGTAGAAGGGCGAGTACAGGGAGGCGTTATCCGTCAACCACAGGTCATCGCCCACAATCGAGGCTTCGCGGCCCTCATCCACCAGACGTTGCATGACCAACTTGGGCAAGCGGCCAACACGCGCAGAGACTTCAAATAACCGCACAACCTTCGGCTCATCCGTTTGCGGCACGTAGAGCAGATTGACCTTGCTCGCCTGCAGATAGTCCATCATCCGGCGCGTGAGCCAAAGGCTCCAATGACCCGCCTCACTGCCCAGATTGATGTTCACCTCTTCTGCTGGATCGACACTGACAAAGGCTTCGGTGTCGTGTTTATTCGGCACCGTGGCCAGCACCAGACTCTTGAGCAGCGTCTGGCGACTGACGAAAAAATCCTGGGCATTAAAGACGGCCTCGTTCATGAGGGTGCGGCGCAGGGAAACTTCTTCACTGAAGACCGCCCGTAAATAAACAAACGAGCCGGCGAAGGCTGCGGTTATCAGGCCGCAGGCAAATAAATGGAGAAGCCGCCGCGCAGCTTGAGGAGTTGATTTCATGCGCCAAGGGTGAGGCCTGGAAGAGCTGGCGTTAATCAGACAATTCCTGAAAGGGGGGCAGGTCAGGAAAATCCGATGTCTCCAATGCCGTGCATTTGCGTGTCTACCGTTCGTCCGTCAGACAGGCACTCTGCAAGGTGCCGATCCCTCTCAATCTTATGTGCAGACGTTCTGCGCCTTGATAGGAGAAGGATCATGGGAATCGATAACAACGGACCTGAAGCCGCGTATCCAGGCCCTGATGAGAAAACCCCCGATACCGGCGAAGGTCACGGTTCCGGGATTGAACAGGCTCCGTCGGAGCCAAAGCAGGGGAATGAGCAGCGGCCAGAAGACTGGAATCCGCCTCCAGGCAATCCGGGCTCCGATCAGGACGCTCAGGTTGACCGTGAAAACGGCACGGCCAGGACGGACAGTCTGATTGATGAGGAGTAGGGACTATGGCAAATAACTCAACCGGTCATGACCCTCACACTCATGGGGAAGACGTTCCTTTGCCTGCGGACGATGACGCTGGCGTGGAGGAAGAGCTGTTCGATGTGGATGTGAATAATTCGGTATCCAGTGAGTACCCGGAGACTGTTGGTAAGAGTGAAGGGGATCTTGAGGAATCTCGTGATGGGCCTGCGAGCGACCCTGAGTCCGGCGCCTGATTTCTTCAGGCGTTGCGAAGGCCCGGCGTTGTACCGGGCCTTTTTATTGTGTTGATAGCAAGACGCTTCCCTTTCTATTGAAGGAAATTTCCGAGAAAATCCCGCTCGCTTGCGTTCGTTAACTTCGGTCACTACCCTCAGGCCGTCGCTGTAAATCCAGCGATCAGGTTTGGTAGGCCTGGAGTTCACTGACGCGAGGCGCCCCCTTAGCGAGGCGCTTTTCTACGGCCTGTGTTTTATGGCGGCCGTGCGCTTGGCGCCTTCGGGCGCGCCGGATGCCAGTGACCGGTCCTACCAACTTGTGCACGGTCGCCACCCGGCGTTTGGTAGGCAATGGGTGATGACTTTCTAAGTCTCACTGGAGTTGTAACCATGAAAAAGATCGTCCCCGATCCGCCCACCCTCGAAGCAACCCTGATCCTCCTTGAATGCCGCGTGGCCCATGCCGTGGAAGTGCTGCGTTGCGCCACCGCCACGGTTTATGAGAGCGCCGACAACCTGCAAGGCCCGCCACGCCATCTGGCCATGGCCGGGATGCATTTGATTACCCAGGCGCACCTGGCGCTGGATCAGGTGCTTGACCAGTGGCCGGTGATTAGCCCGGAAGTAGAGGAAACGTAAGGGCTGTTGGTCTGACAGATTGAGGTGAGTTGCTTGTGTGGTGTGGACCCTGCTGCCTGAAGAGGTGGTGGGGTTTTTGGTTTATGGGGTAGCCATGCGCTTCAGACGCGCCGCTATCACTTCACCACCTCAATCTTCTTCACAAAGATCAGTTTTTCGTCCGATGCCGGCCCGGCGATGCGGTCTTTGTTGAGTTCGCGGGCAACGGTGACCTTGACGTTCTTGCCGATCATGGCCGGCAGCAGGGTAGCTTCGCCTTCATCTTCGGCAGCGAACCAGGCATCGCATTGGCTTTTGCAATAAGCGCTGAAGCGTCGACCGTCATTGACCAGCACGGTGATGCTGTAGTCATCGATACCGTTGCCGGCAATCAAAGCGCCCTGCAAGGTTTCCGGTTTGGTCAGGCTGAAGTGGCAGTAGTCCGGCGTGTTCGGATCATCGCCCAGAAAGCCGCAGCCGCGTTCGACTTCGCTGTTAATCAACTCGCAGCTGTTGGCCACGTTGCAGGGTGGGCGGGTAGCGGGAGAAACGTTGATGCATTGTTTGACCAGCAACTCGGCGCGCTTCTGGCCGATGGTTTCGGCGCAGGTTTTGTCTGTGGCATTGGCCTGGAATACGGTCAGTGCGGTGATTAGCAGCGAGAAGATCAGGGTTTTTGGTTGCATGTGTTGTCTAGGTCGCCTTGTCAGATGAGCGGGCATTTTGGCGAAGTATTGCAGGGCGGAGCGACTTTTACACCGCCCGATTCATCCTGCTTAGCTCTTCTTTTTGTTGAGGCTTTTCAAACGCTGGCTTGCGCGCTGCACGGCGGCCATTTTCTCAGGGCGGTTCATGCGCCGCCATTTGCGAATGTCCTCCTTGTTGCGACCGCAACTGCTGCATAAGTCGCCGCTGAGTTGGCATAGCGATGTGCAGGGGGGGTCGATGTCTTTGGCCATGGTCAACCTTTCTGCGCCAAGCGTTCGATACGGTTCCGACATCCTTCAGATTCTCTGAATGCCAGGCACAAAAAAAAGACGCCCTAAGGCGTCTTTTTTCTGGGATTTGGTGGGCCGGGGTAATCTGAAACGGTAAATTATCTTATTGATTATTATAGTTAATATTAGTTGTGTATTTTGATTGGAATACCAAATGGAATACCTCATGGGATAGCACTCCGTTGACCCCCGCCTGTATTTGATCTGAAAACCTTGCTTCGCATCCATGATAAGCAGTGATCTTCTCGCAGCAGGCGGGACAACGGGCAGCACTCGATCCGAGTCGGAAGGTGGCAACAGGCAGAAACCGGCCAGAAGCAGTCATCCCGTGATCACTCTACAATCTCGACGCGCAGTATCAGCCAAAAGAGCATCAACGCAGTGAGGAACAATACGGTGTGAGCAGTTTATAAAATGCTCTATTGCACAAGCGCGCGGATGGGGATGGATAAGCTGGCATATTTGAGGGTGTGCCGCTGAAAGCCGATGCAATTTTTGCAGAGGAACTCCCTGAAGAGCGGTTTAGATCCGTATTGAGCTGACCGTCGGGTCGTTGTTCGCCGCAATCCGACTTCTGGGCACTTTGCGTGAGACCAGCGTGATGGTTCAGCCTCCAGATGATTCTGCATCGCACAAAAGCTCCAGCAAGTCATTCGCCAGGGCCGCAGCTTCTTGTCGATAGTCGGTATTCCAGCGGCTCGACCAGTTAACAGGCTTTCCCTCATCCTCCCAATGCGCCAGCGCAAGCCCGTTGAGTATTTCCAGCTCGAACCATACGTCGCCAGGCGACGGCGTTCTGGACTGACGCTGTGTCTTTCCACTGGAATTCTGTTTGCGCGACAAATGCCGCCCATGCGAACACATCTTCTGAGGCTCGCTCGCCGAGCGTTCGGAAGTATTTCGCGCTAGCCAATTAACGATTCCTTGTAGTCGTGCACCTGTCTAGTAAATGTCCATCCCAGGATACAGAGCTTCAGGTGGATGATAATCGGGGTCCTCAAACCTACTGTTCTGGTAATAGGTTTGGGCCGTCGGTCCATCACCGTTGTAGGTCACCTGCGGATTCGGCGTGAGATGCCAACCGTTTCCTTCTGTGTCGCGCTCAATCAGCGATGCGTACACCCTACAGCTGCCTGATGAGCCGGATGTCAGCCTGAACTGGTAATAGCGTCCGGCTTGGGGAGTAAACTTCGTCGAGATGTGGCAGGAGCGAGTGCGTGCCCCCTCCCAGAAAAGATCCACCTGCGTTTCGATACCGGGTCGGATCCGCGTTTCGTAATAGTCCCATGTGAGGTCTTGCCCTGCCTTGGGCATGCCCACGTCTTGTGTATGGGTGAACGGCAGGAGGCCGGTGCGAACAGCGCCGCCCGAACGTTTACCGTTTTCGTATTGGTAAACTTCGGCATGTTGCGTGTAGTCGACGATACGTACCCAGGCAGGATTGGGCTCGTTTTCGGGCGCGGTGAAGTAGTTGGTGTGGGGCAAATACTGGCAACCTGCGAACAACGGCAGCGTCAGGAAACAGAGGGTACGGCGAATAGGCATAAAACAGTCCTTAACGGGATTGTTGTACAGACCACAGAACTGCAGGTGAATTTCAAGGCTGGCTCCACTCTGAAGCAAAGTCAGCCGCCATCTGTGTGTTTCGGTGGGGGCGATGGCAAGGTGTCGGCCTCAAAAGAGGTGATTAACAGCATCAGGGCCACCAGTGCACAGGCGAGCCCGGAAACCATCATTGCCACATGAAACCCGTGCTCCATCGCGGGAACAAAAAGTGCAGAAACAATCAGCGAGTCACTTGATGCCACACCATGAGCAATCACATACCGCGCAATCTCAGGCGCTTTGGCTACCCCTTGATCACGCAACGCGGCAGCTAGCACTCGTGACGCCTCGCTGCTCATGAGCGTGCCCAAAAAGGCGACGCCGATTGTCATGCCCATCTGACGCAACGCGTTCATCGTGGTAGAGGCCACCCCCATACGATCAATCGGTGCGGCGGTCATAACCGCCATGCTGGTGGCAGGTACTGCGAGACCGGCTCCGAGCCCCAGAAGCCCGAACAGGGTGCCCACAATCCAATAAGGGGTATGTGCTGTGAAGGTCACCATGGTAGACATCGCCAGCGCCGTCACGCCATAACCGGCCACCAGAAGTCTTCGCGATGTCATCACTGCGCTCAAGCGCCCGTACAAAATCGACACGCAACCGGTGACCAGAAACTGCGGCATCATTCGCCAACCCGTTTCAACCACCGACAAGCCTTGAATCGTCTGTAAATAGATCGAGAAGAAGAACAGGCAGCTGTAGTACGAAAAACCCAGGGTAAAAGAGGCCAGGTTGACCACGGCAAACGAACGCCTGCGAAACAGCGAAAGTGGCAATAACGGTCGATCTACACACCGCTCTACAAACATAAACAAAATAAACACCACCAGGGCAACTGCCAGCGCCGCTATGGGTATCAAAGGGTTCAAGCCCGGCTGGCCGATACTGATGAGCCCATAAGTCAGGCTGGCAAGACACACGACGCTGAGCACTTGCCCTGCCGGGTCCAGCGCTGTGCGCGCTTGCTGTTTGCGCTCCCTGATCCCCCAGATGCCCAGGCCTATGGCAATCATCCCAAGAGGCAGGTTGATAACAAAAATACTCTGCCAACCTATGCCATGGAGCAACAAGCCACCCAGCAATGGCCCCAGGATAAGCGCCAATGCGCTGAACGCCGACCAGCCACCAATGACGTGAGCACGCTCTTCAGCGTCTGGAAATGCATGGCTGAGAATTGGCAGGGCACCCGGGATCAGAAGCGCACCGGCGACTCCCTGCACCGCCCTCCCGAACAGCAGTAAATCCAGGTTGGATGCCATAGCGCAAACTGCTGAGCCGACAGTAAACAGCCCCACACCTGCCAGCCAAGCCCGCTTATGCCCATAACGATCGGCGATGGGCCCCGAAGACAACATGAAGGCTGACAAACAGATCGTGTATGCATTGACGACCCATTGAAGACCGGAAATATCCGTTTGCAACGCGTCTTGCAGTGTCGGTAGTGCCACGTTCACGACGCTGATATCCAGCGTGGCGAGAAAGGTGCCGAGGTAGGCTGCACATAGCGCCGCTATACGGGGAAAGCGCCGGGTGAACGGGTTGTCTGAGGCGGAGCGATCAATGTTCATGCCTCATGATATTTGCCGACTGACCGTCGGTCAATTGATCGTTCCAACTTTTTCCCACCTCGATTGGTTCCCTCCTTTACACTGATTTCCTTTGACGAATTGTTCGAAACGAGACGATGAAAACCAAAGCCCCCTTAAAAGCTCCGGCGACAGAACGTGCTCCCAAGCCCCGGACCAAACCCGCCGAAGTACGTCTTGATGAACTGATGGCGGCAGCCGAGGAGCTTTTTCTAGCTCAGGGGGTCGAGGCCACCACGATCAACGAGATCGTTGAGTCAGCTCAAGTGGCCAAGGGCACGTTTTATCACTACTTTTCTTCCAAGAACGAAATGCTTGACGCCCTGGCCGTGCGCTACACCGAGCGCTTCATGCTCAGCCTGGACAATGCAATGGCGCGCTGCGCTGCCGATGACTGGGAAGAGCGTCTTCGCGCCTGGATTCACGCCAACATCGAAACCTACGTCAAGACATATCGTATCCACGATATCGTCTACGTGAACCACCACCATCATGATCGTGCCAACGGCTCGAAGAACGCTATTCTCGAGCAATTGCTTGCGATTATTGAAGGGGGGAAGCTGGCCGGCAATTGGGCGCCAGAACATCCGAGCGTTGTGGCATTGCTCATTTATGCGGGCGTCCATGGCGCGACTGATCACATCATCGCCGCTAATACCGAGGACTTCGCCCCGTTTGCCCATGCCGTTGCTGATGCTTGCCTGCTGATGTTACCCAACGGCGTCAAACAAGCCTGATCGGAGGCGGTGCTTCGGCCAGAAGCAGACGCTCGCCAGTATATTTCGGTGCCTTATCGTTCTACTTGGCGTTGCCTCAGGATATCGGTGGCTTAAGGGAGCTACCATGGGCCTCGTAACCGACCGAGGCAAATGAAATGCTCAGGCTTGCCTGGCTGGAAAGGCGCTGACCTGGGGCTATGCATACGTCCCCCCGACATCTCACGCCTGTAGGCGCGAGCTTGCTCGCGAAAACCCCATCAGCCCTCCAACTCGCCAGCCCGATAAATCGCAGTGTAATTGTGAGCCACCCACGCCCTCAACGGTTTGGTTAGTTAGTATCTTGACGGGTAGTCGACTGACTTAATTGGACGGTTACGCTGACATTTTCGCATGATCGGAAAAGCGTACGACAACGGTGTACCAAGGAAGCTGCTTATGCGCAGACGTCACCTAGGAGCCATCCCCGCCACATCCAAATCAGTGATCCATTGCCATTGCCGCCTGTGCCGCAAAAAACACGACTACATCGCTTCTTGCGGCAGTGCTCCCACTATGCATACTTTCCGGCGCTAACAGCACAAAAACCAACGCCTTTAGGCAATACCACGGGAATTTTGCGCACCCTGTGGCTGGACGGAGGGCAAGTTTGCCGAAATCAGGTCTTGTGTCACTCATGCGAAATTGGCCCTCACTTGACCACTCGTTTGCATCGCATTTCACCAGCCATTTTCAACGGAGTGACCAGCACGAGTCGTGGTCATTGACGGCCACGAATTGCCATCAGCCCTAGATTACAACCGCATTGCCGATGGCCGCGATTGGACGCATACCACGACACGCGTTGCAGGGAATTATCCAGCTAGCTCAATTTCTCAGCTGTGACATCCTCGCCGGCCGAAAGTAGAAAGTGTAGTATCAGCGACCGATCAATCCGCTGATCTCTGATACCCAATATGCATGCAGTCAACAGAACATCGAACCGCTATGACGGTATACACGTTGTAATTGTGCATGGTTATACTGCCTCGCCCAATGTGAACTGGTTTCCTTGGTTGGCGGAGGTGCTACGGGAGCAAGGCGCGCAAGTTAGCATTCCAGCTATGCCTGATTCGTTCAATCCTGATCCAATAAAATGGGCATTGGCGTTGCAGCAATCACTGCCAGCAGCTGACACAAACACGATCCTCATAGGGCATAGTCTTGGATGCATCGCTGCTCTACGGCACTTGTTGTCCTTACCCGCACACACCTTAACTGGCGGAGTCTTGCTGGTCTCCGGCTTCGATAGAACGGTGTCTACGTTGCCAGAGCTACACGCCTTCACAGATGCACCGCTGGACCACGCGGAAGTTTGCCGTCGTACACAGAAAATCATCTCGCTGTTTTCCGACAACGATTCAATTGTTGAGCCTGCAGCATCTATCGAACTGTCCCGCAACCTCAAAGCCGAGCAACAAGTCGTTAGTGGTGGGGGACATTTTCTCGACCGCGAGGGATTTGTACAGTTTCCAGAAATATATACGGTTATTGCGAGGCTTCTTGGGCACGAGACACAGATTTAGCCGCTGGCGTATCCACGGGACACGCACTCGTTACTGCTATGTCTCGGCAAAGTTCACGCTCCAAGCCGGACGCTATTACCAACTCATGCTGACATCCGGTTCGGGCGGGACATGTACGTTGTATCCGTCGCTGATCGAACGCGACAAAGATGGGACCGGATGGCATCTGACTCCCAATTCTGAGGTGACGTACGAAGGCGAGGGGCCTACTGCCAAAATGCATTACAACAATAGTCGTTTTGAAGATCCCGATTACCACCCACTTGCGGATCTTTATCCTGGTATCGATGTTAACTGAAGGGCGTGTGATTCACGCCTAGCCGATGGCTGCCACTTACGGATCAATGCCAGGGGATATTTTATGGGTGCCAGGACGTACTGGCTCAGCGAGAGCGAACAAGCGTCGAAGAATCTCTTTGCATGGTCGGCTTTTGTCGCGCAAACCGAATCTTTATGGCAAGACACTGCCTTGATCCAAGCCGACGCGGCTTGGCAGCATATTTGGTTCGAGCTGGAAATACTCAACTGGCTTGCATTGGCGCAGTGGGAGGATGCTGTTCGCTGTCTGGCAACTATTCGCAGTAGCCCACAGAGCCAGTTTTCTGATCCTTGGCTTCACCTGTTTCGAAGAGGGATTTGCCATCGCGCAAATTCTGCACTGAACCATCCACGAAAGGTTCGAACGAATCCAAGCCCAAGCCGTTCTCGGCGTGTAAAAGACGCAATGGCAGTTTCGGATCGGACGCTGCCTAGGGCATTAGGCAACCTTGACAGCTTTAAGTGCAACGTCGAGCTGCGATCTGGCATTCGACTCATAGCGGCAGGCGAGCAGTCAAATTACCGAACTCTACAATGTCCGAAACGGATTCCTTCTGGGGCCTTGAGGGCTGCAACGTCTTGCGAGCGATCATCGGAAGGGGCTCCTCTTGATCAGTTGCGGTTCTCACTCGTCTTTCAACGCCGAGTCAGGAACAGGCCCGGTAGCTGCTCTAGCTACCAGGTAATCCGATCAATTTCCTCTTGGTTCATCGCACGCCAATCAGTCTGGTGGATACCGTAATCAGCTTGAGCGTACTCAAGTGCCTCCTCCAGCGAAAGCATCAGATGGTCCCCTTCAATCTGCTGGCTGGTGTAATCAATGAAGCGAATCTCCATATAAACCGGTGGTTCGTCCTCACCCTCAACCTCGAGACCAAACAGCACGATAGCCGTAACACTGGGGCGATACTCACAAATGCACCGCACCTTGGCAAAGAGGTACAAGGGGGGCTTTTTCATATAGGGACTCCTTCACTGCTCAAGTGGGGCGGGGGGTACAAGCGACAGCACAGGGTCGGTTGCAGCTTATCTCTACCGGCAGCTGACGACCCGAAGGCGACAATCAAGCTATGCGACCAAAGGGAGCGAACTTGAGCCTAGGGTTAGGGCTCCGAGTGCTCGGCGTAGATTGCCATAGCCTTTTCGTGGCTGTCGGTGCTGAGGAAATCATTCTCGTATGCGCCCTGAACTTTTGTCTTGCCACCTTCGCCCCCAGAGAGTGCAATTGCTAGAGCTAGTGAATTGTTGTGGCCGCACTCCTCGACGGGAAAACCACGTAGCGGGGTAAGGGCATGGCTGCGCTTCCTTTTCGAGTGAGGGCGCATCAGTGCGTAAAACCACTGTATGGGGGGGTGGTTTCCGCCGGCAAAAAAAGGCCCACACACCCGGCTTAGGTGTAGCGGCCTTTTGAACGTGAGCGGCGTTATTGGTAACGCGCCGGGCTTACTTTTGCAGTCGCTTAGACAGATATACCCTCGCGCTCCCAGTCGCCTCGGCGGGCTGGCCCAAGTGGTACTCCACGTATTGGTCATTGCCGTCCTTACGGTCGAACAGCCCCAACAGCACCCACCCGGCGCTTTACAACTCTGCGCCTTGCCCTCAGTTCGTAAGCGTACGGGTATCCCCCCCATTCTGAACACGCTGAGTCAGGCTGAATATTGAGACTAATCGTGTGCGCTTTGCCAATTCAGTCATTTTGGACTTTTAATGCCGGGAACAACCATTACGCTTGAGGCAATCCCGATTTATCGGAATTGCCGCGTAATCAGAAAATTTGAGCATTTCGGGCACACTGCTTTCAGTGCCTGGCTAGTCCGAGGTTGGCCCTCAGCTTCCCTAAAGCCTTTGTCATACCACAAATCGGTTAACCAGCTGATTCAGGTTAACCGCCAGTTTTGACATTTCACCGCATGCACTTGCTGTCTGGCTGGCACCCGCAGCGTTTTGCGCTGCTAACTCGCGGATACTGACCAGATTGCGATCAACCTCGCGGGCTACATGCGATTGTTCTTCAGAGGCCGTCGCGATCATGAGGTTACGTTCATTGATCTGAACAATGGCCGTGGCGATCTGATCCAGCGAGGTACTGGCTTCCTGGGCGACGCCAAGCGATTCGGACGCCAGATCTCGGCTCGTGTTCATTGCCTTCACGGCCAGATCAGAATCATTCTGGATGGCAGCGATCATCTGCTCGATTTCCTGGGTCGACACTTGAGTGCGATGGGCCAAAGCTCTTACTTCATCCGCAACCACCGCAAACCCACGACCTTGCTCGCCAGCTCGTGCGGCCTCGATGGCTGCGTTCAAAGCCAACAGGTTGGTTTGTTCTGCAATTGCCCTAATCACCTCGACCACTTTAGTGATGCTCTGGGCACGATCTGACAACCCTTGAATCTGCTCGCTGGTGTTTTCAACGTTACCGTTCAGCGTTTGAATTGACTTTAACGTCTGAGCCACCCGCGCCAAACCGACCTCGGTATACCCTTGGGTACGCTTCGACTCTTCAGAAGCTGACTCCGCGTTACGTGCGACCTCGTCAACTGCCGCGCTCATTTCTGTGACCGCTGTGGCTGCTTGATTGACCTCGTCATTTTGGGCGACAAGACCACGACTCGACTCCTCAGTGACCGCTGTCATCTCTTCTGACGCAGAGGCAAGTTGCGTGGACGAATCGGAGATCTGCATAATCGTGTTACGCAGGTTTGTCTGCATCTGTGCAAGCGCTTTCAACAATCGCCCTGCTTCATCAGTACCGCTGACCAATACCTCCTTGGAGAGGTCACTGGCCGCGATACGCTCCGCGACGGACAACGCATCGTTAATCGGAGAGGTAATACTTTTCGTCAGCAGTAATGCCAAGCCAATCGTCAAAATGACTACACCCGCTATGAGGCCAACGACAAGCCAAAGGCCGTTGTTATAGAGATCGGTTGCGGTTTGCCCGGCCTGCGCTGCGCCCTCGTTGTTAAAATTGGTCAAGTCTTTAATCTGCTGCTCCATCGCATTCGTGAGCGGGCGGATACCTGTACTCACCAGATTGACCGCTGTGGCTATGTCACCTTGTCTCATCAACGGTTCGAGAATATCCAGTTGTTTGGAATAGGCATCGGCGCTGTTTTTTACTGGCGTGTAAAACGAGCGCTCTTTATCGCTCGCTATCAGTGGCTCATAGCCCGCCACCGCATCGGTGAAAGCCTTGCGATAGCCAGCGAAGCTTTCAATGTTCTTTTGAATGGATTGAGGGTCAGCAAGGCCTCGCTGTGTCTCGAGCCTCAGGCGAAGTGTCGCCTTGTCCATCAACGCAGTTTGTCGGATGCTGGCCATCCAATTGAGTTCGACGTCTTTTTCGGCATCCCTTAGCTTGCCCATTTGGAGGACTGCGAATATGCCCAGCACAAAAACCAGAATGATGATTGAAGTGAAAAACAGGGCAGCTCGTGGAGCTAAATTGAGATTTCTAAGGCGCATGCTAGATTCCTGCTTTCCAATGATGGTTGACATATTCAAAAGGCTATCGACCCAAAATTGGAAACTTTAAGCTTTTCGTCAAGAGGCGATGTGGCCGCTAGACGGCTGTCAAAACCTGGCATGCAGATTCAAAGGCCACGAAGCAGGTTGAATGATCAGGCCAGCGGCACAAAAGGCCTACCCCCATCTCAACTGGGATGGATTGCAATGGGGTGCAGAAGGCGAGACGGGCAGCAAATCGGCCATAATCAGCATTGGCTTGTGCCTAGAACGGGCTGGTATATGAAATGCTTTCTGGTGGTGTCGGCCATTGCTCGTCCCTCGACGCAGTTGCGACCTTTGGTTTTAGCACAGTAAAGAAGTAGATCTGCTTCCCTCAGGGCGGCTGTATAACCCTCCTTCTCGGGTGCGTTGATCGCTACCACGCCGGAACTGATTGTGACGTTCCCCACTGGACTGCCAGAGTGCTCTATAAGAGCGTTTTCGATGGACATCCTGACTTTTTCGGCAACGCTCAAAGCACCCGCTAAATCTGTCTCAGTTAACAGGATTACGAACTCCTCACCGCCATACCGTGCCGCTAGATCGCCAGCCCGGTTGATGCAGCTTCCGATGATCCCGGCTACCTGGCGCAGGCAGTCGTCCCCTCGCAGATGGCCGTAGCAGTCGTTGTATTGCTTGAACCAGTCGATATCCAACAAAATGATGGCGATGACCGAGTTATTTCGAGACGCTCGTCCCCACTCTTTTTGCAACGTAGCGTCGAAGCAACGTCGATTGGCCAGATGCGTCAGACTGTCGGTCTGAGCGATGATCTCAAGCTCGGTTCGGGCGATGCTCAACTCACTTTCCGCAGTGATCAAGTGCTGGATTTGCCTGTACAACAAGAGACCCAGCGAAGCCAAAGACAAAGTGATCATAGCCACCAGAGCCATGGATCGATACGCATAGGCCCACCAGGGGGCGAATACATGCTGGCAGGACACGCCAGCAGCAGCGACGATGGGCAACCCAGAAACCCGCCGATAGGCATAAATCCTTTCCACGCCATCCACTACAGACTTGATCACAGCGGTACCGCTATCGCTGTATGGAAGGTAACTGGTGAAAAGATCCCCTTTGGCCACATTGGTCGTCATGAGTGCGGTTAACGTCGGTCGACGAGCCAGCAGGTCGCCATTGTTCAGCGCAAGGAAAATAACGCCCTTGTCGTCCACATCCATGCGCTTGAAGAATGACTGGAAATAGGCAACGGGCACAGTCGCTAACGCCACACCTGCAAACTTACCGTCGGCAGCGTTGATGCGTCGACTGATAGGGATAACCATCTCCCCCGTAATGCGACTCTCGACAATGGAACCGACGTGGATGGACTCATCGGCGTTATCGCGGTGATACGCGAAGTACGCGCGGTCGCTGTTGTTTTTCACCTGTATACCTTGGGAAAAGGAATTGGCGACCCAATTACCTTGGGCATCGTAGATGAAAAGTCCCTGGATGCCGTCCACATTCACCACATCCTGGGCCATCAGTTTCGCCAGTCGAGCTTGCTGAGCCCCCTCTGCACCATCGTGCTCCACGCGCTCCACGAGATCACGCAGCGTATTATCAGCGTGTCGTACCGTATCCTGAGCTTGCTGCTCGGCGGCAAGAACGATGTTTGAAACCGCAATTTTGGCGGTAGCTACGCGCTCACGCTTGGACTGGTTCATCTGCCAGGCTGTAGCCAAAATCAACGAGAGACACACTAGAGCAATGAAGCCAAGCAGTGCTTTGGTAAGCATGGAAGGCGCGAGCCTGGTGGAGGTAAGGTAAAAAGGCTTCATAGAAGGCGTCATCAAATTGGCTTTTGAGCGCTCTATGCAGCTTTCGTACCTTAGTAGTGAGGCTGGCTAGTTAAACAGCAACTTGTCTGCCAGTGCCCTTAGTTGGTGCTTTTCCTCGTTCAAAGCCAAGGCGCTGTCTGATCTTCTCAAAAGGATATTCGCGTGCCTCACGCAAACGGCTTTGAACAAAGCGGGATCGATCTGAGCAAGGCTGATCAGGGCTTTCATCAGGCGCAGATCCACTTCGATGATTGCTGCGCCATCTCTGGCTATCGGCGCAAAGAAGTCATCGAACAAGTCGTCCACATTCAAGCCATGCAGAAAAACCTGGCCGCAGCTTTTTTCATGCTCAGGGGCAACTGGCTGTGGCTTACCCCACGTAGTCAAGCTACGTACGCCTCGCCCGATGACATCAATGGCCGTGCCGGGGTCATTCACTGCGGGAGACAGCGCGCGGGATGCTATTTCCGATAGCACTGAAAGTCCAAAGCGGGGATCGTGTTCGAAGGTTCTCCGGATGCCTATTGTCAGCGTAGCGAGCACCTTCTCCGACGGCTGGCTAGTGATCTCGACAGACTCTTTGGCCAGCGGTACGAGATAGGCCAGTGGCATCCCCATGTGGACGAAACTACCGGGGAGAATATCCACGAATATTTTGAGGTTTCCGGCCTCCGCTACCTCGCTCAGTGCCTGAACATCGATATGCTGTACATATCCAGTCGATTCACTGGTAACGATCCGAGAGCCGATAGGCACAGTCCACCCCTTTGGGAAAGCGACTCCGCCCAAGTATGGCCACCGTACTCTATGATCGATTGCATCAATGGCCGCTTTCTCCACTAGATCAATCGTCTCGCCCATTCGCCCCAACTTTGAAAGGTGATCAATCCAGCGCAAAAGCGTGTAAACGATGAGGATGACCACCACTATGGTCGCTGCGAACAGGAGCACCCGTCCTTGGGCGCCATAGACTCCGGTGCTCAAGGCGATGATGCCTACCAGGCTGAATAGAAATGAGCCGATGAACGTCGCGAGAGCGTTTTGTGTTGTTGTGTCCTCCATTACCAGCGTCGTCGCACGCGGTGTTACGCCGCTGCTGGCCGCTCCGTACGCTGTCACCATAGTGCTTAGCGAAAAGGTGGTCACTGCAAGCATGCTGGAGGCAATGATGCTCAAGATCTTGTCAACGGCATCGGCGCCTATGCGGGCCGACAGAGAAAATGGAATCGAGTCCTTGAGCAAGATTGATATCAAGGCGGTTGCTACGCCCAGCAGTGAAAACAAGGTAGCTCTGAGCCAAAGCTTTTTTGTAAGTTGCACCAGCATCCAACGCCATCGAGCGATCATAGCCTTACCTTTTTGGACAACTGCTTCGGAAGTAAACGGAATCATCCTCCGACTACCTAGACTGATTGAGTTCGTTCACCAACAGAAGGTTCAGCGCATAGGCGCCTAGCATTGCATCTGCGCGCCGAGCTTTCTATGATCGCTCTGGGTGCGTCATTGCATAAAGCGATGCGCAGGTTAAAAGCAAGCGCTGGTCGGGCCGCCGGTGGAGTTCCACTGTGGCCAGCAAAAAACCGGCATCTTCAACTATTCCTCGTCCTCAAGTTTTAACCGAACGTGCGCTTTCAGCGCTGGAGCGGTTCTCCCATATCGAAGCAGTCAGCGGTATTGCGCTTTTGTTGGCTGCTATCGTAGCTCTCCTTTGGGCCAATAGTTCGATATCGGAGTCTTATGAGCATTTCTGGAACTCCGAGCTGACCATAGGCATTGGGCAATTCACTATTTCACGGTCGCTGCATTTTCTGGTCAACGATGGATTGATGACTGTGTTCTTCCTCGTCGTGGGCGCGGAGATCCGTCAAGAGATAAGTGACGGTGCGCTTTCCAGCTTCAAGCTCGCTACGTTACCTATTGGTGCTGCGCTGGGTGGTGTGGTCGTACCTGCGCTGATCTATACGTCGCTCAATTTCGGCACCCCTGCCTCCAGCGGGTGGGCTGTGCCTACGGCGACGGACATTGCCTTTGCCGTGGGCGTACTTGCTCTCTTGGGTAAATCGATTCCCGGCTCCGTGAGAGTCCTCCTACTTGCGCTGGCGATCATTGATGACATCGTTGCGATACTGATCATCGCTGTTTTCTACACCGCCAACCTGGATTACCTGGGGTTGATCATTGCAGCAGCAGGGTTGCTGATCGTGCTGATATTTCAACGCATGGGTATTGGCAAAGCTTACGTCTATGTCATACCTGGAGCGATTGTATGGTTTGGGCTCTTAAAGACCGGCGTTCATCCAACGCTTGCCGGTGTTGTTCTAGGGCTAATGACGCCTGTCAATTCCAAGCCCTTGCGTGAACGACCTCTGGATACGATTGGGCGTACATTTCAGGAACTGATGGAGCGCTTCTCGCACGCTGAGCAGAGCCCAAAGGCAGTAGCTAAACCACTGAAACAATTGCGTCATGCAGAGCGAGAAATGTTATCTCCTGTGCAGCGAGTGCAATTGGGGCTGCACCCATGGGTCGCCTACGGCGTCATGCCGCTGTTCGCGCTGGCCAATGCGGGTGTCAGTCTAAAGGGTGTCAACCTGGACGATACGGCGGCACAAGGCGTGTTCATAGGTGTGACGACGGCGTTGGTGCTTGGCAAGCCGCTGGGGGTGATGATCGCCAGTTTTATGCTGATAAAGTTCAAGATCTGCGAACTGCCTGAGGGCGTCAATTGGGAGGGCGTCGCGCTGGTAGGGCTGCTAGCAGGTATAGGCTTCACCATGTCAATTTTCATTTCCGGCCTTGCGTTTGACGATCCTGGTTTACTCGCGGCGGCAAAATTGAGTGTACTTGCCGCTTCGTCCTTGGCTGCGATGCTCGGTTTGGTTTGGGGGAAATCCAAGTTCCGCTCATTTGCCGGTAGATCAGCCGCAGGACTCTAATTGCCTATCTTGTGAAAGCCCCTCCACACGTGCGGTAGCAACTGATCGACTTCACTTGCCCGCTGCGTTGGCAGGCGTGTTAGCACGTCCTTCAAGTAAGCATATGGATCATGACCATTAATCCGCGCAGACTGGATCAAACTCATGATCGCCGCCGCTCGCTTTCCGCTGAGTAGTGACCCTGCAAAGAGCCAGTTCTTGCGTCCAAGAGCCCATGGCCGGATCTGGTTCTCTGCCCAATTATTATCAATGGGTACGGCCCCGTCATCGAGGTAGCGCGACAGCGCCACCCAGCGTTTCAGGCTGTAATCGAGTGCTTTGCTGATGGCTGATCCTTCGGGCACAAGATCGCGCTGGGCGCTCATCCAGGCATGCAGCATGTCCATTACCGGAACGGCTTTTTCTTGCCGTATTCGGTGCCGTAAATCCGGCTCCAAATCGCGGACTTCGCTCTCGATTTCGTACAGCAATTGGATATAGCGCAGGGCTTGCTCGGCGAGCGTGCTTTTATTCGTCGCATGCAACTCGAAGAACTTACGCCGTGCATGTGCCATGCATCCGATCTCGGTCACACCTAGCTCGAAGCTGGCTTTGTAACCGCCAAAATCATCGCAGACCAACTTGCCTTTCCAGCCTTGCAGGAAGTGGCGAGCGTGCTCTCCGGCACGGCTGGGGCTGAAGTCATAAACCACCGCTGCCACATACGAAAACTGGCTGGTGGCGTAAGCCCATACATAGGAACGGTGGGTTTTCTTCGAGCCCGGAACGAGCATCTGCACCGGTGTTTCATCGGCGTGGATCACCTGCTGCCCAAGCACTACGTCGCGCAGCGCATCGACCAGCGGCTGCAACTGAGCCCCAGTCACGCCAACCCATTGAGCCAGGGTTGAACGTGGAATCGCCAAGCCTGCTCGACCGAAGATCGATTCCTGACGGTAAAGCGGCAGATGGTCAGCGAACTTGGCAATCATGACGTGAGCCAGCAGTCCAGCGGTTGGGATGCCCTTGTCGATGACCTGAGCCGGAACCGGTGCCTGAATGAGGGTTTCACAGTCATCGCAGACCCATTTGCCACGCACATGACGCTCGACGGTGAACACGCCTGGTGTGTAATCAAGCTTCTCACTGACGTCTTCACCGATGCGCCTGAGTGCACAGCCGCATGGGCAGTGAGTGTTGTCCGGTTCGTGATGGATCAGTGTGCGTGGAAACTCAGCCGGTAATGCAGTGCGCTTGGGTTTCTGCTTTTTCTCGGGCGCCGCTGGCACTGTCTGCAAGGCCTGAAGCTCTGCTTCAATCGCTGCGATATCGGTATCGATCAGGTCATCGAGCAAACTGGCCTGCTCAGGATTCATCTGCTCGCTGCGCTTGGCAAATTTCAAGCGCTTGAGCTGGGCGATCTCGTGAGTCAGCTTCTCGATCACCGTCTGATCGCGGTTGATCTTCTTGCCCAGCGTGTCGACCTGGTGGTCGAGCGTCTCGACACGCTGCATCAACTGCGCCGCCAAGACGCGCAGTTGTTCAGGGGGCAGGTGATCGAGATTGGGTAGCGAAGTCATGGGGCCAATTTTGCCAGAGCAGGCAATTCGCGACGATAGACCGATAGGCTAATGGCAACCGTTAAAGCAGTGTGATCGAGCCTCCAGAACCTGCGCGTTGCCATGGCAGACCCAGCACCAAAGCCTGAAGTTGCTCGGTATCCAGTTCCATCTCAGAACCATGGCGAATGCCAGGCCAGTGGAACTTGCCTTGGTTCAACCGGCGCGCCGCCAGCCAGATTCCGAAACCGTCATGCATCAGCACTTTCATGCGATTGGCGCGGCGGTTGGCGAACAGATAAGCGCAGTGCGGCTGCGCCGCACCGAACACCGCAATCACCCTGGCTAACGCCGTTTCGGTGCCTGCGCGCATGTCCATTGGTTCGGTGGCGAGCCAGATGGAGTCGATGCGAATCATCGCAGAAGGTCTCGAACAAAGGTCGCGCAAGCGGCAGCATTTTCAGTGGGCCAGCTCACTTTGACAGTGCCACGCGAGTGCTGGATTTCAACAAAGATATTCGACGATGCAGCTTGCGAGTTTGCTACCGTCAGCGGCATCGGGAGCGGAATAAAAGCAGGTTGCAGCGCGGTGCTTTTCTGCGTTTGCAGGCGAATCCATTTGTGGACGAGGTTTGTATTGAGGCTATGGCCGAGCGCGACGCTGGCAATCGAAGCGCCGGGCTGTGCACACTCTTGAATGACCTGGGCCTTGAAGGACTTGGAATAGGAACGGCGTGTTGGCTGCATGAAATACCCGCTTGAAAGGCTAGAACTGGTGTCCACTTAAATTTAAGTGCACACCATGTCTTAGCTTTGCGGGGCTGGGTAGATGACTTGGCCGGACGCATACCTCAGTTCTCACGGTCTTTAACGTCTTGGAGTCTTCAATCGCCATCGATACAACCCCTTTTTGAATGAGCGCAAGCTTTAACCCTTAGTAATAGTGGGAATGAGGCAACCCTTCGGACCCAAATACCCAGAAATTGATCAACCTCAAGCCTGCTTTTAATGACGCGATCTGAATCTCCTCCAGTCTCGTAGGCCCAGAGCGGATACGTCAGCTAGGCCGCCCAGACAACCAGGCACCCTCCTCAAACCAGGCGAGAAGCGCGACCGGGGATAATGGCTTGGCGAAGTAATATCCTTGACCCTGCTGACAGCCCCAACCTCGCAGCAGGTGGTAGTGCAGCTCCGTTTCAACTCCTTCCGCCACGACGGTCAAACGAAGATTCCGCATTAAGCTGATCAGGCTTCGGAAGATGTGCCATTCGTTGTTACCCGGCTGAAGATCAGCTAGCAGTGAACGATCGAGCTTGACGCTAGTTGCTGGAATCTGGCGCAGGTAGGCCCAGTTACTGTAACCACTGCCAAAGTCATCAATCCCAATGGCAACGCCGAGATCGCGAAAACGTTGTAACTGAACCCGCACGGCCTGGAAGTCAGTCACTAGGACGCTTTCGGTAAATTCGAGCTCAATGAATCGTGGTGCTACCTTGAAGGCTTGCAGGGCCTCGACCAACTTATCGAACAGACGTCCGTCAGTCAGATCCAGCGCCGAGACGTTCAGGGAGACAGTCATTTCCAAGCCCTTAGCGCGCCACTCTGATAGCTGCTTACAGACGCGCCGCACTACCCAGCTGGTGATGTGGCGAATAGAAGCTGTGGTTTCGGCCAGCGGGATGAATTCAGCAGGGCTAATCTCACCTAGCTTGGGATGCGACCACCGCAGCAGTGCCTCAACAGCAACGCACCGGTTGCTGGCAAGATCGACACGAGGTTGGTAGACCAGCCTGAACTGATCAACGGTGCCAAGTGCCGCTTCGATGTCATTCAGAAGTACGGTGCTGCGACGCAGGCTCGAATCGATCGCGGGATCGTAATCGAGCCAACGCCTCTCGCTTCGGCGCGCAGCATCAGTGATGCTGGACATCAGGCGCAGGATATCCTTCGGCAGGCCAGATTCGGGCTTGAGCGGCAGTACGCAGATCCCTACATCGGAGAAAACGGGGATATCCACACAGTACAGCGGCCTTTCGAACGCATGCACTATGCTGTCGGCCAGGCTGGACAGCGACAGTGTCCGGTGGTTGAGCAATGCGACAAAGCCCATAGTGCCGGAGCGGTACAAACGCGTCTCTGCGGGCAGGAACTTCAAGACCAGCTCTTTGACCGCCAGCATGAAGTTGGTGAAAAACTCGCTGCCAAGCGACTTCGCCAAACTGTCCATGCCCGATGCGGAGAGCGGCTCTATAAGGACAGCGCCCCACTCATGCTGATCAGGTGCCTGCAGAATATCTGCTTCAAAGCGCTGCCGGTTGGGTAAGCCAGTCATCGGGTCGATGTAATGCGAGCGGTGCATGGATTCCAACCGCGCCACCACAACCTGGGCCGCGTTGCGCAGAAGGGTTCGCCCTTGCTCGTCCATCGGCGCATGCGCTTTATAGTCAAGCACGCAGAGCCTGCCCAGGTTGCGCCCTGAATTGATTGTCAACGGAGCACCTGCGTAATACCGGATGAACGGAGCGCCTATTACCAAGGGGTTGCTCAAGAACCGCGGGTCAGCGACAGGGTCACATATTTCTAATATCCCCCCTTCGTCGAGACCGTGGGCGCAGAAGGATATTTCGCGCGAAGTCCGTTCAGGCTCCATGCCCACACGGGCTTTGAAAACTTGATAGTCGCGCTCGATGATGCTGACCAGCGAAGTAGGCACCTTAAAATAGCTGGAGACCATCGCCACAATGCTGTTCAGCACAGGGTCCGAGCCGCTTTCCAAGTCGGAGGTCAAACGGTCTACGTCGACCAGCCGAGCGCGTTCTTCCTCGGGCCATAAGTTGCATGTGGTCATTTCGGCTACTATTGAGTGATAAGTCGGCTGGAAATACCAAGATTAGGTGTTGATTCTATGCCTTCAGCTTATCACGGCGCCAAATTCCAACAATTATGGTTAGCCATTGCGCTGATAATCAGAAACTATAGGCCTGGTTGTGAACCGCTTAAAGCTGAAGTAGCGGTTGCCGATAATTATCTGAGGTGGCGAACCATCGCCGTATCGACTGCCGACAATTCGCACCTCAGCTCTCCGACCTGGCCCCGACGGAGCAACATTTGATCAGTATTCTCTCTCGTAGTCTTGAGTTGGTGCGCCGATTTGCACGTAATCAGCCAAGCCCTCCGGTTAGCTACGCCGGCACCGTCGTGGTGATTGCGCTTTGTGCCGCCGTGCGCGTGCAGCTTCCCTTCACAGCACTACCGTACCTGTTTTTCATACCGGGGCTTATGTTCATCGGTTTCTGTTTCGGCGTTGGCCCATCGGTCATAGGCTGCGTGCTAGCAGTGCTCACCGCACACTATTTCTTCATTGGCGAGATTGGCTTTAATGATGGCTTGACCGCCTGGGTTAGTAGCGCAAGTTTCGCATTCGTGACCTTCGGCATGGCGGTTGTTTGCGCCTTATTCCGAAGAACCTTGAGCGCCCTCTCCGATGTCAACGATCGTCTGGAGTATGAGGTCGAGCGTCGTACACTGGAGCGAGATGGTATCTGGAATGTATCCCCTGACCTAATCTGCACGCTGTCCGAGGACGGTGACGTCGTGGCGATGAATCCGGCCTGGCAAACCGAAACCGGACTTTCAGATCTAGAACTCAAGGGTGGTGCATTTTTCTGCTTCATCTCCCCCTCCCAACTGTCGGATGCCCTACTCACCTTGGGCAGAGGGGATATCGCAGAGCTCGATACCCAAGGCTCTCGCGCCAATGGCAAACCACTGCACTTGAACTGGCGAATAGCACGTCGAGAGGGGCTGTACTTTGCGGTCGCGCGGGACGTTACTCAATACAAGGAACGTCAAGAAGCGCTGGAGCAAGTGAGCTCGCAGTTGCAGCAGAGCCAGAAAATGGAAGCAGTGGGCCAGCTAACAGGTGGATTAGCCCATGACTTCAATAACCTGCTGACCGTAATCACGGGCAGCTTGGACATGCTTGACCGACGTATCGCCCAGGGCAAGCAAGAGGACCTACCACTATATGTAGGGCTCGCACGAAATGCTTCTGCCCGAGCAGCCTCTCTGACACATCGGCTGCTGGCCTACGCCCGACGTCAGCCTCTGGCGAGCTCAGTTGTCGACCTGGCGTTGCTAGCTCAAGAAATGAGGGAACTCATCAGCAGGAGCCTCACGCCGCGAATCGAACTGGAGCTATTGGCACCAGAAGAAACTTTGCTGTGCTTATGTGACGCCCACCAATTGGAAAACGCGATATTGAACCTGTGCATCAATGCGCGCGACGCTATGCCTCATGGAGGTCGGCTCCAGATCCAAATCAGCAAGGCCCGCGTTGATACCACGGATGGCGCTACAGCGCTGAACGCAGGGCAATACGCACTTTTCCGGATATCTGACACCGGGACGGGGATGCCCCAAAGCGTGCTTGAGCGCGCTTTCGACCCATTCTTCACCACCAAACCCTTGGGCTCTGGAACCGGCCTGGGCCTCTCGATGGTCTATGGCTTTGCCCAGCAATCATCGGGCGAGGCCCGGATCGAATCAGTTATGGGGAAAGGCACTACGGTGAGCCTTTTCCTGCCATTGCACCACAGTCAAGTCACAACTGTTGATGTCAGCGTACCGATCAGTATGGAACACGATTTCCAGGCACATAACGCAAGGGTAATCGTGGTCGACGACGAAGATGCTATTCGTGACCTTATTGGCGAGACGCTGGAAGAAGTCGGCTATCAAGTCACCAAGGCTGGAACCGCTGCACAAGCACTGCGGGAGCTAGCAGCAAAAGCAGAGGCAGCGTTACTGATCACGGACATCGGCCTGCCCGGCAGTATGAGTGGCGATGAATTGGCGGTGATCGCGCTCAAAAAATGCCCTACGCTCAAAGTTCTTTTCATTTCCGGCTTCTTGGAAAATGCTGTCCCGGCGATCGCACTTAAAAGCGGCCAGACCGAACTCCTGCTAAAGCCCTTTGCCCTAAAAGAGCTTAAAGCAATTGTGCAGCGTTTAATCTCTCAACGATGAGCAGGCTCGACACCTCAGGTATACGCCGAGCAATTCGCAACCTTCGTGCCTTGCCCCGCGAAGCCAATGACTGCATCTTTCAAAGTTGGCGAACTACCGCTAGCCAATCACGTTGCTCACATTGCGTTCTGCCGAGCGCTACTCCTTGATCGAATAGCCCACAGCCGCATCGACGTAGGACCGTGCAGATGCATCCTGTTGGCGCCAGAAAGCGATGGAGTGATGTGTTTCAGGTAGCCCTGTAAGCGAAGGATGGGCTTTTTGCTTGCAGAGTTTGAGCTTCAGGTCGGCAAGCGTCCGCCTTTGGCCGAATACTGCCATCACTAACGCTAGAAGCCGACCACACGCGACCTAATCGAGGTCTGTTGAGAAATCTGCTCATTCAGGGGCAATTCATAAAAAAAGAACGTGTACAAATTTAAAATTGTGTACAGCTTTTTTCTTCAGTGACGATATAGATGGCGAGGTGCCATGGATAGGGCCCGCAACAATTATGAGTCCAATTGCCATGACTACCCTTTTCGGAATGCGCCGTGATCGTCGCGCGATACAACAATTGGTGACCGCGATTACTCGCGGAGTACCGCCACAAGTAGACGGATGCGCTGAAGCTGCTGCAGTCCTTGATGCCTGGAGGGCGTTTGATTCACTCGATCGCGGTTCCAGGTCCCGTATACAGGAGCTTGAGCAGGAATTGGAAGCAGCTCGTGAGCTACTTCGCGACGCAGCATCGTCCGCTTCTGCACACGAGATCAGGTTTGACCTTGTCAACCGCGCTTCCAGCGAAGGGCTTTGGGATATGAAGGTAGTCGCCGGCGACCCCGTGAATCCTAAAAATCGTTTTTGGTGGTCTCAGCAACTACGCAACCTCCTGGGGTTCAGCGATGAGCGCGACTTCCCAAATGTTCTGGCGAGTTGGGCTGATCGCCTGCATCCGCAGGACAAGCAAGCCACTCTTGACGCTTTCACCCGCCATCTGAACGATAAATCCGGGCACACCCCTTATAAGGTGAAAAATCGGCTTGCGATGAAGGACGGCTCATACCGCTGGTTCTACGCACAAGGAGAAACGCTGCGGGATGATCGAGGTATGCCTATACGCGTAGCGGGTTCTCTGCGTGACATCCATGATCAGCTTGAGCGAGACGAAGAGCACGACGTCATCATCACCAGGTTCGAACTGGCCAGGGAAATGCTCTCGGACGGTTTGTGGGATATGGAAGTTATCGCGGGTGACCCGGTAAATCCAAAGAACCCATTCTGGTGGTCTCCTCAATTCAGACGATTGCTTGGATTTGAAACCGTGGAGGAGTTCCCAGATGTCTTGGATAGCTGGGCATCCAGGCTTCACCCGGATGATAAGGAGCAAAGCCTCAACGCATTTGGAGCTCACCTGAACGACCGGTCTGGGATGACGCCCTTTGATATCGAGTACCGGCTAAAGATGAAGAGCGGTGAATATCGATGGTTCAGAGCTCGAGGTCAGACTCGGCGCGACGCCTCCGGCTCGCCGCTTCGGGTAGTAGGGGCCCTCGTGGATGTCCATCTGCAGCACGAGCAGGAAGCGTTAAGACAGGCAGAGGTCGCGCATCAGCAGACGCTTGAGGAAAACATCGCTCAATTGTCTCAGATAGTTGGGACTATACAGAGCATTGCGAACCAGACAAATCTCCTGGCACTGAACGCGGCGATCGAGGCCGCGCGCGCTGGCGAAGCGGGTCGTGGCTTCGCGGTCGTTGCCGACGAGGTTCGCAAGCTCGCGACTCGCACTACAGAAGCAACCGAACAAGCTGCCGGAATGATCGCCCGCTAACTACTGCTCTGTTTAAGCCAAGCTGGCGCGACATTCGTCCATCTGCTCGCTGCCTCGGTACGTACTAAGTAATCTACAGTAGACAACCAACGGCAGTGAGCTCGAGCATCCATTACCCAGATATGAACCATCTGTTGGGAATTTATGCAGGGCGCTCTGTATCGTTGCTGATTATTGTAGAGCCATGAATGACCTCCGGGAAGTGACATGTCATCTGCGTCCGCTTCTGGCCGGTTTCTGCCCATCGCTACCCTCGGCTGCGGGGAGCTGGCGGTCAGTTGAGTATCGAGACTTTGGATGGAGCGTCAGTGTTAAATCCAGCCTGCGATATGATTAGCGTAACTGAGGTTTAAGGCCTCAATCGACACGAACTGGTCGGTCGGGTGACCCGTGGTAACAGAAAGCGATTTAGTGCCAAATTAGAGGGGCCGCTTACATCGACTTGACCGATACAACTTCCACAAACCTGAATTTTTTTCTGGCCGTCTTTGTAGCTTCTTGCTCCGCAACTATTGAGCTCAGCGTATCGGCCTCATGCACCATCTCGTGCATTTTGCCTTCAAATTCATTTCCCACCCGCAGCGTGACTCTCAGCCTGGGCGTGAAGCCTTTTGAGACTTTCTTTTTCTTCGCTGCGTTTACCGGTTGTACCATCACGACATCCGAGACGGTGTCGTGCACGTGTGTGTTAAATGCTGGCGCAGGGGACTGAGAATAACCGAATAGCGCCCGGCGCATCTCTTCTTCCGTCAATTCTGTATTCATAACATTTCTCAGAAGGGCGTTATGTACAACCATGCCGATTCTATCAGCGTGGTCGGACTCTGCATTATTCTTCGCTAGGTCAGACCTGAAGCGGTGGAGGGCCACCAGTCACCGTCGAGCGTCATCATCTGGCTGGCAGCTTCATTCGATGTATAGCTTATTGATACTGCATGCTTGTGTTGTCACTGCTTCACATTTACGCTTTGTCCCGTCACGGTCAATCCCGTGGCCGGGTGTCAGAACCTGAATTGTTCGAGGCGCATAGCGCCATAGCCAGCTATTAAGTGCTTACATAGGCTTAGCTGCTGCTTTTCTATGGCGGTCCGTGCGGGGCAGGCTTCGGCCTGGCCGGTTCCCTCGGACGCCGGTTTCTGACCCCCGTACGGTCCGCCACCCATTTCGTGTCAGAACGGCTGGGTGGACGGCTCCTTAACTGTCCGAGGAGATAAGGAAAATGACCTGTCCCCCTTTTAAGCTCGTGCGCCACCCTGGCCAAATGATTCAAGCTGCACAATATCTCGGAGGATTCCGCGATGTTTGATCTTTCGCTTCTCATTGGCCTACCCAAACCCAACAGCATCGATACTTCATCGCTTACCCCTGAAGATGCAGCGATTAAACTACGGCAGGCTGCAATACTTCGGCTTAATGGAGCACAGAGCGTCCTGCTTCATTTTCCACAGGATGTTGAGCTGGCGGTAGAGCTGTTGGATGACGCGGCTGTATTGTTCGACAAGGCGTTTCGATGTTTGTCCGGTATCCCAGCTCAGCGCGTTCATCAACAGGTTGGTGAGTACGTTTCTGTCCCTTCAGCTGAAGGCCGTCCTGGTCTTCGAACACCATGGGGCAATGAATTCCGCCCGATGATTGAGGACGGCGTTCGGTGCGCTGAGACCTGGCTCGATGGCTCATCATTACCGCTGTGGTGGGCACTGGCGCAAAACCGAAAGCATCATCGTCCAGGTGATCCCCAAGAAGCATTTGAAGCAGGTTTTCTGCTGCGATTGCAGCAGACGCTAATCATGCGACGTGAGGCAGTCACTTCCCAATCAACCAGCATCGATACCTGAGTTTGTAATTGACGTTTGAGACTTTGCTTTTCCCGCCAAACCCTCCGATCAAGCGATCTTGATCGCGCCGATCGGAGGGTTCACTCGCTTTTTCTTGCAGCCACCGCGTCCCTCCCTTTCATTTCAAATTTGATCAGCGCCAGCCTTCTTTTACCCGTCAGTAATTGCTCGTGATCTGTATCGGGCGCAGAGCCGTTTCAGTGTTAAAGCGGATCCTTTCGTTGGGCATGGATATAGGTATGGCGACACCGGCGACAGTGGCGACAACCCACGTAGAACATGGCCTGGAGCATGGCGACAAAAGTGGCGACAGTCGCCATTTTCTGAGCGCTTTGGCCGTGACGCTTGACCGCCTTTTCGAGTGGGTATAACAATTGGCGCACGGATCGCTGTCGTTGACAGCACCTGCCCAGGTAGCCAGAACCTTTAAGGCTACGCCACTCGCGTGGGGGTTCTTCCCCAAGTGCGATTAGCGTCCGGCGGCTCGCACGGTCACTCCCCAAGAGTGATGGATGCCTACTCGACCAATCTGCCCATTGCGGCAGACGATGGACCTACCTCGCTGCATTGCAGCAACCTCACCTCTTGGCACACTTCGCTGCGCCAATCCGCGCCCGTCTCTTTCTTCTGGAAAGAGACGGGCGCTCGTACCACTGCTGCAAGCCACGTTGTACAGGGCATTGCCGCACCTCTCCTCGTGACAATCGACCTGACAAATCCGATTCGTCGCCATCCGCAACGACACAGGCACCGGTGCCGCAGCCAATGGAAAGGCTGCATCTGACTGACAGTCAGGCATGCCCCAGGTGTCCATGTCGTTGCCTTCTCCTACTCCAGATCTCCAGGTGCCGAACTCGTCAGTCGGCACAGCCTCTACCCGCCCGCATCTTCGGATGCGACTAAGGAGGCCAGATTCATGGGGTTATGCCCTCGCTCCCGGTTGTAAGGAGCCGTTCGTTCCGCGTCAGTGAACACCTCACAGGCCGCAGGGGCCTTGATCCCTGATAACACTCAACAGTCGTGGCGGGACTACGTGAGGACAACTAGCAATGATTGAGGAGAGGGCCCATGCAGCAGTTAGATCCGAAGCTTGAACTACCACGACCACCTCGACCGTTGATTGAGTCGAACCCCGTGCCCCAGCCTTATCCCGTGCAGGCACTGGGTGGGATTCTCGGGATTGCGGTGGAGCGCATGGCCGAGGTCATCGGCGTGCCCCAAGCACTGGCAGCGCAATCGGTGTTGGCCGCCTCGGCCCTGGCTACCCAAGGTCATGCCGGCTTACAGCTCGACGGGAGAAATTATCCCCTGTCGCTGTACCTGATCACGGTGGCAGCTTCGGGGGATCGTAAAACGGCGGCAGACCGATCTGCATTACTGCCAGCACGGCAATGGGAGCGAGAGCAGTGGCAGCGCTACCGTGAACAACTCGCCCGGTACCGTGTCGCGCAGCGACAGGCGCAGCTTATCAATGCTCGAGATCCCGACCCCACAAACGGCGTACCGCTTGAAGCAGAGCCCTCTGCACCTAGGCTGATCACCACCGATCCAACTATCGAGGCCCTGATCAAGGGACTCTGCCATGACTTGCCGAGCATGGGCCTGTTCTGTGACGAGGGGGGGCAATTCCTCGGTAGCAGCACCATGAGTCGAGATAACCGTTTGAAAGCGGTTACGACCTTGTCGTCACTCTGGGACGGCAGTCCGATAGATCGCGCGCGGTCTATGGCGGGTGAAAGCTTGCGAGCTTACGATCGACGCTTAAGCCTGCACCTGATGCTGCAACCGTATCTAGCCATGCAGTTACTCAGTGACCCATTGCTGCAGGAGCAAGGCATTCTCGGTCGCTGCCTCATCACCTGGCCCACCAGCCTGGCCGGACAACGCAGTTACCAGTCTGTCGACTTGTCCAAAGACCCCGCACTAAAGCGATATCACCACCGTCTTTCGGCCCTGTTTCATCAGCCTTGGTCACTTTCCGCTGACGGTGCCTTGCGGCTATCACCGCTGACACTCAGCCCGTTAGCCCGCCGTCGCTGGATTGATTTGCATGATGCTATCGAAGCTCAACTGGGTGAGTTTGGTGAGCTGGCCAGCGTGCGGCCCAGCGGTTCGAAGGCCGCCGACAACCTGTTGCGCGTCGCCGGCATTTTGGCCGTCGTGGAGGAGAGCAGTGTTGTGGAGGTCGATCACATCCAGCGAGCCTCAACCTTAGTTGGCTATTACCTCACCGAGATCCAGCGCTTGACCGAACAGGAGCCGGTGTGCCGAGTAAAAGAGGAGGCAGACCGGCTGCTGCGCTGGCTGCAGGTCAAGAATTGGAAGCGCTTCAGTATTCGAGAGCTGAATCGCAACGGTCCTCGCTTTGCCCGTAAGAGTAGTCGTCATGCCGCCAAGCTGTTGGTCGAGTTGATTGATCATCAGTGGCTGAGCACTGACGGTTGTACCTTCGAGGTGCGCCATGTTCAATCTTGATGAAGCGCTGCGCAACCACCTAGCTCAGCGCCAAAAGGAGCCGAAAGCGCGGTTTGTCGCCGTGACTGTCGCCACTTTGTCGCCACGCTCAAAGCCAGGCAGGACAAGGGTTGTCGCCGGTGTCGCCGGTGTCGCCACCCCCCATAAAGCTATCACCTCGCCGACAGCCATCATCCAATGGTTGAAAGAGGAGGGCGCGCATCTCTACGTCTCCGATAACAGGCTGTGTTTTCGTCCGACGGATTGGGCCCAGCTCGCCATCGTGAGTGCGCACTGGCAAGCCCTTTTGCATGATCTCGCTGCAGTCGATCAGGAACAGAAAAATGGCTCGGGTCGGTAAGCGAGCGGGACGTAATTTTGGCTTCGGTCGCCAGCTCAGCTATGCCGGACCGCAAGCGCTGAAAGATCTGTTTGGCGACGGCCATTTTGCTACCGTCAAAGCCCATAGCGATCGCTGGCAGGCATTCGTGCGTTGGTGTCGATCCGAGGAAGGGCCAAGGCTCAATGACGCGCGACAGATCGACCGCGAGATCCTTATGCGGTACGCCTTCCATTTGCGCGAGCAGGTTGATCAGGGCAACGTCGGCATCGCCACCGCGCAGAACCGCCTGTCCAGCGTGAACCGAACGATGGCCGCGCTGCGCGGTGATCAGTACGTCAAAATCCCCAGTCCGAGCAAGGCGCTTGGCTTGCAGCGCTCAGGTGTGCGTAGTGAGGCCCCGCAAGGCCAAGACCGTGTCCAGGTCGAGTTGATTGCACAGGCGTTGTCAGAGCGAGGCCAGCAATCGAGGGTGAGTGCCATTGTGCTCCTTGCTCGGGAGACCGGCATGCGCCTGCGTGAAGCGATCTTGGCGGACTTGCCCCGGCTGCAACGTGAGGCTCGGCAACTGGGCAAGATCAATATCCAGGACGGCACCAAAGGCGGCCGATCAGGCGCATCGGCACCGCGTTGGATTGCGGTCACGGATCAAGTTCGTGGCGCCCTCGACAGGGCCAGCGAGGCTTCACCCAAGGGCAGTCGGAATCTGTTAACACCTGATGAAAGCTACAAAGATTTCTTACAGACAATCGTGCGACCGGGACGGGACATCCTGCATGAGCATGGATTGAAAGGCTTTCATGAACTGCGGGCGGCTTACGCCTGTGAGCGCTATGAGCAACTGACCGGCTTCTCCGCGCCCATCAATGGCGGTCGTGGTCATCGAGAGGATCGAGCACTCGATCAGCGTGCACGCCAGCAGATCAGCCACGAGTTGGGGCATAACCGCATCGACGTGGTGAGTGTCTACATCGGAGGTCGTCGATGAAGTCCGAGTTCGATATGGCGTTGTTTCTGAGTCCCGTGCTCAAAGGTGCGCATGCCACGCGGCAGCGGCATATCAGGCAGGCAGAAAGGATGCACGAGGCGATTCGTGAGCGCTGGAGTTGTGCGACCCCCTGGTCCTGGAAGGAAAAGCACACCAGATGGTTTTTTGAGCACTATCTGCGTTGCTCAGCACCAGCGACCGTCTATTACTATGAGTTAACAGCAGGGCTGATCCGCCGCAGAAAGGCGCAACTCGTGGTTGTCTGATAGACGCTTTTAAGTGTGAGCCCCTGAGTATGGGAATGCGGAGCCTTCCCATACTCAGGGGCTTGGCCGAAGAAGCGCAGGCATGCGGCAGATTTAGCGACAGTCGCCACTTCAGTCGCCCTGCTGCACGGCACGGATTGTCGGCGGCTCAGCGTATCGGCACGACGTTACGGTCCCTAGTTTGATTGATGGCGGATGCCGACAGGCTTCCGGTGGCTGCCTTCTGGATATGTTCACTCCACCAGGCCATCATCGGACGCCGGCGTTCGATGTAATCCGCCCGGTTGTAGGCGCTTCGAACTTCGTCTTTATCGACATGCGCCAGTGCGACTTCGATCAGTTCCGGATCCCATCCATGCTCGTTCAGGATTGTACTGGCCATGGAGCGCATGCCGTGGCTGACCAAGCGGTCCTGGAAACCCATCCGCTTCAACGCCATGTTGGCTGTTTGGCTATTCGCATGGGTGCGCGGGTTTCTATCTGACGGGAACACATATTCCCTGTGGCCGCTATGGGGTTTAAGCGTCTCCAATAATGAGAGTGCATGTTCGGTCAGCGGGATTGTATGCGGACGCCGCTTTTTCATTCGCTCCGGAGGGATGGTCCAGATGCGTTTGTCGAAGTCGATATCTGCCCATCGAGTGGTGGCCGCCTCGGCGGGGCGGGTCATGGTATGAAGTTGCCATTCGATCAGGCAGCGGGTCGTCCGCTTGATACTGGCGTTCGCGATTTCCATCATGAGCTCCGGAAGCTCATCAGGTGGCAGCGCGGCCATATTTTCTTTCTTGGGTTTCTTAAATACCGCTCGAATGCCGCTGAGAGGGTTGGCAAAGATCATTCCAGAATTGACCCCGTAGGTCATGATCTCGTTAAGGCGCTGGCTCACTCGCTTAACTGTCTCGAGGCTGCCTTTGGCCTCAATCGGACGAAGGAGCTTGATGACCATTGGGGCGCTGACTTCCGAGAGAGGCGTTGATTTCATGCTCGGAAAAACATGTAGTGTGAGGGAGCGCCAAATGTCTTCGGCATAAGCCGGCGTGACGGAATCCTTTTTCAGCTCGAACCAGGCGGTGGCCACGTTCTCGAAGGTGTGTTCCGTTTCCGCTCGTTTGGCTTCCTGCAGCTCATTGCGCTGAGCCTTTGGGTCGATGCCCTGTGCAAGCAGCTCTCTGGCCTCAACGGTTTTCTTCCTCGCTTGCGCAAGAGAAACCTCGGGATAAGAGCCGAGTGCCATGTTGATTCGATTTTTGGTGACCGGATGCCGGTAGTTGAAATTCCATTGCATCGAGCGATTGACCCTGACTCGCAGTTGTAGCCCGTCGCCATCCGTGAGGACGTAATCCTTGTCTTTCGGTTTGACCGTCTTGAGCTGGCGGTCGGAGAGGCGGGTGGTTTGAGCGCACATGAGAAGTACTCCATGACACCTTTTGGTATTCCCAAGATTAGCGCCGGGCAGCCGGGAATACCATTGGGAATACCAAACTGCCTGGAACTCAAAAAGCCTGAAAAGCCTCCCGTAGCCCTGAAACCCCCGTATTTACCGGATTTCAGGCACAAAAAAAGACGTCCGTGGACGTCTTTAGATGATGAAGTGGTGGAGCCGGGGGGATTTGAACCCGCAGCAAAGGCCCGAATTACCGGGGCTGCAGGCTTAAAGTTGTCATAAAGCTGTCATTCAGCGTGGATTTCTAGAAGCTGTCAACGCTAGATATGAGTCTTGGAATTTTCTAAAACAAGGTAGTCATTCCTACTGACGCCTATCCAGCCTAAACTGACCAAATTTCGAACTGATATCGCAACTGATTCGCGCTTGCCCTCAACGCTCCAAGATTTTTTCCGCTCCAGGACAGAGTCAAGAATCTCACGCTCAGTAACTGTACAACCACTGTTATTTTTTTTGAGCTCTCGCACGGCCTGAAAAATTGTCGTCGCCTCTTCGGCTTGCTCCGTATTTTTTATTCTGCTAAATAAGTCAACAGCTTTGGCTATTTTCTTCTTGTTGATGTCTAAAAGCTTTTTAGACTTTGCTCTCGCATTAAGATACTCGGGCCCTGTCTTTAATATGTTCTTTCTTCCCGATTGAGACTCAATCAGTAAGTTTGCATTTGCTAAAGTTCCTAGTAGCTTCTGAATTTGGTCTGAAAGTGGCCCTTGGTTTGACTTCTTAAATTCCAGCTCCGTATCTACTCCTAAAGCGGTCACTGCGTAGCATATGCTTTGGAATATTGTTCTTCCAACTTGATTTACATATGGTTTGGATTCAAGGTTGTGAAGTACTTCAAGCAGAACTATCCAGTTGGGGTTGAGTTTTTGATTTTTGGAGCCTTTATAGTCTTCTTCATCAAATAGTTTTGCTTGATTTGGATTAAGGAAGTTAGTCGAAAGCTGGCCGGTAGGCGTGCCGAATGGGGCATAGATTTCTATGGGGATATCTAACTTTGATAAAGCTCGGTACATTACCGGCCCTACGATTTCCCATTCCAGTCCTCCATTTCCGCACCCTAATGGCGGAAAAGCAATTGAAGTTATGCCCCATTCCTTATATCTGCTAGCAAATACTCCAAGACCTTTTTCGATATCTGATAACTTTGAGGCGGATTTCCAGTGTCCTTTCGTTGGGAAGTTTACTATGGATGTTCCTATCATGTCGGTGTATAAATATGGTACACCTGGTTCTACAAGCTTTTGAGAACACCTTTTCTCATAGTCTTTCATAAGGCCAGGCCAGCGCTTCTTAAACTCAAGCGCCACACCCTTGCCCATGACTCCGACACAATTCACAGTATTGACCAGTGTTTGCGCTTCACTACGAAACATGTCGCCTATAAGAACTTTGATCACGTTTTTACCTAATGTTACTTAAAGAAAAGATAAGCATTGGACATCACGGGTAGTCGCCAGTTCAGTCCATTAAGAATTGTCTCTAGTTTTTGTTTGGTTTGAGCGTCTGCGGTGTAAAAACCGACAATGTAGTTGGTGGGGACAACCTTGGGAATCAAAGCTTCTGCGCATTTCACTGCTTTTTTGCGAAAGCCAGTGACTTGATCGTCATCATCCCACCAATCAGCAAAAACGTAATCAAAATTTATATTTTCCATTCCTTGAGGGGAAGGATAAAAGCTAACCCAGTCTGCAGCTGCATTCTGATCACTTACGACAGCTCCTGGTATCCTAAGTGCATTCAAGCTGATACGAATGACGCACAAGTCTTGCCAAATGTCCTTTCTTCGATACATCATGGGGTTGCGGGCATTAAAGTATAAGTTTGCATACTGATGCAGCCGTAAACCGTTAGGAACACTTTTGCCTACCCTACGGTCTTGGATTTCTTGTAGTGCTACCGATTTGTGCTCTATTTTTTCTGCACTGTCGTGACACAGGATTCCATGCTTAGCGACAGATTGGATATTTTCTACTGGCATGATGCAATGCAGTTCAACTACGCGATGGCTCATGGGTATCCCTTCCTTGATTGGCGTAAGCACACAATATCCCAAAAATGGCAATTTGCCGCTAGTCATTCGGATAGGTTTTTTTTCACCTCGAAAATATTTCAACTGCCCTGCATCCTGCCGAGTCAATCGCTGATGGCATCCATCTGCCATACACTCTTGCAATCATGGTCCAATCGCTATGTCCCATCTGTTGGGCAACCCACATTGGGTGCTCGCCTGCTGATAGCATCATCGAAGCATAGGTATGCCGGGTTTGATACGGCCTGCGATACCTGACCCCAGCCTTGTTCATAGCGGGCACCCACATGGTTTTTCGGATCGGTCCATCACCAGTCCAGCGCTGAAGCGTTCGCGGGTTCTGAAACACCTCGGCATCAGCCAAAAAGGTATGCACTTTCTGCGCCTTCAACGCTTCCAACGCTGGCCTGAGTAGTTTTACCGCGCGCCGACCCGATGCTGTCTTGGTGACCTCGGCCGCACCCTTGCCGGCCTGAGTCATAGCCCGACTGACCATCACTTCTTCCCGAAACCAATCAATATCACTCCACTCCAGGGCTACCAGTTCGCTGGTCCGCAGCCCAGTCCACAGAGCGAACTGCACCTGGTTGCGCGCCTGCCCGCTCAGTGCAGCCAGAATTGCCTGCTGCTCCTCAGGACTGAAAGGGTCTACATCATCTTCCTTGGGCGGCGCCTCCTTGCGCGAGTACGTCCAGCCGGCCAGCGGGTTGGTACTGATCAACTCTTCTTCTGCTGCATCGGTCAGCGCAGAACGTAGACAGCTTTGAATATTCCTTAGGGTCTTGTTGCCTACCTCAAGACTCCCCAGCCAATCCCTCACGTCCTTTCTTTTCAAATCAACCATCATCATCTTGCCTAAAGCCGGTTTGAGTCTCAGGCGCACAATTTTTTCATAGCCATCAAACGTGCTGCTCGACACATGCCTTTTTTTGTCATCAAGCCAACGGGTCAGGTATCCGGCTATCGTTTCCTGGCTCGCCTCCGGTGCGAATTTTGCCGCCCTGGGTGATCCTGGAAAGGTCACCGAGTAGTCAAAAGCGCCAATAGATATCGCGTGTTCGATTGCGGCTTTGTGCTGCTCTGCTTTTTTCAGGTTAGTGGCGGTGGGCTTGAGCGAGATGCGCTCGCGGCACCGGACGCCCCGATACATGAACGTGATTTCGATACTCGAATCGGAGACCGCCCGAACTCCCCGCCCGTCTCTGCCCATGCTTCATAACCCTCCACGTCTATAAGCGTCCGGCCGTCCGGCGCCTTGATCCAGATGTATCCCAGCCGCCAGATCCCGTCCCGAATCTTGGAGCGGATGGCGTCTTCGGTGTAGCCAGATTCGCTGGCAAATTTTTTGATTGTCATGTACCGCATCTGCGTTCACCATCTAGCTTTGTCGCGTACGACGTTAAATTGGTCGTCTAAGAACTCTTTACGCATAGCGATTCCCAAGCGTTGAGAAGGCGCACCTAGGATTGCACCTAGTAAATCCAAGTATTTAATTGTTAGAGCGCCATGAGTATCTGCAAGGCCGGCGCGCATACCAGCTGCGCTGAACGTTTGGCAAGGCGTTCTGCCGATCAGAAGATCAGCAGCAGCGATGGAGCCCGTTAGCGCCCTGACAGCAAGACGAGTCATATCGCCGTGGCTGAGGATGTTGGGGTAGTGATGAGCTAATACCGCGCACGGAAATGGCTCGATCTCTGAGTACTAAGCAGCTTGGATGTCGATGGGATCCCAATTTACCGTTGCTGCTTCAATGCCACTGCAGACGCTTCCATAATTAATGGCCAAAGCTGGTCCTCAAAGGTATTATCTGATCTTCTATAAAATCAAGGAAAGATCTATGTTTGAATGGATTATGTCGTTTCGTGCTGAAGGTATTTTGCTTTTTCTGCTTGTTGCGGCATTTTTTTTTGGGGCAAGATTTCTTCGTGCTAAGTCTGCTGTATCTCAAGCCGACTTAACTGAGTGGGAAGCACCAAGCCGTAGAAAGAAGGTCGATGCTGTTTTTGTTGCGACTTTAATGGTTTTGATTGTTGGTGCGGTGTGCACAGCTATTATTATGAGTGCTGTTTTTTACCACTTTCAACTTGGGCAAGATATCCCTTTTTTAGCGGTTAAGAATAAAGATTCCGCCGCGTACTGGGGGCAGATAGGCGATTTTATTGGTGGTGTATTAAATCCTGTATTGAGTTTTGTGGCTTTGCTGGCTGTAATTATAAACTTGAACATGCAGAGAAAAGAGCTTGAGCTGGCTAGGAAAGATGCTTCCGAAAGCCGCCACATACAAAATAAGCAAAGCGCAATCTTAGATAAGCAAAGTTTTGAAACTGTTTTCTTCAAGCTTTTGGACGTTCACTCAAGGCTGGCTGGCTCTATTCAAATACGAGGTGCTCATGCGTCAGCACCTAAGCGTAAAGGGAGTGATGCCTTTAAGGCAATTGAAAAAAAACATCTAAACTTTTCCAGTTGGCTTCCGTCTTTGGAGGACGATGGTAAATCAGCAATGTTGGCGTCTTCTCGTGCGATGATGGAAAATTATAGCGATGAGTTGGGGCATTATTTTCGCAATATGTATCAGGTTTTGAAATACGTTGACGGCTTTGGTCAAGATGCACTGCGATCTAGGAAATATGGAGCATACATTACTCTAAAAAGAGCTATTGAGAACTATTCAGCGCAGAGAGCATATTCTAACATGCTCCGAGCGCAGTTGAGCCCTTCAGAGGTGTCAGTGATTTATTTAAATTGCCTAACCCCAAAAGGAGCAGGGCTAAAGTACTATGTCGAAAAATTTTCACTTTTAAAAGACTTTGAGCGAAGCTCCATTTCTGGATGGCCTGGCGCGTTAGGTCTTTTCAATGAACTTGCCTATGCGGACTCTGAAAGCATAAGTAACACAAAGCTCAGGGCAATCATTGAAATGCATATCTATAAGCGAGATTCAAGCGAGCCCTCTGTTTGAGGGCCGTTTACTATCTCTTCATTCATACTATATTTCATAGCTGCTAAGCTCAACGAAAAGGAACAGCGCTGCTGAATCGCTGATCATTGGGACATACGAGATTTTTGGCGGGGCAGCAGGCGCTGTGATGCGCCTCGCTCCATAGCGTCGGCATAAACCAGGGCGGCGCGATAGCTAAAGCAGAAGCCCACGACCCGTCCAGTTTTGCGGTCGTAGATGTGAAAGGCTTTTGCCTTGTTTTTGATCTGAAAGCGCACGGCAGGTTCCAGCTTAGGCGGAGTTCTACCGGTCTTCGAATAAAACTCCTTGGTAGCTAGATTTGCCCTGGCTTGCATAGCCGCCTGCGCCTCTGCAGCCACCCGTACGGATGCCGAGAGGTTGATGAGCTGTGTCATTGTTCAGTCCTTCGGAAACAGCCTATGCAATCGAGATGCAAGGCCTGGCTTTGATAGCGCCCTTGCGGGCTAGCTTTACTTCGAACACTGCCATGCGCCGCTCGGTATTTCGCTCCCGGCGCATGTCGTCGTTTGTTGAATGGATAGCAATCAGCACAGCTAGCATCACGCACATATGCGTAATGATCTGGCGTTGCATTGCCTCAGCTACAAGCGCCGCACGGCGCGGCACTCCGAGCTTGAACATTGCTGCTGTCAAGCGCTTCTCTACGGTCCCTTTCGCGATTTTGATGCGAAGGGATATCTCTTTTGCTGTCATGCCTTGGGCAACTCCCAGCACGCACTCCAGCTCCCTAGGCGCAAGGCCGCGCCCAAGATGGCCAGTCCATGTACCGCTTGTTATCGTCGATTCCATGATGCTTATCTCGGTTTAGCGCTTTCCATAGCACGGCGAAATTCAATTACCAGAGCTGTGGGAAGAACGGTATTTCTGTATTGGCTTCCTTGGACTGCATTGGTCGGGCGCCAGTGAAGATGACCAAACCCCCGCGCAGGTCTCGAAGGATGGTGCCTGCCCGTGCGGTGTGGGAAGGGAGGGTGGAGGGCAGCTATACCGGGCTTCAAGCTCGGCATATGTTTTTTGAGCTTCTCAATCAGATCCACCGTTCAGCGTCTCTCTGGAAGGGGCGTGGCCAGGTGTAGGGCGCTTTGCAAGTTGCCTTTCTCGATAGCCATGTAATGCGTTTAGCCTTTGAATACCATGATGTCGATGGTTTGCTAGGGCTTTCGGAAAAGGGTTGCTCAGGGTGACTTCACGCCTGGCCCGCGTGAGCAGGTCAGCTAGTGAAATTTTGTTTTACCACTGGCACGGCATAGCGGGTCATTCACTCGGCTCGAGCCTTTCGCTCTAGTCAGCCGTCGGTGGTCATTGCGTTGGTTGCCTTTCGGGGCAATCTGATCTCCGGTCGCCGTAGAGGCGGTGCCGTATTTTTTATTTAGCGCTAATTGTTAAAGAGCGAGTCGACTGAGCCCCTCGTGAAGATTTTTGGCGTCGAGAAGGTAAGTTAACCATCGGTATATCTTTCAGTCAATACCGATGGTTAACTTATTTTGTGTGAGTATGGGGTATGCTCCCTTTATGACTGGATGGATGTACAGCTATGAGGTGGCAATGGCTTAAATGGCTAAGCAGAAGAAACCCGAACCTCAGCCTCGCCCAGAATTGAGCGCTATAGAGCGCTTGAGTTTGCGGGTGTCGGGAATGATCAACTCGCCCAGAGCGCAGGAACGGTGCTCAGCTGCTGTTCGCCAGCTGAATACTGATACTGACGAGGTCTGGAATGAGGTAATGATGATGCTGGGAGACACGTATGGTGTCAGCCTGACGTTTCAGGATGATGGGGATGTGCTGATCGAGTGGGAAAGGCCGACTGACGAGGATCGTCAGCTCGAAGTGGAAGAGCTGGGAGCAATTGATGAGTAGGTGCCGTTTTGAACGACAGAATTTTGATAGTCGGCTATGGTCTGTAAGGTCATACAGGCCTATAATTTCGCCGTTTTTTTACAAGGACTCGCTGTGCTGACGCCATTGCAAATCAGAGGAACGCTTAGGGAGTGGGTGGGCAAACACCTCTCTCACGACCCATCTGACATCATGATAGATGAGTTCGGGTTTGTGAATAGCCGTCTGGATAGCGTGATCGATCTTTCTTTTCGGGCAGATTTGGCACTTGCCAATGGGCGGCTTGTTGGCTTTGAAATAAAATCAGGCTCCGACTCCTTGAAGCGGTGGCCGGCGCAGCACGAAGGGTATTCTAGAGTTTTTGATGAGACCTGGTTGTGTACTCATGGTCGACATTTGGAAAAAGCTCTTGAGATTACTCCCAAAAATGTAGGCATCTTGCTGGTTGACGATCTTAGTGGCGTCGCCATGCTTCGTGCAGCCAAATCTAACAACTCTACCAATGGCTACGATGTAAGTGGTTTGTTGTGGCGAGAAGAGCTAGATGTCTTGTGTGCCATGCATGGAATTGAATCGAAAAAGCGTGAGACCAAGGCGTCAGTTAGAGCCAAGGTCTCAAGCCATATAGCTGTAGATCAGATTAAAGGGTATGTACTGGCATGCTTAAAGGCACGGCAGACCACCTAGATTAAATCAAAATCTGCATCATATTCGTCGTCTGGCTGCGGGGTCATTATTATATCAAGAATGCCGCCGTCGATATCTTCTGCCATTGCGCATATGTGTTGATTTATACGTATTTTGTTCCAGAACGCCATATTTCCAGGCTTATCTCGCTTACCTAGCGCAATAGCCTCTATCGCGCGCGTGCCCCAGCAGAATTCATCGCCGTGATACCCTTCAAGACCTCTAAATATCTCAGCAATTTCTCTGTATTTTTCGTTTTCCCCGCCGGCGCCCCTTCGCTCCTGGTGCCAAGCGCATGCAATATAATATCCAGCAAAAGGTATTGGCTGCGCCATCTTGGCTGGATCATAGTCGTCAAGTATGTCGCGCATTGGATTAGTTGCCGCGTAATCTCCGTAGATGCACTCGACACCAGCTTGCTTAAGTTTTGCATGAAGGATGGCCTGCCAAACCGGATCGTAGTTGGTTACCAATGCATTGGATCCTTTGTCCGGACGATCATCTGGCCACGAAGTACTGAGTGTTGTGATCTTGGAAATCGAATATTCTTCTTGAAGCTGTAGCGCCTTTTGAATAGAGCTGCCCTCTTGTAATGAAGGCATCTGACTGATGCTCCATGAATCAATTATGAGACTAGTTCTAGCCAGTTCGTCGTCGCTAATTGCATTAAGTAGCGCTCTTGCGGTAGAAATATTTCGCTCTAAAACCTCACCCGAGCCTTCAATCCTAATTGCGACGCTTTCAAAGTGGTTGTATAGCTTAATTCCAAATTGAACTGTGTTTCGCTGCCGATCTCCTGATCTGAAACCTATCACAGGTAAAGTTCTATCATTGATTTTTTGAAGTTGAAGAAAGGCATTTAGCTTGTTGGAAAAATTATCATCCGGGTTATTCAGGCTTTCACTGAGAGGGCTAGGCAAGTCTTGAGGGAATCGGGAAGAGTCGATCCAAAAGCTACTTCCTGACCAATGATCAGCAAACTCTGAAATAAGTTTGAGGCTACTGCCTTTAGCTGAGATTATCGGCCTGATCAATTTCCTCCTGTTGCTTTCCACCTCCTTGAGGGCGAGTAAATCGTACTGACCGCTCCTCAAGCACGGGCTATAAACTGCATTTGTAGATTTTTCCATGTCGCTCTCCTTGTCATACTACTTGTGTGCAAATTCCTTTCTTCCAGAGTCTGTCCATTCTCATGGGCTTAATCTTCAACAATGCTTTATCTATGTCTATGCTTTCCGCGCATTCCAGATAAGAAGCACCTTAGCGTGAATGGTCACGTCCTCGATTCGTGCCTCAATGTCTTTGTGCTTCTCGTTGTCGGAGATCAGCCAGAACCTTTCCGTATCCAGCACCTGTAGGCGCTTGATATACAGCAAGTCGTGCCAGGTGATGACGTAAATGCCGTCCCCGATGAACTCATTGACCCCCCGATCCACGATGACCGGATCCTTGTCATTGATTGTCCCTTCCATCGACTGACCCCATCCAGTAACCATTGCGAGGGCGTGCTTTGAGCTATACGAGACGCCTTTCTCGCGCAATATATCCTCATGAATGATCAAGTTGCGGATCACTTCGTTGTAGTCACTTGGGACTTGGCCATGGCCCATCGAGGCGCGAATATCGTATTGGCGGATGACGATCTCGTCCGATCTGGCTTTCAGTGCTGACGAATCAGTCCCGATGACCTTGCCATGGGCCTCGCCAGCTGCAGCTAGCGCTGCCTCCGCAATCCTCTCCTGAGCCTCAACGGCAAGATTATTACCGCCGTGTTTGCGGATCATCTCCATCACCTTATCGGCTGCTCCAGATCCCTTTTCAGGGACAACTGCAGCAGGAGCAACAGTTAAGGAGCGGATCTCGTCCGCTAGTCGAGGACTGAATGCTGAAACCGGCTCATTGAGCAAGCGCGCAAGCACGGTTGCAAATTTAGCATTCAGCGGGTTGATCCCCTTGAAATACAAATTCACTCCTGGCGGCGTGATCCCCAGCTCATCGGCAATTTTTTTTTGGCTGAGCTTCAGCTCGTTTTTCTTGGACAGAAACAGCTGATGCGCTGCTGCGCACTCGGCCTGAAGGTCGGGGGGCAAGATTCGTTTTTTGGTCATCGGGCGAATGTATACCAATGGTTAAAAATTAGAAGAAACCATCGGTATTGATTAAAAATTAACAGATGGTTAATATTGGTCTTGCCTGCAATCGAGGTCAAACCATGAAAGAAACCCCCCTAGACAAGTTCGTTGCTGAAAAAGGGCAATCCGAAGCCGCAAGACTTCTTCGTGTGACAGCTCCAGCAATTTACAAAGCCTTAATGGCTAAAAGAGATATCCAGGTGCTTGAGCTGCCCGACGGCAGCTTTCAGGCAAAGGAACAGCGCCCGTTCCCATCCCAGAAATCCGCCGCCTAGCCATTCGGCAGCCGGAAACTGAATTATCTGCCCTTTAGCTGTGTGCCAACAGGGTATTGATTTGGCTGTTTTTTTAACCAGTAGGAGGCCATCTGTGATGTCCACCAGCACTGACGCGTCAGTTTTTTATGTGTCGTCAGATATGACGCGAGAGAGTATGCAGTGAGCGTACAAGCAATGACCTGGGCGCTTGGGCTTTCACGAGACGAGCTATCCAATCCATCTGCACGGCACGTTCTTCTGTGCTTGGCCAACTATGCCGGCGCTGACGGACGGGGTGCTTTCCCGTCTGCCATAACCCTATCTGATGACACTGGCCTCTCTGAACGAACTGTACGCCAGAAGCTGGAAGAATTACGTGACTCTGGCTTCATCGTCGAAGGTAATCAAGCTATCGCCGCTGCATACATTGACCGCCGTGATCGGCGGCCAGTGGTGTATGACCTTAGGCTAAAACGAGGTGCATGTGCTGCACCCCGTTTAGAGCGGGGTGCGGGAACTTCACCCCGCGAACGGGGTGCAGGAAACCGCACGGGGTGCAGCTCACAGCAGAACGGGGTGCAGCTAAAGGACGAACGGGGTGCAGCAGCTGCACCCAATCCGTCATATAACCATCAATTAACCGAACAGCAGCAGCGCGAGCTCTCAGAGGTCATTGCCGAGCAAGAGCGGCAAACCCTCGAAACCAACGATGAGCGTCAGCGTTTTGCCATGTTTGCTGACTGGCAGCCAGATAGCCGTCACCTGAGTGCCCAGACGCAGATTGCCGGTATTGAACCTGAAGACATTGCTGAGCGCGTTATTCGCCAGTTCAAAGGATTTTATGCAGCAAGGCCTAACACCGTTGAAACGGTTGGCGGTTGGTGTCACAGGCTGGTTATTTGGTTCCAGCGTGAGCGCGCAAGGTCGGTCGGCACTGCCGGGCAATCTGTCGAAGTTGATTTTGACGATACCTCTTGGGCTGATCGCATGGAGGGTGTGTGATGCGTACTCCTGGAGAAATCTTGGCAACCTTGCGTAACGAGCCACCAGTACCGACCACAAATTCCCGACCTGACGACGGCACTGTGGCGGTGATCAACGCACTGTTCCGTGAGCTGATGGCCATTTTCCCTGCTTGGAAACAGGCTTGGCCGGATGACAAGGCCGTGGGGGCCGCGAAGGTGAGCTGGACCAAAGCGTTTATGGCCGAACGCATCACAAAAATTGAGCAGATTCGTCATGGCATCGAGCAGTGCCGCAAGCGGACAAATCCATTCGCGCCTAGCGTGGGTGAGTTCATCGAAATGTCCCGTCCTACTCCAGAGATGCTGGGCTTGCCGTCATTGCAACAAGCGATGCTCGAGGCTGTGAGTAATGCTCATCCAGCCATGGCGGCAACAGCTGTCTGGACGCATGAAGCGGTTTATCACGCCGCTACCGAAGTGGGCTTTCACAACCTTCGGTCGCTACAGGCCGAGTCTGTTCATAGACTTTTCGAGCGCAGTTACTCGATGGCTGTGCGCGCGATCTTGAGCGGCGAGCCGCTACGCACGATGCCTAAAGCGTTACCTGAAAAGGTCTCTGTTCGTACCGAAACAACCGGCCGTAAAGCCTTGGCGGCTCTGCGGGCGGGGCGGAGTGCTCGAGCATGATGCTGCTGCCTCCTGAACTGCTTGAGTACCGCTATGCGCTGTATCCATGCAGCCACTTGTTGGGCCTGTCCGACCAACCAGAACAACCCATAGCCTTGTACCGCACCGAAGCGATGGCTATTGCTCACGGTGGGCGCATGTGGCCTTCCACCTATGCCGTCGTTGATCTTCATGGAGAGTGCAGCCTATGCGCCAATCGAGATTGACTGGCCTCGCTCTGGCTCGCCAAGGTCAAGGTGTCGTATGAGCGCGACCCAAGCAGTAAAACTCAGTGACGCTGAAATCCGCCGGCAAGCGGCTGGATCGATGCGAAATCTGCGTGATCTGGAGAACCGGGGCCTGTATCTGCGTTTCAGCCAGGCACGCGAGCGCGCCTCCTGGTACCTGGTGGTCAACGGCCGGTGGAATCGCATCGGGGGCTATCCCGATTTGAGCACCAAGCAGGTGATAGCAGCCTTGCCGGATATTCGCTTGCGCCTTCAGGGCGGCCAGCACGCGGTGTTGTCAAGCTGGACGACAATGTCAGATCTGCTGCAATGGTTCGCTGATCGAATGGCCCGTGACCGTAGCCTGTCGGCCAAGCGCAAGGACACTGGAGCCTCGGTAATCAAGTGCCACTTGCTGCCACGTCTGGGGCATTTGTCATTAGCCGCTATCGACAAGCCTCTCCTGGACCGAGAGCTGATGTGGCCGCTGCAGGAAACGCTATCGATCGACTATGTGCGCCTGGTGTTTCAACTACTGGCTCTGGCCTTTCGGCAGGCTGCAAAGCTGGGCCTTATCTCAAAAAATCCTTTAGCTGGCATCCGCTTCAGCGACTTCTCGAAAGCCAAAGTCACGGTCAAGCCCTCACGCCTGCGCGGTACCCAGCTGGCTGATTTGATACAGCGTCTGCTGTCCGTCATGGCCAGCCATCCTCCCTCGGGTGTGCTCGCGTTGATGATGCTGTGTCATGGCAGCCGAATTGGCGAAACCCGCCAGGCGCGCTGGTCGCACATCAGCCTGGCCGAGCGTGAGTGGTTCATACCCGCCGAGCACACCAAAACCGGCGTTGAGCATCGTCTGCCCCTTACTGAACAGGTCTGCAGGCTGCTGGCTCAGTACCGCGCCTATCAGCAGGGCCATGGATACTCAGGCCAGTTTCTATTCCCGGCTCGCAACAACAAACCGCTGAGCGAGGGCAGGGCCAGCAGCATGTTTAGGACCATGGGCGAGGGCGAGTGGACTAGTCACGATCTGCGCAAGCTTGCCCGGACCGGCTGGGCAGACCTGGGCGTTGACCATCTTGTCGGTGAGCTGCTGATCAACCACGCGATGGGCCACAACGTGAAGGTGTACATCCAATCGGATGTGATGGCCCGCAAACGAGATGCTTTGGAGAAATGGCACGCCCATCTAGACGCGAAGGGTTTTAACGCAATCCACGGATTGACCGGCAATAGATCGGCAGATTCCGGTAATGCCCTGCACACCGCGTCTGACGCGGGCTGCAAGGCAATTGCGAACTCAACCATAGGCGAGGATGCGAAATGCTGAAAAAGCGCCATGGACCAGCGATGCGTGTCGAGCAAATTGAACTTGCGCAGTGCCAGGCTTGCCGAGGCAAAGCGGTTACCAAAGGGGTTTTCCACGAGCTTGCTTGCGATGCCTGCAACGCCTCTGGCTGGGTTAGAGCCGACGATGGCCAGGCCTTGGCATTGGAGGAGCTAGTCACGCAATTAAGCCTGCGCTTGCGGGCTGCACAGCTTTTGATCAACAAATTAAATAAGCCTCGGATCACTGGTCCAGAGGGGCATTACCAACACAGCAACCGTCTGGGCGCAGGCGGCACAAATTACACTGGGGACTGATTCATGATGATTCGCAAGCCGCTGCACCGCCCACTCGGCGATACCGAGTACATGCTTGAACAATGGGGGTGGTGGCGTATGGATGGGCAGGGTGTTCCAAGCTATGTGTCCCCGTCACTGGCAATCATGCGCGACATGGTGCCTAGCGCATCCAGGTCTTACGTGATCACGGATGAGCTGGCACTGACGGTAGATGGTGCGCTTGCACGGCTATGCCGCCGTGACGCTCAAATGGGCGATATGGTCTGGCTCTACTACGGGTCAAAATGGCCGGCAGTGAAGGTGGGGCGTCACTACAAGGTCAGTGAGATGAAAGCGCGGGAGCTGATCAAGGCCGGTGTCGCGTGGATCGATTGCGCGATTGAGTGCGTACGAGATGCTGCCTGAAAAAATAGTTGTCCATATGGAATAGCTTTGTTTTTATAGCACGGTGTTCAGCTGATACAGCGCGACACCACACATTAAGCCCAGCCATCGCGCTGGGCTTTTTCGTTTATGCAGATGCTCAAGCCCGACGGAGCCGTAGCTATACAGGCCGGTGCCGTACAGGCCATCTGCACCCATTCAAGCCTCGGTATTTGCCGGGGCTTTTTCGTATCAACTCCCCATGGGGAGAGCCGAGATGCCGACCATGCCCGAAAAAGATCCTGCCTTCTGGGCGCCTCTCATCATGCTGCTGCGGGAGCACGGCGGGGCAGCGGTCCTTACATTCACCATCAGCTTTCTGCGGATCTGTTGGGAAGGAAAGGAAACGAGTTGGCCGCGGCGTTTGCTTGAAGCTGCGCTCGGCGCCTCACTTGTTTTTCTGGTGGGGATTGCTGCAGAAAAATTCGGCCTAAACGGCGGCTGGTCCTACGCGATTGCCGGATTCATTGGCGTTCTAGGCGTCGACCAGGTGCGGCTCATAGCTCGCCGTTGGGCTGAGCGCAAAGTTGAAGCATGATCCACTCGGCCACTTACAGGGCCGGACTTTCCTATTTACGGAGACTCGCAATGAGCAAAGAAAAACTGGCTTTGGTTGAACAGGCAGCACCAGTTGTCGACCCCAGCGTTGCGGCGCTGGATCAGGCTTTGACGGCGGCCATTGATACAGCCAAGAACTCAGGCATGACTCAGGGCTATGTCGTCGCATTGCTGCAAGCGCATGCGCTGCGCCAAACCCAGTTGTTGCTGGCATGAGTGATCGAGTCGAGTTGCTCCTGGAGAAGATTCTGGCTGAGAAGGTGAGCCAAACCAATCTGCTCCGACAGATCAATCGCAATCAGTTGGCACTGATTGAGAGCTTGGCTGATGAGCAGGACGCTGAGACTGAGCAGCCTCTGCGCACTCTGAGCGGCAAGCCCATTGGCGGCCGCTGATGGCCAGGCTGAAAACGCTTGGTCTGCGCGTGCAGCAGACCGCTGGCCCACGCATCAAGGTGGCCAGCTCGGGCAGTTGGCGTGAAGGCAAGACCAGCACGCAGCGCGGCTATGGCTACAAGTGGCAGAAGGCGCGGGCCGCTTACCTGCTGCTTAACCCTCTGTGCGCCTACTGCGCCCGCCTTGGTCGCACCACGGGCGCCAGTGTGGTCGACCACATCGTTCCTCATCAGGGCGATCAGGAGCTGTTCTGGCGGCAATCCAACTGGCAGTCGCTGTGCAAACCCTGTCACGACTCGGTCAAGCAGGCCGAAGAGAAAGCCGGTTATTGATAATCGTTACCAAAGACTATTTGGTAAATATTTAAAATAATTGTTGTTTTTTATTGAAATGTGTGGGTTATTTCTTGATGTGAGAATAATTCTCATTTGAGAGGGGTAGGGGGGAGGTAAAACATAGGGCTCTTTTGCTCCTAGACCCCACACCATCCCACGCGCAGATTTTATTTCCCTCTCAGGATTTTTGTTAATGGCTTTAACACCCAAAAAGCGGCGATTTATTGACGCTCTGCGGGGCGGTGCGTCGAAAAAAGCCGCAGCCATTGCGGCAGGATACTCAGAGAAAACGGCCTCTGCAGCGGGATCACGGCTGGCAAAAGACCCGGATGTGTTGGCCGAGCTGAGCAAAAAAATCACGCCTCAGGATTTTAACAAGGATGTTAAAGGCGCGGCCCCGGATCCTGCCCCCGAAAGTGCCTCGCCTGGTCCCTCGCAGAGTGGCTTTAATCTGCTCGCCGCGCTTTTGCACAGTGACCCGAAAAGTTACCTGATGGCTGTCATGAATGACCCGGACACCGAGCCGAAGCTGCGAGTCGATGCCGCAAAAGCGCTGATGCCGTTCACTCACCAGCGCAAAGGTGAAGGCGGCAAGAAAGAGGACGCGAAAGACAAAGCCGAAAAAGTGGCGAATGGTCGGTTCGGAACTCGGCCGCCGCCAAACCTCAAAGCCGTACCTGGTGGTAAGCCTTGACGGCGTGCATCGACTGGGAACGGCGCATCGTTGCCCGCGAGACGTTGATACCTGGTGGCCCCCTGTATCCCGATCAGGCCGCCGAAGCCCTGGAGGTGTTCGGGTCGCTCCGAATGGTGGACGCAACGGGCAGCCCGCTGATGTGCGAGACCGTTCGGGACTGGGTGAATGAGTTTGTCGCGGCCATCTTCGGGGCCTATGACCCGGACACGGGCCGGCGGATGATTACCGAGTTCCTGCTGTTGATCAGCAAGAAGAACGGTAAATCGACTATTGCCGCCGGCATCATGGTGACCGCCATGATCCTGAACTGGAGGCCGTCCGGCGAATACCTGATTCTGGCCCCGACCAAAGAGATTGCCGACAACAGCTATCTGCCGATCCGGGACATGATCAACGCCGACGATGAGTTGAAGGCGCTGTTCAAGGTGCAGGATCACATCCGCACGGTCACGCACCGGGTGACCAGTGCGGTGTTGAAAGTGGTGGCGGCCGACAGCGACACCGTGTCGGGTAAGAAAGCCATCGGCGTATTCATCGACGAGCTGTGGGTGTTCGGCAAGCGATCCGGTGCCGAGGCCATGCTGCGCGAAGCCACTGGCGGGCTGGCCTCGCGACCTGAGGGGTTCGTGATTTATGCGACCACTCAGTCGGATGATCCGCCGGCCGGTGTGTTCAAGCAAAAACTGCAGTATGCCCGCGACGTGCGCGACGGCGTGATTGTTGACCCGTCATTCCTGCCGGTGCTGTACGAATTCCCGGCGCACATGATCGAGGCCGGCGCGCATCGTGACGCTGAAAACGCCTATGTCACCAATCCCAACCTGGGGCTGTCTGTCGACGTGGCATTCATCGAGCGCGGATTCTCCCAGGCGCAGGCCGGGGGGGAAGAGTCGTTCCGGGGCTTCCTGGCAAAGCACCTCAACGTCGAAATCGGTTTGGCGTTGCGCTCCGACCGCTGGGTCGGGGCCATGTTCTGGGAGCCGCAAGCGCGCAAGGGGCTCACCCTGGACGAAATCCTGCGCCGCTGCGAAGTCATCGACGTGGGTGTCGACGGCGGTGGTCTCGACGACTTGCTGGGCCTTGCGGTGCTGGGCCGGGATCGTGAGACGCGGGAGTGGTTGCACTGGGCGCATGCCTGGGTACACGAGTCAGTGCTGGAGCTGCGCAAATCCGAGGCCCCGCGGTTGCGGGATCTGGAGGCTGCCGGCGAGCTGACCATCGTCGCCAATGTCGGTGACGACGTCGATCAACTGGCCGAGATCGTTGCCCGGGTCAACGATGCCGATCTGCTCGATAAAGTGGGCCTGGATCCTGCCGGCATCGGCGCCGTGCTCGATGCGCTGGCCGGTGTGGGTATTCCCGAAGAAAAGATCATTGGTATCTCGCAAGGCTGGAAGCTGACAGGCGCGATCAAGACCATTGAGCGCAAGTTGGCCGGGCGTGTGCTTTGGCATTGCGGCCAAGCGCTGATGGCTTGGGCCTGTGGTAATGCCAAGGGCGTTCCGTCTGCGAATGCCTTCCTGATCACCAAGCAGGCCAGCGGCACGGCCAAGATTGACCCGCTGATGGCCACCTTCAACGCGGTGTTTCTGCTCGCGATGAATCCTCAAATCGAAAGCTCGCTTTCGGCCCACCTCGCGAAACACGGAATTCGGAAACTCTGATGAAGCTACTCAAAAATATTGGCCGATTGTTCGGGGCCAAGGGAAGCGCGCAGGTCATCGATACATCCGAGAAGCTGGACAAGGTGCTGGGCCAAGGCTACGACACCCACGCAGGGCAACAGGTCACGACCACCAGCGCGCTGCAGCAACTGGTGGTGTTCAACTGCGTACGGGTGCTGGCCGAATCGATTGGCATGCTGCCTTGCCGATTGCTTAAACAGACCGGAAACCAGCGTGTGCCGGCGACCGGTCACCGGCTGTATCCGCTGCTGACTATGGCGCCCAACAGCTATATGACCTCCCAGGAATTCTGGGAAATGCTGGTCGCGTGCCTGTGCCTGCGTGGCAACTTCTATGCCTACAAGGTCAAGGCGCTGGGCAATGTCGTGGAGCTGCTGCCGATCAACCCGGACCGGGTGCAGCCCAAGCTCAAGGACGACTGGACAGTCGAATACGCGGTGACCTTTTCCGATGGTCAACGCACGCTCACCCAGGACGAAATCTGGCATGTACGCCTGTTCACCCTGGACGGTCTCAACGGCCTGAATCCCATCGCCTATGCCCGTCAGGCGCTCGGCTTGGGCCAGGCCATGGCCATTCATGCGGCCAAGCTGTTCACCAACGGTGCGGTGACCAGCGGGGTGTTACGCACCGAGCAAACGCTGACCGATGACGCATTCGACCGCCTGAAATCCGAGTTTCAAGGCGAGCACATGGGCACGGCCAATGCCTACAAACCCATGATTCTGGAAATGGGCCTGGACTGGAAACCGATCAGTCTAAATGCCAAGGACACCGAGTTCATCGAGTCCAAACGCCTGACGCAGGACGAAATCTGCGGGCTGTTCCGTGTGCCGCCTCACTTGGTGGCCAACATGGAAAAAATGACGCTCAACAACGTCGAGCAACTGGGCATGAGTTTCGTGAATTTCAGCCTGGTGCCGTACCTGACGCGCATCGAGCACCGCATTCAGGTCGGTCTGCTCAACGATAAAGACCGGCTCAACCATTACGCCAAATTCAATGCCGGCGCGCTGATGCGCGGTGATCTGAACGGGCGTTACACCTCATACGGCAAGGGCATCCAGTGGGGGATTCTGAGCCCGAACGATTGCCGCGAACTGGAAGACCTCAACCCCCGTGAGGGCGGCGATATCTACCTGACACCAATGAACATGACCACCAAACCAGAGGCTGCCGATGCAGACAAAAAAGCGTCTTGACCTTGCGCTGACCATCAAATCGGTCAGCGACAGCGGCGAGTTTGAAGGGTACGGCTCGGTGTTCGGCGTCGAAGACAGTTACGGCGACGTTGTTGTGCGCGGCGCGTTCGAGGCCTCACTGGCCCGCTGGAAAGAAAAGAGCCGGCTGCCGGCGATGCTGTGGCAGCACAACATGAGCGAGCCCATTGGCGTTTACACCGAAATGCGCGAGGACGACACCGGCCTGTATGTGAAGGGCCGACTTTTGATCGTCGACGACCCGCTGGCCAAGCGTGCGCATGCGCACATGAAGGCCGGCAGTCTGAGCGGCATGTCTATCGGCTACATGCTTGATGACTACGAGTACGACAAGGAAAAAGGCGTCTGGATCCTCAAGGCCATCGACCTGTGGGAAGTCTCCCTGGTGACGTTCCCGGCCAACGATGAGGCCCGTATCACCGATGTGAAAACCCTGCTGGCCCGGGGCGAAACGCCGCCGCCCAGCAAGGTGGAGCGAGCCCTGCGCGAGGTAGGGTTTTCCGGCTCACAGGCCAAGGCCTTCATGGCCAAAGGCTACAGCGCAGTTTCACCGCGAGAGGCGGGTGCAGACAGCGCTTTCAAATCTCTGAAATCCCTTTTAGACCGTATTCAGTAAGGAGCCTCCATGGCTGTTGATAAGAAAGATATCGAAGAAGTTGCCGAGGCTTTGGGCAAGCAGTTCGACGAGTTCAAGGAAAAGAACAACAAGCGTATCGAAGGCCTGGAAGCCGAGAAGGGCAAGCTGTCCGGCCAGGTCGACACGCTCAACGAAAAGCTGGGCGAGCTGGACGAGCTGAAATCGGCGCTTGAAAAAGAACTGGCCGGCCTGAAACGCCCAAACGGCACCGGCACCAAGGCTGCGACCGAGCATAAAACGGCCTTCATGCAGTTTGTTCGCAAGGGCATCGACACCGGCCTGGGCGATCTGCAGGCCAAAGCGCTGCAGGTGGGTAACGAAGCTGACGGCGGGTATGCCGTGCCTGAGGAACTGGATCGCAGCGTGCTGGAGCTGCTGCGCGACAGTTCGCCCATGCGTGAAGTGTGCAACCAGATGACCGTCGGTACGCCTGAGTACCAGCGCCTGGTCAACCTGGGCGGCACGGGCTCTGGCTGGGTGGGTGAACTGGATGAACGCCCTGAAACCGGCACGCCGAAACTGGCGAACATCAAAGCCTTCATGGGAGAGCTGTACGCCAACCCGAAAGCCTCGCAAACGAGCCTGGATGACATCTTTTTTGATGCCGAGGCCTGGATTAATGGCGAAGTCGCCATGGAGTTCTCCGAGCGTGAAGGCAGCGCCTTTACCAGTGGCAACGGCGTCGGCAAACCCAAGGGCTTGCTGGCCTATGAAATGACCCTGGAGCACGACAAGGTCCGGGCATTCGGCAAGCTGCAAAAGCTGCTCAGCGGCGTCGCCGGCAAAATCACCGCTGATAACCTCATTGATGTGGTGCACGCGCTCAAGGCGGGCTATCGCAAGAATGCCCGTTGGATGATGGGTAACCTGACCGTTGCTTATATCCGCAAGCTCAAGGACGAGGACGGCAACTACCTGTGGCGTCCAGGCCTGGAGGCCGGGCAGGGTTCGAGCATTCTGGGTTATGGCATCGTCGAAAACGAAGACATGCCGGATGTGGCCGCTGATGCCAACGCCATCGCGTTTGGCGATTACAAGCGCACCTACACCATCGTCGACCGCCTCGGTACCCGCATCCTGCGCGATCCGTACACCAGCAAGCCGCATGTGAGCTTCTACACCACCAAGCGCGTCGGCGGCATGCTCGTCGACTCCCAGGCGACCAAGATCCTGACCCTGAGCGCGGCCTGATCGAGCGGGCGCCTTCGGGCGCCCTTTGCATGGAGGTTCTTATGCAAAAGATTTTGGTAACCACACCGTTCAAATTTGCAGTAAACGGCAACGAGGTCGTCGAAATTCCGGTCGGTGAGCAAGAGGTTACGGCGCGCTGCGCCCTGGTGGCGGTTGAGCACCTGGACGTGGCCACCTACCTTGAGGTGCTGTCGGCCGCTGGCCTGCGTCTGGACGGTCCCACCATTGCCGAATGGATCGATGCGGGCTACCCGGCCGCGAACTACCCGCCAGAGGGCTATGAGCCGAAAAGTTCTCAGGACGAAATCGACCTGGCCATCAAGGCGGCCGAGGCAGAAACCGACCCGCTCAAGATGACCGTGGCCAAGCTCAAGGAATGGTTAGCGGCCAAGGGGATCGAGTTCCCGGCCTCGGCCAACAAAGAGGCCCTGCAAGCCCTGGTGCCGAGCAATGATTGATCTGGCCCGCGTGAAGCTGCATTTGCGGGTCGATCATGACGATGAAGACACCTTGATCCAAGGCTACATGGACGCGGCATTCAGCACCTTCGAGCTGGAAACCAACCGCACGCTGGTGGCGGCCGGCGAGCCGCTGCCGGATCCGGTCGGCAATGCCCTGGTGATCACCAAGGCCATCGAGCAGGGTGCGCTGATGCTGATCGGGCACTGGTACGCAAACCGCGAATCCACGCCGGCCGCCGGCAGCGTGACTGAGCTGCCCATGGCCACCAGCGCGCTCTGGAAGCCGCACCGCTGGGCGCATGTGTGAGGGCCGGTCAACTGCGGCACCTGATCGAAATCCAGCACATGACTAAATCCCGAGACCCTGACACCGGCGAGTTTGGCGAGCCGGCTTGGGTGCCCTTCGCGCAGAAGGTCTGGGCGCGGGTTTCGCCGTTGTCGAGCCGCGAAATGATCGCCGCTCATGGTGCCCAGTCCGAGGTCACCGCACGTATTGTCATTCGTTACCGTACCGGCGTGCTGCCGACCATGCGCATCGTGTACCGCAACGAGATTTACAGCATTGAAGGCCCGCCGCTTGAGGATGCCGAGTCGGGCCGCGACTACCTGACCATTCTGGTCTCCAAGGGGGTTAAAAATGGCTGATGGCATCACCAGTCGTCTGCGGGGCATGGGGCGTGCTCTGGACCGGATGCAGACCTTGGCGCCGAAGCTGCGGCGCAAAGGGCTGCGCAAGGCCGCCCGGCAGGCCATGAGTATCGTGCGTGATGATGCAAAGGCCCGCGCCCGGCTGCTCGATGACCCGGCCACGGCGGAAAAGGTCTTTAAAAACATCGTGACGCAAGAATCGGCCCGGCGCGGCCTGCGCGAAGGTGGCGTAGTCATGCGTGTGGGTGTGCGCGGCGGGGCCAGTTCCAACCAGCACAGCAAGGATGCCAGCGGCAACCCGGGTGGCGACACCCGGCACTGGCGCTACATCGAGTTTGGCACCCAAAACACCCACGGCGCGCCGTTCATGCGGCCTGCTTTTTCAACCAACGTCGTTACCGTAACGGAGCGCTTTATCAAGGTGTTCACTCAGGAAATTGACGCAGCACTGCGGGAGTCGTCGTGATGGATGCGCCGATATTCGCCGCTTGCTCAGCAAGCCCTGCCGTCGCCGCGCTGCTGGGCAGTGGCGTCAACTGTCGGCTGTACTCGTACGGCGAAGCGCCGGACGGTGTGGCCAAGCCCTATGTGGTCTGGAGGCAGATTACGGGGGCGCCCGAGAATGTCCTGCATGGCCGGCCCAAAAGCGATGGTTTCACCCTGCAGGTCGACGTGTACGCCGGCACGGGCGCCACGGCGCGGGTTGTGGCCGAGGCATTACGCGATGCCATCGAGCTGCGAGCCAACATCGTGCGATGGGGAGGCACTGACCGTGACCCTGTCACGCGCGATTTTCACCGCAGTTTTGACGTGGACTGGATAGTCCGCCGTTGAACTCACCAGCCCGCCAAGCGCGGGCTTTCTTTTGCCCGAAATTCGGAGAAAACATGTCTGTTTTAGCCCAAGGCACTCAGATTTACATGCTGGTGAAAGCGACCGCCAATGCGGCGAAGCGCAGTGTCGTAGAAATCGACGATGTCACCACGTTCAACCCTGGCGGTTCCCCGGCTGAACAGGTCGACACCACCACCCTGAAAACCCGGGGCGAAAAAACCTCGAAAAAAGGCCTGCGCACGCCGGGCTCGGCGTCGGCAACGGTGCTGGCCGACTCGGCCAATCGCAGTCACCAGATCCTGTACGAGCTGTACGAGGACGATACCAACATCCAGACCAAGTTCGTCATCGGTTGGCCGGACGGGCCTGTCGATGAAGATGGGGAGTCGACGGCGCCGCCGACCGCCAATGAGGACGGCACTGATTTTGTCCTGCCCACCTCGCGCACCTGGTTCAAGTTTGCCGGCTATGTCGCGGACTTCCCGTTTGAACACGCGGCGAATGCCAACATCACCACGGCGCTGAGCATCCAGCGTTCTGGCAAAGGCCAGTGGATCTACAAAACCACCTAAGGGGTCAGCATGAATCTGCAGCAACTCAAAGACAGCGGCGGCGTCATCACCGTGCCGCTGGTAAAGAAGAAAATCGAATGGAAGCGCCCCGGTGCTACTCCAGACAAACCCGAAGTCGTCAAATTCGACGTCTGGATCCGCCGGCATACCTTCGATGTCATGGCCACCATGCACGCCGGCAACGACACCGATGCATCCGGGAATGCTCGCTACCTGGCGGCCAGTGTCATGCTGGGCAAGGACGGCACCGAGGCATTGCCGGTGGAAGATGCCAAGAACCTGCACCCCGGTTTGGGTGTGGCTTTGCTCGATGCGGTCAACTCGGTGAATAACCCGCCGGCAAAGAAATTACCCCGGCGGAAGAGTTCTGGCACGAACTCGTCCTCAACGGCATAGGCGGTCGCACGATTGCCGAAGCCAAAGCCACATTGACCTATGCCGAGGTTCTCGACTGGATCACCTATCGGGAGAAGCATGGGTGTTTGAACCCGATGGGCCGCAATGAGTGGTCTTTAGCCATGATCGCGTTTCAGGTCAATCGTGGCGCCGGGGGTAAAGCCGAACTGGCTGACTTTATGCCGTCCAGACCTCGGCCTGCGTTGACCTTGGAGCAAGCGAAAAGCGCCTGGGTGTAATGCCCGATCGCCTGACGTGAAATGAACAGAAAGCCTGCTTTGGCGGGTTTTTTTTCGCCTGGGAGAAACGTATGGCGAGCAGGTCTCTTGGCACGCTGACGCTGGATCTGATTGCACGGATCGGCGGGTTTCAGCAGAGCATGGATCAGGCTGCGCGGGTCACACAGCGCAGCATGACGCAGGTTGAACGGCAGGTGCAGAGCACGTCGCAGAATGTCGTTTCATCGTTGAAGGGTATCGCCGCCGGGGTAACGGCATACCTGAGCATTGAAAAAGCGGTCGATCTGTCACAGACCTGGATCGGTGTTCAGAACCGGGTCAAACAGGTCTCCGCGACCTACGCAGAATTTGAAACGCAGTCAAAATCGGTATTCCAGATTGCGCAGAATTCGCAGTCCGGGCTCGATGCGACTGCCGAGCTGTATCAACGCATTGCCTCCAACTCGGGGCAACTGGGCGCGACTCAGGAGAAGGTCGCGCAGGTCACGCAGAACATCAGTAAATCCATGTCGGCCAGCGGCGTATCCGCCGAGGCAGCACAGGGCGCTCTGGTGCAGCTCGGGCAGGCCTTCGCCTCGGGTGTGTTGCGCGGCCAGGAACTGAACTCTGTGCTTGAGCAGGCCCCGGGCCTTGCCACGGCGATTGCGGACGGCATGGGCATTGCCAAAGAGTCGCTGCGGGCCATGGGGGCCGAGGGAAAATTGACCTCGAAAGAGGTATTCAACGCCATTCTCAGCCAGACCCAGGCGATTGACGACGCCTTTGCCCGTTCGCAAACCACCCTGTCGGGTGGCTGGACGGTCATCGAAAACAGTGCCAGCAAGATTTTTGGTTCTCTGGATGAAACCCTGAATCTGACGAAAAACACCGTTCAGGCCATGCTCGATCTGGGCACGGCCATGGACTCGCTCGACATCCGGGCGATGATCGACATCTTGGAGGTCGGGCTGTATGTGGCCCTTGCCCGGGTTGCTGCCGGGTTCATCAATTCGGCAGCGGCCAAGTACCTGGACATCAAAGCCACCCAGGAGCAGACCTACCAGAACTCCCTGGCGGCGACGAGCGAAGTGCGCCGTGCGGAAATGGTCAAGATTGGTACGCTGGCTGATGTGGAGGCCGCCCGAGCGGCTGTCACGGCGTCTTTAGCGCGCAGCACGGCGGCTGCCCAGTTCCAGGCTGCCGAAGTGGCGCGCTTGAGGGTGCGGCAGGAGTCGATTGCGGCTGAACTGATCCAGGAGGAGCAGTGGGCACGACGACAGATCAGTGAGACGGCCTTGCAACAGTCCATGGCCCGCACCAACGCGTTACGCCTTGAGCAGATTGCGCTGGCAGAAAAGCTGATTATCGAAGAAGCGAAGCTGGCCAGCGTCACCGTGGCCGGCCAGGCCGAAGCTAACGCGCTGATTGCTCAACGAACCTTGCTGACTGAGGCGCTGGCTGTGGCCACTACTACTGCCACTGGGGCGCAGATCGCATCTACTGCGGCGATGGGGTCATGGTTTGCGGCCAGTACCGCGCTGGGCGCAGGGCTGCAGACCCTCAAAACGGCAGGCGCTTGGATCCTGCGCATGGCCGCCGGCTGGCCAGGCATCATTCTGACCTTGGGTGTGCTGGCCTATTCGTTCATCGACTTTGGGAGCAAGGCCGAAACGGGCGCGAATACGGCGGCGTCGGCTTTTGAGGATGCGTCGACACGGATCCGCAAAGCGTCCCGCGCAATGCTGCCCGAGGACATCAGCACCCAGAGCTATGAGCAACTGCAGACGCGGCTGAAATCGCTACAGGCGGACCTCAAAACGGCGCAGGAACTGCAGGAGCGTTTCCAGAAAGGTGTCGACAGTAAATCGGACGTGCCGATGGACACGCCGCTGGCCGATACCAAGGAAAATATCGAGTCGCTCAAGCTGTCGATCACCAGCGTACAAAAGGAGCTGGCCAGCGTACGTCTGGCATCGAGCAAGGACGGTGACACCTATCTCAAGAACCTTGAGAAACAGGCTGTCGTGGCAGGGAAACTGACCGAAGTTGAAAAGCTGCGCGCACAGATCGCCGCCGGCTCGCTCAAATTCACGCCGGACGATGAAAAGAAGGCACTGGCAGCCGCTGCAGCCATCGACAAGGCCAATACGGCCATCAAGGCGTCGAAGGCCTCGGCCAAGGACGAAAAAGCGCTCAGCAAGCGTTTTGAGGAGATGGAAGAGGGGTATCAGCGGCAGATCGAACTGATCAACACCACGACCGACAAGCGCAAGAACGCCACCGAGGTCGAGAAACTGGCCTTTGAGGTGTCCAGCGGCAAGCTGGAGGGGGTCAACGCCCAGCAGCAAAAACGTCTGAAAGGGCTGGCTGCCGAGCTGGACAGCTTGAAGGCGATCAAGCAGGCCGAGGAAGACGCCAAGAAGCTGGCCGCGTTCAGGTCCAGCCTCAACGAGGACTATCAGACCGTCAAATTCGGTTACGAGCAGGAACTGGCCGGCGCCGGCATGGGCGACAAGTACCGCGAGCGTTTGCAAGAGCGCCTGCAGATCGAGCAGGACTTTAATCGGCAGCAGCGTGAGCTGGTGTTGCAGCGCAACAGCGGCGATATCAGCCAAGACCTGTTCGACAAGGAAACCAAGCTGCTCAGTGATGCGCTGGCTCAGCGGCAGGATCTGCAAGGCCGCTATTACAAGGCGGTCGACGCGGCGCAGGCCGACTGGGGCGCCGGTATCAGCAACGCCTGGCAGAACTATGCCGACAAAGCCAAGGACGTCGCCGGCCAGATGGAGAGCGCCTTTACCAGTCTGTTCGATGGGCTGACCAACGCGGCGGTCGAGTGGGCCTTTGGCGCGGACGTGACCTTTGGTGACGTGGCGGTCAGCTTCGCCAAGATGCTGGCTCAGATGGCCCTGCAGGCAGCAGCCAGCAGCGTGTATTCCAGCGTGTTCGGCAGTTTCCTGAGCGCCGGGGCCAGCGGTCTTGCCGGCGGTGTGTCGGCGGGCACCACGGCCAGTTCAGGCATGGATTACAGCCTGGGCTCGTCCTCTGCCGGTATGACATACACCCCGCCGCAATTCTCGGACGGTGGTTTTACCGGCTACGGCGGCAAGTACGACGAGGCGGGTGTGGTGCATGGAGGTGAGTTTGTCCTGCGCCGCGAAGTCGTGGGCCAGCCCGGCATGCGCGATTACCTGGAGCGCTTGAACGCCACCGGCAAGGGTTACGCCAATGGCGGCTATGTCGGCCAGTCTGCGGCCGCTGCGGCAGCGACCACCGAAGCCCAAACGGCCGGTGTAGGTGTGGGGGCCTCTGGCGGGGTCAAAGTCGAGATCACCATCAACGGCAACGGAAACACGCAAGTCAGCAGCGACAACAGCGGACTGCAGGCCTTTGGGGAGGAAATCGGTCGCTTCGTTGAAACGAAGTACAAGCAGCTTGAGGCGCGGTCTCTGGCCCCGCAAGGCAACATCCGCAAGGCAATTATGGGGAGGGGGTAATGGCGGAAACGTTTACATGGGATCCGCTGATCGAGCCGACCGGCACCGGGACATTCCGGGTCCGGTCGGCCCAGTTCGGCAACGGTTACAAGCAGGTGGCCGGCGACGGCATCAACAACGAGGTCCAGAGCTGGCCGCTGAGCTTTCGCGAGAGCGACGACGAAGTGCAGCCGATCCTGGCCTTTCTGCGTGCGCACAAGGGCTTTATCCCGTTCAAGTGGACGCCGCCGCTGGGCGAAGAGGCGTTGTTTACCTGTGGGTCCTGGACCCTCACCCCGCTGGGTGGCGAGCTTTACACGCTTGCCTGCACCTTTGATCAATATTTCGGGGTTGCCTGATGGCCGAGATTATTTATGCGGACGTTCAGCGGCTCACGCCGGGCCAGTATGTCGAGCTGTTCGAGCTGGACCTGACGGGCATCGGCGGCGACCGCTACCTGTTCCACGGTTACACGCAGATCGGCCCGATCACCTGGCAAGGCGAGGCCTATTCGCCCTGGCCCATTCAGGTGACGGGCATGGGCATGACCGGCGAGGGGCAGCAGAACAACCCAGCGCTAACGGTGGGCAACGTCACCGGGTTCATCACGGCGTTGTGCATGACGTATCAGGACCTGGTCGACGCGAAGGTGATCCGCCGGCGCACTTTGGGCCGCTACCTGGACGCGGTGAACTTCCCGGGCGGCAACGCCGAGGCTGACCCGGCCGAGCACTTCACGAACGATGTGTACACCATCGATCAGAAGGACTCGGCCAATCCGTCGCTGGTGTCGTTCGTTCTCAAGTCGCCGTTGATCGCGGTCGACCGGCAGTTGCCGGGACGCCAAGTGATTGCGAACTGCTGTCAGTGGCTGGTGATCGGCGGTTACCGGGGCGCGTACTGCGGATACACCGGATCGGCCTATTTCACTGACAAGAATGTTCCCACCGACGACCCGGGCAAGGATTCGTGCTCGGGCACGTTGACGGCTTGCAAGCTGCGCAACGGCGAACACAACCCACTGCGTTACGGCTCGTTCCCGACTGCAGGTTATTAATCAATGAGCGGCGTGGCCGCAGGAGCACGTATGAACAACAAACCAGCAATACAGTCGCCTGTTGCCCGTCCTTTTTTGTCCGGAAGTGATGGCCGACTCTATATTAGCGAAGCTTTGATACGGGCCTTGACCCTTACTAAGGCCAAGATTATTGACCCAGCTCATCTATCCCTGCTTGAAACGCGGATCAACCCGGGTGCCGAAGGTGTGTCGATAACGCCCGGTGATCACGCCTTCAAAACGATCACGTCTGCGCGAGTCACTAGCCCAAGTAAAGGCGATAAATATCTTTCTTGAAGTCCATCAGGAGCACGCCACACTCAATTGTGAGCATCCCGATGACTAGATGCTCTGTGGCGGTGCTGTTACGCAATGGGGCAGAAAATATATCCGTTTCAATCTGCACGGCTGCCTCTGGAAAGTACAGATGGCATCTGTGTTGTGTGCTTTCAATTGAGGCTGTACCGCCATGGGTCGTTGACGTTCCAATCTGCAGGCACTGAGCCGCCGTAATGGCTTCTACTGTTCCGTAGTTGCAATCGGCACCCGTATCCAGCAAGGCATAAACCGTGGTGTAGCCTATCGGTGCAAATGACTGCGGATGGTTAGGCTCGTACCTCAACACCACCTGGACAACAGGTCGCCCCGGGCGACGATCTCGCACGACTCCCTGATCATCCATGAATTTGATGGTGACGTACTTCAAGTGTTGTGGCAGTGCGTACTCAGTCAAAAGAACTCCCATATGGTCATTGCGCCGGCAACAGACCGAGGCGCTTCGTTGCGCCAGAAAGCTACTACAGCTTCGGTCACTCGCTTACTGTTTTTATCCGCTCAAGGTGCCTAATGAAGCTTTCCAAAGACACGGTGTCAGCGATCTACGCTGACGCACGCGCCCGGCTGCCCCATGAATCCTGCGGGTTCATCGTGCGCAGCGGACGGGCGAACCGCTACGTGCCGGCGCCGAACACCGCGCCGGATCCGGCGAACGATTTTCGCATCGGACCCGAGGCCTGGGCCGATGCCGAGGATGTGGGCCAGATTGTGGCCATCGTTCACAGTCACCCTGGGCAGTCGGCCCGCCTGAGCCAGGCTGATCGGGTTTCCATGGAAGCGACGGCCTTGCCCTGGCTGATTGTCGAGGTGCGCCAAGGCGAGCCGGTGGGTCACCTGGTGCATGTGCCGACCGGCTATCAAGCGCCGTTGGTGGGTCGGCCGTTTCATCACGGCGTGCTCGACTGCTACACCCTGGTGCGCGACTACTACCGCCGCGAGCTGGGCATTGAGCTGCCCGACTACGAGCGCGAGGACGGCTGGTGGGACAAGGGGCAAGACCTCTATGCCCGCCAGTTCGCCGGGGCTGGATTCTCGCCGGTGGATCCTGCCGATCTGCGCCAAGGCGATGTGATCCTGATGCAGGTTCGCTCGCCCGTGGTGAACCATGCCGGCGTGTACCTGGCTGACGGCAAGTTGACTACCGAGCCGGACCACCACCCCGTGCCCGGGGCGATCCTGCACCACCTGTACGGCCGTGAAGCCAAGCGCGATCTGTTCGGCGCGTTCTGGCGTGAGTCGGCGCAGTTCTACCTTCGTCACAAGGATTCGCCGCATGGCTGACCGGCTGCGCACCGTGCGCCTTTACGGAAAGCTCGGCACCCGTTTCGGGCGTGTGCACCGACTGGCCGTCAACTCGGCGGCCGAGGCGGTACGCGCCCTGGGCGTGTTGCATGAAGGATTCAACCAGTTTCTGGCCGACTCCAAGGCGCAGGGGCTGGCCTTCACGGTGTTTTATGGCCGTCGCAACCTCGGCCAGTCCGAGCTGTGCGACCCGCCCAGCCACAACGACATACGCATTGCGCCTGTGGTGCAGGGCAGCAAGAAAAGTGGCGGCCTGCAGACCGTGCTGGGCATTGCCCTGATCGTGGTGGCCAGCTACTTCACCGGCGGTCTTGCTGCAGGCGGTGCGGGGCTGTTTGGCGGCGCCGCTGCCGGTAGCGGCTGGGTCATTGCCGGCAGCATCGGTATTTCCCTTGCCCTGGGTGGCGTGGCGCAAATGGTCGCCGGCACCCAGACCGGCATCGACAGTTCCGAATCTGCCGACAACAAGCCCAGCTACAACTTTTCCGGCATCAAAAACACTGTCACCCAGGGCGTCTGCATGCCGCTGGGTTACGGGGAAATGATCACAGGCTCTGCACAGCTCTCTCTGGGCATCTACGCCGAAGACCAGCAATAACGAGGCATTCATGACCGACCTGACCATTCGCGGCTCCAAGGGCAGCGAAAGCGCCCATTCGCCTGTAGAAAGCCCAGACAGCCTGATCAACACCAGTTACGCGAACATCCTAGACGCAATCAGCGAAGGCCCGATTGTCGGCCTGGTGAACGGCGCGCAGTCCATCTATCTGGACCAGACCCCGCTGCAGAACGCGGACGGCTCCTACAACTTTACCGGCGTGACGTGGGAGCAGCGCACCGGCGAGCACGATCAGGAGCACATCAGCGGCTTTCCGGCGGTCGAGAGCGAGCATGGGGTGGGTATCGAGCTGAAAGCGGCTCAGGCGTGGACACAGGCCTTTAGCAACCTGGAGTTGTCCGCCGTGCGTGTGCGCCTGGGGGCTTCGTCGCTGTTCGAGCAGAACGAAGACGGCGACACCCACGGTTACACCGTCGCTTACGTGGTCGAGCTGGCCACCGATGGCAGCGACTATAAGGTGGTGGTCGACAGCGCGTTTACCGGCAAGACCACCAGCGGCTATCAGCGCTCGCACCGCATCGACCTGCCGAAGGCAGAGCAAGGCTGGAGCCTGCGCGTTCGCCGTACGACGCCTGATTCTGCAGAGGCGAAGATTGGCGACACCACATCGGTGGTCAGTTACACCGAGATCATCGACGCCAAGCTGCAGTATCCGTATACCGCACTGGCCGGTCTAAAACTCGATGCCAGCCAGTTCTCGTCGACGCCAGAGCGTGCCTACCGGGTCAAGCTGCGCATTGTTCAGGTGCCGAGCAACTACGATGTAGCTACGCGCAGTTACAGCGGGACATGGGACGGCACATTCAAGCTGGCCTGGACCGATAACCCGGCGTGGATCTACCGCGACCTGGTGCTGAACGACCGCTATGGCTTTGGGCGTTATATCTCGCCTTCGCAGGTCGACAAATGGGCGCTCTATCAAATCGCCCAATACAGCGACCAGATGGTCGATGACGGCAAGGGCGGCAAGGAGCCGCGCTTTACCTGCAACCTCTATCTGCAGGCGCGGGCCAATGGGTTGCAGGTCCTGCAGGATCTGGCCAGCATCTTTCGCGGCATGAGCTATTACGCCGGTAGTGAGGTTGTGTGTTCGGCGGACATGCCCAGCGACCCTGTGTACACCTACACCAACGCCAACGTGATCGATGGCCTGTTCAACCGTCCGGGTTCCAGCGGTTCGACCCGATTCAGCGTGTGCAAAGTGTCTTGGACGGACCGCGAGAACTTCGGCGCCCAGCGGGTCGAGTACGTGCCGTTCCCGGACGCTATTCGCCGTTACGGGATCCGCGAAACCGAGCTGACCGCGTTCGGTTGCGTGTCGCAGGGCCAGGCGCAGCGCCTGGGGCTCTATACGCTGATGACCAACCACCTGGAGACCGGCACGGTCCAGTTCAGTGTGGGTCTTGATGGCGTCATGGCACGCCCTGGACAGATTGTCCGGGTCGCTGACCAGAACTACGTTGGCAAGCCGATTGGCGGCCGCGTGCGGGCGTCCACGCTCGACAGCGTGACCGTCGACGACGATCTGACCGTGGCGGCCGGCGATACGCTGGTCATCATCCAGCCCAACGGTGTGGCTCAGACCCGGGTTATTGCCTCAGTCGCAGGCCGGTTGATTAACGTTACCGAGGACTTTAGCGCGGCGCCTGTCGTCGATTCGGTTTACACCGTCGAGACCGCCGAAGTGGTGGCCGAGACCTACCGGATCCTGAGCGTTACCGAGTCGTTCGGAGACGACAAGCTGCAGTACGACATTGTTGCGGTGCAGCACAACGCGAGCAAATTTGCGGCCATTGATTCGGGCGCGCAGATCGTCATACCGCCGACCAGTACGCTGCCCAACGCGGCGCAGGCCATGCCCGCCAATGTGGCGCTGTCGACCTTCGACAGCGTCAGGCAGGGTATCAACGTTGCCACAATGCGCATCACCTGGGAGGCCGCCCAGGGCGCTCAGAGCTACAACGTCTGGTGGCGGCGCAATTCGGGCGACTGGGTCTATGCCGGCGTGACGTACACGACGGCCATTGAAGTGCAGGGCATTTACTCGGGCACCTACACCGCCCGGGTGTCTGCCGTTGGCGTTACGGGTAACGCTTCGCTGTGGGCTTACTCCAATCCAACTGACCTGGCTGGCAAGACGGGTGAGCCGCCGGCACTGGCCAGCCTGACCGCGACGCCGGGGCCGTGGAAAATCACGTTGGACTGGGCGTTTCCGGCCGGTGCCGAGGACGCCGGTTACACCGAGATTCAGCGCGCCGAAAGTGTTGACGGCAGCAATGCCTCAACCTTGGGCCTGCTGGCCTACCCGACCAACACCTACACCCTGAGCGGCCTGGCTGCCGGTGTCACCGTGTTTTTCCGGGGTCGACTGATCGACCGCACCGGCAATGCCGGCCCATGGAACGATTGGGTCATGGGGCAGGCCAGCGCAGACGCAGGTGAATATCTTGAGTTGATCACTGAGGAGTTCGTCAAATCCGCCCTGGGTGAGGAGCTGCTGTCGGATATCGATCTGATCACCGGCACTGGTCCTGGGTCGGTGAATGACCGGATCGAGGAGGCCAAAACCGAACTGGGCGGCCAGATCGATGACGTCAACACCACCGTTGAAGGCGTGCGTAAGGATCTGGCAGATCAAGTAAAAGACGTGGGCAAGGTACGCAGCGAACTAGCCGGCCAGGTCACTGCAATCAACAGCAGTATCTCGTCCACCAAGAGTGAGTTGCAGAGTCAGATTACTGGGGTTAACAACACGCTCACGTCCGTGAAAAGCGACCTGCAGGGTCAGGTAACGTCTGTTGGTGCAGCGGTCGCCAAGGTACGCACTGACCTGCAGCCGCAGATCGATGCGGTCAATGCCCTGGCAGGTTCACTGCCGTACAAGGCGGCCAGCACGTACAGCGCTGGGCAGAGCGTACTGGGCGGCGACAAGATTATTTATCAGGCGGTCCAGAATGTGCCGGCGAACACGCCGCCGCCCAATGCTACTTACTGGCTCAATGTCGGCCAGGCCGCTGCCGGCGTCGGCGCGCTGGCCACCCGCGTGCAGACGGTTGAAACCAAAGTCACCAACCTAGAGGGGACCACCACCAGCCAGGCCCAGCAGATCACCGGCCTGCAAAGCGCGGTGGCCGGTAAGGCGGATTCGTCGGCCCTGCAATCGCTGACCACCCGCGTGACGACCTCCGAAGGCAAGAACAACAGCCAGGACGCGGCGATCACCAGTCAGGCGCAGGCGATCACGAACCTGCAAACCACAGTCGGCGGGAAAGCGGACGCTTCGGCGCTTCAATCGCTGACGACGCGGGTCACGGCGGCTGAGGGCGTCAACACGTCTCAGGGTTCGGCAATCACCAATCTTGAGAACAGCGTCAACAGTTCTACTGCCGGACTGGCCACAAAAGCCAGTGCGTCAACGGTTCAGGCGCTTAGCAACACGGTCACTGCGCAGGGCAACGCCCTGACGGCGCTGGGCGAGTCGGTGACGAATATTGACGTGAACCTGTCGAATGCCGGCAGCGAGAACCTGATTTTCAACCCTTCTTTCGAAAAGGTCCGCACTGACTTCGCTGGTTTGGGGCTTGGCTGGAGGCTTGGCATCCCTGCCGGGACTACCGCTGCAGCTACTCAGGTCACCTCATCGCTGGACCCCAAGGGGTTGGCCCAGCGCCTGGATGTTACGGGCATTGCGCCTTCGGGCACCTACATTGATTTGGGTATCCATTCGTCCTATCTGCCCAGTGTCGGTGCCGGTCAGGTCTACACGGCGTCCAGTTATGTGCGCGGGACGCCGGGCATGACGGCCCGTGTGTTCTTCCAGTTCAAGAACGCAGCCGGTCAGACTATCCAGACCATGGGGCCTACCGCTCTGACGGTAACTGATGCCTGGCAGAGGATCAGTCGTACCTCGCTGCCGGCACCGGACGGTACAGTTGCGGTCGACCTGTTGTTCCGTATCAATGGCGACCCGTCTTCGGGATTTGTCGAGTGGGACCGCACGCAACTGGAGGCCGGCAACATTGCCACCGGCTGGCGAGACAACACAGGTGTTGTGGGGGCTGATGTTGTGGCCAACGCTCAGGCCACCACGGCACTGAGTGGTCGTGTGACTACTGCAGAGGGCAGCATCACCGCTCAGGCCCAGCAGATTACGAACCTGACTACCACATTGAGCGGCAAGGCGGACGCGTCGGCTGTCAGCGGCCTGAGTACCCGCGTAACCACCGCTGAGGGCAAAATCACCAGTCAAGGCACGGCGATTACGGCGCTGGAGAATAGCGTCAACAGCCCAACTGCGGGTCTGGCGACCAAGGCCAGCGCCTCGACGGTGCAGTCACTGAGCAACGCCGTGACCGCTCAGGGCAATCAGCTGACGGCGTTGGGGCAATCGATCACCACAATCGACGCCAACCTAAGCAACATCGGCGGCGGTAACTTCCTGTTCAACCCGTCGTTCGATACCCCGGACGTCACAGGTTTAGTTGCCAGTGGCTGGAACGTCGCCTCTACAGCAGGCATGTCGCATGTGTCATCTTTGGTGACGTCAGGCATCGACAACACCGGCAAGGCGCAGCGGTTCGACTTCACTGGAGCCCAAAGCCAGCAGTACGTTGATGTCACGACAATTCCGGCCCGTCGTCCTGGTGCGTCTCAGGGCGCCACGTTCACGCTATCTACCTATATCCGGGCAACCACAGGCGCCGTTGCGCAACTGTTCTTGCAGGTGGTCAACGCCGCCGGTGCTGTGGTCCAGACTTACAGTACGGGCAACTTAGCAGCAGACGGCAAATGGCAGCGGATTTTGCTGGTCGCCGCTGACCTGCCCGCAGACGCTGCATCATTGCTGCCACGCATCAGGGTCAGGACTCTTTCAGGCAGCCTGAACGGGTTTGCTGAGGTAGACCGCGCTCAGCTGGAAATTGGGGCTCAGATGTCTGGCTGGCAGGACAACACCCTCATGCTGGGCGAGGCGACCGACGCTAACGCCAACGCGACTCAGGCTCTGTCGGGCCGCGTGACCACTGCCGAGGGCACCATTTCCAGTCAAGGCTCCGCAATCACCAGCTTGAACAGTGCGGTCAACAGCCCAACTGCTGGTCTGGCGACCAAAGCCACAACCTCGGCGCTGAACAGCCTGACTACGCGGGTTACTGCAACCGAGACGGCCCTTACAAGCCAGGGCCAGTCGATCACCAGCCTAACGAGTTCTCTTGGTGATATCGGTAGCGAAAACCTGATTGCCAACCCGTCGTTTGAGAAAGAAAGTTCGCGGTTCGCGGGCCTGGCTGAAAGCTGGGCAGTGGGTGCCGCTGGCAGCTCCACTGTTACCTGGTCTCTCATCAAGTCCAGCCTTGAACCGACCGGAAAGGCGCAGCGGTTTGAACTGGCCGGCCTGACCAACGGCGGCAACTACGTTGATATCGCGCCCAACCCGGTGGCGCCTGCAAGCCCTGGTCAGTTCCTTGTGGCCTCGATCTACTTCAAGGCAACCGCTGGACTGGTCGTCAGGTTCTATCTGCAACCGCGCAGCTCCAACAACGTCACTATCGTGACCTATAACGGCCCGGCGCTGGTGGCTACAGGCGAGTGGCAGCGGATGGCTTTCGCGTCTTTGGCCATGCCGACCAACACCGAGGGTCTGAACGTGTTGTGCCGCGTCGGTGGTTCAACGGCAAACGCTGCATCCGGTTACATCGAATACGACCGCGCCCAGTTGGAGTTGGGTTCTGTTGCCAGCGGGTGGCGCGACAACAACGCTAACGTGAACGCTGACCAAGCAGCACTGGCAACCGCCCTGTCATCGTTGACCACCACTGTGACCTCTCAGGGTCAGGCGATCAGTGCACAAGCCCAGTCGATCACCAGCCTGCAGACAACAGTCGGCAACAAGGCTGACACGACTGCGCTCAACAGCCTGGCCACGCGGGTGACCACTGCCGAGGGCAAGATCACATCGCAAGGCACGGCGATCACGAACCTTGAGAGTACGGTCAACAGCCCGACTGCTGGTTTGGCAACCAAAGCGACGGCGGCGGCAGTCAACACCCTTACCACTCGGGTTACAGCAACCGAGACCGCGCTGACTACCCAGTCCCAGGCAATCACCGACCTGAAAGCCTCTGTCGGTTCAGGCGATTTTGTTGCAGGCGTGACCTGGGAATTCGCGGACTCGGTGCGCAACTGGTACGCCAATGCGTCAGGTTCGACCATAGTCGCGGGGCCTGCTTTCGCCACGGTCACAGGCGGCACCAACCTGCAAGTGACGAGCAACACGTTTGGCAAAGTCAGCGGCGCCCAGAACCCATACGTTCGATTCCGGTTCCGCCGTAAGGGCAGCACCCGAAACAGCTGCCGCCTGTACTGGGCAGACGAAACGGGTGGTTTGGCCGAAGCCCGGACGTTTGTGTACAGCATCAGCACCGCGACCGAGGACTGGCAAGAGATTGAGCTGGACCTGTCTAACACCGCATCGTGGACCAGCAAAACCGGCATCTACGGCATTCGCCTCGACCTGGTGAACAGCGCTGATACCGGCGCAGTGGTGGACATGGCCTACGTTGCGCTGGGTCGTAAGTCGGCGGCAGCGTCGGGGCAGGCCTTGGATACCCTGACGACGACAGTCACCGCTCAGGGGAATGCACTTACGTCGCAGTCCCAGCAGATCACCAGTCTGACGTCGGCAGTTGCCGGCAAAGCCGACACCAGCGCGCTGAGCAGCTTGGGTACCCGTGTAACCACCGCCGAGGGCAAGATTGAGTCACAAGCTCAGCAAATCACCAACCTGACGACGACGGTCAGCGGCAAGGCCGATACCAGCGCGGTTAACGCACTGACTACACGAGTGACAACGGCAGAGGGTGCGATCACCAGTCAAAGCACGCAGTTGACCAACCTGCGGGCCAGCATGAGCGAGGTTGGCGGGGAAAACCTGATCTTCAACCCATCGTTCGAAGTCGCCGGCAACGTCGCCGGCATCGCTGACGGTTGGCGGGTAGGCTTTGCCAGCGTTACCGGCACTTACAGCCTTGTGGACTCGACCCTTGATCCCAAGGGCAAGTGCCAGCGTTTCGATCTGAACGGCCTGACGTCCAGCGGCACCTACTGTGACCTGGCCCTGAACTCGGCACGGTTTGCATCATGCTCGCCCGGCCAGATCCTGACCGCATCTGCCTACGTGCGGGGTGTGGTTGGTTTTGGTGCTGCGCTCTACTTCCAGTTCAAGAACGCAGCCGGCTCGACGATCCAGACCATGGGGCCGACCACCCTGGTTCTGGGCTCTGACTGGCAGCGGATCAGCCGAACCTCTCAAGCCGCGCCGGCGGGTACTGTGGCGGTTGATATCCTGCTGCGCACGTTCGGTTTGGCGTCGGGCGCTTCGTCCGGTGCTGTATTCTGGGACCGCGCCCAGCTGGAGCAAGGCGACCTGCTTACAGGCTGGCACGACAACAGCCAGTTAACTGCAGCAGACCAGGCTGTGACAGCCAGTGCAGTGGGTTCCCTGTCGGCCACCGTGACCTCGCAGCGCGGCACGATCAACAGCGTGTCGACCCGCACCACGGCTTTGGAGAACACGGTCAACAGCACCGCCAACGGTCTGGCGACCAAGGCCAGCGCGTCGGCGCTCGATACTCTGGCCAACCGGGTTACTGCCACTGAGACCGGCGTCTCCAGTCAGGCGTCGCGCATTACGTCGCTGGAGACTTCGGTCAACAGCACGGCCAGCGGTCTGGCGACCAAGGCCAGTGCGTCGGCTCTGTCGTCGCTGACTTCGACGGTGACAGAGCAGGGTAAAACGTTGGCGGCTGATTCGACGCGGATCGACGGGCTGACCACCTCTGTAGGCAATACCAACACGGCGATTCAGAGCGAGGCGACCGCACGGGCAAACGCTGATACTGCCCTGGGCAAGCGTATCGATACCGTGCAATCGACAGCAGGAACTGCCAGTGCAAGCGCGCAGACGGCGATGAATACCGCTGCCGCTGTTGACGGGAAAGTTTCAAGTTCCATCGTTAACAAAGTGCAAATCACCCAAAATGGTATTCGTTACAACGCGGGATATGCTTTAGGCGTGGATTACAGCGGCGGCACAGTGCAAACATCGTTTGTTGTCAGTGCTAATCAATTCATGATTCTTAACGATAACGCTAGCAATGGCTCTATCTTTTCGCCTTTCGCAGTAACGAACGGGCAAGTCTTCATGAACCAAGCGTTCATTAAAGACGGCTCTATTGATAACGCAAAAATTGGCGATGTGATCTACTCCAGCAACTATATCGCAGGGCGTCAGGGCTGGATTCTCCGCAAGGATGGCATCTTTGAAATCAACAGCACGATTCCAGGCGCTGGCCGTGTCATTCTGAATGCTAATGGCCTTAACGTGTTTGATGAAAACGGCGTACTGCGCGTGCAACTAGGAAACTTGGGATAATGGCATTCGGTTTGAGGGTGTACGGCGCTGACGGCGCCGTACAAATAAACGAGAATTCGTTTACGATGCGTGTTGTATTTACGACCACCGTTGATAATAACGGGTGGACTCAGTCCGGGCCTAGTCCAAATAAAGGGCATAAGCAATGGGCTGTCGACGCCAACGCAAGTAACAGCGTTGCTTTTGTTATTCCAGATGGTGAATTTCAAATGGACTATACGACGCAGTTTGAAACTGAAATGCTCGACGGAGTTGTGCGGGTTTACAACCATAATCGAGGCTGGGAGTACGGCCTGACCGCTAACGCCGCGTCAATGCGCTTATTCGTAGTGAGGTTCGCATGACGTTTGGCCTGCGTTTCATGAACAACAGCAACGTTGTGACGCTGGACTCTGAGTTTGCCCGGCTCACAATCCGCGAGTCAGGCACCTATGCGCCCAACGCAGAAAGTGGACTGACTTCGATTGTCTACTTTGCTACTCCCATTGAAACGCAAGAGCCGCCGCTTGTTTTTGCCCGACCACGAACAGAGTCTGGAAGGGCAGCAACAAACACTGTAATCATGTATGGCTCACCGGGGAACTGGACTGGTTTCCAAATCCGCACACGAAGCATTCATTTCAACCGGCCTTATGGAAAATGGTTCGTGGCTGTTTTCAAGTCGAAAGCGGTGGCTAAGTTCGGAATGCGTTTGTTCGACGCAGCAGGAGGCGTGATCTTTGATAGCGGGACGTCTTGCGCAATTTTCACAAGGGCTTTTCAGAATTGGTCCTATGGATTCACAGAGCAACTTGATATAGGCTCAACTAACTTTTATTCGGTGCCATTCAATTTTCCAGAAAACGAATACATTTTGATCAATAGCTTTTCCATGAATATGATTGCCGGAAACGCGCCCGGTAGATTATTAGGGTGTGTGTGGGATTTTTCGGCGGGAAAGCTTTACGCCACTACCACCAGCACCAGTAACCCTTATGCTTTTTATCTACCTGCGCTATTTGCAAAGATGGAAGGCTGACAGCAACACCAATCGCAACACAAAACCCTGAATAACCCGCCATCGAGCGGGTTTCTTTTTGCTTGAAATAACGGAGCTTCATATGCCTTTCATCGCAGTTAACACCAGCAACCTGTACGACGCCGCAAACCTGACCCGCTACGCGACCAAGCCCGAAGCCGACACGCGTGCCCGGGAGATCCTTGCGCAGTTTCCCACCGCCCAGGTCTTCACGGCCCAGGTGATTCAGGAGTACAGCGCTCAGGTCAGCATCACCGTCAAAGAGCCTGACGAGGTCGAGCCGGCCCCCGCCGATCCGGTCTGACACAACGACTACAAATTCTGGCAACCCAGCCCGCCCCGTGCGGGCTTTTTTCTGGAGAAAATAAATGGCACGAATAGACGCACAGCGCGCCGGCGGAAAGAACGTCTTGGCATTCCTCGACATGCTCGCCTGGTCTGAGGGCACATCGACAATCAATGCCAGCGACGATGGCTATAACGTGTTAGTAGGCGGCAAGCTGTTCAGGGATTACAGCGCGCACCCGCGAGTATTGGTCGGCCTACCGCGCTATGGAATCAAGTCCACGGCCGCCGGCCGCTACCAGTTCCTGGCCCGGACTTGGGACGCCATAGTAAAGAACTACGGCTTCAAGGGACGCTTTATTCCAGAGGCACAAGATCTGGCGGCCATCAAGCTGCTGGCTGAGTGCAAAGCGCTGCCGGCGATCAAGGCCGGGCGCATTACTGAGGCCATTGCCCTGGCGGCGCCGATCTGGGCCAGCCTGCCGGGTGCAGGTTATGGCCAGCACGAGCACAAACTGGCCCAGTTGCTAGAGATCTATTCCGCCGAGCGAGCGCAGGAAGAAAAGCCCGAGCCTGATCTGTTAGCGATGTACAAGGCGGCAGGCGGGGAATTGGCGTGATTGCCTTGACCACGGCCGGCACTGGCCGGTTCTGGCTGCCACTGGCAGGCGGTGCATTAGTACTGGCCCTGATTGCGGAAAGCCTTTACCTAGCGTACGACCATGGCCGGTCTGTTGAGCGGTCTGAATGGCAAGTGCGCTGGAGCGACCGCGATGCAGGCGACCAGCAATCATGGGGGCTGGCTCAGGCCAGCGCCCGCACAGAAGAACAACGCCGGCAGACTGCCGTAAATGAGATAGCGAATAATGCTAGAAGAGAACAGGCTATGGCCATTGATGCTGCTGGTCGCGCTGACGCTGCTGGCGAGCGGCTGCGTGTCGCATCAACCGAGCTTGCCAGCAGAGCCAGTTGCACCTCCGGCGCTCCCGGAGCTACCCATCGAGGCGAGGCAGCCCGCCGCGCCGCCATGGTGCTATCCGACCTGCTCAACCGGGCTGACGTTCGAGCGGGAGAGTTGGCAGAGGCTTATGACAGATCCCGAATTGCTGGGCTGGCGTGTGAAAAAGCCTACAGAGCTTTAAAGTTGCGAGGGGGAAATATTGTGCTTGGCGAGTAGAGAGAGATAGGTTCGTTCAAGATAGCCGGGCTCCCATGGAAGGGAGCTATCGGTGGTAGCTCTATCGACGCAAATCTGAGCCCAGTGATGACAGTCGTAGACAGTTTCGTTGGCGAGTTTCTCGACTTGCTCGAGCACAAATTCTAGCGTCAAGTCTGGGCGCCGCTGTGTGACGCTGCCTAATTTTTTACGCAAGTCGACCATAGCTATTTTGCCTGTGAGTGTTGGTAGGCTGTGTCCGGGCTTGCGGATGATCTCAAGCCATCCTGGAGGCAAATCATCGCCGCATCGCTTTGTGAGCGGTCATGAACAAATTGTAGTTCGTTCAATTTGTCTGTGAGTTGCGCATTATGGACATACAAATCAGAGAGCTTCCTGCTGCAGCCATGCGCGTCGCGTCGAAAGGCATCGCGCTCCTCAGTAGCTACAGTCAGCATCCTAATGAGCTTTGATTGGTTCAGGCGATAGCGTTCTACCTGAGATCGAAGCAGCTCGTTCTCTGTTTCAACAAGCAATAGCTGTTGACGCATCATTTCCAGGGGAGTTGGGTTTCCAAACCAGCTCTCAGCGTCGAAATCGATATCCATAGAATGGGGTCCAGTTACTGTTTTTATATACAGTAATCGGGCTTGCATGGTTTTGGGTAGCTTTTGGTGATGAACGGAAGGGCGAGGCTGTCATAAAGCTGGCATTTCCCAGCCAAAACAGCCCTAAAAGGCACAAAAAAAGCACTTGCGATAAACGCTAAGTGCTTGATTTATAACGCTTATTTGGTGGAGCCGGGGGGATTTGAACCCCCGTCCGCCAGTACTCCGCTGTCGGTCCTACATGCTTAGCCGTGTCTATTAAGTTAACCCTCAGCGACCCGACGGGCAGGGTGCTTTGGGCGAGTTGTGTAAGTTTTAGTCACATCGGCCACAACGTCCTAAGCGACGATCCTGTTCTATATGACAATCACTTTGGGTTTACAGGCATCCCCTGGTGATTGCTGGAGCCGAAGCTACCAGAAGAGCTAGTCGCACCGCTTACGCGGCGAGAGCGTAGCCCTCGTAGTTTTCGTCATTGGCAACTATAGAAAGTTGCAACAGTGGATTTACGACTTCTGTTACCAAGTCGGCATGCACCTAAAGTTTCATCACCGGCGTCGAATCCTAATCGGCCCCGTGACTGCTTTGCGGGCAGTCAGTGGGGCGCAGTGTACGCCGATTGGCGTGGCGCGTCGACCCACTGAGACTACTCAACGGCAATTATTTGGCGCCCTGGCTGCCCGAACCGATCAGCTTGAGGTCCGAAATAGCCTTGGCGGTCAGCTCGATGCATTTCTTTTCGTCACCGGCGGCTTTGGCGGCGGCGGCTTCATCGTGAGTGGTCGACAGGGCTGTCTTGTTCTCGGCGCTCAGGTTGGTGTTGGTCGATACCTGGGCGTCCTTGAGGGTTTGCAGGTTGGAATCGCACAGGTCGTCTGCGGCGAATACTGGCGAAGCCAACAGTGCTGCACTGAAAAACAGTCCGGTGAGAGCGGTACGTTTCATGTTGTTTCTCCTTAAACCTGTGAGCTCGGTGTGGCCATTGGGGTGGGGCGCTGTCCGAGATTAAAAAGCCATCGTCTGGAAGGCTTACAGGATTGACTGTGCTGTTTGGCAGGGGTTCTATTTATTTTTCGCGTTGAAATAAAAAGTCGAAAATGCCGGCATTTGCCCCAAAGAGGGGCGTTTAATGCCCCTTTTTGTATCGATCAGTTCACACGTGGCCGGGTCACACGATCTACCAGATACACCAGGCTGTGATAGTCGATGCCCGAATGTTGCGACAGGCCGATTTCACAGGTGCGGCTGGTCGAAATGCCTTCGTTACAGTGCTGCACGGCCTGTTTTAGCGGGCGCAGGGCGTGAGCGTTGAGTTCTGGGGTGGTGAAGCCTTTATCGCCGGCAAAGCCACAGCAATGAATGCCTTCCGGGATGACCACGTTGACGCTGCACAGGCGCGCCAGTTCGATCAGCGCCTGGCTTTCGCCGAGGTGCTGGGTGCTGCAGGTGACGTGCACGGCCACCGGTTCCTGTTGCGGGGTGAAGGTCAGTTTGTCGAGCAGGTAGGTACGAATGAAGCGCACCGGGTCGTAGAGGTCGAGGCGCGTTTCTTTCAGGTCTTGCACCAGGCGCAGGGTGCAGGGGCTGGTGTCGCAGTAGATCGGGTCGAGGCCGCCGCGGCTGGCCTTGAGCAGGGCGTTGATCAGCTCGGTGCGTTTGGCGTCGGCCTGTTCGCTGTAGCCCTTGGAGGCAAAGGGCTGGCCGCAGCACAGGCTGTCCTGGTCGTCGGGAAACACCACTTGGTAGCCGGCTTTTTCCAGCAGGCTGCGGGTTTTGTCGAGCAGTGAAGATTGTTCTTTATCGCCAGCGGCCGGGCCCATGATCCGCGAGACGCAGGCGGCGAGGTAGACCACGCGCGGGCGCGGGTCGTCGACCGGTGCAGTGAAGCGAATGGCCTGCTCGGCCTGGGGCATGGCCGGAGTCCATTGCGGCAGGCGGCCGGCGGAGATTTTGCTCAGGCCGGCCGATAGTTTCTCCAGGCGTGGCGCGCCGAGCAACATGCGCGCGCCGTTGGCGGCGTGCAGGGTGAAACGTGCGCCCAGCAGGGCGGTTTTGAAGTGGCTGGCCAGCCAGTGGGCGGTTTTGGTGTGGCTGGCGTGTTGGCTGCGCAGTTTTTTCACCAGTTCGCCGGTGTTGATGCCGACCGGGCAGCGTTGCGCACACAAGCCGGTGGCGGCGCAGGTGTCGATGCCCTGGTATTGATAATCGCGCTCCAGCGCGGTGGTGTCTTCGCCGTTGCGCTTTTTGGCCTGAATGTCGCGCCAGATGACGATGCGTTGCCGTGGGCTGAGGGTCAGTCCCTTGGACGGGCAGACCGGCTCGCAGAAGCCGCACTCGATGCATTTGTCGACGATGTCGTCGGCGGCGGGCAGGGGCTTGAGGTTTTTCAGGTGAATCTGCGGGTCGTTGCTCAGCACCACGTCGGGGTTGAGGATGCCGTTGGGGTCGAGCAGGCGTTTGAGCTGCCACATCAACTGGTAGGCGTCGCTGCCCCATTCCTTTTCGACAAAGGGCGCCATGTTGCGCCCGGTGCCGTGTTCGGCCTTGAGCGAGCCGCCGAATTCCACGGCCACCAGTTCCGCGACGTCGTCCATGAATGCCTGGTAACGCGCCACTTCGGCCGGGCTGTTGAAGCCCTGGGTGAAGACGAAGTGCAGGTTGCCCTCCAGGGCGTGGCCGAACAGGATCGCTTCGTCGTAGCGGTGTTTTTCGAACAGCGCGATCAGGCGGCGTACGCCAATCGCCAGTTGCTCGACCGGAAAGGTGACGTCTTCGATGATCACCGTGGTGCCGGTCTGGCGAACGGCGCCGACGGCGGGGAAGGTGTCTTTGCGGATCGCCCACAGGCGGGCGTTTTCCACCGGGTCTTCGCTGAAGTCGACCTGCTTTTCCACCGGGAACGGCGCCAGCGCCGCCATGATCTGTGCGAGTTGTTCGTGCAGCAGCGCCTGGCTGGCGGCGCGGGCTTCTATTAATAGTGCGCAGGCGTTTTCCGAGAGTTCGCGGACGAAGGCCGGCATGCCGGGTTTGTCTTGCACTGAGCGCATGCTGCGGCGGTCGAGCAGTTCGACGGCGGCTACCGGTTGTTGCTTGAGCACGGTGACGGCGTGGCAGCAGGTTTCGACATCCGGGAAGACGATCAGCGCCGAGGCCTTGTTCGGGTGGTCGTGAACGGTGTCGTAGGTGACCGCGCTGATAAAGCCCAGCGTGCCTTCGGAGCCGACCAGCAGATGGCTGAGAATATCCAGCGGCTCATCGAAGTCGACCAGCGCGTTGAGCGACAGGCCGGTGGTGTTTTTCAGCCGGTACTTGTGGCGAATGCGCGCGGCCAGTTCGATATTGGCGCGGGTTTGCCGGCCCAAATGGGCGAGCTGTTCCAGCAGGTCGGCATGGCTGGCGCGAAAGGCTGCGACGCTGCTGGCATCTTCGGTGTCCAGGCGCGTGCTGTCGGCCAGCACCAGGCGGATGCCGGCGAGGGTGTGGTAGGTGTTTTGCGCGGTGCCGCAGCACATGCCGCTGGCGTTGTTGGCGACGATGCCGCCGATCTTGCAGGCGTTGATCGAGGCCGGGTCCGGGCCGATCTTGCGACCGAACGGTGCCAGCCAGGCGTTGGCCTGGGCGCCGATGACGCCCGGTTGCAGGCGGATTTGTGCGCCGTGCTGACGTATTTCACGGCCGTTCCAGTTATCGCCCAGCACCAGCAACACCGAGTCGCTGATCGCCTGGCCGGACAGGCTGGTGCCGGCGGCGCGAAAGGTGACCGGTACTTTATGGGTCTGGGCCAGTTTGAGCAGGGCGACCACTTCGTCTTCGGATTCGACGCGGATCACCAGTTTCGGGATCAGCCGGTAGAAGCTGGCGTCAGTGCCGAACGCCAGGGTCGACAGCGGGTCGTCGAAGCGTCGTGCGGCTGGAATGAGCAACTGCGCCTGGCGCAGGAAATTGGCGGGCAGGGTCATGCGTCCTCCAGAATCAGCACCACAAGGTCTTTCGGGCCGTGGGCGCCGTAAGCCAGCACTTGTTCGATGTCGGCGGTCTTGGACGGGCCGGACACCAGCAGGGCGTTGGTCGGCATGCCGCCGGCCCAGTCTTGCTCGCGCTGCACCTGGTACAGGTTGTCGTAGATCTGGCTGGCCTTGAGCAGAGCAAAATGCACCGGCGGCACCAGGCTCATCAAACGCGGCTCTTCCCGGGTCGGCCAGAGTATCAGGCTGCCGGTGGCGGCAATGGCGCCGAGGGTCGTGGTCAGGCTGGCGGCGGTGTCGTCGAACATTTCCTGCTTCCACTGTTCGATGGGTTTGTCGTAGGCCTTCAGCGGCGTCAGTTGTGGATGCTGCGCCCAGTGTTCAGTGATGCGTTGTCCGTGCGGCGTGTTTGGCGCGATCAGCAGGTTCGGCAACTGGCGCTCGGCGGTCAGCGCGGCCAGGCGTTGCGGCCAGTCTTGTTCGCGGCACAGGTGGATTTCGGTGTGTACCGCCTCCATCAAGGTGCGCAGCCGGGTAAGGCGCTGCTCGGCAGTGTAGCGCCACGGTTCGGTGACCAGCACCTCATTGAAGGTGTCGGCGATGGGCTGGGTGCCTTCAAGGCTGCGGCGCAATTTGGCGAGGATGTTGTGCCGGGCATTCATTGACGCTCTCCTGTCTGGGTGGCGCGCTGCTTGTGTTCGCGAGCCAGGTCATGCAGTGAACGGGCGGCAGGTTTCGGCGCGCTGTGGTTTTGCGTCCAGGGCCCGATGTTGCCCGGCATCAGGCTGCGCAGGCGGGTGGCCATGTAACCGAAGGCGCGATACAGCGCAGGCGAGGTGTTGAGCCTTGCCCAGAGGTTCCAGATCAGCCGTTCCTTGCGCGAGTATTTGCGGCCTTGATCGCGCATGACCGGGTTGGGGCTGTCGGGTGACTTGACGTTTTCTTCGCGCAGGCGGCGCAGCAGGGCCGGAATCGGGATTTTCACCGGGCAGACTTCGCCGCAGGCGCCACATAAAGAAGAGGCGCTGGGATGGTCCGGCACTTTGCTCAGGCCAGCCATATGCGGGGTGATGATCTTGCCGATCGGGCCGGGATACACCTCGCCGTAGGTATGGCCGCCGACGCGGGTATACACCGGGCAATGGTTCATGCACGCGCCGCAGCGAATGCAGTTGAGCGTCTGGCGCAGTTCGCTGTCGGCAAACGCCTGGCTGCGGCCGTTGTCGAGCAGCACCAGGTGCACTTCTTGCGGGCCGTCCAGTTCGTGGGGCTTGCGCGGGCCGGAGATCATGTTGACGTAAGTGGTGATCGGAATGCCCAGGGACGAACGGGTCAGCAGCGACAGCAGCGGCACGGTGTCGCGCAGATTTTCGACGACCTTCTCAATGCCGGTCACGGCGATGTGTACCGGCGGCACGCTAGTGACCATGCGCCCGTTGCCTTCGTTTTCCACCAGCAGCAAGGTGCCGGTTTCGGCCACGGCGAAGTTGACGCCGGACACGCCGATATCGGCCTCGAAGAATTTCTGCCGCAGCACGCGGCGGCCGATCTGGATCAACTGGTCGACGTCGGTGGTGTAGTCGACGCCGAGTTTTTCATGGAACAGCGTGCCGACCTGGCGGGCGTTCTTGTGAATGGCCGGCATGATGATGTGCGAGGGCTTTTCGTGGTCCATCTGCACGATGTACTCGCCCATGTCGGCTTCCAGGCACTCGATGCCGCGCTCGCCGAGAAAATGGTTCATCTCCATTTCTTCGCTGACCATCGACTTGCCCTTGATCAGTTGCCGGGCTTCGTGGGCTTCAACGATCGACAGCACGATGGCGTTGGCTTCTTCGACGGTTTCGGCCCAGTGCACCTTGACCCCATTGCGGATCAGGTTGCGTTCCAGTTGCTCCAGCAGGTCGGGCAGTTTCGACAGGGCGCGGGCGCGGATCGCGTTGCCGAGGTCGCGCAGGTCTTCGCGTTCATCCGGGTCGTTGAAGGCGGCGGCGCGCTTGGTCATCAGCGAGTCCATCGCGCGGCGGAAGTTGCCGCGTAATTGGTTGTCGCCCAGGGCTTGGCGAGCACGCTCGCGAAAGTCGGGTTCTTCTATTTGCAGGGCGGGGATACGGGTCATGGGCGGCCTCCGCTGCGTTGCCAGAGAAAACTGGCCAGGTGTTGGCCGCGCAGGGATTCGCGCTGTTTTTCCAGGGCGCCATTGATATTCATCAGGCAGCCGCAGTCGGCAGTAAGAATCTGCTCGGCGCCGGAGGCTTTCAGTGCGCGGGTCTTGTCGGCGACCATGGCGCCGGAGATGTCCGGCATGCGCACGCTGAAGGTGCCGCCAAAGCCGCAGCATTCACTTTCGTGGTCGTGTTCGACGCGCTCGACGTTGCTCAGTTGGCCGAGCAGTTCGCGCGCGTGCAAATGGGTGTTCATTTCCCGGCGCGCCGAGCATGAGGTGTGCAGCGCAATACGTGTGGGTTGGCCGTGGTCGTTGAAACGGACCTTGCAGACGTGCAGCAGAAACTCGGTCAGCTCATAGGTGCGGGCGGCCAGGGCGCGGACTTTTTCGAGCATCTGCGGTTCGTCCTTGAACAGATCCGGGTAGTGCTCGCGAAACATGCCGGCGCAGGAGCCCGACGGCACGATGACCGGGTCGTCGCCTTCGAACAGCTTGACCTGGGCGCGGGCCACGTCGCGGGCCTGTTCGGTGTAGCCGCTGGTATAGGCCGGCTGGCCGCAGCAGCTCTGGCCGGGCGGGTAGTTGACCTCGATGCCTTCGCGTTCCAGCAGGTGAATGGCGTCCATGCCGGCTTCGGGGAAGAACAGGTCGACCACGCAGGTGCCGTACAGGTAGACGCGCTGGGGTTTGCCGGTCGGGTACTGGCGCGGCGTGTGCCGAGGGGCGACGCGGGTGGCGTTGGGATTGGCAGCGGAGGCCGCGTTATAGAACAGGTCGCTCATCAGGTGCTTCTCCGGGTGGGCCCGGTTATCCGTCCACGCAGGTGTGGACGGGTTATCGATGGCTGACGCCGGCAGTGCCTTGTTGACCGGCATGCCGACGTCAGGGTGTGATCAATGCACCAGCATGCCGGTGAACCAGTACGCCTGGGCGTAGGTGATGCAGCCGACCAGAGTGGCGAAGAACAGGCTGTGCTTGAGGGTAAAGCGGAACAGGTCCGACTCTTTGCCCACCAGGCCGGTGGCGGCGCAGGCCACGGCGATGGATTGCGGCGAAATCATCTTGCCGGTCACGCCGCCGCTGGAGTTGGCCGCGACCATCAGCACATCGCTGACGCCGACCTGGTGTGCGGTGGTGGCTTGCAAGGAGCCGAACAGCGCGTTGGCCGAGGTGTCGGAGCCGGTCAGGAACACGCCCAGCCAGCCAAGGAACGGCGAGAAGAACGGGAAGGCGGCACCGGTGCCGGCCAATACCAGCGCCAGGGTCGAGGACATGCCCGAGTAGTTCATGACGAAGGCAAACGCCAGCACCATACCGATCGAGACAATGGCCCAGCGCAGCTCGATGACGGTCTCTTTAAAAGTGGTAAGACCAATCCTGGCGCTGATGCGCAGTACGATCATCGACACAATCGCCGAGAGCAGAATCGCGGTGCCGGAGGCAGCAATGATGTCGAGCTTGTACACCGCCGGCATGGCGGTGGCCTTGGCGACGATGGGCGTGCCCTTGATCACCAGTTGATCCAGGAAGGGCACCGCGGTGTTGATGGTCCAGGCTTGCAGCGGGCCGCCGGCGGCGAACAGCGCCTTGAACGGTTTCAGGGTCCAGACGGTGACCATGGCGGTCAGGATCAGGAACGGCGACCAGGCTTTGAAGATCTGCCCCAGGCTGTAAGGTGACGCGGTGCGTGACGGGGCGGCATCGGCTGTGCGTTTTGGCTGCCAGACCTTGAGGAACAGGGTCAGGGAAATGATGCTGACCAGTGCCGAGGTGATGTCCGGCAGCTCGGGACCGATGAAGTTGGAGGTCAGGTACTGGGTGATCGCAAAGCTGGCGCCGGCCACCAGGGCGGCGGGCCAGGTTTCCTTGACGCCGCGCGTGCCGTCCATGATGAACATCAGCCAGAACGGCACGAAAACCGAGAGGAAGGGCAACTGGCGGCCGGTCATTGCGCCGATCTTGAAAGCGTCGATGCCCGAGACCTGGCCGGCGACGATGATCGGAATGCCCAGTGCGCCAAAGGCCACCGGCGCGGTGTTGGCGATCAGGCACAGGCCGGCGGCGTACAGCGGGTTCAGGCCCAGGCCGACCAGCAGCGCTGCGGTAATGGCCACCGGTGCGCCGAAGCCTGCCGCGCCTTCCAGAAAGGCGCCGAAGCAGAAGCCGATCAGCAACACTTGCAGGCGCTGGTCGTCGGTGATGGTCAGCACCGAGCTGCGGATGATCTCGAACTGGCCGCTCTTGACGGTCAGTTTGTAGAGAAACACCGCCGCGACGATGATCCAGGCAATCGGCCACAAGCCATAGGCAAACCCGTACCCGGCGGCGGCCAGCGCCATGTCGACCGGCATCTGGAAGGCGAAGATCGCCACCAGCACCGACAGCGCCAGGGTAATGCTGCCGGCAATGTGTCCCTTGAGCCGGAAAATCGCCAGCGCCAAAAAGAAGAACACGATAGGAATAAGCGCAGCGGCGGCGGATAAGCCCAGGCTGCCAAGCGGGGAATAGAGTTGTTGCCAGGTTTGCATTGGGTTGGCCCCTAGTTGTTTTTGGTTAGGCCCGGTGTGCTGTGGCGGACGTCTCAGGTCGTGTATCGCCCGGCTCACCAGTGCTGGCCTTTTCTGATGGAAAAGGTCCGGCGATGTGATGGTGGTCAATCATCTGAACATCGGTATTGGATAATTGGTAATACCAATTTACAATGCCTGGTCGCTAGGTTAGAGGCCTTGCTCGGGGTGTGTCAATTTGTGGTTTTTCTACTTTGGTCTCATGCCGCTGTCCTGCAGCGTGAAATGATGCTTGAGGTGGGGGCTTGCGACAGGTGCCGAGAAGGTCTCGATCGGCCAGAATAGAGCGCCCGACAACGGGATCGGGGAAGTGGAGTGAGGGTTATGGGGTTTGGTCAGGTACGGCAGCGTCGTTTGTCGGACGATATCGTCGAGCAGCTGGAAAAAATGATTCTTGAGGGCACGTTGAAGGCAGGCGGGCGTTTGCCGGCCGAGCGTGCGCTGGCGGAGCAGTTCGGTGTGTCACGTCCATCATTGCGTGAGGCGATTCAGAAGCTCACCGCAAAAGGGCTGCTGATCAGTCGTCAGGGTGGCGGCAACTATGTGGCCGAAAACCTTGGATCGACATTCAGTGATCCGTTGCTGCATTTGCTGGAAAACAGCCCCGACGCCCAGCGCGACCTGCTGGAGTTTCGCCATACCCTGGAAGCGTCATGCGCTTATTACGCGGCGTTGCGCGCGACGGACCTGGACCGTGAGCGCCTGCGCGAGGCCTTCGATGCGTTGCAGGATTGTTATGCGCGGGCCGAGGAAGAGGGCGGAACGCAAGAAGGTATCGCCGATGCCAATTTTCATCTGGCGATTGCCGAGGCGAGCCATAACACCGTGCTGCTGCACACCATTCGCGGGTTGTTCGATCTGGTGCAGCGCAACGTGGTGATCAATATCGGCGGGATGTACAAGCAGCGCAGTGAAACGCGCAACATGCTTATCGAGCAGCATCGTGAGCTGTATCTGGCGATTATCGAAAGACGTGCAGAAGATGCGCGTGAGGTGTCCAGCCGGCACTTGATGTATGTGCAGGAGGTGCTGGATGAGGTGCGTCAGCAGGGCGAACGCGCAGCACGGGCCGAGCGGCGGCATAACCTGTAGTCGCGGCCGCACGCGCGGCCACGACGACAGCGGGCAGGATCAGTCGTCCTTGCCCTTGCTGCGCACGGCGCGTTGCAGCTCGCGGTCGGAATCGCGTTCGCGCTCGGTGTGGCGCTTGTCGTATTCCTTCTTGCCCTTGCCGAGTGCAATTTCGCACTTGATCAGGTGCTGCTTCCAGTACAGCGACAGGGCGACGCAGGCGTAGCCTTTTTGCTGTACGGAGCTGAAGAGCTTTTCCAGCTCGCGCTGGTTGAGCAACAGTTTACGGGTGCGTGTCGGGTCGGCGATAACGTGCGTGCTGGCCGTCTTGAGCGGCGTGATATGGCAGCCCATCAGCCAGGCCTCGCCATCCTTGAGCAGCACGTAGCTGTCGACTAGCTGTACCTTGGTGGCACGCAAGCTTTTTACTTCCCAACCGGACAGGACCAGACCGGCCTCGAACTTGTGTTCGATGAAGTAATCGTGACGCGCCTTTTTATTTTGCGCGATGGTCCCTGTAGGGTGCTTTCTGAGTTTGGCCATAGGGGGCGCATTATAGGCAGTTGCTTCGATGTCGGCTATGGGCAAGCAGTGCGCTTGAGCACACAGGATGAATCCCGGACAATGCCGGTGTTGCCTATCCTGATATTTCTACCAGATGCGCTTTGTAGCGCCATTCGGCATTCTTGTGATGTTTGCCGCTCAGTTTTGGAAATGACGCTGACATGACTACGCATATTCAACGCTCGGCCCTGTTGCCGTACCCGGCCCGGTTTCTCTATGACCTGGTCAACGACGTGGCTCGTTACCCGGAATTCTTGCCGTGGTGCTCGGCGGCCGTTGTGCACGAGGCCAGTGAAACGCAGATGCGTGCCAGCCTGGAAATCGCCAAGGGCGGGCTGAGCCAGAAATTCGTGACCCGCAATACGCTGGTGCCGGGCGAGTCGCTGACCATGGACCTGGTCGAAGGACCGTTCAGCCAGTTGCATGGCGTGTGGACGTTCAAGGCGCTCGGCGATAAAGCCTGCAAGATCAGCCTGGACCTGTCTTTTGATTATGCAGGTCCCCTGGTTCGCGCGACGCTGGGGCCGTTGTTCAATCAGGCGGCCAATACGCTGGTCGATGCGTTCTGCCAGCGAGTCAAGCAGTTGCATGGCTGACGCCTTGATCGAGATTGAAGTAGCGCATGCCGGTCTTGCGCGTCAGGTCTTGCTGAGTTGTCAGGTGCCGGCCGGCAGTACGGTGTCTCAGGCCCTTGTGGCAAGCGGGATCGGCCAGTCGTTTCCTGATCTGGATCTGGCGGCTTGTCCGGTCGGTATTTTTGGCAAGGTGATTGGCGATCCGCAGGTGCGTATCGTGCAGGCGGGCGAGCGTATCGAGATTTATCGAGCGCTGCTGGCCGATCCCAAAGAGGTCAGGCGTTTGCGTGCGGCCAGAACGGCGCGGGTCCTGAAGAAGAGTCGCCCCTGATCGCTTGCGCTACAGGTAGCCACTAAAGAATATGCAGACACAAAAAAGCCCGGCATGCCGGGCTTTTTGTTGTCGCTGCGTTACCGTGGCGAGGTTTCCAGAGGTTCCTGGACCGGCGCGGGAACGGTTTCGACGCTGTCGACATCCTTCTGGATCTGATCGAGCAGCGAGCCTGGGCGGGCAGGTTCTTCTGCCTTGGGCTGTGGCTGGTTCTCGACCGGCTGATTTTCGATTGGCAGGCCGCTTTCGGTTTTACCCAGAATGGCTTCATCGCGGCTGACGCCGGGTCTGAAATCGCCGGACAGGCTGACCAGTTGATCGTTGCCGTTGAAAATCAGGCTTACGTGCTCCTGCTGGCGTTCACCGCCACCGGGCTGCAGGCTGTACAGATAATCCCAGCGGTCATTGTGGAAAGTATCGGTCAGCAGAGGGTTGCCCATGATAAACCGTACTTGCCGTCGGGTCATTCCCGGGCGCAACTGGTCTATCATGTCTTGCGTGACGACATTTCCCTGTTGGATGTCGATTTTATAAACCCCGGGGAACGAACAACCGGCGAGTGCGAGCAGTCCCACGAGTGTGAAACTGGTTAGCAAGAGCTTGGTGTTTTGCATCGGTGGGCGACTTCCACTATCTTGGCTGGGATAACGTAAACTCCGATCATACCTGCATTAAGAGAAGCTGCGAAGCAGCGTCTGCGAGAAAGCTGACCATGGTTGAAAATAGCGAACTACGTAAAGCAGGACTCAAGGTGACCCTTCCGCGGGTCAAGATCCTTCAAATGCTCGATTCTGCCGAGCAGCGCCACATGAGTGCCGAGGATGTTTACAAGGCTCTGATGGACGCTAGCGAGGATGTCGGCCTGGCCACGGTCTATCGTGTTTTGACTCAGTTCGAGGCCGCAGGGCTCGTTGTGCGTCACAATTTCGACGGCGGTCATGCGGTATTCGAGCTGGCTGACGGCGGCCACCACGACCATATGGTCAACGTGGATTCTGGCGAAGTCATCGAATTCTTCGACGAAGACATCGAAGCGCTGCAAAAAGCCATTGTCGAGCGGCACGGCTTCGAGCTGGTCGATCACAATCTGGTGCTGTACGTGCGTAGCAAGAAAGACTGAGTCCTTCTTATTCGCGCATAGCAAAACGCCCCTTGTCGACTCAGCGCGACAAGGGGCGTTTTTTTGTGTCTCGGTTTTGCCCTCAGCCTTTTGAGGTGACGATCATCTTTTTCGCATGGGCCAGGGATTCCTTGGTCAGATCGATCCCGCCCAGCATGCGCGCAACTTCTTCAATGCGTTCGTTCTTGCCCAGCTTCGACACGGCGGTGCGCGTGGCATTGCTGTCGCGGACCTTGTGTACGAACAGGTGTTGATGACCTTGTGCAGCCACCTGTGGCAGGTGGGTCACGGTCATGACTTGGCCGCGATCGCCAAGCCTGCGCAGTAACTGACCTACGATTTCAGCGGTCGGGCCGCCAATGCCAACGTCCACTTCGTCGAAGACCAGGGTCGGGATACGTGAGGTCTGGGCAGTGATGACCTGGATGGCAAGGCTGATACGCGACAGCTCGCCACCGGATGCCACCTTGGCCAATGGCTTGAGCGGCTGCCCGGGGTTGGCGCTGACCAGCAGTTCGACCTGCTCCAGGCCATAAGGCAATAGTTCGCCACCGGTATGAGCTTTCAGCTCAATGCTGAAGCGACCGCCCGGCATGCCGAGTCGATGGATTTCCTGCTCGACGGCGTGCGCCAGTTCTCCCGACGAACGGTGCCGCAGGTCGCTCAATTCCCGCGCCTTTTCCTGATAGTGACGGGCAAAGGCGGCCAGTTCGTTCTGCAGGCGCTCGATGGACTCGTCGTTGGCATTGAGCGTTTCGATCTCGTCCAGCAGCTTCTGATGCATGGTCGCGACTTCATTGGGCTGGATACGGTGCTTGCGCGCCAGGCTATAGATAGCATCCAGACGTTCTTCTATCTGTTGCAGGCGTGCGGGATCGGCGTCGAAGTGATCAAGAAAGCGATTGAGCTCGCCCATGGCTTCTTCAACCTGAATCTGGGCGCTGGACAAGAGCTCGGTGGCCTCATTCAAAGCGGTCGAGCTGTTGCTGACGCCTGACAGGCGATTGAGGCTGTTGGTCAGGGCGTGCAGGACATTGCCCGAATCACTCTCGCTGCATTGCTCGATCACCTGACGGCAGATACCGAGCAGGCTTTCCGCGTTGGTCAGCGCCTTGTGGTCCTGTTCGAGATTCTCCAGCTCGTTTTCGCCCAGGCTCAGGCTTTCGAGTTCTTCAAGCTGATAGCTGAGCAGTTGGTGGCGGGCGCGTTGCTCGTCGCCGGAGTTGGACAGGCGTTCCAGCTCCTGGCGGGTCTGGCGCCAGCGTTGCGAGGCCAGGTGCACCTGGCGGGCGAGGTCGGTGGCGCCGGCGTATTCATCGAGCAGGCGGCGGTGGGTTTCGGCCTTGAGCAGCGATTGATGCTCGTGCTGGCTGTGAATATCGATCATCAACTCGCCCAGCGCCTTCAGGTCACCCTGTGGGCATGGCGTGCCGTTGATATAGGCGCGTGAGCGGCCTTCGGCAGTGATGACCCGGCGCAGGATGCACGGTCCCTGGTTATCAAGGTCGTGCTCGGCGAGCCAGGCTTGTGCCTCGGGGATATCGGAAAGGTCGAAGGTGGCCAGGATGTCGGCCTTTTCGGCTCCGGGACGAACCACGCCACTGTCGGCCCGGTCGCCCAGGGTCAGGCCCAGGGCGTCGAGCATGATCGACTTGCCGGCACCGGTTTCGCCCGTGATGACGCTCATCCCCCGATCGAGTTCGAGGTCGAGGTGTTCAACGATGGCGTAGTTGTGTACGGAAAGATGGACCAGCATGAAGTGGCTCCGAGGTGGCTCTTCTGGTTATTTATACAGTGTTTTGTTTGTGCCTGACAATGCCTGCCCTTAGCTCGATTTGATTGGTTGAAGCCCGCTTTTAGTTGTTCGGGTAATTTGCCAGCATTCCTTCCGGGTGTTTATGGGAAGGTTTTTCGCCATAAACCTCAACTTCCCGCACGTGTCCCCTTGAAGCCGGAAATTCCGTTCCCATATAGGGGGACAGAAGCGCGAGCTGGGTTCGCGGACGTTTTGAAAGGAGAGATTTATGGCTGACGAACAGAATCTGGATACGCAGGCTCAGGACCAGGCTGCGCAATCGGCAGCAGGTGAAGATCTGGCAGTGCGCGTGCAAGTGCTCGAAGAGCAACTGGCTGCCGCGCAGGACCAGTCTCTGCGAGTGGCTGCGGATCTGCAGAATGTCCGCCGCCGTGCCGAGCAGGATGTAGAAAAGGCGCACAAATTTGCGCTGGAAAAATTTGCAGGCGACTTGCTGCCGATCATCGACAGCCTGGAGCGTGGTCTCGACCTGTCGAGCCCGGACGATCAAAGCATCCGCCCAATGCGCGAAGGCATCGAGCTGACGCTGAAAATGTTCCAGGACACGCTCAAGCGTTATCAGCTTGAAGCAGTCGATCCGCATGGTCAGCCGTTCAACGCTGATCAGCATCAGGCCATGGCGATGGAAGAAAATGCCAACGTCGAGCCCAACACCGTGCTCAAAGTGTTTCAGAAGGGCTATCAGCTCAATGGTCGCCTGCTGCGCCCGGCCATGGTCGTGGTCAGCAAGGCACCTTCGCCTGCCAAACCGTCGATTGACGAGCAGGCTTGAAATCGGCAGACCAGCCCCCATTTAAAGGTCAAGCGTTAAAAGTGCTACCGCAATCTGTGAACCCGGTTGCGGCAACCCTACACAAGTTTCTGGAGAGTTAAAGATGGGCAGAATTATCGGTATCGACCTGGGGACCACCAACTCCTGCGTTTCGATTCTGGAAGGCGGTAACGTCAAGGTTATCGAAAACGCCGAAGGCACCCGCACCACGCCGTCGATCGTTGCGTACGCCAATGATGGCGAAATCCTGGTTGGCCAGTCGGCCAAGCGTCAGGCGGTCACTAACCCGCACAACACCCTGTACGCAGTAAAGCGTCTGATCGGCCGTCGTTTCGACGAAGAAGTCGTTCAGAAAGACATCCAGATGGTGCCTTACAAGATTTCCAAGGCTGACAACGGTGATGCCTGGGTTGAGGTCAATGGCCAGAAAATGGCACCTCCTCAGATTTCCGCTGAAATCCTGAAAAAGATGAAGAAAACCGCCGAAGACTATCTCGGCGAGCCGGTTACGGAAGCGGTCATCACCGTTCCGGCCTACTTCAACGACAGCCAGCGTCAGGCGACCAAAGACGCCGGCCGTATCGCGGGTCTGGACGTAAAACGCATCATCAACGAACCGACCGCAGCCGCTCTGGCCTACGGTATGGACAAGGCCAAGGGCGATCACACCGTGATCGTTTATGACCTGGGTGGCGGTACCTTCGACGTTTCGGTTATCGAAATTGCCGAAGTCGACGGTGAGCACCAGTTCGAAGTACTGGCGACCAACGGTGACACGTTCCTGGGTGGTGAAGACTTCGACATCCGTCTGATCGACTACCTCGTTGACGAATTCAAGAAAGAAAGCGGCATCAACCTCAAAGGTGATCCGCTGGCCATGCAGCGTCTGAAAGAATCGGCCGAGAAAGCCAAGATCGAGTTGTCTTCCAGCCTGCAGACCGACGTCAACCTGCCGTACATCACTGCAGACGCCACCGGTCCTAAGCACTTGAACGTGAAAATCTCCCGTTCCAAGCTGGAATCGCTGGTTGAAGACCTGGTTCAGCGCACCATCGAGCCTTGCCGCGTTGCCCTGAAAGATGCCGGTATCGACATTGGCGCGATCAACGACGTGATCCTGGTCGGTGGTCAAACCCGCATGCCGCTGGTCCAGAAGCTGGTCACCGATTTCTTCGGTAAAGAAGCGCGTAAAGACGTCAACCCTGACGAAGCCGTTGCCATGGGTGCTGCCATCCAGGGTGCGGTACTGGCCGGCGACGTCAAAGACGTTCTGCTGCTCGACGTCAGCCCGCTGACCCTGGGTATCGAAACCATGGGTGGCGTGATGACGGCGCTGATCGAGAAGAACACCACGATTCCTACCAAGAAATCGCAAGTGTTCTCCACTGCCGACGACAACCAGAACGCCGTGACCATTCACGTGCTGCAAGGTGAGCGCAAGCAGGCTGGCCAGAACAAGTCCCTGGGCAAGTTCGACCTGGCCGAGATTCCGCCAGCGCCACGTGGCGTGCCGCAAATCGAAGTGACCTTCGACATCGACGCCAACGGCATCCTGCACGTCGGCGCCAAAGACAAGGCCACCGGCAAGCAGCAGTCCATCGTGATCAAGGCCAACTCCGGTCTGTCCGAGGAAGAAATCCAGCAGATGGTGCGTGACGCTGAAGTCAACGCCGAAGAAGACCGCAAGTTCGAAGAGCTGGCCTCTGCCCGTAACCAGGGTGACGCGCTGGTGCACTCGACTCGCAAGATGATTTCCGACGCGGGCGACAAGGTCACTGCTGAAGAGAAGGCTGCTGTCGAGGCTGCATTGGTCGCCCTGGAAGCCGCTGTCAAAGGCGACGACAAGGCGCTGATCGAAGCCAAGGTCGAAGAGCTGTCGAAGGTTTCGGCGCCAATCGCGCAGAAAATGTACGCCGAGCAGGCTGAAAACCCGGAAGCGGCTGCCAAGCCAGCCGAAGGCGCAGCCAAGCCTGACGACGTCGTCGACGCCGAGTTCGAAGAAGTCAAAGACAACAAGTAAGCGCAGGCTCACTTGCAAGCCGGTTGACCGCTGCGTTGCGGTCACTGGTAGGATGTCGCCGCGCGGGAGCTTGCTCCCGCGTTGGCGTGTCTGGAGCAGACGAAATTTTTGGTGTTTGCCGCCTGCCGGCGAACACTTGGCGGCAAGGGCGCGATGCTCCTGCATCGCGGCTCGCTGTGCCGCTTTCTCGGTCGTTTTCGGCCGTTGAACGAAGACCAGGATCGTTGAATTGACGTGAGTTGGGTCCGGGCCTGTATTGGGCTCAACGAGTCAGGCCAGGCTCAGGAGGGTTTGGCCGGACATCCTCAAGAGTGCGGAAGAAGATATGGCGAAGCGTGACTATTACGAAGTATTGGGGGTTGAGCGAGGCGCCAGTGAGGCGGAGCTGAAAAAGGCCTATCGTCGTCTGGCGATGAAGCACCACCCTGACCGCAACCCCGATGACAAAGCGTCGGAAGAGTTGTTCAAGGAGGCCAACGAGGCCTACGAAGTGCTTTCCGATGCCAGCAAGCGCGCGGCTTTCGATCAGTACGGTCATGCCGGCGTAGACCCGAGCATGGGTGGCGGTGGCGGCTTTGGCGCTGGCGGTGCGAACTTCTCCGATATTTTCGGCGATGTATTCAGCGACTTTTTCGGTGGTGGCCGCGGTGGCGGTGGTCGTGGTGGCCCGCAGCGCGGCAGCGACCTGCGCTACACCCTGGAACTGAACCTTGAAGAAGCGGTGCGCGGCACGACCGTGAATATCCGTGTGCCGACGCTGGTCAACTGCAAGCCGTGCGACGGCAGCGGTGCCAAGAAAGGCTCGGCACCGGTCACTTGCCCGACCTGTGGCGGTATCGGCCAGGTGCGCATGCAGCAAGGCTTCTTCTCGGTGCAGCAGACCTGCCCGCGTTGCCACGGCAACGGCAAGATCATCTCTGATCCGTGCGATTCCTGTAATGGCGAAGGCCGGGTCGAGGAATACAAGACCTTGTCGGTCAAGGTGCCGCCAGGTGTCGACACCGGCGACCGTATCCGTCTGTCGGGTGAAGGCGAAGCGGGTCCGCACAGTGGACCGAGTGGCGACCTGTATGTGGTCATCAATGTGCGCGAGCACGCGATCTTCCAGCGCGATGGCAAGCACCTGTTCTGTGAAGTGCCGATCAGCTTCACCGATGCGGCGCTGGGCGGCGAGCTGGAAGTGCCGACCCTGGACGGTCGCGTCAAGCTGAAGATTCCTGAAGGTACTCAGACCGGCAAGCAATTCCGTCTGCGTGGCAAGGGTGTGGCGCCGGTGCGCGGTGGTGGCCCAGGCGATCTGATGTGCCGGGTGGCCGTCGAAACGCCGGTCAATCTCGACAAGCGTCAGCGTGAACTGCTCGAAGAGTTCCGTGAGTCGCTGGAAAGCAACGAATCGCACTCTCCCAAGGCCAGTGGCTGGTTCGAGGGTGTGAAGCGTTTCTTCGGCGATCTATAAGGTTATTCACAGGAGCAGGGTATGCGACGTATTGCTGTGACAGGCGCCGCCGGGCGCATGGGCAAGATTCTGATCGAGGCGGTCGGCCAGGCGCCGGGCGCCGGGCTGACGGCTGCCATCGATCGCCCCGACAGTACGCTGGTCGGTGCCGATGCCGGTGAGCTGGCGGGGCAAGGGCGTATTGGTGTGCCGCTGTCGGGCGATCTGGCGCGGGTGGCGGAAGAGTTCGATGTGTTGATCGACTTCACTCACCCGTCGGTCACCTTGAAGAACTTGTCGTTCTGCCGCAAGGCGGGCAAGGCCATTGTGATCGGTACCACCGGTTTCACTGCCGAAGAGAAGCTGCGCCTGGCAGAGGCGGCCAAAGAAATTCCGGTCGTGTTCGCCGCCAACTACAGTGTCGGCGTGAATCTGTGCCTGAAACTGCTCGATACCGCCGCCCGCGTGCTGGGCGATGAAGTCGATATCGAGATCAGCGAAGCTCATCACCGGCACAAGGTCGATGCGCCTTCGGGTACGGCCTTGCGCATGGGTGAGGTTGTCGCCAATGCGCTGGGGCGTGATCTTGAGAAGGTCGCGGTTTATGGTCGCGAAGGCCAGACCGGCGCGCGTGAGCGTCAGACCATCGGCTTTGCCACGACCCGCGCCGGCGACATCGTCGGTGATCACACGGTGCTGTTTGCTGCCGATGGCGAGCGCGTGGAAATTACCCACAAGGCGTCCAGTCGCATGACCTTTGCCCGTGGTGCAGTGCGTGCCGCGCTGTGGCTGGAAGGCAAGGCGCCAGGTCTTTACGACATGCAGGATGTGCTCGAGCTGCGCTGATCAGTCGATAGTATCGGCGAATATCCGTGCTTTTCGCGGCTCGCTTGAGTCGCGAAAGTCTTCAGTGAAGCGTCTGTGTTGCATTGGTGGTAGACCAAAACAGGCCTTTTCTGTAAGATACAGCTTTAGTGTGTCCACTAAAAGCGCGCAGATGAATCCATAAGAAAGCGGGGTGACGTATCAAAACGTCATTCCGCTTTTTTACAACCTGCGAACGCCCTTTCAGGCTTTATTTACGGGAGGTCTTCTTGACTAAGCCAGCCATACTTGCCCTTGCTGATGGCAGCATTTTTCGCGGTGAAGCCATTGGCGCCGACGGCCAGACTGTTGGTGAGGTGGTGTTCAACACCGCTATGACCGGCTATCAGGAAATCCTTACCGATCCTTCCTATGCCCAGCAAATCGTTACCCTGACTTACCCGCACATCGGCAACACCGGCACCACGCCGGAAGACGCCGAATCCGACCGCGTCTGGTCGGCCGGTCTGGTTATTCGCGACCTGCCGCTGGTTGCCAGCAACTGGCGCAACAAGATGTCGCTGCAGGATTACCTGAAGGCCAACAATGTTGTGGCCATCGCCGGTATCGATACACGCCGCCTGACCCGCATCCTGCGTGAGAAGGGCGCTCAGAACGGCTGCATCCTGGCCGGTGACAACATCAGCGAAGAAGCTGCCATCGAAGCCGCTCGCGGTTTTCCGGGCCTTAAAGGCATGGACCTGGCCAAGGTGGTCAGCACCAAAGAGCGCTACGAGTGGCGCTTCAGTGTCTGGGAACTGAAGACCGACAGCCATCCGGAAATCGCTGCTGCCGATCTGCCGTACCATGTCGTTGCTTTCGACTACGGCGTCAAGGTCAACATCCTGCGCATGCTGGTCGAGCGCGGTTGCCGCGTGACGGTCGTGCCGGCGCAAACCCCGGCCAGTGATGTGCTGGCACTCAATCCTGACGGTGTATTCCTGTCCAACGGTCCGGGTGACCCGGAGCCATGCGATTACGCTATCCAGGCTATCAAGGAAGTGCTGGAGACCGAGATTCCGGTGTTCGGTATCTGCCTGGGTCACCAGTTGCTGGCTCTGGCCTCCGGTGCCAAGACCGTCAAGATGGGCCACGGCCACCACGGCGCCAACCACCCGGTCCAGGATCTGGACACCGGTGTGGTGATGATCACCAGCCAGAACCACGGTTTTGCGGTGGACGAGGCGACCTTGCCAGGCAACGTTCGCGCCATCCACAAGTCGCTGTTCGACGGTACCCTGCAAGGTATCGAGCGCACCGACAAGAGCGCGTTCAGCTTCCAGGGTCACCCTGAGGCGAGCCCGGGTCCAAACGACGTAGCGCCATTGTTCGATCGCTTCATTGATGCCATGGCCAAGCGCCGCTGACCGGTTGCCTTGAAAATGAAGTAAGCAGGTGCCCTGGGTGGCCCCGGACGCTAGCCGGTCCGGTCGCTGCCACCCGGCATCTCAATGAATATTCAAGACGGCTTGCCGACTGATTTGCGGAGTTGAGTGACAACCCATGCCAAAACGTACAGACATTAAAAGTATCCTGATTCTTGGCGCCGGCCCCATCGTGATCGGCCAGGCCTGCGAATTCGACTACTCCGGCGCCCAGGCCTGTAAAGCCCTGCGCGAAGAGGGTTACCGCGTCATTCTGGTGAACTCCAACCCGGCCACCATCATGACCGACCCGGCCATGGCTGACGCCACGTATATCGAGCCGATCAAGTGGCAGACCGTTGCCAAGATCATCGAAAAAGAGCGTCCTGATGCCGTGCTGCCAACCATGGGCGGCCAGACTGCACTGAACTGCGCCCTGGACCTGGAGCGTGAAGGCGTTCTGGAGAAGTTCGGTGTGGAAATGATCGGCGCCAATGCCGACACCATCGACAAGGCCGAAGACCGTTCGCGTTTCGACAAGGCCATGAAGTCCATCGGCCTGGCGTGCCCGCGTTCCGGCATTGCCCACAGCATGGAAGAGGCCTTCGCGGTTCTCGAGAAGCTCGGCTTCCCGTGCATCATCCGTCCGTCCTTCACCATGGGCGGCACCGGTGGCGGCATCGCTTACAACCGTGAAGAGTTCGAAGAAATCTGCGCCCGTGGTCTGGACCTGTCGCCGACCAAGGAACTGCTGATCGACGAATCGCTGATCGGCTGGAAAGAGTACGAGATGGAGGTGGTCCGCGACAAAAAGGACAACTGCATCATCGTTTGCTCGATCGAAAACTTCGACCCGATGGGCGTGCACACCGGCGACTCGATCACTGTCGCTCCAGCCCAGACCCTGACCGACAAGGAATACCAGATCCTGCGTAACGCCTCGCTGGCGGTACTGCGCGAGATCGGCGTTGAAACCGGCGGTTCCAACGTGCAGTTCGGTATCTGCCCGAACACTGGCCGCATGGTCGTGATCGAGATGAACCCGCGCGTGTCGCGTTCCTCGGCACTGGCTTCCAAGGCCACCGGTTTCCCGATCGCCAAGGTCGCCGCCAAGCTGGCAGTCGGTTACACCCTCGATGAGCTGCAGAACGACATCACCGGTGGCAAGACCCCGGCGTCCTTCGAGCCGTCGATCGACTACGTGGTCACCAAGCTGCCACGCTTTGCTTTCGAGAAATTCTCCAACGCCGACGCACGTCTGACCACTCAGATGAAGTCGGTGGGTGAAGTCATGGCCATCGGTCGTACGTTCCAGGAGTCCCTGCAAAAGGCCCTGCGCGGCCTGGAAGTCGGTGTCTGCGGTCTTGATCCGAAGGTCGACCTGAGCCATCCGGATAGCATGAGCACCCTCAAGCGCGAGCTGACCGTGCCGGGCGCCGAGCGTATCTGGTACGTCGCCGATGCTTTCCGTGCCGGCATGACCGTCGAAGAAATCTTCGACATGAACATGATCGATCCCTGGTTCCTGGTGCAGATCGAAGACCTGATCAAGGACGAAGAGAAGGTCAAGACCCTGGGCCTGTCGAGCATCGATCGTGACCTGATGCTGCGTCTGAAGCGCAAAGGCTTCTCCGATGCGCGCCTGGCCAAGCTGCTGGGTGTGACCGAGAAAAACCTGCGCACGCATCGCCACAAGCTGGACGTGCTGCCGGTCTACAAGCGCGTTGACACCTGCGCGGCCGAGTTCGCCACCGACACCGCCTACATGTACTCGACGTACGAAGAAGAGTGCGAGGCCAACCCGTCGACCCGCGACAAGATCATGATTCTGGGCGGCGGTCCTAACCGTATCGGCCAGGGCATCGAGTTCGACTATTGCTGTGTGCATGCGGCCCTGGCACTGCGTGAAGATGGCTATGAAACGATCATGGTCAACTGCAACCCGGAAACCGTTTCCACCGACTACGACACTTCCGACCGCCTGTATTTCGAACCGGTGACCCTGGAAGATGTGCTCGAAATCGTCCGCGTCGAGAAGCCTAAAGGCGTCATCGTCCAGTACGGCGGCCAGACCCCGCTGAAACTGGCGCGTGCCCTGGAAGCGGCCGGCGTGCCGATCATCGGCACCAGCCCTGATGCCATCGACCGTGCCGAAGACCGTGAGCGCTTCCAGCAGATGGTCGAGCGCCTGAACCTGCGTCAGCCGCCAAACGCCACCGTGCGCAGCGAAGACGAAGCGATTCGTGCTGCCGCCAAGATCGGTTACCCGCTGGTTGTGCGTCCGTCCTATGTACTGGGCGGCCGGGCGATGGAAATCGTTTACCAGGAAGATGAACTCAAGCGTTACCTGCGCGAAGCGGTGCAGGTGTCCAACGACAGCCCGGTGCTGCTGGACCACTTCCTCAACTGCGCCATCGAAATGGACGTGGACGCCGTCTGCGACGGCACCGATGTCGTCATCGGCGCCATCATGCAGCACATCGAGCAGGCCGGCGTTCACTCCGGTGACTCGGCATGCTCGCTGCCGCCGTACTCGCTGCCGGCCCACATCCAGGACGAGATGCGCGAGCAGGTCAAGAAAATGGCTCTGGAGCTGGGTGTGGTCGGCCTGATGAACGTGCAGTTGGCGTTGCAGGGTGAAGACATCTACGTCATCGAAGTCAACCCGCGTGCTTCGCGTACCGTGCCGTTCGTTTCCAAGTGCATCGGTGTTTCCCTGGCGATGATTGCCGCGCGCGTCATGGCCGGCAAGACCCTCAAGGAACTGGGCTTCACCAAGGAAATCATTCCGAACTTCTACAGCGTCAAGGAAGCGGTGTTCCCGTTCGCCAAGTTCCCTGGCGTCGACCCGATCCTTGGCCCTGAAATGAAGTCGACCGGCGAAGTGATGGGCGTGGGCGACACCTTTGGCGAAGCCTTCGCCAAGGCGCAGATGGGTGCCAGCGAGACCTTGCCGACCGGCGGTACTGCTTTCATCAGCGTGCGCGATGACGACAAACCTCTGGTGGCCGGCGTTGCGCGTGACCTGATCGAGCTGGGCTTTGATGTGGTTGCGACCGCAGGCACTGCCAAGCTGATCGAAGCGGCAGGCCTGAAAGTGCGTCGCGTCAACAAGGTGACCGAAGGTCGTCCGCACGTTGTCGACATGATCAAGAATGACGAAGTCACGCTGATTATCAACACCACCGAAGGGCGTCAGTCGATCGCTGATTCCTACTCCATTCGTCGCAATGCGTTGCAGCACAAGATCTACTGCACCACGACCATTGCGGCTGGCGAAGCTGTCTGTGAGGCGCTCAAGTTCGGTCCCGAGAAGACCGTACGTCGCCTGCAGGATCTGCATGCAGGATTGAAAGGATGATTAAATACCCAATGACCGTCCAGGGCGCTCGCGCCCTGGAAGAGGAACATGCCCACCTGACCAAGGTGGTTCGCCCCAAGCTCAGCCAGGACATCGGTACTGCACGCGAGTTGGGTGACCTCAAGGAAAACGCTGAATACCATGCTGCGCGCGAGCAGCAAGGCATGGTCGAGGCGCGTATCCGTGATATCGAAGGCCGCATGCAGAATGCCGTGGTGATTGACGTCACCACGATTGCGCACACCGGCAAGGTGATTTTCGGCACGACCGTGGAAATCGCCAATGTCGAAACTGACGAGAGTGTGGTCTATCAGATCGTTGGGGAAGATGAAGCCGACATCAAGCTGGGCAAGATCTCGGTAGGCTCACCCATTGCTCGCGCCTTGATTGCCAAGGAAGAGGGTGATGTGGTGGTCGTGAAAACACCGGGCGGTGTGATCGAGTACGAGATCATCGAGGTTCGCCACATCTGAGGCGAATCGTGAGTCTGTCATGACGCTTTGGCCGCCCGCCCGGAAACTCCGGGTGGGCGGCCTGCTTTTAGACGCCTGGATGCATGCGCAACCTGCGTCGAAGCGTTATCAGCTGGCGCGATGAACGTTGGACAGGTTCTTGTTGACCTTCGGGTTCTTGCGGTAGATCAGTGCCATCTTGCCAATGACCTGCACCAGCTCCGCAGAACCTGTCTTGCACAGCCCGGCAATTGCTTGCAGGCGGCTTTCACGGTCGAGGATGTTGAGCTTGACCTTGATCAGTTCGTGATCGCTCAGCGCGCGCTCCAGCTCTGCGAGCACACCTTCGGTCAATCCGTTGTCCGCCACGATCAGAACCGGTTTCAGATGGTGGCCAATGGATTTGTACTGTTTCTTCTGCTCTTGAGTGAGCGGCATAATGACCCCTGCGTCTGGTCTGGTAAAAACGGCGGCCAGTTTACCCGAGCGAGTCGGGGACCGCCCTATTAATCGTGACCCGTTTATTTTCGAGGTGCCCAGTGAAACCTTCCAAGTCCAGCCAGAACTGGCTGAAAGAACATTTCGACGACAAATACGTGAAGATGGCGCAAAAGGACGGCTACCGTTCACGTGCCAGCTACAAGCTTCTGGAAATCCAGGAGAAGGACAAGATCATCCGTCCCGGCATGACCGTTGTCGACCTGGGCGCCGCGCCCGGTGGCTGGTCGCAAGTGACCAGCCGGCTGATTGGCGGGCAGGGGCGTCTCATCGCTTCTGACATTCTTGAGATGGACGCCATTGGCGATGTCACCTTCATTCAGGGTGATTTCACCGAAGACGCGGTGCTGACGAAAATCCTCGAGGCGGTCGGTAATACGCAGGTAGACCTTGTGATTTCCGATATGGCCCCCAATATGAGTGGATTGAGTGCGGTTGATATGCCGCGCGCGATGTTCCTTTGCGAACTGGCACTGGATCTGGCGGGTCGTATATTGCGTCCCGGTGGAGATTTTCTGATCAAGATTTTCCAGGGCGAAGGCTTTGACGTCTATCACAAGGACGTACGCAAGCTGTTCGACAAGGTACAGATGCGCAAACCATTGTCATCGCGTGACAGGTCTCGCGAGCAGTATTTGCTGGCCCGTGGTTTCCGCGGCATTGAAGGTTCGGCCAGCATTGAGCGGTTTTGAGGTCTGGCGATAGCTTTTTTCAAATGGCATGAAAATGCCGCCTGAACGAACATCGCGTAGCTAAAGTTTCACAAAGGGTTACAGACGGCGCCTGCCATCATTGGGGGGTTCTGTAGTAAGTTAGGGCGGTGATTATCATGCGAGGCACGCTTGCGGCGTGGAGCTTGCTTCAGAGGGTAGCTAATTGAACGATATGGCAAAGAATTTGATCTTGTGGTTGATCATCGCGGCTGTCCTGGTGACGGTGATGAACAACTTCTCCAGCCCGAACGAACCGCAGACCCTCAACTATTCCGAATTCATCCAGCAGGTGAAGGACGGCAAAGTCGAGAAGGTCGCTGTGGATGGCTATGTCATCACCGGCAAGCGCAGTGACGGCGACACCTTCAAGACCATTCGTCCGGCGATTCAGGATAACGGCCTGATCGGCGATCTGGTCGACAACAACGTGGTTGTCGAAGGCAAGCAGCCTGAGCAGCAGAGCATCTGGACCCAGTTGCTGGTCGCCAGCTTCCCGATCCTCGTCATTATCGCGGTGTTCATGTTCTTCATGCGCCAGATGCAGGGCGGTGCCGGTGGCAAGGGCGGGCCGATGAGCTTTGGCAAGAGCAAGGCGCGCCTGCTCTCCGAAGATCAGGTCAAGACGACCCTGGCCGATGTGGCTGGTTGTGATGAAGCGAAGGAAGAAGTCGGCGAGCTGGTCGAGTTCCTGCGCGATCCGGGCAAGTTCCAGCGCCTGGGTGGTCGTATTCCGCGCGGCGTGCTGATGGTGGGTCCTCCGGGTACGGGTAAGACCCTGCTGGCCAAGGCCATTGCGGGCGAAGCCAAGGTGCCGTTCTTCACCATCTCCGGTTCCGACTTCGTCGAGATGTTCGTGGGTGTCGGCGCCAGCCGTGTCCGTGACATGTTCGAGCAAGCCAAGAAGCACGCACCCTGCATCATCTTCATCGACGAGATCGACGCTGTAGGTCGCCATCGTGGCGCCGGCATGGGTGGCGGTCACGACGAGCGTGAGCAGACCCTCAACCAGTTGCTGGTTGAAATGGACGGCTTCGAAATGAACGATGGCATCATCGTCATTGCAGCCACCAACCGTCCCGACGTGCTGGACCCGGCGCTGCTGCGTCCCGGTCGCTTCGACCGTCAGGTAGTGGTCGGCTTGCCGGACATCCGTGGCCGTGAGCAGATCCTCAAGGTGCACATGCGCAAGGTGCCGATGGGCGAAGATGTCCAGCCTGCCGTCATCGCACGTGGTACACCTGGCTTCTCCGGTGCCGACCTGGCCAACCTGGTCAACGAGGCATCGCTGTTCGCCGCTCGCAATGGCAAGCGCCTGGTCGAGATGAAAGAGTTCGAGCTGGCCAAAGACAAGATCATGATGGGCGCCGAGCGCAAGACCATGGTCATGTCCGAGAAAGAAAAACAGAACACCGCTTACCACGAGGCAGGCCATGCCATCGTCGGTCGCCTGGTGCCTGAGCATGATCCGGTCTACAAGGTGTCGATCATTCCGCGTGGCCGTGCGCTGGGCGTGACCATGTTCCTGCCGGAAGAAGATCGCTACAGTCTGTCCAAGCGTGCCTTGAACAGCCAGATCTGCTCGCTGTACGGTGGTCGTATCGCTGAAGAAATGACCCTTGGTTTCGATGGCGTCACCACCGGTGCTTCCAACGACATCATGCGCGCCAGCCAGATTGCCCGGAACATGGTGACCAAGTGGGGCCTGTCCGAGAAGCTTGGCCCGCTGATGTATACCGAAGACGAAGACTCGGGTTTCCTGGGTCGCGGTTCGAGCCAGAACACCAGCTTCTCCGGTGATACTGCCAAGCTGATCGACTCGGAAGTGCGCAGCATCATCGATCATTGTTACGACACGGCCAGGCAGTTGCTGACCGACAACCGTGACAAGCTCGATGCCATGGCTGAGGCGCTGATGAAGTACGAGACTATCGATGCGGATCAGATCGACGACATCATGTCCGGTCGTCCACCTCGTGAGCCGCGTGACTGGGAAGGTGGTTCGGGTACCAAAGGTACGCCAATTCCCGATTCCCGTCCTGAAGCCCCTATCGGCGGCCCTGCTGCTGACCATTAAGGCCTGACATGACAGTTGCGCTGTACCCGACCCGGTTGCCTTGCGGCAACCGGGTTCTTGATTTGGCCCGGACGCATGTCATGGGCATCCTTAACGCGACCCCGGACTCCTTCTCCGATGGTGGTCGATACGCTCGGCTCGATGCTGCCATGCAGCATGCCGACGCCATGGTGCGCTGCGGAGCAACCCTGATCGATGTCGGTGGAGAGTCGACCCGGCCCGGCGCTGCCGTGGTATCGGTCGATGAAGAGCTGGATCGCGTCGCACCGCTGGTTGAGCGTATTGCCCGAGAGCTGGATGTCATCATCTCGGTCGATACGTCGACGCCTGAAGTGATGCGCGAAACTGCCCGGCTCGGTGCGGGTCTGATCAACGATGTCAGGTCGCTGCGGCGTCCCGGTGCGTTGCAGGCTGCTGCGCAAACCGGTTTGCCGGTCTGTCTTATGCACATGCTGGGCGAGCCTGGCGATATGCAGGACAATCCGCATTACGAGAATCTGCTGACAGAGGTGAGCGATTTCCTGGTGGCGCGCATGGCTGAGTGTGCAGCGGCAGGTATCGGCGCCGAGCGGATTATCCTCGATCCCGGGTTTGGTTTCGCCAAGACCGTCGAGCACAATCTCAGCCTGTTCCGGCACATGGAAGTCTTGCACGCATTGGGCCGGCCGCTGTTGGTCGGTGTGTCGCGCAAGAGCATGATCGGCGCCGTACTGGGACGTCCGGTAGGCGAGCGGTTGTATGGCGGGTTGGCCCTGGCTGCCTTGGCAATGACCAAGGGAGCACGAATCCTGCGTGTGCATGATGTCGCTGAAACAGCCGATGTAGTGCGCATGATTGCAGCTGTCGAATCGGCAGAATAAGAACACGGTGGAGCACCCATGAGCAGCAGAAAATATTTTGGAACCGATGGCATTCGCGGTCGGGTCGGTCAGTACCCTATTACCCCTGATTTCATGCTCAAACTGGGTTGGGCGGCGGGCATGGCTTTTCGTCGTATGGGTGCCTGCCGGATTCTGGTCGGCAAAGACACCCGTATTTCGGGCTACATGTTCGAGTCGGCACTGGAAGCAGGTTTGTCTGCTGCAGGCGCTGACGTCATGCTGCTGGGGCCGATGCCGACCCCGGCCATTGCCTATCTGACCCGAACCTTCCATGCCGAGGCGGGTATCGTGATCAGTGCTTCGCACAACCCGCACTACGACAACGGCATCAAGTTCTTCTCGGGGCAGGGTACCAAGCTGCCCGACGAAATCGAGCTGATGATCGAAGAGCTACTCGATGCGCCAATGACTGTCGCCGAATCCGACAAGCTCGGCAAAGTGTCGCGAATCAATGACGCGGCCGGCCGCTATATCGAATTCTGCAAAAGCAGCGTACCGACCAGCACCAGCTTTGCCGGTCTCAAGCTGGTGGTCGACTGTGCGCACGGTGCGACCTACAAGATTGCGCCCAATGTGTTTCGTGAGCTGGGTGCGCAGGTCACTGTGCTGGCCGCGCAGCCAAACGGCCTCAATATCAACGAAAACTGCGGTTCCACCCACCTTGAGTCCGTTCAGGCGGCTGTGGTGGCGGAAAAGGCCGACCTGGGTATCGCCTTCGATGGCGATGGCGATCGGGTATTGATGATCGATCACACCGGTGCGGTCGTCGACGGTGACGAGTTGATGTACATCATTGCGCGCGACCTGCATGAGCGTGATCGCCTGAATGGCGGCGTGGTCGGTACGCTGATGAGCAACCTGGGGCTGGAGCTGGGCCTGGCCGAGCTGAATATTCCGTTTGTGCGCGCCAATGTCGGCGACCGTTATGTCATTGCCGAGCTGCTGGAGCGCAACTGGCAACTGGGTGGTGAGAACTCGGGTCATGTGGTGTGCCTGCAGCACACTACGACGGGCGATGCGATCATTGCCGCCTTGCAGGTGCTGATGGCCCTGCGTCGCAGCGGCAAGAGCCTGGCAGAGGCTCGACAAGCGCTGCGTAAATGCCCGCAGGTGCTGATCAATGTGCGTTTTGCCGGTGGTGTCGATCCGGTTTCCCATCCGTCGGTGCAGGACGCTTGCGCTCGTGTAACCGCAGAAATGGCAGGTCGCGGCCGGGTATTGCTGCGCAAGTCCGGGACCGAGCCGCTGGTGCGGGTGATGGTCGAGGGCGAGGATGAGGCGCAAGTGCGCGGCTACGCCGAAGAGCTGGCGAAACTGGTCACTGAAGTTTGTGCTTGATACGGCTTGCCAGTCTTTGCAGCGTTGGGTAACATCTGCGCCCACTTTGACCGACGAGGTACAGCATGCGTCGCACGATGGTAGCTGGTAACTGGAAAATGCACGGTACCCGCGCCAGCGTCGCTGAGCTGATCGACGGGCTTGCCGCACAGACTCTGCCTGGCAGTGTCGATGTAGCAGTCTTTCCTTCAAGCCTGCATGTTGGTCAGGTGATCGACGGCCTTCGGGATACGTCGATCGCTGTTGGTGCTCAGGACGCAGCCGTACAGGCAGGCCCTGGTGCACTGACAGGCGAGATTGCGTCGAGTCAGCTGGCTGATGCGGGTTGCAAGCTGGTGCTGGTTGGGCACTCTGAGCGTCGCCTGTTACTGGGTGAATCCGATGAGGTGCTGAACCGCAAGTTTGCTGCTGTTCAATCGGCGGGCCTGATCCCTGTGCTGTGTATCGGGGAAACCCTGGAGCAGCGCGAGGCGAATCAAACCCTTGAAGTGGTCGGGCAGCAGCTCGACAGCGTCATCAAGGCGTTTGGTATTCAGGCGCTGGTCAATGCGGTGATTGCTTATGAGCCTGTATGGGCCATCGGCACCGGATTGACTGCAACGCCGGAGCAGGCGCAAGACGTGCACGCAGCGATTCGTGCGCAGTTGGCAAAAGAGAATCCCGAAGTCGCGCAAGGTGTGCGGCTTCTATATGGCGGCAGCGTCAAGGCGGCCAATGCGGCCGAGTTGTTCAGCATGCCGGATATCGATGGTGGGCTTGTGGGTGGAGCCTCCCTGAATGCAGATGAATTCGGTGCGATCTGTCGCGCCGCGGGAAACTGAAAAAATGCTGGAAACAGTCGTAGTCGTTTTTCATCTGCTGGGTGCGCTGGGTGTTGTTGCCCTGGTTCTGATGCAGCAGGGTAAAGGTGCGGAGGCAGGAGCTTCTTTTGGTGCAGGCGCATCAAATACTGTCTTCGGAGGGCAAGGAAGTGCTACCTTTCTGAGTAAGTTTACTGCTATACTTGCAGCATGTTTTTTCATAACTAGCTTGGGCTTAGGCTACTTTGCTAAAGAAAAAGCTCAACAGTTTGATCAGGTCGGTTTGCCAGATCCAGCTGTAATGGAAATCAAGCAAAAGCCAGCCTCAGATGATGTGCCGATGCTTGAAGGTCAGAAGCCAGCTGTTACTCCGGCTGATGTACCTGCCGCTCCAGAGCAGAAGTAAAAGCTTTTGATGTAATACAGATTTCAGGCGATGTTTGTAGAGGTCGCCAAAGAGTTGTAATGCCGAGGTGGTGGAATTGGTAGACACGCAACCTTGAGGTGGTTGTGCCCATAGGGTGTAGGGGTTCGAGTCCCCTTCTCGGTACCATTTAGCAGGAAAGCCCGCTTTGGCGGGCTTTCTTGTGGGCGGATGTTCGATTGACCTGCCAAGGTATCAGTCGTATAATCCGCCCCCAGCTTTGTCGCGGGATGGAGCAGTCTGGTAGCTCGTCGGGCTCATAACCCGAAGGTCGTTGGTTCAAATCCAGCTCCCGCAACCAGTTTTGGCGAAGCCCCTTTTAAGGGGCTTTTTGCTAGCTGGACAGAACATGACGCCGGTGTTCAGCGGCGTCTTCAGTGATGGGCTTTTGCCCATTTTTTTATTTCTAAAGCATGCACGAGGGGGTTCAGATGTCGAGCAAGCTGGAACAGTTGCAGGCCATACTGGCCCCAGTGGTTGAAGCGCTTGGCTATCAATGCTGGGGAATCGAGTTCATTTCCCAAGGCCGGCATTCACTGCTGCGCATTTATATCGACAAAGAAGATGGCGTTCTGGTGGAAGACTGCGAAATCGTCAGTCGTCAGGTCAGCGGCGTGTTGGATGTAGAAGATCCAATCAGCTCTGAATACACCCTGGAAGTGTCGTCGCCTGGCATGGATCGTCCTCTGTTCAGCATTGAGCAGTTTGCGGCGCACGCCGGACAACAAGTGAAAATAAAGCTGCGTTCTCCATTTGAAGGGCGGCGCAACTTTCAAGGCGTTCTCCGCGGGGTGGAGGAGCAGGATGTCGTGGTGCAGGTCGACAGCAACGAATACTTGTTGCCAATCGACTTGATCGACAAAGCCAACATTATTCCCGCGTTTGACTGAAACGTGCCAGATGCTGCGGATCCCGCGGATCCAATGGCTTGCGAAAGGCGAGGCGTACGATGAGCAAAGAAGTACTGCTGGTAGTTGAGTCGGTATCCAATGAAAAGGGTGTACCGGCCGGTGTTATTTTTGAGGCGCTGGAGCTGGCACTCGCTACAGCCACCAAGAAGCGCTACGAAGATGAAGTGGACGTGCGTGTTGAAATCAACCGCCACACAGGTAATTACGAGACTTTCCGTCGCTGGACCGTGGTCGAAGACGAAGACCTGGACGATCCGGCACACCAATACGCGGTAGACCAGGCTCAGGCGCACAAGCCGGGCGCTGTTGCCGGTGAAGTGATCGAAGAGAAAATCGAGTCCATCGAGTTCGGTCGTATTGCTGCGCAAACGGCCAAACAGGTCATCGTGCAGAAAGTCCGTGAAGCTGAACGTGCCCAGGTTGTCGACGCCTACCGCGAGCGTCTGGGCGAGATCATTTCCGGTACTGTAAAAAAGGTGACGCGCGACAATGTCATCGTTGATCTGGGCAACAATGCCGAAGCCTTGCTGGCACGCGAAGACATCATCTCCCGCGAGACATTCCGGGTAGGTGTTCGTGTACGGGCACTGCTTAAAGAAATTCGCACCGAAAACCGTGGCCCGCAGCTGATTCTGTCGCGTACTGCGCCAGAGATGCTGATCGAGCTTTTCCGTATCGAAGTTCCGGAAATCGCTGAAGGTCTGATCGAGGTGATGGCTGCCTCCCGTGACCCGGGTTCGCGTGCAAAAATCGCTGTTCGCTCCAAGGACAAACGCATCGACCCGCAAGGCGCCTGCATCGGCATGCGCGGTTCGCGTGTCCAGGCTGTTTCCGGCGAGCTGGGTGGCGAGCGTGTGGATATTGTGCTGTGGGACGATAACCCGGCACAGTTCGTGATCAATGCAATGTCCCCTGCTGAAGTAGCGGCAATCATCGTCGATGAAGATGCCCATGCAATGGATATCGCTGTTGGCGCAGACAACCTGGCGCAAGCGATTGGTCGTGGCGGACAGAACGTACGCCTGGCCAGTCAGTTGACCGGCTGGACGCTCAACGTGATGACCGAGTCCGATATCCAGGCCAAACAGCAGGCAGAGACCGGTGACATTCTGCGCAACTTCATCGACGAGCTGGAAGTCGACGAAGAACTGGCGCAGGTACTGGTTGATGAAGGCTTCACCAGCCTGGAAGAAATTGCCTACGTACCGTTGGAAGAAATGCTCAACATCGACGGCTTTGACGAAGATATTGTCAATGAGCTTCGTGCTCGTGCCAAGGATCGCTTGTTGACCAAAGCCATCGCTACTGAGGAAAAGCTGGCAGACGCCCATCCGGCCGAAGACCTGCTCTCGCTTGAGGGTATGGACAAGGATTTGGCGATGGAACTGGCGGTGCGCGGCGTAATTACCCGCGAAGACCTGGCCGAGCAGTCTATAGATGACCTGCTCGACATCGACGGCATTGACGATGATCGTGCCGGCAAGTTGATCATGGCCGCCCGAGCCCATTGGTTCGAGTAACAGGCGCGGCCTGAGGAGAGAAGTGCATGACGCAAGTCACGGTGAAACAACTGGCCGATGAGGTCAAAACACCGGTAGAGCGCCTGCTGCAGCAGATGCGTGAGGCAGGTCTGCCGCACACCGCCGCCGAGGAACACGTGTCCGACAGTGAGAAGCAGTCGTTGCTGACTCACCTGAAAAGCAGCCACAAGGCTAAAGTGGAAGAGCCGCGCAAGATTACCTTGCAGCGCAAGACCACCAGCACCCTGCGCGTTGCCGGCAGCAAGAGCATTAGCGTTGAAGTGCGCAAGAAGAAAGTTTTCGTGCAGCGCAGCGCCGAAGAAATCGAAGCCGAGCGCAAGCGCGAGCTGGATGAACGTCGCGCGGTAGAAAACGCAGCCCGTCAAAAGGCCGAGGCTGAAGAAGCCAAGCGTCGTGGCGACGACCCGGCGCGCCGTCAGCCTGCACCAGCAGCACCTGCGGCCCCGGCTCAACAAGCCCCGGCCAGCAAGCCTGCCGAAGCACCAGCACCTCGTGCTGCAACACCAGAGCCTGCGCGTGATGCGTCTGGCGCTGCGAACGCCAATGGCGCCCCGGCTCCTACGACCATCGAAGTGCGCAAGCGCGAAGAGCGTCGTCCGGACAAAGCCCCTTCTCGTGGTGGCGACGACCGCACCCCGCGTGGCGATGGCGAACGCAAAAGCGCTCCGCATCGTCCGTCGAGCAAGGACAAGGCACCGGCAGTGCGTGTTGCACCGCGTACCACCGATGAAGAAAGCGACGGCTTCCGCCGTGGCGGCCGTGGCAAGTCCAAGCTGAAGAAGCGCAATGCGCATGGCTTCCAGGCGCCGACCGGTCCGGTCATCCGCGACGTAGCCATCGGCGAGACCATCACCGTGGGCGAGCTGGCCGCGAAGATGTCGGTCAAGGCTGCAGAAGTCATCAAGTTCATGTTCAAGATGGGCACTCCAGTGACCATCAACCAGGTGCTGGATCAGGAAACTGCTCATCTGATCGCCGAAGAGCTGGGCCACAAGGTCACGCTGGTCAGCGACAACGCCCTGGAAGAATCGCTGGCCGAGTCCCTGAAGTTCGAAGGTGAAACCTTCTCCCGCGCTCCGGTTGTGACCGTAATGGGTCACGTTGACCACGGCAAGACGTCCCTGCTCGACTATATCCGTCGTGCCAAGGTCGCTGCTGGCGAGGCTGGTGGTATCACCCAGCACATCGGTGCCTACCACGTAGAAACCGAGCGCGGCATGGTCACCTTCCTCGACACCCCGGGTCACGCGGCGTTTACCGCCATGCGTGCTCGTGGTGCCAAGGCGACCGACATCGTGATCCTGGTGGTCGCGGCCGACGACGGCGTGATGCCGCAAACCATCGAAGCCGTTCAGCACGCCGTGGCTGCTGGCGTGCCGCTGGTAGTTGCGGTGAACAAGATCGACAAGCCGGGTGCAGACCTGGATCGCATTCGCAGCGAGCTGTCGATCTACGGCGTAACGTCTGAAGAGTGGGGCGGTGATACGCCGTTCGTTCCGGTTTCCGCAAAAATGGGTACCGGTGTCGACGAACTGCTCGAAGCCGTTCTGCTGCAGGCCGAGGTTCTCGAACTCAAGGCCACGCCATCGGCTCCTGGCCGTGGTGTTGTCGTCGAATCGCGTCTGGACAAGGGCCGCGGCCCGGTAGCCACCGTTCTGGTTCAGGACGGTACGCTGCGCCAGGGCGACATGGCTCTGATCGGTTCGAACTTCGGCCGTATCCGCGCCATGCTCGACGAAAACGGCAAGCCTGTGAAGGAAGCCGGCCCGTCGATCCCTGTCGAGATTCTCGGCCTGGATGGTACGCCGGAAGCCGGTGACGAGATGACTGTACTGGCCGACGAGAAGAAGGCCCGTGAAGTTGCCCTGTTCCGTCAAGGCAAGTTCCGCGAAGTCAAACTGGCTCGCGCACATGCCGGCAAGCTGGAAAACATCTTCGAGAACATGGGCCAGGAAGAGAAGAAGACGCTCAACATCGTCCTCAAATCCGACGTCCGTGGTTCCCTCGAGGCCCTGCAAGGTGCCTTGGGTGGTCTGGGTAACGATGAAGTGCAGGTCCGGGTCATTGGTGGCGGTGTCGGTGGTATCACCGAAAGCGACGCCAACCTGGCGCTGGCCTCCAACGCTGTTCTGTTCGGCTTCAACGTGCGTGCCGATGCCGGTGCGCGCAAGATCGTCGAGCAGGAAGGTCTGGATATGCGTTACTACAACGTCATCTACGACATCATCGAAGACGTCAAGAAAGCCCTGACCGGTATGCTGGGCAGCGATGTTCGCGAGAACATTCTGGGCATCGCCGAAGTGCGTGATGTGTTCCGTTCGCCGAAGTTCGGTGCGATCGCAGGCTGTATGGTGATCGAGGGTACGGTTCACCGTAACCGTCCGATCCGCGTACTGCGTGAAGACATCGTTATCTTCGAAGGCGAGCTGGAATCGCTGCGCCGCTTCAAGGACGACGCTGCTGAAGTGCGTAACGGCATGGAATGCGGTATCGGCGTCAAGAGCTACAACGACGTCAAGGTCGGTGACAAGATCGAAGTCTTCGAGAAGGTCCAGGTGGCTCGTAGCCTCTAAACCGCAGGCTTCGGGCACGGTGCCTCTGTACCGTGTCGCGAGCTGAACGCAACGCCCGGTCTGACTTATGTCAGGCCGGGCGTTTGCCGCTTTCAGACCGTCAGGGTTTGTTCCCGGGTCAGTAACAGGTATCAAACATGGCCAAAGAATATAGCCGTACCCAACGTATTGGCGATCAGATGCAGCGTGAGCTGGCACAACTGATCCGCCGTGAAGTCAAAGACCCGCGTGTCGGTCTGGTCACCATCACCGCGGTGGATGTCAGCCGCGATGTCGGTCACGCCAAGATCTACGTGACCGTGATGGGCCAGGACGATGCCGAAGCCATCGCGCAAAGCATCAAGGTGCTCAACACCGCTGCCGGCTTCCTGCGCATGCAGCTGGGTCGCGAAATGAAACTGCGCAGCGTGCCGCAACTGCACTTCCATTACGACGAAAGCGTGGTGCGTGGCGCCCATCTGTCGTCGCTGATCGAGCGTGCCGTGGCCGAAGACAGCCAGCATCAGGGCGATGCCGCCTCAGACGATTCGAAGGAGTAACGGGTGGCTCAGGTCAAACGTATCCGCCGTAACGTCAGCGGGATCATTCTGCTCGACAAGCCCTTGGGGTTCACCTCCAATGCGGCCCTGCAAAAGGTGCGCTGGCTGCTCAATGCCGAGAAGGCCGGGCACACCGGCAGCCTCGATCCGCTGGCCACCGGCGTCTTGCCGCTGTGCTTCGGCGAGGCGACCAAGTTCTCGCAGTACCTGCTCGATTCGGACAAGTCCTACGAAACCCTGATGCAACTGGGCAAGACCACCACCACGGGCGATGCCGAAGGCGATGTATTGCTGGAGCGGCCTGTGACCGTTGGTCGCGTGGATATCGAAGCGGTTTTGCCACAATTTCGTGGTCAAATCAGTCAGATACCGCCGATGTACTCGGCCCTCAAACGCGATGGCCAGCCGTTGTACAAGCTGGCGCGTGCAGGGGAAGTAGTGGAGCGCGAAGCGCGTTCTGTTACTATTGCGCGCCTGGAATTGCTGGCGAGTGAAGGCGACACCGCGCGGCTGTCCGTGGACTGCAGCAAAGGCACCTATATCCGTACCCTGGTGGAAGATATCGGTGAGCAACTGGGTTGTGGTGCGTATGTCGCTGAACTGCGACGCACTCAGGCCGGTCCCTTTACGCTGGCCCAGACCGTTACGCTGGAAGAGCTCGAACAGGCCCATGCCGAAGGCGGCAACGAAGCGATCGATCGCTTCCTGATGCCATCGGACAGCGGGTTGCAGGACTGGCCACTGTTGAAGTTTTCCGAACACAGTGCGTTCTACTGGTTGCATGGTCAGCCAGTCAGAGCCCCGGACGCGCCGAAATTCGGTATGGTGCGGGTGCAGGATCACGAAGGACGCTTCATCGGAATCGGTGAAGTAAGCGATGACGGGCGAATTGCCCCGCGTCGGCTGATTCGGTCAGAGTGACCGAAAACCCGCGCAACGGCCGGTTTGTCCGGTTGAAGCGGGGGCGAGGGTGGCTGTCAACAGGCACGGTCACATCTCATTATTTAATACGAGGTATTAGCCTCGGCCTGTTGGAATCGTCTTTTGCAGACGCTTCCTTGACTTGAAGGATTGCCCACATGGCACTCAGCGTTGAAGATAAAGCTCAGATCGTAACCGACTACCAGCAAGCTCCAGGTGATACTGGTTCGCCAGAAGTGCAAGTTGCACTGCTGACCGCCAACATCAACAAGCTGCAAGGTCACTTCAAAGCCAACGGTAAAGATCACCACTCCCGTCGTGGTCTGATCCGCATGGTAAACCAGCGTCGCAAGCTGCTGGACTACCTGAAAGGCAAAGACGTCAGCCGTTACAGCACCCTGATCGGTCGTCTGGGCCTGCGTCGCTAATAGCGATGTGGCGCTTCTCCTGCCTCGGTCCGTGCGGGTCTTTTCGATGAGATCGGACACGCATTGGCGAGCAGGAATCTGAGGTTGGTTGCCTGCCTGGGCTCATCGGTTGAACCGGTGAACCTGGCAGGCTTCCAGCCTCAAGTTTTATCTGGACTGTGGAAGGGGCCGATTCCCCGCCTGGCCCAAGAATTCGCAAGAAACCAGTTCCCCCAAAAGTCGCAAATAAGGTAGGAAACCGTGAACCCGGTAATCAAGAAGTTTCAGTTTGGTCAGTCGACCGTAACCCTGGAGACAGGCCGCATCGCTCGCCAGGCATCGGGCGCAGTATTGGTCACCGTTGACGACGACGTCAGCGTATTGGTGACCGTAGTGGGCGCCAAGCATGCGGACCCGAGCAAAGGCTTCTTCCCGCTGTCCGTGCACTACCAGGAAAAAACCTACGCCGCCGGCAAGATCCCTGGTGGCTTCTTCAAGCGTGAAGGCCGTCCTTCCGAGAAAGAAACCCTGACTTCGCGACTGATCGACCGTCCGATCCGTCCGCTGTTCCCTGAAGGCTTCATGAACGAAGTCCAGGTCGTCTGCACCGTGGTGTCGACCAGCAAGAAAACCGATCCGGACATCGCTGCCATGATCGGTACCTCGGCCGCCCTGGCCATCTCCGGTATTCCTTTCGACGGTCCTGTCGGCGCTGCCCGCGTTGCGTTCCACGAAAGCACCGGCTACCTGTTGAACCCGACCTACGAGCAACTGCAGGCATCGAGCCTGGACATGGTCGTGGCCGGTACTTCCGAAGCCGTTCTGATGGTTGAATCGGAAGCCAAAGAGCTGACCGAAGACCAGATGCTGGGCGCCGTGCTGTTCGCTCACGACGAGTTCCAGGTGGTGATCAACGCCGTCAAGGAACTGGCCGCCGAAGCCGCCAAGCCACTGTGGAACTGGCAGCCAAAAGCCGAGGCCACCGAGCTGCTGGGCGCCATCCGCGCCGAGTTCGGCGACGCGATCTCCGACGCCTACACCATCACCGTCAAAGCCGACCGTTATGCCCGCCTGGGCGAGCTGCGCGAGCAGATCGTTGCCAAGCTGGCCGTCGAAGAAGGCAGCCCGACTGCCAGCGAAATCAAGGCGGCTTTCGGTGAAATCGAATACCGCACCGTGCGCGAGAACATCGTCAACGGCAAGCCGCGCATCGACGGTCGCGACACCCGCACCGTACGTCCGCTGAACATCGAAGTCGGCGTTCTGCCGAAGACTCACGGTTCGGCGCTGTTCACCCGTGGCGAAACCCAGGCCCTGGTCGTTGCGACCCTGGGTACTGCTCGCGACGCGCAACTGCTCGACACCCTTGAAGGCGAGAAAAAAGACGGCTTCATGCTGCACTACAACTTCCCTCCGTTCTCGGTGGGCGAGTGTGGTCGCATGGGCGGCGCCGGTCGTCGTGAAATCGGTCACGGCCGTCTGGCCCGTCGCAGTATCCAGGCCATGCTGCCAGGTGCCGACGTATTCCCGTACACCATTCGCGTGGTCTCGGAAATCACCGAGTCCAACGGTTCCAGCTCCATGGCTTCGGTCTGCGGTGCTTCGCTGGCGCTGATGGACGCCGGTGTGCCGGTCAAGGCGCCGGTTGCCGGTATCGCCATGGGCCTGGTCAAGGAAGGCGGCAAGTTCGCTGTTCTGACCGACATCCTGGGTGACGAAGACCACCTGGGCGACATGGACTTCAAGGTTGCCGGTACCGCCAAGGGTGTCACTGCACTGCAGATGGACATCAAGATCAAGGGCATCACCGAAGAGATCATGGAGATCGCCCTGGGCCAGGCCCTGGAAGCTCGCCTGAACATCCTCGGCCAGATGAACCAGATCATCGGTCAGTCGCGCAGCGAACTGTCGGCCAACGCGCCGACCATGATCGCGATGAAGATCGACACCGACAAGATCCGTGACGTCATCGGCAAGGGTGGCGCGACCATCCGTGCAATCTGCGAAGAAACCAAGGCGTCGATCGATATCGAAGACGACGGCACCATCAAGATCTTCGGTGAAACCAAGGAAGCGGCCGAGGCAGCTCGCCAGCGCGTCCTGGGCATCACTGCCGAAGCCGAAATCGGCAAGATCTACGTCGGCAAGGTCGAGCGCATCGTCGACTTCGGCGCCTTCGTCAACATCCTGCCTGGCAAGGACGGTCTGGTTCACATCTCGATGCTGAGCGACGCACGCGTCGAGAAAGTGACCGACATCCTCAAGGAAGGTCAGGAAGTTGAAGTACTGGTACTGGACGTGGACAACCGCGGCCGTATCAAACTGTCGATCAAAGACGTAGCCGCTGCCAAAGCGTCCGGCGTCTGATGTAACCCGTCAGCCGGCGTCTGCAAGACGCCGCGTTGCCTGAAAAATCCGCGATCAGTGATGGTCGCGGATTTTTTTATGGGCGCGCATCAGGCGCAAATGGGAAGCATGCCGATTGCTGGCACGAGGATGAACTGTATAAACTGAGATACATTCTCATCACCAAGTCTATTCATCTCATGTCGACGCCCGCCGATCATGCACCCGTTCAACGGCTGTACAGCGCTCACCATGCCTGGCTGACCGGCTGGCTGAGCCGTCGCACGGGTAATCGCTGCGATGCCGCCGACCTGAGTCAGGACACCTTTGTGCGCCTGTTGACCTCGCCGTACAAGGCCGATGACCTGCGTGAGCCGCGTGCTTATCTGGCGACCATCGCCAAACGCCTGCTGGCCAATCTCTATCGCCGCCGCTCGCTGGAAGAAGCCTGGCTCGAAGCCCTGGCCAGCGTGCCGGAAGAAGAGGCGCCCAGCGCCGAATCCCGGGCCGCCATTCTGGAAGCGCTGCATGAAGTCGATCAGGTGCTGGCCGCCTTGTCGGCCAAGGCCCGGCAGGCGTTCCTGATGTCACAACTTGAAGGCTACACCCAGGAAGAAATTGCCGACGTGCTGAGCGTCAGCGTGCGCACCGTGCAGCGCTACCTGCTGCAAGGCTTTGAAGAGTGCATCGTGCTGGCATCGAGTCACGCCGCATGAGCGCCAGTACCGCCCCCATTGATCGCAAGATCGCCCGGCAGGCCGCCGCCTGGTTTCTGCGCCTGCAATCGCCGACGGCCACAGAGCACGATCAGCAAGCCTGCGCGCAATGGCGACGGGCGCACAGTGATCATGAGCGTGCCTGGCAGCTGGCGAGTCGCTTCAGCGAGCAATTGCACAGTATTCCACCGGCCCTGGGGCGCACGACGCTGGCGCACAGCGGCACCCTCAAGCGCCGTTCGGCGCTCAAGGCACTGACCTCGATGGTGGTCATTGGCTCGCTTGGATTTGTTGCGGCGCGCAGCCCGACGGTGACTTCTCTGACCGCCGATGTCAGCACCGGCGTCGGCGAGCGGCGCAAGATGACCCTGAGCGACGGCACCGAGATTTGCCTGAACACCGACAGCGCCATCGACATTCGCTACACCGCCGGCGAGCGCATGCTGGTGCTGAGAAAGGGCGAGATCTTCGTCATGACCGGCAGTCAGGATGCCAGGCCCTTCTCGGTGGAGTCGGTGCGCGGTAATTACCAGCCGATGGGCACACGCTTTTCGGTTCGTCAGCTCGACGATCATGACCTGCTGCGGGTGGTGGAAGGCAAGGTTGCTGCCGTCGCGCATCAGGCGCCGGTATCGGGTTTGCAGGTGCTGGCCGGCCAGCAGGCGCGCATCAGCGACACGCAGGTGCAGTTGCTGCCAGAGACCGGGCAGGGCATCGACTGGGTCGACGGCGTATTGCGCGTCAACCGTATGCGTCTGGGCGACTTCGTCACTGAACTGGGCCGCTATCGGCGCGGCTGGACGCGCTGTGAGCCACAAGTGGCCGATCTGCTGATCTCCGGCGCCTTCCAGTTGCAGGACACCGACAATGCGCTGGCGGCGGTTGCCCTGACCCTGCCGGTCAAGGTGCGCTATGTCACGCGCTATTGGGTCACGCTGGAACCTGTCTGAAGTTTTTCCAGAAAAACCGGAAAACCGTGTCGTGTTTTTTACCTGTGGCGTGTCCTCCCTGCTGAATCCGGATAATCACGTGCTCAGGATCCCTTGCATGCCCATCCCTAGCCACATCTCACCCTTGTTCAGCCTGGCCTTTGTGGCCGGTCTTGGCCTGACCGCGCAGGCCCAGGCTCAAACCCGGTATTACGACATTCCCGCTGGTGCCTTGAGCGACACCCTGGCGACGTTCGCCGCAAAGGCCGGGATTACCCTGCCGATTGACCCGAACGTGGCGCTCGACCTGCGCAGCCCCGGTTTGAAAGGGGAGTGGAGTACCGTACAAGGTTTTACGCAACTGTTGCGCGGCACAGGCCTGGAAGCGGTGCCGCAGGCCGGCAATACCTGGACGCTGAGGCCGCTGCCGGTGGCCGGTTCTGCTGTGCAACTGGACGCGACGACGATTGCCGGGCTGCATGACGGCAGCCGCGCCATCGGCCCGGTCGAAGGCTACAACGTGTCGCGCAGTAGCTCCGCAACCAAGACCGACGCGCCGCTGCGCGATATCCCGCAATCGGTTCAGGTGGTGTCGCGCCAGGTCATCGAAGACCAGCAACTCACCAGCCTTGGCGATGCGCTGAGCAACGTCAGCAGTATTCAGCGCGGCAACACCCATGGCGGCACCACCGAGAGCTTTTTCATTCGCGGTTTCCAGAACACCACCTATGCGGTCGACGGCATGATGACCAACTCGCTGGTGGTGCGACCCGAAATCCTCAGCGACCTGAGCAATATCGAGCGGGTCGAAGTGCTCAAGGGACCGGCCTCGGTCCTGTACGGGCGCGGCAATCCGGGCGGATTGATCAATCTGGTGACCCGCAAGCCGACCTATACCGCTCAGGGTCAGGTCAAGGCGCAGGTCGGTTCATGGGATTTTCGCCGCTTGCAGGCGTATGTCAGCGGGCCGCTCGACGCCGGGCATTCGCTGGCCGGCGGCCTGGCCATCGCCACCCAGACCGAGGGCAGCTTCCGTGACCTGTACCGCGACAGCCACCGGCGCTTCATTGCGCCGACGCTGCTCTGGGAACCGAGCGAAGACACGCGTGTGGAAATGGGCCTGGAGTACACCGAAACCGACGCCCAGTACGATCGCGGCCTGCTGGCCATCAACGGCAGGGTCGACTCGCGTTCGAAACTGTTTCTTGAAGAGCCCTGGTCGCGCGCCGAAAGCGACAAGACGGCCGCCTGGGTGCGTATCGAACACGAAGCCAGCGACTGGCTGACCCTGCGTCAGGTGACCCGCTGGGACCGCTCCAACAAGGACATGCTCAATGTCTCCCAGCAAAGCCTGCAGAGCGACGGTCGCACCACTCAGCGGCGCGCCACCGACTTCGATGAGTCGGCCAGATCCCTCAGCGCCCAGTTCGAAGCCATCGCCGACTTCGACACGCTGGGCTTGCAGCATCAAGTGCTTGGCGGGGTCGAGACGGTCAGGGGCACGCGGCGGGTGACCATGCTGCGCGCCAACCTGGCGCCGCTGGACATCTATAACCCGGTGTACGGTGCCGCGCCGGGACCGTTCAGCTTTGGTGAAGACACCGACTTCAGGCAAAGCAGCTACGGGCTTTACCTGCAAGACCAGATCGACCTCAGCGAGCAATGGAAGCTGCTGCTGGGTGTGCGCTGGGACAAGGTCGACCAGCGCAACCGCAGCTACACCGTCAGCGGCAGTTACAGCGACATCGATATTGCTCCTTCGGACACCTCGCCGCGCGCCGGCATCGTCTATCAGCCCACCGAGCGCCTGGCGCTGTACGCCAGCTACAGCACCTCGTTCGCACCGCAGAACCGCCTCACCCGCAATGGCAGCGTGCTCGACCCCGAGACCGGCAAGCAGTATGAAATCGGTGCGAAATACGACCTGATCCCCGAGCGCCTGATTGCCACGCTGGCGGCATTTGAAATCACCCGGCAAAACCTGTCGACCACCGATCCTGCCGACAGCAGCTATTCGATCCAGACCGGCGAACAGCGCGTGCGCGGCCTGGAACTGGATGTCAGCGGTGAAATAAGCGAAGGCTGGAATGTCATCGGCAACATTGCCGTGCTCGATGCCAGGTTGATCAAGGACACCCAGCTTGAAGAAGGCAACCGGCTGGAAGGCATTCCGGTGGTCAGCGGCTCGCTGTGGTCCAGCTACCAGTTACAGAGCGGTCCCTTGCGTGGCCTGGGCATGGGCGCCGGTGTCGTATTTGCCGGCAAGCGTCAGGGCAATCTGGCCAACAGCTACAGCGCAAGCGGCTACGGGCGCATCGACATGAGCCTGTTCTACGACATCAACGATCAGGTGCGGGTGTCGCTCAATGCGCGCAACGTGACCGACCGCGACTACATCGAAACCATTGCCAGCGCGGGCAACTATGCCGGTGAACCGGCTTCGTTGACGGCCTCGTTAAGCGTTGGATTTTGAGGTGTACGCAGGGAACTTTTGAAAACTTGCATCTTGCATGCGTGCACGATGGACGAACGGGCAAACTGCACGATCGGCTAATTTTAAAAAAATAATAAGCTGTTGATTATTAAAGGTTTTTTAGTCTTGTGAAAACTGGCACAGCGCTTGCGATATACCTGATAACCCTGCGCTACAACGTGAGCGCAGTTTTTGAGAAAAACAGGAGTTATCGTATGAAGAAGTTCGCTATCGCTGCTGCCACTGCCCTGACTCTGACCATGGCCGGTGGCGCATTCGCCCAGACCGCCAACCAGGCTAACCAGGCTCCAATGATGCTGGCTGCCGCTGACACTGTCGACCATGCCAAGCAAGAAGGCAGCGACACCTGGATCACCACCAAGGTCAAAGCTGATCTGCTGACCGAAAAAGGCATTCCAGGCTCGGACATCACTGTTGAAACCGCCAAAGGCGTAGTTTCCCTGTCCTCGGAAGTGAAAGTGACCGAAGCCCAGAAGAAACAAGCGGTCAGCATCGCCAAGAACATCAAAGGCGTTACCGCTGTATCGGCTGATGGCCTGAAAGCTGACTAAGCATTATCGACTATGACCCTCTGAAAGACAGTCGAGCGCCAGGGAGGTGATCGACTGAATAAGAGATGGTTCATGCGACCGACCATACGGATGTGGTCATTACAGGCCCCGGCTCTCGAGTCGGGGCCTGTTCTATTGTGGCCGGTGGATTATTGGCCGCGCTTGCTTTCGATCTTGGTCAGGCGACCGCCTTCGAAACGCAAATAGCGGTACATTCCGTGATCGGGGCCGTAAATCCATTCCTCTACCAGCATCTGCTCAGAATGCCGGTAATTGCTGCTGAAGTTTTCTCTGGAGCCTACGGTCGCCCGGCTGGCGGGCTGGCCGCATTTCTTCTGCACCTCGAACGCAGGATCGCCCACGCTGATCAACTGGCTGTTACAGCGCATGGTCGACGCCTGTGCCGGGCTTATGCAGGCGCCCGCCAGCAGGCTCAGAAATGCCAAAGATGCAAGCCGATGGTTCAAAGGGTTACTCGCTGTCCAGGTGCAGGGGAGTGATCACGCGGCCATCCGGTTGTGGCTTGCCGAGCTGGGCGTCGATGAAATACACCCGCTCGTCTTCAAGCTTGCCCTTGTCGACCAGATAATCCTTGATACTGCTGGCCCGGTCCTGGCCCAGCTCGCGCAACAGTACCTCATTTTTACTCCAGAACTGCAGCACCGCATTGCGCAACTGGTTCTGGCGCTCTTCCTTGCCCAGATCGGTCCATTGCGCCGGTGGCTGCTGCTTGAGGCGGGCACGGTAAATGCCTTCGAGCATCGGCGCCTTCTCGTCTTCAGGCACCTCCAGCAAACCGGCGCGGGCCGGAACCTTGTCGCCACGGCGTTGCAGAATCTTGTACCAGGTGAACTGGTATTCACGCTCCAGGCGCTGGCGAGCCAGCAAGGGGCCGTCGCTGTCGGCAGCACTGGTGCCTTCGATTTCCAGGCGCAGGGTCGGCCGCTCACGCAGTCCGACAGCCAGCTTGTCCAGTGCCTGTTGTGCCTCGACGGTTAGGGCGCTGGAGCCCGCATCGAACAGTACGGTGCCCAGGTCTTGCGAGCCGCCACCGGCAACCAGCCCGCCAATGAACTTGAACGGCGCCTGGGCTGCGCGCAGGACCAGATTGCGCAGGGTCTGCCAGACGATCGGCATGACGCTGAACTGCGGGTTATTCAGGTCGCCTTCAAGCGGCAGCTCGATGGAAATCCGTCCTTCGGTATCCTTCAGCAGTGCTACAGCCAGACGAATCGGCAAGTCCACGGCATCGGGGCTATCGACCTTTTCACCCAGTTGCAATTGTTCGACCAGCACCTTGTTCTGTGCCTTGAGCTGGCCTTGGGTAATCAGGTAGTGCAGGTCCAGATTGAGCCGGCCCTTGCGAATGCGGAAGCCGGCGAATTTGCCGGAGTAGGGCGTCAGGGTCGTCAGTTCGACCCGTTTGAAACTGGCGGCGATGTCGAGGCTGGCCATCGGGTTGAATGGATTGAGGCCGCCCTTGATGGTTACCGGTGCATAACGGTCGACCTTGCCTTCGATATCGACCGGCGCAGGTTTGGCCTGCTGGTTATCGATGGTGCCGATGCGTCCATTGAGCTGCTGCACGGCGGTGGCGAAGTTCGGCGTCAGGGTAAAGTCGGCAAAATACGCCGAGCCGTCCTTGATATTGACCTCGCCCACATGGATGCCCAGTGGTTTTTCCGCGCTGGCGGTGCGCTTTTCGTGGGGGGCGGATTTCGCCTCGGCCGGTTGCGGGATCAGCAGGTCATCGACGTTGGTGGTGCGATCTTCGTTGATCATAAAGCGCGCATAAGGCTGCTGCAGATTGACCCGACCGATCGACAGGCCCTGGCCGTGTCGATAGCTGAGGTCGTCGACCGTCAGGTTTTCCCATTTGACGAAATCGCGTTGCTTGAGGGTATCCAGGGTGTGCAGCTGGTTGACCTGCGCCTTGCCGGTGATGCTCAAGGCCAGCGGCTCGGTACTTTGCAGATCGACCGCCAGATCGCTGCCCAGCATGCCGCTGCGCAGTTCCAGGCGAATGAACGGGCTGATATAGGCCTGCGCCACGCGCAGGTCGATGTCTTGAGTAGTGACCTGCAAGCGGGCGTTGACCGGGGCCAGGTTGACTTCGCCGGCGGCGGTCAGCTTGCCTTGCTTGCCCAGCCCGGTATCGAGCCGCACCTTGAAGGGCGACTTGTTCAGGCTGTCGAAATTCTGCATGTCGACATTGAGCGGGCCCACTTCCAGCGCCACCGGTTCGGCGGGTACGCGGTCGGCCAGATGGACCTGATAACTGCGCAGTTGCACATCGCGCACCAGCACCTGCCAGGGTTTGCCCGGCGCAACGGGTGCCGGCTTTTCGGCAGGCTTGGCGGCTTTCTCATCGACCGCAGGTTTGGCGGCCGCCGCAGCGGGTCTGGCCGGCTGGCTGGCGAACAGCTTCTGCCAGTCCAGTTGCCCGTCGGCTTCGCGGGCGGCCCAGGTTTCCATCTTCTGGCTGCGCACCTTGCCGATCACCACTTGCTGGCGGGCCAGGTCCAGCGAACTGTCGCTGATGTCCAGTTGCTGCAAGCGCACCAGCGAGCGGCCGTCGGCGGCATTGATCGACAGTCCCGCCACGCTGGCGTGGGTATTGGTCAGTTTCAGTTCGGTGTCTTTGGCAAAGCTCAGTGTGTAGGCGGTGCTCAGGCTCAGGCGGCCGTCCTGCAAGGCCAGCGGCACGGCGTCGCGCACATACGGCCACCAGAGTTTCATCTTGCTGTCGGTGATTTTCAGCGTGCCTTCGGAGGCAATGGGCGACAGGCCGATACGTCCTTCCCAGTCGATCTGGCCACCGTCGGGGCCGATGGCGACCAGCGTCGCATCGGCGTGGTCCTCAGGCAGGGTGCTGAGGTTCTTCAGCTCCAGGTTCAGCGTGTCGTACAGAAACTCGATGGGGTCGCCCGGGCGCTCGTCGCGAAAATGCAGATAACCCTCGACCAGCTTGATGCGCCCGATGCGCAAGGCAAACGGCTCGCTGGGCGTTGCCGGCTCCGATGCCGGTTGCGCGGCTGGCAGTTTGAACAACTGGCTCAGGTTGAACTGGCCCTTTTTATCGAACAACAGCTCGGTTTTCGCCTTGACCAGTTCGACATCGAGCAAATGCAGGGCGCCGCTCCACAAACTGTCGAGTTGCAGGTTGGCGTAGAGCTTTTCGAATCCCACCTGTTCCTTGCCCGGCGTGCCGATGTTCAGCCCCCAGGCGGTCAGTTCAAGGCTGAAGGGGTTGAGCTCCAGACGCTCGATCCTGGCCGGTACAGTGGCGTATTCGGCCAGTTTCTGATTGGCGATGCGCAGGGCAATGCCGGGCAGGATAAAAAAGCCCAACAGGCTGTAAAGGACCAGGACGGCCACCAGGGTGCCAATAATACGCTTGAGAACTTTAGGCATTGGAGGCGGCGTCTCTCTCTGAACGGAGGTGCTTGGAGTATGGCATGCGCTTTGGGTTCACATGCCGCAGCTGTCCAGAGGTGTAGGAAAAGTCTTTATATTTGTCGGCTCAAAAATGCAGAACCAGTGTTTTCAAGGGCGGCTGATGGTCCATGGACGGAAAATCTTCTGCCGGGTGTATCACTTGCCACTCACGCACCGGCTTGCCGACCTTGTCAGCGCAGCGCAACACTTGCTCGCGCCAGTCGTCCATGCTGACCCGCGCCAGATTGTTACAGCAGATCAGCACGCCGTCGTCGCTGGTGGCCAGCAGCGCCGGCTTGAGCAGGCTCTGGTAGTCGCGCAGCAAATCGACAGTGCCGAATGCACTCTTGGCCCAGGCCGGCGGGTCGAGCAGGACCAGATCGTATTGGCGTGGTTGCAGGCGCGGATAGTCCGGCAGTTTTTGCGAGCGCCGGGCGGTCACCGGCAGGCCGGCCAGTTGGCGGATCGCCGGAAAATAGTCGGACTGAATGAACTGCATGGGCGGCAATTGCGGGTTGAGGGCGCCGTTCTCGCGACCGACCGCCAGATTGCCCTCGGCAAAATCCAGGTTGCAGACCTCGCTGGCGCCACCCGCCGCTGCGCTCAGGCCAACGCCGCACGTATAGGCAAACAGGTTCAGCACACGCTTGCCGGCACTGTGCCGTTTCACCCAGCCGCGGGTGTTGCGCAAATCCAGAAACAGCAAAGGGTCTTGCCCGGCATGCCGGCCGCGTACCCGATAGTTCAACCCCCATTCATGGCCGACCAGGTCTTCAAGCGCCGCTTCACTGGCTTGATAGACACTGTCTTGACGGTCGATGCGCGAGTTGCCACGGGAGCGATCGTTATAGACCAGCAACAGCTCCATCCCCAGGCGCGCTTGCACGGTGGCATGCAGCTCGAGCAGCGCGTCGCGCTCCAGGCTGGTATGGAAACTCTGCACCAGCAATTGCGGACCATAACGGTCGACCGTCAGCCCGCTGGCGCCTTCCTGGCTGCCGTGGAACAACCGGTAGCAATCGGTGCCCTGGGCATGCAGGTCGGCCAGCAGCAACTGGCGGTGGTCGAGGGCGACGCTGAGCGCCTGATTCAAGGAAGACATGCAGAGCGCCTCGGGCAGGAATTGAGGCGCGGGAGTTTACCAGTTAGCGGGCAGCCAGCGATGACCGGTGCCCGCAATTATGGCTGCAGGCTTAACGCACTACGCCATTGACCCGCTGCTTGCGCAGGCGACGACGGATGGCGAGGGCAACGATCAGCACCAGCAATGCCAGCACGGTGAAGAAGATCGTGTTGAACACCGGGAACGGCTCGTCACGGCTGGTAGTGGATTCGATCGCGGTCACATTGGGGAACATCGACAGGATCTGAATCCGCCAGCCGTAGTAACGAATAATTGCCAGTTGTTGCGCGTCACGCGAGTAACCTTGCGCCTTGGCCTGGATATCGGCCGAATCGAACTTGAAGTACCACGGGAAGCTCCAACCGGTATCTTCGTTGCGATACACCACGACATGCTTGTTGTCCGGGTGCTCGGTATTGATGAAATACACATCGCGGGTCGGGCCGTCTGCCGGGTTTTCGGCGTTGATCACCCCGTCGGCGTCCATGCGCTTGACCTCCACGCCGGTGATCATGACCACGTCATGGCGCGGCAAAAGATAGTGAAGGCTGAGTGCGCCGACCCCGATAACCAGAAATACCACCAGCCAAATCGACCGCTTGAGCCATTTCATGCCATTGTTCCCCTATGAAAAATTGCGTGACTTTGCCCTAATCCGAACATTTTGAAGCAAAACAGTTATTACAAAATTCGACAAGGCCATCTGCATGGCTAAGAACGACGGAGAGTTGCATGATTTGGTTCCTTGAGGGGCAATCCAGCCAGCGTGAAGTAATCATGGGCGCGCGCGAGGCTCTGCCGGATTCAGTGCGCATTATTGCCTCGCACCGGCAAGCGCGCCCGGAGATTACCGGGCTTGCCGATGTGGCGCTGCAAGAACCGCGTGACAACCTCGAACGTCTTGAGTGGATTATTGAGACCGCGACCCGGCAAGGCGTAAACGTAGTGATCGCCGGGCGTATCGGTGGTTTTTATGAAGACCATCGCCAGCGCTTTGTCGACGCAGGCCTTGAGCTGGTGACCGGCGGGGTATCGACCGAGACTTTCCGCCTGGTCGATGACAAGAGTTGCTTCACGGCGGCTGCCGAGCAGGCAGGCTTGCCTTGCGTGCCAGGCATCACGGTGACCGACGCCGAACAGCTGCAACAGGCTTTCGACACCCTGTCGGCCAGCGGCGAGGTGTGCATCAAGCCGACCGTGGGCATCTTTGGCCAGGGTTTCTGGCGCTTCAAGGCGGATGTGGACGCCTTTCGCTGTTTTGCCAACCCCGATGCCCGCGAAACCAGTTTCGAGGCTTATTTGCAGGCGTATCGCCAACCGGGCGAACGCCCGCCGATGTTGGTCATGCCCTACATGGCCGGCAGCGAGTGCTCGGTCGACCTGGTGTGCGAACAAGGCAAGGTGGTCGCCTGCGTGGGGCGGCGCAAGCAGGGCTTGCATCAGACCTTCGAGCGCGACAGCGCAGCGGTGCAGCTTGCCATGCGCGCGGCCGAGCATTTTGGCTGTGACGGCCTGGTCAATGTACAGACCCGCGATGACGATGAAGGCACGCCGCATTTGCTGGAAATCAACCCGCGCTATTCCGGCGGCATCGGCTACACGCGCGAAACCGGGGTCAACCTGCCGGGTATTTTCGCCACCCGCCGTCTTGGCTTGAAAGAACCGGAAACACATTGGCAGGATAATATTCAGGTCAAGGCCATCACCGTCGCTGTACGGGCTTTGGCTTGATCGTGATAATAGATTTTTGCTATTAACCTCGCTCTTCAGCCTATCAAGGAGGACCGGCATGAAAGTTCTTGCGCCCGGCGCGAATGTTGCCCTTGCCGCCGACCGTTGTTCATGGAACCTGAAGAGTGGCAAAGCCTCTATCTTCGGCGAGTACGCAGCCGTTGCCCTGTTGCCGGTGAATGAAAAACGCCACCCCACCGGCCCCGCCGCGCTGCTGCATGAAGAGCAGTCGTGGATGCAATGGAGCGGTGGGCCGCAGGATGTTGGCTGCACACTGACCCTTGGCAGCTTGCCGGCCGGAAGCGACCGGGCGCTGTTGATGGTCTACGTGTATGCGGCGGCAGGTCCCATCAGTGAGATCGGCAGCCTGAGCCTGCAGGTCGACAGCGATATCGAATACTCGCTCGAACTGCGCGACTACGGTGAAGCCTCGATCATCATCGGCGAGTTCTACCGCCGTAACGATCAATGGAAATTTCGCGCCCTGAGCGAAGGCTCGGCTTATGGCCTGGCTGCGTTCGGGCGCAAAATCGGCCTGGATGTCAGCGATTTTCACCCACGGCGCGGCAGCAACAACGGCGGCCAGGACGGCCATCGGCACCAGTCGGCCACCGGCACGGCCTTTGTGGTCGGGCCTGCACATCTGATGACCTGTGCGCATGTGATTGAAGACATGAGCGTGCTGTACATCAGTTCGCTGGAAGGGCGCTACAAGGTCGAGCCGGTGGTGGTCGACCGGCGCAACGATATCGCGTTGTTGCGCGTTCAGGGCGCTTCGCCACTCACCGCCTTGCCGTTTCGCGACGGGCCGGGCAGTGAAGCCGGCGATAACGTCGTGGCACTGGGTTACCCGCTGGCCTCTATTTCCGGTGGCAGCCTGCAAGTGACTCAGGGCGGTATTTCCAGCCTGTTCGGCTTGCACAGCGATGCCAGCCTGATGCAGTTCACAGCGCCCATTCAGCCGGGCTCCAGTGGCAGCCCGCTGTTTGACAGCGGCGGTGCGGTGGTCGGGATGGTCACTTCCAGCGTGCCGGATGCACAAAACATGAACTTTGCGGTCAAGTCGGCCTTGCTGGTGGCGTTCTTGCAGGCATGTCGCGTACCGACCAGCCTGAAACAACCGGACAGAACTTACACCACCACTGAAATCTCGCGTGTCGCCCAGTCGTCTTTATGGCTCGTCGAAGCGTCTCGTGGCTGAAAGCCCTTGCCGGCCCAGTCACCCAGCCTTACCAATCAGGAATCAAACGATGGACAGCCGCCAGGCGCTCAACCAATCGACTTCGCTGCATGCCGAGCTGCTTCGCGGACGCCTCGACGTAACCGTTCAGGCTTCAACCATCGCACCGGACGCGCTGTTCGGCTTTGGCGAGCGGCGCAACCCCAAACGCGCTTTTCTGTTCGTCTCCAGGGTGCTGGGCCGGCATATCCCGGTACGTCCCGGCGTCATGCGCCAGAGCTTTCAGGACCTGGCCGACAGGATTCCGGCCGACCTGCCGGGCCCGGTACTGGTGATCGGCATGGCCGAGACCGCCGTCGGCCTGGGCGCCGGCGTGCACCGCGCCTACAGCCAGACCCGGACGGATGCGCTGTATCTGGTCAGCACCCGGCACCCGACCGGCACCGAACTGTTCGCCCGCTTCGAAGAAGAACACAGCCACGCCAGTGCCCACCTGATCCATCTGCCGGTCGATGCGCAACTGCGTGAATCGATGCTGGCTGCCCGGTCGCTGGTATTGGTCGACGACGAAGCTTCGACCGGCAAGACCTTTATCAACCTGCACCGCGCATTGGTCGACGCCGGCCTGAACAACATCGAGCGGGTGGTCACCTGCGTACTCACCGACTGGTCGGCGGGCGCGGTCAGCCGCGCGATGGAGGTCACTACCGACCAGGTGTCACTGCTGCAGGGCGCCTACCATTTCGCCGAAGACCTCAGCGCGCCGCTGCCGGACATGCCGGAAGTCGGCACCGTTTCGGCAGGCGACTGGCCGTTGAGCGCAGGCAATGATTGGGGCCGCCTGGGCGTACGCACAGTCGCCGACACGCTGGCGCCGGACCTGCACGTGGCGTCGGGCGAGCGGGTATTGGTGATCGGCACCAGCGAATTTGTCTGGCGTCCTTTTCTGCTGGCCGAACGCCTGGAACGGGCGGGTGCCGATGTGCATTTCAGTTCCACCAGCCGTTCACCGATCGCATTGGGGCATGCCATCGGCCACGCCCTGTCGTTTGGCGACAATTACGGGCTGGGCATTCCCAACTTCCTGTACAACGTGCAACCCGGTCAGTTCGACCGGGTGCTGATCTGTACCGAGACACCGGCACAGGCCGTATCGGCCGAGCTGATCGCTGCGCTGAACGCCGAGGTTATCTGTGATGAGTAACGAACGCCCGCTGATCCTCGTCGATCTGGACGACACCCTGTTCCAGACCGCGCGCAAGACCGCAGCCGATATCGAAAAGCACGTAGCGACCGTGGATATCAGCGGCAACCCCAATGGCTACATGACCAACGTGCAGCGCTCGTTCGTCAACTGGATGCTGGCCAATGCCGATGTAGTGCCGGTTACCGCCCGCAGTGTCGAGGCCTATAGCCGTGTGAAGTTGCCGTTCAGTGCCGGGGCGATCTGCTCCCACGGCGGGGTAATGCTCGATGCCGCCGGCCAGCTCGATCGCGACTGGCATGCTCAGATGCAGGACACGCTGGCGCCTTACCAGGCGCGGTTGCACGACCTGAGCGCGGCAACATTGGCCATCGGCCAGGAACTGGGCATCTCGCTGCGCGGCTGGGTGGTCGAAGAGGCGCGCCTGTTCCACTACGTGGTGACCAAGCACAACGAAAACGACGACAGCGTGCTGGACCGGGTGCTGGCCGAGGTGCAGGCGCGTGGCCTGCTCGAAGGCCTGCACATTCATGGCAACGGCAATAACCTGGCTTTCCTGCCACAGGGTCTGGCCAAGCGTCACGCCGTGCAGGAATGGCTGCGCCGCGACCGCGCGCTGAATGGCGAGCGCCCGGTGCTGGGCTTTGGCGACAGCATCACCGACCTGGGCTTCATGAACGATTGCCACTGGTGGGCGACACCGGCGCGCAGCCAGTTGGCGCGGCTGGTAGAGGAACACGCCGGTGAGTAGCCCGTTGGAGAGTGGCCTGGACACGGTCGGCAGCGGCAGTTATGCACCGGACGACGTGCATTTTCTGCTGCGCAGCGTCGACATCGAAGTCACCGACGTCGAGGAAAAGGAACGCCTGATCCAGACCCGGCAGAAACACTATTCGGAAATGATCAGCCAGGAGAAAGCGCCCAGCCCGGTGCATCAGGACCTGTTCGAGCGCGCACTGGCACAGAACGGCGCGCGCATGGCGAGCGATGTGCTGGCGCTGGCCCAGGCGCTGGACCGCTTTTACACCGGCCCGGAGATTGTCCTGGTGTCGTTCGTGCGCGCCGGCCTGCCGCTGGGCGTGCTGTTGCGCCGGGCATTGCGCGACCTGGGCCGTGAAGCGCATCACTACGGCATCAGCATCGTTCGTGACCGTGGTATCGACAAGACGGCGCTCGATGCAATTATCCGGGCGCACGGTGCGCAGGCCATCGTGTTCGTCGATGGCTGGACCGGCAAGGGCGCAATCAGCGGCGAAATCAGCCGCAGCCTGGCAGGCGATGTACGCTTTCCCGAGCAACCGCGCCTTGTCGTGCTCGCCGACCCGTGTGGCCGGGCATGGCTGGCGGCCTCGGCCGAAGACTGGGTCATTCCTTCGGGCATTCTCGGCGCCACCGTGTCCGGCCTGGTCTCGCGCTCGATCTGGCCGGCCGATGGCGGCCTGCACGGTTGCGTGGTCTACGATCATTTGCAGCCCTTCGACGTGACCCGGTCGTTCATCGAGCAGGTCGACGGTCTGCGCCGGCAACTGACCGCTGCCGCCGCGGTCGAACCCAGGACAGTGGCTCAACGCCTTGATCTACAAGCAGCGGCGGGCCAGGTTATCGACGGGCTGGCCGTACGCTTTGAGGTCAATAATCCGAACCGCATCAAGCCAGGGATTGCCGAGGCAACCCGGGCAGTGATGCGGCGGGTGCCGGACCACGTACTGGTGCGCGACCTTCGCGACGCCGACGTGCAATTGCTACTGCATCTGACCGAACAGGCGGGGGTTCCCGTCGAACAGGCCGGCGCCGCTCTTGGCCCCTATCGGGCGGCAACCATCATTCGGAGCCTGAGTTGATGGCACTATTTTCGCCTTACGCCCTGGGTGCCACCTTGTACATGCCGGCTACCCGGGATGACATTCTTGAAGTGGTGGTCGCGCAAAGAATCCCCGAGCTGCGTTCCCTGGTGGTATGCCTGGAAGATGCCGTGGCGCCGATCGACGTCGACACCGCGCTTGAAAACCTGCGCGATGTGTTGCTGCGTATCGACGCCTATGGCGGCCGCCCCGAAGGCGGCCCGCTGCTGTTCGTGCGCCCGCGCGATGCGCAGATGGCAGCGGTGCTCAACGACTGGCCGTTGATGAAACACGTGGACGGTTTCGTGGTTCCCAAGCTGTCGCTGAGCAACATTCGCCAGTGGGAACTGGCAGTGACCAATGCGTCCATGGCGCTGATGCCGACCCTGGAAACGCCTGAAGTGTTTAACCCGGTAGCGATGGTCGAGCTGGGCCAGGCCCTCAAGGCCAGCCTGGATCAGCGCATTATCGCCTTGCGCATCGGCGGCAACGACCTGATGGGCTGCCTGGGCTTGCGCCGCAATCCAGCCATGACCCTGTATTCCACGCCCATGGGCTATGTGATTCCCATGCTCGCCGGAATCATGGGCTCGCAAGGTTTTGCCCTGACGGCGCCGGTGTTCGAGCAATTGGCCACGCCGGATATTCTCGATCAGGAGCTGGCGCTGGACATCTCTCATGGCCTGGTCGGCAAGACCGCCATTCATCCATCGCAGATCACGATCATCCAGAACGCCTTGCGCGTCAGCCTCGATGACATGAATTCTGCACGGATGATATTGAACTCTGCGGCTGCGGCGGTGTTCAAGTACAACGACGCGATGTGTGAGCCGGCCACACACTACAAATGGGCAACCCACATCCTGGAGCGCGCCAAGTGGCATGGCGTACTGCCGGCATCCGCTCCGATCGTGGATGCCAGCATTCGACTCGCGGAGGCAGTCAGTTAAATGATAGAGCCCGATCTGGAAATAGAGGTGCAGGAGCGCCTGCTGGCGGTGTTCGATTTCGACGGCACCCTGACCCGGCACGACAGTTTTGTGCCTTTCCTCAAATTTGCCTTCGGCCAGCGGACCTTCTCCAGGCGCATGGCCCGTATGGTCCTGCCCAGCCTGGGCTTTCTGGCCCGGCGGGTAACCCGCGACGAACTCAAGGCGCGTTTGATCAAGGCCTTCCTGAGCGGCGTCGAGGTGCAATGGGTCCAGGAACAGGCCGAAGCCTTTTGCGAAGCCTGGTGGGAGCGCCTGATGCGCCCGGCTGCGCTGGAGTCGGTGGCCGCCGAGATCGACAAGGGCGCAATTGTGACGCTGTGCTCAGCTTCGCCGGAAATCGTCCTGCAGCCTTTCGCCAACCGCTTGAAAGTGCAACTGATCGGCACCACTCTGGAAATCATCGACGGCAAACTGACCGGCCTGATCGAAGGCAGCAATTGCCGCCGTGACTCTAAAGTGGCGCGCCTTGAAGGCGTTTATGGTCCGTTGGACCAGTTTCGCGTGCGCGCCTGGGGCGACACCAGTGGCGATCACGAACTGCTTGCCGCCGCTCAGGATGCCCACTGGCGACACTTTCATCCTTCATGGCGACGTGGCCGCTACAAAGGGCCTGTTAATGCCCGGTTACACAATCGTGATGGCGTTGATGAGCCAACGCGGTAACGCTGTCACGCTTTTATCCGACTACCGTACACAGGGAGCGAAAACATGGCACTCACTTTGGCAAAGAATCAGACGATCTCGCTGGAGAAAACCGCCGGCACGGGCCTGAAAAAAGTCAGCATGGGCCTGGGCTGGGACCCGGAAAAAGCCAGTGGTTTCTTTGGCAAACTGCTGGGCGGTGGCGGCGAAATCGACCTGGATGCTTCCTGCATCGTGCTCGATGCCGACAAGAAACCTCTGGACCTGGTCTGGTTCCGTCAGCTGCAATCGCGCGATGGCGCCATCCAGCACTCCGGCGACAACCGTACCGGTGAAGGCGCAGGTGACGACGAAACCATCAGCGTCGACCTGGAACGCCTGCCGGGCACCGTGAAATACCTGGTGTTCACCGTCAACTCGTTCACTGGCCAGACTTTCGAAAAAGTTGCCAATGCCTATTGCCGCATCGTCGACAACGGCAGCCGCAACGAGCTGGGCCGCTTCGACCTGTCGGAAAAAGGCCATCACACCGGCGTGGTCATGTCCTACCTGTCGCGCACAGCCAGCGGCTGGGATTTCACCGCTGTCGGCCAGGTCACCAACGGCCGTACTGCTGACGATCTGGTCGACCTGGCGATTGGAGCGATCCGCGCATGACCCAACTTGTCCCAGGTGCCAACGCGCCCGTTGCGGCGGGATCCTTGACGGTCGAGGTCGACTATTCGCCCCTCGCCGGCGCGGACATCGACGTTTCTGCATTCCTGCTGACCAGTACCGGCAAGGTGCGTGGCGACCAGGACATGTGTTTCTTCGGTCAGAAAAGTGTCAGCGGCGGTGCCGTGCAACTGACCGACAGCTCGGCTGGCAAGGCGCGTTTCAGCCTTGATACCAGCCGGCTGGACCCGGCCATCGAGAAGGTTGCCCTGACGGCGACCATCTACGAAAACAAGGCCAGTTTCGACAAGGTCTCGCGGCTGGTGGTGACCGTCACTGGCGGCCTCGAGGCACCGATCCCGACCGCTGGCATGAAAGAAACCGCGCTGATCCTTGGCGAATTCTATCTGCGCCAGGGCGCCTGGAAGTTTCGCTGCGTAGCCCAGGGTTTTGCCGGTGGCCTGGAGCCATTGGCGAAGAACTTCGGCGTGGAAGTCGCCGCTGCCGAGCCTGCGCCTGCGCCACCTGCGCCGGCGCCAGCACCGACTCCGGCCCCGACGCCCGCTCCAGCGCCTGCACCGGCTCCGGCTCCGGCAGTCAAGTCGACCGTCAGCCTGAGCAAGATCACCCTCGACAAGACCCGCTCTTCCATCAGCCTGGAAAAGACCGCAGCCGGTTTTGGCGAGATCAGGGTCAACCTGAACTGGAACCGTCGCAGCGACAACAAGGGCGGCGGTTTCTTTTCGATGCGCAAGAACTCTGCAATCGACCTTGATGTAGGCTGCCTGTTCGAGCTGCAGGATGGCCATAAAGGCGCGGTCCAGGCACTCGGCAATGCGTTCGGCAGCCTGCATGGCGAGCCCTACATCAAGCTGATGGGCGACGACCGCACCGGTTCGGTCAGCGACGGTGAATGGCTGCACATCAACGGCCAGCACTGGAGCCAGATCCGTCGCATCCTGGTCTACGCCTTCATTTACGAAGGCGCGCCCAACTGGAAGGAAACCGACGGCGTGGTCACCATCCACGTACCCGGTCAGCCGCCTATCGAAGTGCGCTTGAACGAAGAGGGTGGTCGCCAGGGCATGTGTGCGATCGCACTGCTGGAAAACGATAATGGCGCGGTCAAGGTGACCCGCCGGGTCGATTTCCACAATGGACACAGCAACATGGACAAGGCCTATGGATGGGGCATGCGCTGGGCTGCCGGTTCCAAGTAATCATTCATAACGAAGTATCCGGGGCGGCTATTGCCGCCTCTTGGGGGTCTAAAATGCTGGGTTGGTTGAAAACTAATGCAACAGCGGCGCGCGAAAAACTCGCCTCCGAAGTGTCGAAATTCAAGAACCGCGAGTTTCTTGACGCCGTCGTATCCGGTTGTGCGCTGGTCGCCGCTGCCGATGGCGACATCAGCGCCACCGAGAAGCAGAAAATGGCCGGCTTCATCCAGAACTCCCAGGAACTCAAGGCCTTTGATATCAAGGAAGTGATCACCGCTTTCAATGATGTCTGCAGCAAGTTCGAGTTCGATGTGCAGATCGGCCGTGCCGAAGCACTCAAGACCATTGGCAAGATCAAGAAAAAAGAAGACGCTTCCCGCCTGCTGGTGCGTGTCTGCTGCGCCATCGGCGGTGCAGACGGCAGCTTCGACGAGAGCGAGCGTCAGGTATGCCGCCTCATCTGCCAGGAACTGGGTCTGAACCCCTCCGAATTCGACCTGTAATTTTTATCCCCTGAGGAACTCAGTTAAATGGAAAGCAGCACTGCTATCGGCTTCCCTCCACTCACTATGGCCGTCTTCATCGGTCTGGCCATCGGCGCGATGATCATTGACCTGGTCTCGCACCGGGGCAACAAGCCGATCACCCTGACTCAGGCATCCCTGTGGTCGGTCTTCTGGGTGGCCATCTCGCTGGCGTTCGCAGGTTTCCTGTATGTCCAGCACGGCTCTGAAGTCGCCACTCTGTTCGTGACCGGTTACGCGCTCGAGAAAGTCCTCAGCGTCGACAACCTGTTCGTGTTCATGGCCCTGTTCGCCTGGTTCAAGATCCCTGACGGCCTGCGTCACCGCGTGCTGTACTGGGGCATCATGGGCGCCATCGTGTTCCGCGGCATCTTCGTCGCCATCGGTACCGGCCTGCTGGCCCTGGGCCCGTGGGTCGAGGTGGTGTTCGCGCTGATCGTGGCCTGGACGGCAGTGATGATGCTGCGCGCCGGCGACGATGACGACGAAGAAATCGACTACTCGCAGCACATGGCCTACCGCTTCGCCAAGAAGCTGTTCCCGGTCTGGCCGAAGCTGCACGGTCACAACTTCTTCGTTCGCCGCTCGGTACTGGAGCAGGAAATCAAGAAGCCGGAAAACAGCGGCATGACCCTGGCTGCCAAGGGCACGCTGTTCGCCACCCCGCTGTTCCTCTGCGTGGTCGTGGCCGAGATCTCCGACGTCCTGTTCGCCTTCGACTCGGTCCCGGCCATCATCGCCGTGAGCCGCGAGCCACTGATCGTGTATTCGGCCATGTTGTTCGCCATCCTCGGCCTGCGTACCCTGTACTTCGTGCTTGAAGCCCTCAAGCGCTACCTGGTTCACCTCGAAAAAGCGGTTATCGCACTGTTGTTCTTCATCGCGATCAAGCTGGGCCTCAATGCGACCGACCACATCTTCGGTCACGGCTACAGCATCAGCGCCAATAGCAGCCTGATCGTGGTTATGGTCGTGCTTGCCATCGGTATCGTTGCCAGCCTGCTGTTCCCTGGCAAGGACGATGAGCCGGCGAAAGAAGCATAAATACTGGAAAAAGGAGATTACCCATCATGGCTTTGACTCTGCAAAAAGGTGGCAACCTTTCGCTGTCCAAAACCGACCCGAGCCTGACCAATGTCCTGATCGGACTGGGTTGGGACCCGCGTGCCACCGATGGCCAGGAATTCGACCTGGACGCCAGCGCCTTTCTCATCGGCGCCAGCGGCAAGGTTCGCAGTGACGCGGACTTCATTTTCTACAACCAGCTCAAAAGCGCCGATGGTTCCGTCGAGCACACCGGTGACAACCGCACCGGTGCCGGCGACGGTGACGACGAAGTGCTCAAGGTCGACCTGACCCGCGTGCCTGCCGACGTCGAGAAAGTCGTGTTCGTGGTGACCATCCACGAAGCTGACGCACGCAAGCAGAACTTCGGTCAGGTGGGTGGTTCGTTCATCCGCGTGGTCAATGAAAAAAGCGGCGCTGAAATCGTGCGCTACGACCTGGCCGAAGACGCTTCGACCGAAACCGCCATGCTGTTTGCCGAGCTGTACCGCAGCAACGGCGAGTGGAAATTCCGCGCCGTGGGCCAGGGTTATGCCGGTGGTCTGCGCGCTGTCGCCAATTCTTACGGTCTGAATTTCTGATTCAGTCCCTTATTGTCTTCAACAAAGGAACACGCAAATGGCTGTAAGTCTGAGTAAAGGCGGTAACGTTTCCCTGTCCAAAGAGGCCCCGGGCCTGACCGAAATCACTGTCGGCCTGGGCTGGGATCCACGTGTCACCGATGGCACCGAATTCGACCTCGACGCTTCGATCTTCATCGTTGGCGAGAGCGGCAAGGTACTGGATGACAACAGCTTCATTTTCTACAACAACAAGACCTCTGCCGACGGCTCGGTCGAGCACCTGGGCGACAACCGCTCCGGCGCTGGCGACGGTGACGACGAAGCGGTCCAGGTCAAGCTGACCGGCCTGAACGCTGCTGTGAAGAAGCTGGTGTTCGCTGTGACCATCCACGACGCTGAAGCGCGCAAGCAAAGCTTCGGTCAGGTGGGCAACGCCTACATCCGCGTCCTGAACAAGGCCGACGGCAAGGAAATCGCCCGTTACGACCTGTCGGAAGATGCATCGACCGAAACCGCGATGATCTTCGGCGAGCTGTATCGTCATGGCGAAGAGTTCAAGTTCAAGGCCATCGGCCAAGGTTTTGCCGGCGGCCTGAAGCCACTGGCTGAAGCACACGGTGTTTCGATCGGCTAAACGCTGATGACGCATCAAAAAAAACCGCTATCGTCGATAGCGGTTTTTTTATGTGCGCCATGGGCGCGGCTACAGAATCCCGGCCACCTTGGCTGCCTTGAGCCAGTCGGGAAATTCCTCCATCAGCAGGTCATACAGCTTCTCTTCGGAGATTTCGTCCAGCCGGTCGAGGGCAAAGAAGTTGCAGTTATCCACCACCCGGCCTTCCATGTCGTCGAGCTTTTCCAGAATGCCGTAGCCGCGCCCGCCCAGGCCCACGAATTGCCAGAAGATCGGCAGCTTCGCAGCTTCGGTCATCAGCTTGATGATCTCGCGGTTCTGCGAGACGCCGCCGTCGCTGATAAACAGGATATACACCGGCGTCCGGTCGCCCGAGCGCTTGTAGAAGTCGATGACCTTGCGCATCACTTCCGGCTCGTTATTGATCCGTGAGCCCAGCTCCCAGTCGCGCCAGCCGCCATGATCGGTCTTGATGTAGTCACGAAAATTGCTCAGCGTCACCGGCGTCAGTTGCGTGGAGCGTGCGGCAAAGGCCCAGCAGTCCAGCGCGCCGTCATCGTCGAAATGCACCGCCATCGGCAGCAGCCGGTCGACCACTTCCTGCACGTGGCCTTTGGAATACTGGCCGTTCATGGAGCCGGAAGCGTCCAGCACCAGGCCGACCCGTGCGCGGGTATCGGTCAGCCTGGCCTTTTCCAGGCTGATCTGGGCTTTCTTGGCCAGATTGATCAACTGCGGCGCGGCATCGGCGATTTTCTTTTCCAGCGAGATTCTGGACGGCGCGGCTGCGGGAACGGGTGCTGGCGCTGGCGCTGGCTCGTCGGCCACCTCGCCACCAAAGTGCACCACCAGCGCCGCCAGGCCTGCGTTGTAGCCTTGCAGGTTGGACGCCAGGCGCCATTCGCCGTTCTTGCGGTACAGGTCGATGACCATGATCGCTTTCTCGGCGGTAAAGCTGGCGCCTGAAAATTCGCCGCGTGCCTTTTCGTTGCCTGCTTCACGAATGCTGAAATGGCTGGCGCGGATATCGTTCATGGTCCCGGCGCCATCGATCGAGGCGGTGAACACCAGACGATCGATACTGGCCGGCAGCCCGGCCAGGTTGATGCGAAATTCGCCACCCTGCACTTGCTGAAGACTGTTGCACGGGCTGTTCGGCTGGTTGAAGAAGATCATGTAGCGATCGTCCGACAGCTTGCCGTGGGCATCGACGCCGAAACACACGTAGTCGATCACGTGCGGGGAATCGATGGCGATGGTCAGGGTCAATGCCTGGCCGGTCATCAGGGTCGAGAGCGGGACGCGTTGTCCTTGAGTAATCAGCATGATTCTTCCTTGCACATTGGATGCTTTTATCAGCGTTCGCTGCGGCCCACGCTGCCTGCCGGCAGGGCCGCCAGCATGCGTCCGGCCAGTCGTGAGAAGGGCAGGCTTTGCAGCCACACGGTGCCTGGGCCGGTCAGCTTGGCGAAGAACACGCCTTCGCCGCCGAACAGCATCGATTTGATGCCGCCGACCATGCGGATGTCGTAATCGACCGTCTGGGTCATGGCCGCCAGGCAACCGGTGTCGACGTCCAGCGATTCACCGGCCGCCAGCTCGATCTTGCGCACCGTGCCGCCGGTGTGCACGAACACCCAGCCGTCGCCTTCCAGTTTTTGCAGCACGAAGCCTTCGCCGCCGAACAGGCCGGTGAGGATCTTCTTCTGAAACTGGATACCGATCGACACGCCCTTGGCGCCGGCCAGAAAGCTGTCTTTCTGACAAATCAGCTTGCCGCCGAAATCACGCAGGTTCAGCGGCAGAATCGTGCCGGGGTAGGGCGCGGCAAAGGCTACGCGGCCCTTGCCCGAACCCTGCTGGGAAAACACCGTGGTAAACATGCTCTCGCCGGTCAGCAGGCGTTTGCCGGCACCGAACAGCGAGCCCAGCAAGCCTGAGGACTGGCTGCTGCCATCGCCAAAAATGGTTTCCATCTGCACGTCGCAGGTCTTGTACATCATGGCCCCGGCTTCGGCCACGGCGCTTTCGCCACGGTCCAGCTCCAGCTCGACGAACTGGGTTTCGGTGCCAAACAGCTTGAAATCGACGCCATCGGTGACGGCCGTCGAACCATAGCCGCCAGACGCCGGTGGATCAGGGCTGAACGAGGGGCGCGGCAGTGGGGCAGGTGACGGCGCCGGGCTGGTGGCAGGGGCAGCGCCGGCCGGCAACGCGCCGGGGCGCGGCTGAATCATGTCCGGCGTGGGGTCGGGAAAGGGCGTCACGCCGTCTTTCTTGACCGCCCGCACTTCGGGGATCTGATAGATCGGCTGCCAGTCGGCCATGCCCTGGCGCCAGCACCAGGCGCCCGGTGCCTCACGGGCAATCAGCCGCGCGGCGGCAGCGTCCAGCGGGCCGGTCTGTTTGCCGGCGTTGACTACGAACCACTGTTGCACTTGGCTACTCCTTCCCGGCTATCAAACTTCAGGTCTCAAAGACTCAGGCGCATGGACAGGTCCACCGCTTTCACATCCTTGGTCATGGCGCCGATGGAAATGTAATCCACACCGGTTTCGGCAATCGTACGCAAGGTTTGTTCGCTGATACCGCCACTGGCTTCCAGCTTCGCGCGGCCATTGTTCAGGCGTACCGCTTCGCGCATGTCGTCCAGGCTCAGCTCGTCGAGCATGACGATGTCGGCGCCGGCATCGAGGGCTTGCTGCAGTTCGTCGAGGCTTTCGACTTCGACTTCCACCGGCTTGCCGGGAGCGATCCGGTGCGCGGCAACCACGGCCTGGGCAATGCCGCCGCAGGCTGCAATGTGGTTTTCCTTGATCAGGAAGGCATCGTACAGACCGATGCGGTGGTTATCGCAACCGCCACAGGTGACCGCATATTTTTGCGCCAGGCGCAGGCCGGGCAGGGTCTTGCGGGTATCGAGCAGCCGCACCTGCGTACCGGCGACCAGGTCGGCAAAAAATTGCGCGCGGGTGGCGACGCCAGACAGCAGCTGCAGAAAATTCAGTGCACTGCGTTCACCGGTCAGCAACGAGCGGGCCGGTCCTTCAAGATGAAACAGCACCTGATCGGGCGTGACCCGGTCGCCATCGACCACTTGCCAATGCACCGCCACGCGCGGGTCAAGCTGGCGGAAAACCGCGTCTACCCAGGCCGTGCCGGCGATTACGGCGGCATCGCGGGAAATGATCGTGGCCTTGGCCAGGCGCGCCTCGGGGATCAACTGGGCGGTGATATCGCCGCTGCCGACATCCTCAAGCAGCGCGCGGCGCACATTGGCTTCGATTTCGGCTGTCAGGGCGGCAAGTCGTACGTTCGGCATAGCAAGCTCCACTACAAAGTCGGCCGAGTATAAGCCACCTCAACAGCCGCAACCCACTCATAGGCACAGGTTGGGGCGCATTTTTGCCGATGACAGTTTGTCGGTTTCAAATCGCTATTTGCGACAGATCAACAATCTTGTGGTCTATGCACACAGGCAAGGACACCTACTGGAATTGCAAACGGGTTTTGCAAGATAATGCGACTTGTAATTGACGTCATATGGTTGACGCTCATCGGCAAGGCGGTCGCTTCACAGGTGAGGGGTTGTGCCGCACCTGTGACGGGGTAAAGGCTGTTTTCCTGTCAGGAGGTGTGATGCAGAACGACGATAAGGTTGTGCCATTGAATCGGGCCGTCCCTTTACAGGGGACGCAGACGCCCTTGGCTCGCTTGTCGGTGGTGTTGCTGCAGGTACGCGACAAGGCGGCCCAGCAGCTCAAGGATGCCTTGCAGGTATTGTTCGACAATGCCGACGATACCCTTTTCGAAATGGCCGACCGGGCGCGCAACAACAGCGAACAGAACACTTTTTTCGAAGCCATGCGCGACTTGCGTCTGAAGCGCAAAAGCATCGAGCGGGCATTTATCGACAAGTTTTACGATGCCTTTTTGCTGCTCGGCCAGTACCGCGTCGATGAGCCGGTGCTGCCTGGACCGGTGTCGTTCGACAAGCTTGAGCTGGTGCACAACGACGATCTGGAAAAAACCGTGGCGGTCGAAGCCATGGTCGCCAAAGTCATGAGCCGTGACGGGCTGGCCCTGGGGCAACTGACCCTGCGCCTCAACGAGCTGGTGCCGCAGACCCTGAATGACCAGAGCAACCCGCTGGGCCCGACCCTGCTGTGCGATTTTTTCCTGCAGGCCGGGCGCAGCCTGGGGGTCGAGATTCGCGTCAAGCTGATCATTCTCAAGCTGTTCGAGAAATACGTGCTGGCCGATGCCGACCAGTTGTACACCGAAGCCAATCGCTTGCTGATCGCCACCGGCATCCTGCCCGACATGAAAGCCCTGCCGACCCGCCGCATCAGCGACCGCCCACAGCACCCGCGCGCAGCGCCACAGCTGGACGATCCGGCACTGGCGCAGGCCACGGAGAAGCTCGACAAGGGCGTGCAGGAAGTATTCACCGCGATGCAGCAACTGCTTGCGCACCTGCGCGGTAACCTGGCGCCGCGTCATGAGCTCAACGCCGAGGTGCGGCCGATCTCGAGCCAGGATCTGCTGCGTCTGTTGTCGCATCTTCAGCAATACGTGCCGCCATCTGCGGAAGTCGAGGATTTCGACCTGCGTCATCAGCTGGAGCAGTTGCTGACCCGGGTCAGTGTCAAAAGCGGCAAGTCGCGCATCGTCGGGGTCGGCGATGAAGATGTGATCAACCTGGTGGCCATGCTGTTCGAGTTCATTCTCGACGACCGTAACCTGCCGCCATCGCTGCGTGCCCTGATCGGCCGCTTGCAGATCCCGATGCTCAAGGTTGCGGTCATCGACAAAAGCTTTTTCAGTCGTGCGAGCCATCCGGCGCGCCGTCTGCTCAACGAAATCGCCACGGCGGCGCTGGGTTGGGGCGGGCGTGACGATTATCAGCGCGACTCGCTGTATCTGCGTGTCGAACAGATCGTCCAGCGCCTGTTGAATGACTTTGTCGACGACACCGCGATCTTTGCCGAACTGCTGGCGGACTTTCTGGCCTTCACCAATGACGAGCGGCGGCGCAGCGAGTTGCTTGAGCAGCGCACCCGCGATGCCGAAGAGGGCCGCGCGCGCGCAGAGCTTGCCCGTCAGCGTGTGCAGCAGGAACTGAACCGTCGCCTGGTGGGCAAGACCTTGCCGCACGTGGTGGTGCGTTTGCTGCAAGAGGCCTGGAGCAAGGTGCTGTTGTTGATCTGCCTGAAGCATGGTGACGACTCGCCAGAATGGCAAACCGGCCTCGATACCGTCGACGACCTGATCTGGAGTGTCGAACTGCACGAAGAGCCCGAGGCCCGCCAGCAACTGCTGGAGCGTGTGCCCGGCCTGCTCAAAGTGCTGCGTGACGGGCTGTCGAGTGCCGCCTTCGATCCCTTTGCCACCAGTGAATTCTTCAGCCAGCTGGAGGTGCTGCACGTGCAGGCTTTCCAGCATTTCTCGCGCCAGCAGGATGGCGAGCGGCCGATGATGGTCGATGTGGTCGAGGAAATCGTCTTGATCGCCCCTGAAGAGCAGTTGTTCAACGAGCCGGCTTCGCCTCTGCCCGAAGACGACAGCGGCCTGCAAAAGGTCGATCAACTGCGCGTCGGGCGCTGGGTCGAGATTCAGGAAGACGAAGAACACAAGCTGCGCTGCAAGCTGGCTGCCATTGTCGAGCCTGGCGGGCGTTACATCTTCGTCAACCGCACCGGCATGAAGGTGCTGGAAAAAACCCGCATGGGCCTGGCCGTGGAGTTTCGTCGCGGCTCGATCCGCGTGCTCGACGACGCGCTGCTGTTCGACCGTGCGCTGGCCTCGGTGATGGGGAATCTGCGGCGGGTCAAAGGCGCTTGAGTGCAAATGAAGGGCGTTTTGCCGCTGTTGCGCTGCCTGACGGCGCGGGCATACTGGCGGCCATTCAAACGTCCATCCAGGAGTCCCCATGCAGCTGGACTGTGCAAGCGGCTGGTGCGCCGGCGTAGCGCATTGCCCGTCGCCCAATTTCAATGCGCGGCCGGCGGCTGAAATCTCGCTGCTGGTCATCCACAACATCAGCCTGCCGCCTGCCTGCTTCAAGACCGGTCAGGTCCAGGCGTTCTTCCAGAACCGCCTGGACATCAGCGCCCATCCCTATTTCGAAGGCATCGCCGATTTGCGCGTGTCGGCGCATTTTCTTATCGAGCGTGATGGCGAGGTCACTCAGTTCGTCTCTTGTCTGGAGCGTGCCTGGCACGCCGGCGTCTCGTGTTTCGAAGGCCGCGAAGGGTGTAACGATTTTTCCATTGGCATCGAGCTGGAAGGCACTGACGATCAGCCCTTTACCGATGCGCAATACACCGCGTTGGGCGAGCTGACCCGCCAGCTGCGCCAGGCCTGGCCTTTGATCACGCTGGCGCGTATCTGCGGGCACAGCGACATCGCCCCGCAACGCAAGACCGATCCTGGCCCGTGCTTTGACTGGGCGCGTTTCCGATTGACTGTGCAGGATGCAAACGGGAGTTGAACAATGAGTTTTCTGGTGCTGTTGCTATTGATCGCGGTCGAGAAGTTTTCGGCCTTGCGCCAGCGGGTCCAGCGTGATGGTCCGTGGCTGAAACAACTGGCCCGGCTGCAGGCTTCGCCGCGCACCGCATCGCGGTCCTGGCTGATCCTGGCGCTCCTGGTTGCGCTGCCGGTGCTGGCACTGCACCTGGCGATGGTGATCATCGGCTCCGTGGCGTACGGCTGGTTGCTGCTGCCAGTGCATTTGCTGGTGCTGATCTACAGCCTGGGGCGCAATGATGTGATCACCGCGCTGGGACCGTTTCGCGATGCCTGCCGGCGTGGTGACACGCAAGCGGCGGTGCATGTGGCCGAGCGCGACATGGGCGTCAAGGCCGACGACAGCGAGCAGTTGCTGGCCGGCGTGCAGGGGCATTTGTTGTGGCAGGCCTATCAAGGCTTCTTTGCGGTGATCTTCTGGTACTTCCTGCTCGGGCCGGTGGCGGCGCTGGCGTATCGCTTGCTGGCGCTGGCCGCCGAACACAGCACAACCCCGGCCATCGCCGAACGCGCCAGCCAGTTGCGGCACGCTTTCGACTGGATCCCGGTCAGGCTGCTGGCCGCCAGCTTTGCGCTGGTGGGCAATTTCGCCGCGGTCAGCCGTGAACTGCTGCACGACTTGCTCAACTGGAACATCAGTGCCGAGCAATTGATTGCCCGTGCGGGCTGCGCCGCCAGTGAAGTGGCCAGTGAAAAAGCCATACCCGTGGTGGGTGCCGATGCGGTGACCAGCCTCAACCTGATCTGGGAGCTGCTGGTGCGCTCGGCAATCGTCTGGTACGCAGGCTTTGCCTTGTGGACCCTGTTGTTCTGACGGCTTTTTGCTGTGGCGGTGCTCAAGACCAGCCGAAGACCTGCATGGCATTGTCGGTGCTGGCATCGCTGAGCCGCTCGGGGCTGATGTTCATCAACCCCGCCAGCGCCGTGCAGATGTCCGGTAAATGCTGCGGGCTATTGCGCTGATTGGGGTACATGGCCGGCGCCATGTCCGGCGCGTCGGTTTCCAGCACGATGCTGTCCAGTGGCAATTGCGGCAACACCCGGTGCATGCGCAGCGCCTGCGGCCAGGTCGCCGCACCGCCCAGGCCCAGCCTGTAACCGAGCCTGATGTATTCGCGGGCCTGTTCGACGCTGCCGGCAAAGGCATGCACGACACCGCTGCGCTTGAGCTTGTAGCGCTTGAGCGTAGCGATCACCTCGGCATGGCTGCGGCGCACATGCAACAGCACCGGCAGGTCGATGTCCGCTGCCAGCCCCAGTTGTGCCTCGAACAACGTTTGCTGCCGTTCGCGATCCAGCTCCGGTACGTAGTAATCCAGACCGATCTCGCCCACCGCGCACAGTTTGCCGTGACCCTTCAGGCGGCTCAGCCAGTCGCCCAGCTCCTGTACATGCTCAGGTCGATGCTGCTGCAGATACACCGGATGCAAGCCGAAGGCTGCGTACAGCGGCGTATTGTCCAGGCACAGTTGCCACAGTCGTTGCCAGTTTTGCCGATAGACGCCCAACACCACCATGCGCTCCACGCCCAAGGCCAGGCAGTGCTCCAGCACCTGCGCGCGGTCGGCGTCGAAATCGGCAAAGTCCAGATGGGTGTGGGTGTCAATCAGCCTCACGTCATACCTCGCCGATGCGCTGCTTGAAGGTCCGCGCGATGGCGTGTACGCCGGGCTGGTACTGACTGTTCTCGATGGCGGCCAGCGCCAGTTCCAGCGCGGTGTCGGCGATCAGTTGATGCTGTTGCGCCATGGCATTGACCGGTAACGGCAGAAAGTCCAGCAACTGCGTGTCGCCAAACGTACCAAGGCGCAGGGCCGCTTGCGGCTGTAGCGCATCGAACACGCCTTGCAGCAGCACATAGGAGGTGGTGATCAGGGCATCGGGCAGGCCGCCGAGGCGCTGTTGCAACTCGCTCATCAGGCGCTGCCCGCAGGCACGGCTGAAGGCCTGGCCATGTTCGACGATCACTTCACCTTCAAAGCCTTGCAGCGCTTGCTGGAAACCGCCGGCGCGTGCGCGGCTGACGCTCAGTTCCGGGCGCGCACCGAGCAGGGCAATGCGCTGCGGGCGGGTTTGCAGCAGGCTGCGGGTCAATTGCAGGCTGGCTTGCTGGTCGTCGCTGACCACCGAGCAGAACACTTCGCGATCCATTTCCCGGTCGATGGCGATGACCGGCAGCCCTTTGGCCTGCAACTGCCGATAGCTGTCATCGCTGGCCGGCAGGCAACTGGCGACCAGCAGCGCATCGCAACGCCGGGCCCGGAACAGTTGCAGCAATTGCAGCTCGCTGAGCGGGTCATCGTCGGAGCTGGCAATCAGCAACTGGTAGCCACGTGCTCGGGCGCCCTGTTCCAGCAGCTTGGCAATGCGCGCATAACTGGGGTTTTCCAGGTCCGGCAGGATAAAGCCCAGGGTACGACTATGCCGACTGCGCAAGCCGGCGGCTTGAGGGTTAGGCCGAAAATCGTGCTGCTCGACCACCGCGCGCACCCGTTCGACGGTCGCGGCGCTGATGCGCTGCTGTTCGGCCTTACCATTGATCACATAGCTGGCAGTGGTCACAGAAACACCCGCCAGGCGGGCTATATCACTGAGTTTCACCGAGGTTTCCTTTTTTGTTGGTGCCTCATGGCCGCCGGGATTCTCGCCCATGCGGGGCGATCTTTACAGCAGACCTTCGGTTTAAGCCCAGTACTCGCAGTATTTGATCAACGTACGGTCAATCGGACCGGCTGGGCTTCTACGGGTTTGCAGAATCAAGTAACGTGCCGCACAATTTCAAGATTAAACGATTCAGCAAGCTTATATCTTGCTGATATCGTGTGAAGGACATGGTCAGACGAAATGTGTATTTGTTTCTAATCTGTCGTGTACCTAAAACAAGAATCAGGTGGCGCTGCGGCGCTGCACAGGAGTCAAGGCATGCTCGAACTCACTCTGGAGCAGATCTCCATGGCCCAGGTGGCGGTGGATAAATCTGCCGCACTGCACCTGCTGGCCGAGCATCTGGTCGCCGATGGACTGGTTGCACCGGGTTACCTCAAGGGCCTGCAGGACCGCGAGCAGCAAGGCTCGACCTTCCTTGGCCAGGGCATCGCCATTCCGCATGGCACCCCCGATACCCGCGACCAGGTGTTCAGCACCGGGGTGCGCCTGATGCAGTTCCCCGAAGGCGTCGACTGGGGCGACGGGCAGATTGTCTACCTGGCGATCGGCATCGCCGCCAAGTCCGATGAGCACCTGCGCCTGCTGCAATTATTGACCCGCGCACTGGGTGAGGCTGATCTGGGACCGTCGCTGCGTGCGGCGACAACGCCGCAAGACCTGCTCAAATTGCTGCAAGGGGCGCCGCAAGAACTGGCGCTGGATGCACAAATGATCAGCCTGGGCCTGTCGGTCGACGATTTCGAAGAGCTGGTGTGGCGCGGTGCGCGTCTGCTGCGCAAGGCCGATTGCGTCAACAACGGCTTTGCCGCCGTGCTGCAACAGGTCGAAGCCCTGCCGTTGGGCGATGGCCTGTGGTGGCTGCACAGCGAGCAGATGGTCAAGCGTCCGGGTCTTGCCTTCGTTACCCCGGACAAACCGCTGCGTTTTCTCGGTCAGCCACTGACCGGGCTGTTCTGCCTGGCCAGCCTGGGCGAAGCGCACCAGAACCTGCTCGAACGCCTGTGCGCCTTGTTGATCGAGGGCCGCGGCCAGGAATTGGGTCAGGCCACCAACAGCCGCGCCGTGTTGCAAGCGTTGGGCGGCGAAGTGCCGGCCGAATGGCCCAGCGCGCAGATCGTGCTGGCCAACGCCCATGGCCTGCATGCGCGGCCGGCGAAGATTCTTGCGCAACTGGCGAAAAGCTTCGACGGCGATATCCGGCTGCGCATCGTCGAAAGTGACGATAACGCGGTGTCGGCCAAGAGCCTGAGCAAGCTGCTGAGCCTGGGTGCGCGGCGCGGCCAGACCCTGGAATTCATTGCCGAGCCGACCATTGCCGACGATGCCTTGCCGGCGTTGCTGGCAGCGGTGGAGCAGGGCCTGGGTGAAGAAGTCGAGCCGGTCGTGGCCGCGCACGCGCCGGCAGCGGCGGTGCAACCGGTCGCGCCACGCGCGGTGGTGGCACCGCAGGCCGGCGCGGTCATTGCGGCGGTGCCGGCTTCTCCAGGCGTGGCGATGGGCCCTGCGCATGTGCAGGTGCCGTTGACGTTCGATTATCCACAGCAGGGCGAATCGCCGGCAGCCGAGCGCGAGCGCTTGCAGGCCGCGCTGGCTCGGGTGCGTGAAGAAATCGGCCAGTTGATCGCGCGCAGCACCTCCAAAGCCATTGGCGAGATTTTCATCACCCACCAGGAAATGCTCGACGACCCGGAATTGACCCAGGACGTCGACCTGCACCTGAACCAGGGCAAGAGCGCCGCCGCTGCCTGGGACATCGTTATCGAGACGGCTGCGACCCGTCAGGAGTCGCTCAACGACGCGCTGCTGGCCGAGCGTGCCGCCGACCTGCGTGATGTCGGGCGGCGGGTGCTGGCGCATCTGTGCGGCGTTCAGGCCCTTGCCGAACCCGAACAACCCTACATTCTGGTCATGGACGAAGTCGGGCCCTCCGATGTGGCGCGCCTGGACCCGGCGCGCGTGGCGGGCATTCTGACCGCGCGCGGCGGTGCGACCGCGCACAGCGCCATCGTCGCCCGTGCCTTGGGCATCACTGCGCTGGTCGGTGCCGGCGAGCAGGTGCTGCTGATCGAGCCGGGCACCGCCTTGCTGCTCGATGCCCAGCGCGGCCGCCTGACTGTGGCGCCGGACGCTGCGGTCATGCAGCGCGCCGCCGAGGAGCGCGATGCCCGCGAGCTGCGCCTGCAAGCCGCGCATGCCGCGCGCATGGAGCCGGCAGTCACCCGCGACGGCCATGCGGTGGAAATCTGCGCCAACATCGGCGACAGCACCGGTACTCCGGCGGCGGTGAAGCAGGGCGCCGAAGGCATTGGCCTGCTGCGCACCGAATTGCTGTTCATGGCCCACAACCAGGCCCCGGACGAAGCGACCCAGGAAGCCGAATACCGCCGCGTGCTGGACGATCTCGACGGTCGTCCGCTGGTGGTGCGCACCCTGGACGTCGGCGGCGACAAACCGCTGCCGTACTGGCCCATCGACAAGGAAGAGAACCCGTTTCTCGGTGTGCGCGGCATTCGCCTGACCCTGCAACGCCCGGAAATCATGGAGGCGCAATTGCGCGCCTTGCTGCGCGCCGCCGACAACCGGCCGCTGCGCATCATGTTCCCGATGGTCGGCAGCGTCGACGAGTGGCGTCAGGGCCGCGACATGGTCGAGCGCCTGCGCCTCGAAATCCCGGTCAGCGACCTGCAACTGGGGATCATGATCGAAGTGCCGTCGGCCGCCTTGCTGGCGCCGGTGCTGGCCAAGGAAGTGGACTTCTTCAGCGTCGGCACCAATGACCTGACCCAGTACACCCTGGCCATCGACCGTGGCCACCCGACGCTGTCGGCCCAGGCCGATGGCCTGCACCCGGCGGTGCTGCAACTGATCGACATCACCGTGCGCGCTGCTCATGCCAACGGCAAATGGGTCGGCGTGTGCGGTGAGCTGGCCGCCGATCCGCTGGCGGTGCCGGTGCTGGTCGGGCTGGGCGTGGATGAGCTCAGCGTGTCGCCGCGCAGCATCGCCGAGGTCAAGGCCTGCGTGCGTGAACTCAGCTTGAGTGGCGCTCAGGCACTGGCGCATGACGCGCTGACGGTGGGCAGCGCCGTCGAAGTCCGTGCGCTCGTGGAGGCTTTGTAATGGCTCGTATTCTGACCCTGACCCTCAACCCGGCGCTGGACCTGACCGTGCAGTTGGGTCAATTGACGGTGGGCGAAGTCAATCGCAGTGACGCCATGCTCACCCACGCGGCCGGCAAGGGCCTCAACGTCGCCCAGGTGCTGGCCGATCTGGGCCATGAACTGACCGTGGCGGGCTTTCTGGGCCTGGACAATCCTCAAGCCTTCGATGCGCTGTTCGCCCGGCGTGGCTTTGTCGATGAGTTCGTCCGTGTGCCGGGCGAAACCCGCAGCAATATCAAGCTGGCCGAAGCTGACGGACGTATCACCGATGTCAACGGCCCGGGCCTGCACGTCAGCGATGCCGAGCAGCAGCGCCTGTTCGAGCGCCTTGAGCAGATCGCTCCAGGTTTCGAGGCGCTGGTGGTGGCCGGCAGCCTGCCGCGCGGCGTCAGCCCGCAATGGTTGCAGCGCCTGCTGGCGATGCTCAAGGCCAAGGGTCTGAAGGTGGCGCTGGACAGCAGCGGCCAGGCTTTGAAGGCCGGGCTTGAGGCCGGCCCGTGGCTGGTCAAGCCCAACACGGAAGAGCTGACCGAAGCACTGGGCGTGGCGGTGAATTCGTCCAGCGAACAGGCCGATGCCGCCCAGCGCCTGCGGGCGCAAGGCATCGAGCATGTGGTGATTTCCCAGGGCGCCGACGGCGTGAACTGGTTCAGCGCCGATGGCGCGTTACACGCACAGCCGCCCAAGGTATCGGTCGCCAGTACCGTAGGCGCCGGCGACTCGCTGCTGGCCGGCATGCTCCACGGCCTGCTCAGCGGCCATGCGCCGCAGCAAACCCTGCGCACCGCCACGGCGATCGCGGCCATGGCCGTGACCCAGATCGGTTTCGGCATTACCGATGCCGCCCACCTTGAACAGCTCGCAAACGGTGTGACCGTGCGCAGCCTGACCGAACAATAAGAGAGGCTACGTTAATGAAATTAGCCATAGTGACGGCCTGCCCCAACGGTAAGGTCAGTAGCGTCCTCAGTGCCCGTTTGCTGGCGGCTGCCGCGCAGCGCCTGGGCTGGGCGACGTGTGTCGAGGTGGTCGATCCGCACAAGCCCGAGCGCCAGTTGTCCGCTCAGGACATCGAGCAGGCCGATCTGGTCCTGGCAGTGTTCAGCGGTCCGCTGGACTTGAATCGTTTTGCCGGCAAGCGCCTGTTCCAGGGCTCGCCCGCCCAGGCATTGCAAGACGTCGATGCCTTTCTCAAGCGTGCCGACGAACAGGCCCAGCCCTGGCAGGCGGTCGCAAGCGAACCTGCGCCGGCGGCACCAAGCGCTGCGCGCATCGTCGCGATCACCGCGTGCCCGACCGGCGTGGCGCACACCTTCATGGCCGCCGAGGCGCTGCAACAGTCGGCCAAACGCCTGGGGCACGAGCTGCAAGTGGAAACCCAGGGTTCGGTCGGCGCACGTACGCCGCTCAGCCCCCAAGCCATCGCCGATGCCGATGTGGTGCTGCTGGCCACCGACATTGAAGTGGCTACCGAGCGTTTTGCCGGCAAGCGTATTTATCGTTGCGGCACCGGCATCGCTCTCAAACAACCGGACGCCACGCTGGCCAAGGCGCTGGCCGAAGCCAAGGTTGAAAGCAGCGCCAATGCCGCCAAGGCACCGGCCAAGTCGGAGAGCGCGGGCGTCTACAAGCATTTGCTGACGGGCGTGTCGTTCATGCTGCCGATGGTGGTGGCGGGCGGTCTGCTGATTGCCTTGTCGTTCGTGTTCGGCATCGACGCCTTCAAGCAGGAGGGAACGCTGGCGGCGGCCCTGATGCAGATCGGCGGCGAGGCGGCGTTCAAGTTGATGGTGCCGATGCTGGCGGGTTACATCGCCTGGTCCATCGCTGACCGTCCGGGCCTGGCACCGGGGATGATTGGCGGCTTGCTGGCCGGCACCCTGGGCGCCGGTTTTATCGGTGGCATCGTCGCCGGCTTCCTGGCCGGCTACAGCGCCAAACTGATCAGCCGTTATGCGCGCCTGCCCTCAAGCCTTGAGGCGCTCAAGCCGATCCTGATCATTCCGCTGCTGGCCAGTCTGTTCACCGGCCTGATGATGATCTATGTGGTCGGTCGCCCGGTGGCCAGCATGCTGACCGCATTGACCGATTTCCTTGCCAGCATGGGCACCGCCAACGCGATTCTGCTGGGCCTGGTGCTGGGCGCGATGATGTGCGTCGACCTCGGTGGGCCGATCAACAAGGCGTCCTACGCTTTCTCGGTGGGTCTCCTGGCCTCGCAAAGCTATGCGCCGATGGCCGCGGCGATGGCGGCCGGCATGGTGCCGCCGATCGGCATGGGCATCGCCAGCCTGTTGGCGCGGCACAAGTTTGCGCAAAGCGAGCGTGAGGCGGGCAAGGCCTCGTTTGTGCTGGGGCTGTGCTTCATTTCCGAAGGGGCGATTCCGTTTGCCGCCAAGGACCCGCTGCGCGTGATCCCGGCCAGCATTGCCGGCGGCGCGCTGACCGGTGCGCTGTCGATGTATTTCGGCTGCAAGCTGATGGCGCCGCATGGCGGGCTGTTCGTGATGCTGATTCCTAACGCCATCAACCATGCGTTGCTGTATCTGCTGGCCATTGTTGCCGGCAGCCTGGTGACCGGTGTGTTGTATGCGGTATTGAAACGGCCGGAGGTTGTGGAGATGGAGGTTGTCTCGTAGGAGCGGTTTTAACCGCGAATGGCGGTGTCTGCTTCCCGGCTGAAGCCGGTCCTACATATGACGTCGTATCTGGCTTATCATTAGCCACCTAACGACGGGACAGGGATCGCAGGGCATGCTGGCTATCTTTCTGGAAACACTCAATGTCACCGCGCCGGTCTTTGCGATGTTGTTCATGGGCGTGTTTCTCAAGCGCATCGGGGCGATCAATGACGGCTTCATCGTCACCGCCTCGTCGCTGGTGTTCAACGTCACCATGCCGGCCCTGTTATTCATGGGCATCGTGCATGCCGACCTGAAAACCGCCCTGCAAGCGGACCTGCTGATCTTCTTCACCGTTGCCACCTTGCTCAGCTTCGCTCTGCTCTGGGGCTGGGCGATCTGGCGCATTCCGCACGCAGACCGCGGCGTCTATGTGCAAGGCGCGTTTCGTGGCAATAACGGCGTGGTCGGTCTGGCGCTGGCGGCCAGCATGTACGGCAGCCACGGCATCTCGGTCGGCGCGATTCTCGCGGCGATGGTCATCCTCTACTACAACGCGCTGTCGACCATGATCCTGGCGGTGTACAGCCCGGTGATCAAATCCGACCCGTGGAGCGTGATCAAGAGCGTGTTCTCCAACCCGCTGATCATCAGCGTGATCGTCGCCTCGCCATTCGCCTATTACGGCGTGCGCATGCCGACCTGGTTCGAGACCTCGGCCAATTACCTGGCACAGATGACCTTGCCCCTGGCGTTGATCTGTATCGGCGGCACGCTGTCGCTGACCTCGTTGCGCCAGAGCGGCAAGATGGCGGTCGGCGCCAGCCTGATGAAAATGGTCTGGCTGCCGCTGATCTGCACCACCGCCGCCTGGGCCTGCGGCTTTCGCGGCCCGGAACTGGGCATCCTGTTCCTGTACTTCGCCAGCCCGACGGCCGCGTCCAGCTACATCATGGCGCGCAGCGCCAACGGCAACTACGAGCTGGCGGCGGCGATCATCGTGCTCACCACCCTGGCCGCCGCGATCACCACCAACATCGGCATCTTCCTGCTGCAATGGGGCGGCTGGATTTAGGAGCGCGCTCTGCCGGAATGCCGGACCACCGCGACCGGCTGCGTTAGCAGTCGTAAATTTTCAGCGTTTCGCAGATTTTGCGAGCGCTCCGCACTCGGTCGCGGGCAGAGCGCGCTCCTACAAGTCGTCGATGACTTCCTGGGCCGCGCGAAAGGCGTCGATGGCGGCCGGCATGCCGGCGTAGACCGCGCAGTGCAGGAAGGTTTCGCGGATTTCTTCCGGGGTGCAGCCGTTGTTCAGCGCGCCGCGCACGTGGCCCTTGAGTTCTTGCGAGCATTTGAGTGCGGTAAGAGTAGAGAGGGTGATCAGGCTGCGGGTTTTCAGGTCCAGGCCTTCGCGACCCCAGACGCTGCCCCAGGCCTGTTCGTTGATGAAGTCCTGCAATGGCAGGCTGAACTCACTGGCGTTGGCGCGTGCGCGGTCGACATAGGCATCGCCCATCACCTGGCGGCGAATGGTTTCTCCGGCTTGGGTCTTCTGATCGCTCATGGGCATTTCCTCGGGGTCTCGAAAGGGTCAACGATGATGACGTCGCCAGGTGCGGATCATGCCCAGGATCACCAGGGCCGTCAGCAGCGGCAAGACAGCGTGCAGTATCCAGCTTTCCAGGCGTTCGGCCAGCAGCATGCCGGTGCTGAAGCCGATGATGTCCAGGCCGTAGGCGGCATACAGCGCCAGCAATAACAGGCCTTCCAGGCGGGTGATGCGGTAGCCCGAGTAGAACAGCGGCAGGCTCAGGACCGCGACGCCGAGCATGATCGGCAGGTCATAGTCCAGTGAGTTGGGCGACACCGACAGCGGTGTGGGCGCAATCAATGCGGTCAGCCCCAGCACGCCGAGCAGGTTGAACAGGCTGCTGCCGATCACATTGCCCACGGCCATGTCGCGTTCGCCGCGCAGGGCGGCAACCAGCGAAGTGATCAGCGCCGGCATCGAGGTGGCGACGGCCATCAGGGTCAGGCCCATGATCCGTTCCGACAATCCCAGGTGAATGGCCAGCACCACCGTGGCATCGACCAGCAGGTGCCCGCCGCCGATCAACAGTAACAGGCCGCCGGCCAGGCTCAGCAGGGCGAGCAGGATGCGCGGCGGGCTGTCGTTGGCCGGCTTGTGTCCATGGCCATGACCATGGCGGGCGTCATGGCTGGCCTGGCGCATGATGATCAGCAGACACAAGGCCAGGCCCGCCAGCAGCAGAACGCCGTCGATCAGGCTGATGTGTTGATCCCAGGCCACGGCCATCAGCAAGGCGCAGGCACCGATCATCAGTGGAATATCGATGCGCACCACTTGCAGCGGCACACGCAGCGGTATGATCAATGCACACAGGCCGAGCGTGACCAGCACATTGAAAATATGGCTGCCGACCACGCTGCCCACCGCGATGTCCGCATTGGCCGACAACGCAGCCTGCACGCCGACCGACAATTGCGGTGCGCTATTGCCCAGGGCTATCAGGGTCAGGCCAATGATCAGCGGGCGAACCTTGAGCCACGCCGCCAGGTGCACGGCGGCGCGCACCGACAGCCCGGCGCCGATCAGCAACAGCAGCAGGCCGCCGGCCAGTTGCAGCAGGGCGGGAGATGGCAGGCTCGAAATCTGGAAAATGTCGGTGGCCCTCAGTCCAGTCCCTGGACACGTACTTTGGCGGTGCCGCTGCGCAGCATGCCCAGTTGTTCGGCGGCCTGTTTCGACACATCGATCAGGCGCCCGCGGGTATTCGGGCCGCGATCGTTGATGCGTACGACCACGCTGCGTTTATTGGCCATGTTAGTGACTTTGACGCGGCTGCCGAACGGCAGTTCGCGGTGGGCGGCGGTGAGTGCGTTCTGGTTGAACGACTCGCCGCTGGCAGTGCGCTTGCCATGATGACGCGCGCCGTACCAGGACGCTGTACCGGTGTCGTCATAGCCATGCGGGTCAACCGAGTGGCTGGAGCAACCGGCCAGCAAAGAAAGCAGAGTGCAGGCAGTGAGCAGTCGGTGCATGGAACATATCCTGTGAACCTGCGCGAAGGCGATCCCCCATGACCGGCCGGGCGGCCGGTCATGGGAAACATGTATCAGCCTTCGAGCTTGGCCTTGAGCAGTTCGTTGACTTGCTGCGGGTTGGCCTTGCCTTTGGAGACTTTCATCGCCTGACCGACAAAGAAGCCGAACATCTTGCCGCGCTTGGCTTCGTCGGCGGCGCGGTATTGTTCGACCTGCGCCGCGTTGGCCGCGAGCATTTCGTCGAGCATGGTTTCAATCGCGCCGCTGTCGGTGACTTGCTTGAGGCCACGCTTGTCGATCACTTCATCGGCGCTGCCTTCACCGTTGGCCATGGCCTCGAAGACCATCTTGGCGATCTTGCCGGAAATGGTGTTGTCCTGGATGCGCTTGAGCATGCCGCCCAGTTGCTCGGCGCTGACCGGCGACTGTTCGATTTCCAGGCCCTGCTTGTTGAGCAGGCTGCCCAGCTCGACCATCACCCAGTTGGCCGCCAGCTTGGCGTCGCCGCCAATCGTGACCACCTGTTCAAAGTAGTCGGCCTGCTCGCGGCTGGACGACAGCACGCTGGCGTCATAGGCCGACAGGCCGAACTGGCTCTGGAAACGCTCGCGCTTTTGCGGCGGCAATTCCGGCAGGGTGGCGCGGGTCTGCTCGAGGAACGAGTCCTCGATGATCACCGGCAACAGGTCCGGGTCGGGGAAGTAACGGTAGTCGTTGGCTTCCTCTTTGCTGCGCATGGCGCGGGTTTCGTTGGTGTTCGGATCGTACAGGCGGGTTTGCTGGATGACCTTGCCGCCGTCTTCGATCAGGTCGATCTGGCGCTGGATCTCGCTGTTGATCGCCTTCTCGATGAAACGGAACGAGTTGACGTTCTTGATCTCGCAGCGGGTGCCGAATTCGACCTGGCCCTTGGGCCGGATCGACACGTTGCAGTCGCAGCGCAGCGAACCTTCGGCCATGTTGCCGTCGCAGATGCCCAGGTAGCGAACCATCGCGTGGATCGCCTTGACGTAGGCCACCGCCTCTTTGGCGCTGCGCATGTCCGGCTCCGAGACGATTTCCAGCAGCGGCGTGCCGGCGCGGTTCAGGTCGATGCCGGTCATGCCCTGGAAGTCTTCGTGCAGGCTTTTGCCGGCGTCTTCTTCAAGGTGCGCGCGGGTAATGCCGATGCGCTTGACGGTGCCGTCTTCCAGGGTGATGTCCAGGTGGCCCTTGCCGACGATCGGCAGCTCCATCTGGCTGATCTGGTAGCCCTTGGGCAGGTCGGGGTAGAAGTAGTTCTTGCGCGCAAACACGTTGTGCTGGCCGATCTCGGCGTCGACCGCCAGACCGAACTTGACCGCCATGCGCACGGCTTCTTTATTGAGTACTGGCAGCACGCCGGGCATGCCGAGGTCGACCAGGCTGGCCTGGGTGTTGGGTTCGGAGCCGAACGTGGTGGCGCTGGCGGAGAAAATCTTCGATTGGGTCAAAAGCTGGGTATGGATTTCCAGCCCGATGACGACTTCCCATTGCATTTATATTCTCCTCAGAAGCCTTCAGGGGCACGGGTGTGCCAGTCAGTGACCTGCTGGTACTGATGCGCAACGTTCAACAGGCGACCTTCCTGGAAGTAGGGGGCGAGCAACTGCACACCCACCGGCAGACCGTCGACAAAGCCGGCCGGCATCGACAGGCCCGGCAAGCCTGCGAGGTTGGCGGCGATGGTGTAGACGTCTTCGAGGTAGGCGGCGACCGGGTCGCTGCTCTTGGCGCCGATCTTCCAGGCCGGGTTCGGCGTGGTCGGGCCCAGGATCACGTCAACCTCGGCGAAGGCATTGACGAAGTCGTTCTTGATCAGGCGACGGATTTTCTGCGCCTTGAGGTAATAGGCGTCGTAGTAGCCAGCCGACAGCGCATAGGCGCCGACCATGATCCGGCGCTGCACTTCGGCACCGAAGCCTTCGCCACGCGAACGCTTGTACAGGTCGGTGAGGTCCTTGGGCTGGTCGCAGCGGTGGCCGAAGCGCACGCCGTCGAAACGCGACAGGTTCGAGGAAGCCTCGGCCGGGGCGATAACGTAGTAGGCCGGGATGCCGTGTTGCAGGTTCGGCAGGGTGATCTCTTTGACCACGGCGCCGAGTTTTTCCAGCGCCTTGACGCTGTCCTGCACCAGTTGCGCGATGCGCGGGTCCAGGCCTGCGCCAAAGTATTCCTTCGGCAGGCCGATGCGCAGGCCTTGCAGCGAGTTGTTCAGAGTGGCCGAGTAATCCGGCACCGGCTCATCGATGCTGGTGGAGTCCAGCGGGTCGAAACCGGCCATGCCTTGCAGCAGCAGGGCGCAGTCTTCGGCGGTGCGCGCCAGAGGCCCAGCCTGATCGAGGCTGGAGGCGTAGGCGATCATGCCCCAGCGCGACACACGACCGTAGGTCGGTTTCAGGCCGGTCAGGTTGGTCAGCGCTGCCGGCTGTCGGATAGAACCGCCGGTGTCGGTACCGGTGGTGGCCGGCAGCAGGCGCGCGGCCACGGCGGCGGCCGAACCGCCGGACGAACCGCCCGGTACGTGTTCAAGATTCCACGGGTTGTTCACGGCGCCGTAGAAGCTCGACTCGTTGCCCGAGCCCATGGCGAACTCGTCCATGTTGGTCTTGCCCAGGGTCACGGTGCCGGCAGCGGCCAGCTTTGCGACCACGGTGGCGTCGTAGGGCGCCTTGAAGTTGTCGAGCATGCGCGAGCCGCAACTGGTGCGGATGCCCTGGGTGCAGAACAGGTCCTTGTGCGCCAGCGGGGCGCCCAGCAGAGCGCCGGTCTCACCGGCGGCGCGACGGGCGTCGGCGGCCTGGGCCTGGGTAATGGCCAGGTCTTCGGTGCGGGTGATGAAGCTGTTGAGCTTCGGGTCCAGTTCGGCGATACGCGCCAGCAGGACGCGGGTCAGCTCTTCGGAGGAGAATTTCTTGTCGGCGAGTCCGCGGGCGATCTCGGCCAGGGTCAATTGATGCATGCAGGCGCTTTCCCTTTACTCGATGACTTTCGGAACCAGATACAGGCCTTGCTCGACCGCAGGGGCGATGGCCTGGTATTCGTCGCGATGATTGCTCTCGGCCACGACGTCGTCGCGCAGGCGCTGGGACGCTTCCAGCGGGTGAGCAAGGGGTTCGATGCCGGTGGTGTCGACCGCTTGCATCTGGTCGACCAGCCCGAGAATGCTGTTCAGTGCTTCGGTAGTACGTGGCAGATCGTCGTCGTTGAGGCCCAGACGGGCCAGGTGAGCGATCTTTTCCACGTCGCTGCGCTCGAGCGCCATGGGGGTATCTCCAGGTGAGTGCGCCGGACGGATCCGGGGCGGGTTGCGGAACATGACGGCGTTTCGTCGGTCTGATGGCCGCGAACGTCTAGGCTCTTGCTCGGAAAAGCTGCCAATTTAACATATTGGCTCCTTGCCCAAAATCCCTGTCGTTGTTAGAGTTTGCCGCACTTTTTTACCCACGCGTTCCCTAGGGTCCCTTTCCCATGTTCAAGAAACTGCGTGGCATGTTTTCCAGTGATCTTTCCATCGACCTGGGCACTGCCAACACCCTTATTTACGTGCGTGAGCGCGGTATCGTACTGAATGAACCTTCTGTCGTCGCCATTCGTACTCATGGCAACCAGAAAAGCGTTGTGGCCGTAGGGACCGAGGCCAAACGCATGTTGGGCCGTACTCCCGGCAACATTGCTGCCATTCGTCCGATGAAAGACGGCGTCATCGCCGATTTCAGCGTCTGTGAAAAGATGCTGCAGTACTTCATCAACAAGGTGCATGAAAACAGCTTCCTGCAACCCAGCCCTCGCGTGTTGATCTGCGTTCCGTGCAAATCCACCCAGGTTGAGCGTCGCGCCATTCGTGAATCGGCACTGGGTGCCGGTGCTCGCGAAGTGTTCCTGATCGAAGAACCGATGGCTGCCGCCATCGGTGCCGGCCTGCCGGTCGAAGAAGCGCGTGGTTCGATGGTGGTCGATATCGGTGGTGGTACCACTGAAATCGCTCTGATCTCGCTCAATGGCGTGGTCTATGCCGAATCCGTACGGGTTGGCGGCGACCGTTTCGACGAAGCGATCGTGACTTACGTACGTCGTAACTACGGCAGCCTGATCGGCGAATCCACCGCCGAGCGCATCAAGCAGGAAATCGGCACCGCGTTCCCGGGTGGCGAAACCCGCGAAGTCGACGTGCGCGGCCGTAACCTGGCCGAAGGCGTTCCGCGTGCCTTCACCCTGAACTCCAACGAAGTGCTCGAAGCGCTGCAGGAGTCGCTGGCGACCATCGTCCAGGCGGTCAAGAGCGCGCTGGAGCAGTCGCCGCCGGAGCTGGCTTCGGACATCGCCGAGCGTGGCCTGGTGCTGACCGGTGGTGGCGCCCTGTTGCGTGACCTCGACAAGCTGCTGGCCCAGGAAACCGGCCTGCCGGTGATCGTTGCCGAAGACCCGCTGACCTGCGTGGCGCGCGGCGGTGGCCGTGCCCTGGAAATGATGGACAAGCACACCATGGACCTGCTCTCCAGCGAGTGATTCGTCGGGAGCGCTTCAAGCAGTCCTTTGTCTACAGGTAGGCCTTGTGCTACCTGTAGGCTTCAGGCTGACCCTTGAACACGCCTTTCAATCCGTCCAGGCACATTCCCCTTGCGCATGAATAACAGCCAGTCAAGGCTCAATCCGTCGAGCGAATGCCCGACAGGAGCGGCCTATTAAACCGCTTTTTGCCAAAGGCCCTTCGCTGGGCGTACGCCTGCTTGTGCTGGCGGTGCTGTCGGTTGCGTTGATGGTGGTCGATGCCCGTTTCACCCTGCTCAAGCCGCTGCGCAGCCAGATGTCACTGGTGCTGATGCAATCCTATTGGGTTGTCGATCTGCCGCAACGCCTGTATCAGGGCGTGGCCATGCAATTTGGCAGCCGCACCGAACTGCTGGCCGAGAACGAAAAACTCAAGACCGAAGCCCTGCTGTTGCAGGGGCGTCTGCAAAAGCTGGCGGCCCTGACCGAGCAGAACGTGCGCCTGCGCGAACTGCTCAACTCCTCGGCGCTGGTCAACGAGAAGGTCGAGGTCGCCGAGTTGATCGGCATGGACCCGAACCCGTTCACCCACCGGATCATCATCAACAAGGGTGAGCGCGATGGCGTGATCCTTGGTCAGCCGGTGCTCGATGCCCGTGGCCTGATGGGCCAGGTGGTCGAATTGATGCCCTACACCTCGCGCGTCCTGCTGTTGACCGACACGACCCACAGCATTCCGGTACAGGTCAACCGCAATGGCTTGCGCGCCATCGCCAGCGGCACCGGTAACCCCGAGCGCCTGGAACTTCGTCATGTGGCCGACACCGCCGACATCAAGGAAGGCGATCTGCTGGTCAGCTCAGGGCTGGGCCAGCGTTTTCCGGCCGGTTATCCGGTGGCGACGGTCAAGGAAGTCATCCACGATTCCGGTCAGCCGTTTGCCATTGTGCGTGCCGAGCCGACCGCGGCGCTGAACCGCAGCCGTTACCTGCTGCTGGTGTTCTCCGATGGCCGCTCGGCCGAGGAGCGTGTGGCCGAGGCGGGTCAGGCGCAGGAGTTGCTGGGTCGACGCAGCGGGCCTGCGAATCTGGCGCCGGCGCCCGGAGCTTATGCGCCGGTATTCCCGGCCATGCCTGGGGCATTGTTGCCGGTGTTGCCGATCAACAACGTGCCCAACGCCGCCTCCACATCGCATCCGGCGCCTGCGCGCAGTACGCCAGCCCCGGCCAGCAGTCGCCCGGCCTCAAGGCCTGCGACGCCACCGGCCGCCGCGCCGTCCAACTCCCGAGAGCCAATCGATGGTTAGTCACGTCTCCGGACGCAATGGCTGGGTGGTCTGGTTGACCTTCGCCATCGGCCTGTTGCTCAGCGTTTCGCCGCTGCCGCAATTCATGGAAATCTTCCGCCCGCTCTGGCTGGCGTTGCTGCTGACCTTCTGGATCCTGGCGCTGCCGCACAAGGTCGGCATGACCACTGCCTGGCTGCTGGGGCTGATGGAAGATGTGCTGTATGGCACCTTGCTGGGCCAGAACGCGCTGACCCTGAGCCTGATCGCCTTTCTGGTGATGTCTTTGCAGCACCGGCTGCGGATCTTTCCGACCTGGCAGCAATGCCTGATTCTGCTGGTGGTGTTCGGCTTGGCGCAGTTGGCCCAGTTGTGGCTCAGCGCCTTGACCGGCAATCGCCAGCCGACCCTGGCGCTGGTCCTTCCGGCGCTGGTCAGCGCCTTGTTATGGCCCTGGATCAGTTATGGATTACGCGGGCTGCGCAAGCACCTGAAAATCAATTGAGCGCACTGAGTGCAGGCGCTCCAATTGGGGCGTCACCGACATGGAGACGTCCCCATGCCTTCGCTATACCTGGCTTCCGGTTCACCGCGACGTCGTGAGCTGCTCACCCAGATCGGCGTGCCGTTCAGCGTGCTGAGCGCGCCAATCGACGAAACCGCCCTTGCCGATGAACAACCTGGCGACTATGTCCAGCGGCTGGCGCGCAGCAAGGCGCAGGCCGGCCTGGCTTCGCTCGCCAATGCGCAGGATGCCTGTGTGCTGGGCGCCGACACCGCCGTGGTGCTCGACGGGCAGATTCTCGGTAAACCCGTTGATCAACACGATGCGCTGGCCATGCTGGCGGCATTGTCGGGGCGCGAGCATGAAGTGCTGACCGCCGTGGCGGTGCTCGATCATCAGCGCTGTGAAAGCCGGGTGGTCACCAGCCGGGTCCGCTTTCGTGCCATTCAGGAGCATGAAGCACGCACCTACTGGGCCAGCGGCGAGCCTGTGGATAAGGCGGGCAGCTATGCGGTTCAGGGGCTGGCAGCGATCTTCGTCGAGGCCCTGCACGGCAGCTATTCCGGGGTCGTGGGCTTGCCACTGTGCGAAACCGCAGACCTGCTGGGCCATTTCGGCATACCCTGTTGGCAAGGCCTGGAAGGTGATAAGCCATGAGTGAAGAAATCCTGATCAACATCACGCCCATGGAGTCGCGGGTGGCGGTGGTCGAAAACGGTGTTCTGCAAGAGGTCCACGTCGAGCGGACCCAACGGCGCGGCATCGTCGGCAATATCTACAAGGGCAAGGTGGTGCGGGTGTTGCCCGGCATGCAGGCGGCATTCATCGACATCGGCCTGGACCGTGCGGCGTTTATCCACGCCTCGGAAATTTCGTTGCGCGAGGGGTCGGCCGTCGAGCCGATCAGCGCGCTGGTCCATGATGGCCAGAGCCTGGTGGTGCAGGTCACCAAAGACCCGATCGGCAGCAAGGGCGCACGGCTGACGACTCAGCTGTCGATTCCGTCGCGCTATCTGGTGTACATGCCGCGCACCGCGCATGTCGGTATTTCGCTGAAAATCGAAGATGAAGGCGAGCGCGACCGGCTCAAGAAGGTGGTCAGCGATTGCGTGGCCCAGGAAGGCATCAAAGAGGCGGGCGGCTTCATTCTGCGCACCGCTGCCGAAGGGGCCGGCGCCGAAGAAATCCTCATGGACATCCGCTACCTGCGCCGCCTGTGGGACCAGATTGGCGAGCAGATCAAGACCGTCAGCCCGCCGACCGTGATCTACGAAGACCTGGGCCTGGCCCTGCGCACCCTGCGCGACCTGGTCAGCCCGCGCATCGAGAAGATTCGCATCGACTCGCGGGAAACCTTCCAGAAAACCCGGCAGTTCGTCGCCGAACTGATGCCCGAGATCGAAGACCGCCTGGAGCATTACCCCGGCGAGCGGCCGATCTTCGACCTGTATGGCGTCGAGGACGAAATCCAGAAGGCGCTGGAGCGCAAGGTGCCGCTCAAGTCCGGCGGCTATCTGGTGGTCGATCCGGCCGAGGCGATGACCACCATCGACGTCAATACCGGCGCCTTCGTCGGGCATCGCAACCTCGAAGAGACCATCTTCAAGACCAACCTGGAAGCGGCCACCGCGATTGCCCGGCAACTGCGCCTGCGTAACCTGGGCGGCATCATCATCATCGACTTCATCGACATGGAAGACGGCGAGCACCAGCGTCAGGTGCTGCGCACGCTGGAAAAGCAGCTCGAACGCGATCACGCCAAGACCAACATCATCGGCATCACCGAGCTGGGCCTGGTGCAGATGACCCGCAAGCGCACCCGCGAAAGCCTGGAGCAGATTCTTTGCGAGTCGTGCCACTGCTGCCAGGGGCGCGGCAAGCTCAAGACCCCGGAAACCATCTGCTACGAAATCTTCCGCGAGATTCTGCGCGAAGCCCGGGCGTATCAGGCAGTGGGTTATCGGGTGCTGGCCAGCCAGCGGGTGGTCGACCGTTTGCTCGACGAAGAATCGGGCAATGTCGCCGAACTTGAAGCGTTCATTGGCCGGACCATACGTTTTCAGGTCGAATCAATGTATTCACAGGAACAATACGACGTCGTGCTGCTCTGAATTGCTCACAATGCAGATATGACACCCGCCCTGCCCGGCGGGGCCGTGGCATGGATGCCCTTTGAGTGAGAATAATGAGTGGTCAATGAGCAAATTCCGGAGCGGGTCCTGTCACGCCTGACGCGCTGGGGCTTGATCCTGTGCGCCCTGTTTCTGGTGCTGGCGGCCCTGTACGTCAGCCTTGGGCGGCAGCTGACGCCGATGCTGGCCGAATACCGGGTCGATGTCGAAACCCGAGCCCAGGCCGCGCTGGACATGCCATTGAGCATTGGCCGCCTCGAAGGCCGCTGGAGCGGCTTTGCCCCGGTGCTGCTGGCCCACGACGTGATGATCGGCGAAGGCCGCAGCGCGCTGCGTCTGGATCAGGTGCGCGTGGTGCCGGCGCTGTGGGACAGCCTGATGGCGCGCGAGGTGCGCATTGCCGACCTCGAAGTCAGCGGCCTGCAGATGATTGTGCGTCAGGACAAGGACGGTAAATGGGCGTTGCAGGGATTGCCGCAGCGTGAAGAAAAGCCGCTGGACCCCGAGCAGATCCTGACCCGCCTGCAACAGGTCGCGCAGCTGTCGTTGTTCGACAGCCAGTTGACCGTGCAGCCATTCGAGCAGTCGCCGCTGACCCTCACCTATATCAATCTGAGCCTGGCCACCGGCACTCGCCAGCAGCGCCTGGATGCGCGTCTGAACCTGCCCGACGGCCAGCCTCTGGCGCTCAATGTTCGTTCACGCATCCAGGCCAGCCAATGGCGCGAGGCCCAGGCCGATGCGTACCTGAGCCTGCCGCAAAGCGACTGGGCGCAATGGTTGCCCAAGACCCTGACCCGCGACTGGGATATCTCGGCGCTCAAGGCTGGCGGGCAGTTCTGGCTCGGCTGGGGCAAGGGCACGGTGCAGAACGCGACCGTGCGCCTTAATGCACCGCATCTTCAGGGCCGCTATGCGCAGCACGCACCGGCAAAAATCGACAATCTGGCCCTTAATGCCTGGTTTGCGCGCAACGAACAGGGTTTCAAACTGACCCTGGGTTCATTGGCCATGAACCTCGGCGAGCAGCGCTGGGAAAGCCGCGTGCAGTTGCAGCAAAGCGCCGCCAGCGCCGAGCGCCAGGAGCTGTGGCATGTCGAAGCCGATCGACTGGACCTGACACCGCTGACACCGTTGCTCGATTCGCTGGCGCCGTTGCCCGACACCCTGCGCGAAGTGCTTGATCGTCTGAACGTCACCGGCACGCTGCATAACGTCTTGCTCGACTGGCGCCCGCAAGCCCAGGGCGATGAGCGCGTAAGCTTTGCTGCCAACCTTGAGAAGGTTGGCTTCGACGCCTATCACGGCGCGCCGGCGGCCGGGAATGTCAGCGGCGCCATCAGCGGCGATCTGGGCAAGGGCGAACTGCGCCTGGCCACTGAAGACTTCATGCTGCACTTGGACCCGATCTTCAAGAATGCCTGGCGCTACCCCAAGGCCAATGCGCGCCTGACCTGGACGCTTGATCAGGAGCGCTTCACCCTGGTCGCGCCGTATATCAAGGTGCTGGGCGATGAAGGCAAGATCGCGGCGGACTTTCTGATTCGCATCCACCTCAAGCACGACCACGAAGACTACATGGACCTGCGCGTCGGCATGCTCGATGGCGACGGCCGCTACACCGGCAAATACCTGCCCGCAGTGCTCAGCCCGGCGCTGGATCACTGGCTGCGCACCGCCATCGTCACCGGCGATGTCAAGCAGGGTTTTTTCCAGTACCAGGGTTCGCTGAACAAGAATTCGCCGGAGCACTCGCGGGTCATCAGCCTGTTCTTCAACGTCAAGAATGCCACGCTGGACTTCCAGCCCGGCTGGCCGTCGTTGACCGGCGTGGACGGAAAGGTCTGGGTCGAAAACAATGATGTGCGGATCAAGGCCAGCAAAGGGCAGATGCTCGGTACCAAGGTCAGTAACGTGCAGGTCAATGTCCCGCCGGCCGCTGCCGGGCAGCCCAGTCATTTGCTGGTGGACGGCGAGTTTGTCGGTACCCTGGGCGATGGCCTGAAAATCCTTCAGGACGCGCCGATCGGCACCGGCAGCACCTTTGCCAACTGGGAAGGCGAAGGGCCGCTCAAGGGCAAGCTGCAACTGGATATCCCGCTGGAAAAAGGCATAGAGCCCAAGATCGGCGTGGACTTTGCCAGCGAAGGCGCTCGCCTGAAACTGGCAGAGCCGCCGCTCGAACTGACCCAGCTCAAGGGTGATTTCCGCTTCGACAGTGAGCGCGGCCTGAGCGGCAAGGACATCAGCGCCCAGGCATTCGATCGCCCGGTGACCGCGCAGATTCTGGCCGAGGGCAAGCCGGGCGCGAATGTCACGCGCATCAATGCCAGTGGCCAGATTGCCCTCAAGCGCCTGACCGACTGGCTGAGCTTCAATCAGCCGATACCGGCTTCGGGCGACATTCCCTATCAGCTGCAATTGTTGCTCGACGGCGGCGATACCCCGTTGTCGATCAATTCCAGCCTGCAAGGCCTGGCGGTGGATCTGCCGGCGCCGTTCGGCAAGACCCGCGAACAGGCGCGGCCCAGCGAATTTCGCATGACCCTGCAAGGCAGCGAGCGGCGTTATGACGCCGTCTACGGCGCGTTGGCAAGCCTGGCCTGGGCGGCACCGGCGAGCGATCCGTTGCAAGGGCGTGGCGAGCTGTTTCTGGGGCAGGGCGGCGCGGTTGTGCCGCAGGCCAAGGGCTTGCGGGTCAGTGGCAGCCTGCCCGAGCTGGACATTAGCCCGTGGCAGGACGTTGCCCAGCGCTACAGCGGCAACGACCCGGGCGGCAGCGCCCGGCAGACGCTCAATCGGGTCGACGTACAGGTCGGCCGGCTGACCGCGATGGGCACCACGCTGGAGCAGGCGCGCGTGCAGTTGCAGCGCAGTGCTTCGGCCTGGCAGTTGTCGCTGGACAGCCAGCAGGTCAAGGGCCGTGCCGCGCTGCCGGATGCGAAGAGTGCGCCTCTGGATATCGACCTGCAGTATGTGCGCCTGCCGGCCGCCGACCCCAATGCGCCAGTGGTCGAGAATGCCCCCGACCCGCTGGCCGATGTCGACCCGCGCAAGATTCCGGCGCTGAACGTGCGCATCAATCAGTTGTTCCAGGGCGAGCAATTGATTGGCGGCTGGGCGCTGAAGACCCGGCCGACTGCCAACGGCTTGCGCTTCAGCGACCTGAGTCTTGGACTCAAGGGCTTGCTGCTGGAGGGCGATGGCGGCTGGGAAGGTGCGCCGGGCGTCAGCACCAGCTGGATCAAGGGCCATGTGGCTGGCAAGAACCTGGGCGATATCCTCAAGGCCTGGGGCTTTGCGCCGACGGTGACCAGTGAATCGTTCGAGCTGGACATCGACGGCCGCTGGCCCGGTTCGCCGGCCTGGGTGGGCTTGAAGCGCTATTCCGGCAGCCTCGATGCGACGCTGCGCAATGGTCAGTTCGTCGAGGTCGAAGGCGGCGCCCAAGCATTGCGGGTGTTTGGCTTGCTCAACTTCAATTCCATCGGCCGCCGCCTGCGTCTGGACTTCTCCGACCTGCTGGGCAAGGGCTTGGGCTATGACCGGGTCAAGGGCCTGCTGGTCGCCAGCGAAGGCGTCTATGTGACGCGCAAGCCGATCACCTTGACCGGGCCATCGAGCAATCTTGAGCTGGACGGCACGCTGGACATGGTCAAGGACCGGGTCGACGCCAAGCTGCTGGTCACCTTGCCGGTGAGCAATAACCTGCCGATTGCCGCGCTGCTGGTTGGTGCGCCGGCAGTCGGTGGCGCACTGTTTCTGGTGGACAAGCTGCTGGGCGATCGCATTGCGCGCTTCGCCAGTGTCCAGTACAAAGTCGAGGGGCCCTGGAAGGAGCCGAAGATTACCTTCGACAAGCCGTTCGAGAAGCCGCAATAGGAGGGATCCATGACGTTTGCCGTGATTCAAATGGTCAGCCAGAGCGATATCGCCGAGAATCTGCGCCATGCCCGGGGCCTGCTGGAGCAGGCTGCCGAGCAAGGTGCGCAACTGGCCGTGCTGCCGGAAAACTTCCCGGCGCTGGGGCGTCGCGACGCCGCTGACATCGGTCGCGCCGAGGCCTTGGGGCAAGGTCCGATCCTGCCATGGTTGAAACAGGCCGCCCGCGACCTCAAGTTATGGATTGTGGCCGGCACATTGCCGCTGCCGCCGCAGGGTCAACCCGACGGCAAGATCACGGCCTGCTCGTTGCTGATCGACGAACACGGTGAACAGGCTGCCCGTTATGACAAGCTGCACTTGTTCGATGTCGATGTGACCGACAATCGCGGCCGCTACCGTGAATCCGATGACTATGCTCATGGAAGCAACGTGGTAGTGGCCGACACGCCGGTAGGGCGCCTGGGTCTGAGCGTGTGCTACGACCTGCGCTTCCCGGAGTTGTACACCGCCCTGCGTGAAGCGGGCGCGGAGCTGATTACCGCACCCTCGGCGTTCACCGCCGTCACCGGTGCGGCGCACTGGGAAATCCTGATTCGCGCGCGCGCCATCGAGACTCAGTGTTACCTGCTGGCTGCCGCCCAGGGCGGCGTACATCCAGGCCCACGGGAAACCTGGGGCCAGACGGCAATCATCGACCCGTGGGGGCGAATACTGGCCGAGCAGGACAAAGGTGAAGCCGTGCTGCTGGCGCAGCGCGACAGTGAAGAACAGGCGTCCATACGGGCGCGGATGCCGGTGTCCAGTCACCGGCGATTTTCAGTGCAGGACGCGGTGCGGCCTGCTTCGGAGTGAATATGAGTGACGTGTCCTCAGTCAGCGAACATCTTCTGGCGCCTGGCGGCCTGAACCTGGACACCCTGCAATCGGTGCTGGGCGATCTGGCCGGGCCTGGGATCGACGCGGCCGATCTGTATTTCCAGGGCATGATTTCCGAGTCCTGGGCGCTCGAGGACGGCATCGTCAAGGAAGGCAGTTTCAACCTCGACCAGGGTGTCGGGGTGCGTGCGCAATCGGGTGAAAAAACCGGTTTCGCCTACAGCAATGCCATCAACCTCGAAGCCTTGAGCGCAGCGGCGCGCGCGGCCCGTTCCATCTCGCGGGCCGGCCAGAACGGCCGCGTCCAGGCGTTCACCGCCCAGGACGTCGCCCAGTTGTATGCGCCGGACAACCCGCTTGAAGTGCTGAGCCGTGCCGAGAAAGTCGAACTGCTCAAGCGTATCGACGTCGCCACCCGTGCGCTGGACCCGCGTATCCAGCAGGTTTCGGTAAGCATGGCCGGCGTCTGGGAGCGGATTCTGGTCGCGGCGGCCGATGGCAGCCTGGCCGCCGATGTGCGCCCGCTGGTGCGTTTCAATGTCAGTGTGATCGTCGAGCAGAATGGCCGTCGCGAACGCGGCGGGCATGGCGGCGGCGGGCGTACCGACTACCGTTATTTCCTCAATGAAGACCGCGCCATGGGCTATGCCCGCGAGGCCTTGCGCCAGGCGCTGGTCAACCTTGAAGCGGTGCCTGCGCCGGCCGGTACCTTGCCGGTGGTGCTGGGCTCCGGCTGGTCGGGCGTGCTGTTGCACGAAGCGGTCGGTCATGGCCTGGAAGGCGACTTCAACCGCAAGGGCAGCTCGGCCTACAGCGGCCGGATGGGCGAAATGGTTGCCTCCAAGCTGTGCACCATCGTCGATGACGGCACTTTGGCAGGCCGTCGCGGCTCGCTGAGCGTCGATGACGAAGGCACGCCGACCGAGTGCACCACGCTGATCGAGAACGGCGTGCTCAAGGGCTATATGCAAGACAAGCTCAACGCCCGCCTGATGGGCGTGGCGCGTACCGGCAACGGCCGTCGCGAATCCTATGCGCACCTGCCGATGCCGCGCATGACCAACACCTACATGCTGGGCGGGCAGAGCGATCCGCAAGAAATCATCGCGTCGGTGAAACGGGGCATCTACTGCGCCAACCTGGGCGGTGGTCAGGTGGACATCACCAGCGGCAAATTCGTGTTCTCGACCAGCGAGGCTTACCTGATCGAAGACGGCAAGATCACCACGCCGGTCAAAGGCGCGACGCTGATCGGCAACGGACCGGAAGCCATGAGCCGGGTGTCGATGGTCGGTAACGACCTGTCGCTGGACAGCGGCGTAGGCACGTGCGGCAAGGACGGTCAATCGGTGCCGGTCGGTGTCGGCCAGCCGACCCTGAAGATCGATGCGATCACCGTGGGCGGCACAGGGGCGTAAGAAAAGGGCAGGGCTGGTGAGTGAGTACCAGCCCTGAATGCGGGTTAACGCAGGCCGCGCTGCACTTCGTCCAGGTCGCGGATGTACTTGAAGATCTTGCGGCTGGAGGCCGGTGGCTTGTTGTGCGCCACCTCGTGCTGGGCCTGACGGATCAGGGAGCGCAGTTGCTGGCGATCGGCGTCCGGGTACTCGGAGACGAATTTCTCCAGGACGCTGTCATCGCCGGCAATCAGGCGATCACGCCAGCGCTCCAGCGAGTGGAAGCGTTCGTTGTACTGCCGGGTCGAGCTGTCGAGCTGGTCCAGCAGGGCAAGGATGGCTTCCTGGTCCTGGTCGCGCATCAGCCTGCCGATGAACAGGATGTGGCGCTTTTTCGCGATGTTCGCGGTGTGCTTCGGCGCTTCAGCCAATGCCCGGCGCAAATTGTCGGTCAGTGGCAGCTTGTCCAGCACATCGGGTTTGAGGGTAGTCAGTCGCGCGCCCAGTTCAACCAGAGCCTGCTGCTCGCGTTTTACCTGGGTTTTGCTTTTCTCCCCGTCGAGGGAGTCGTCGTAAGAATCAACCATGGGGGCCGTCCGCAAATAAACGCCGCCATGATAACCAGTCGGGGGCCGCTTGTCCGGCCCGCTCGGTAAGTGAGCCGTGCCGAAAGCAGAATTTGATGGAGAAAGTCATGAGTGCAACCCAAAGCGTCGGCCCACAGGCCCTGCCAGCACTTCAGGAACAGGTCGAGCAGATCATCGCCGAAGCCCGCCGCCAGGGCGCCAGCGCCTGTGAAGTGGCCGTTTCTGTGGATCAGGGACTGTCGACCTCGGTGCGTCAGCGTGAAGTCGAAACCGTAGAGTTCAACCGCGACCAAGGGTTTGGCATCACCCTGTATGTCGGCCAGCGCAAAGGTTCTGCCAGCACCTCGGCCAGCGGCCCGGAGGCGATCCGCGAAACAGTGGCGGCTGCCCTGGCGATTGCCCAGCACACCTCTGAAGATGAAAGCTCGGGGCTGGCGGATCCGGCCCTGATGGCTCGCGATCTCAAGGATTTCGACCTGTTTCATGCCTGGGACATCACCCCGGAGCAGGCCATCGAGAAAGCGCTGATCTGCGAAGCGGCAGCGTTCGAGGCTGACAGCCGCATCCGCAACGCTGATGGCACCACCCTCAATACCCATCAGGGCTGCCGCGTATACGGCAACAGCAACGGTTTTATTGGTGGCTATGCGTCGACCCGCCATAGCCTCAGTTGCGTCATGATCGCCGAAGAAGGCGGCAACATGCAGCGCGATTACTGGTATGACGTCAACCGCCAGGGTACGTTGCTGGCGGATGCCGAAAGCATCGGACGCAAGGCTGCGCAACGTGCTGCCAGCCGTCTGGGCGCTCGTCCGGTACCGACGTGCGAAGTGCCGGTGCTGTTCTCGGCCGAACTGGCCGGTGGCTTGTTCGGCAGCTTTCTCGGAGCGATCTCCGGCGGCAACCTGTACCGCAAGTCGTCCTTTCTGGAGGGCGCGCTGGGGCAGCGACTGTTCCCTGAATGGCTGACCATCGATGAGCGTCCACACCTGATGCAGGCGATGGGCAGTACTTCATTCGACGGTGATGGCCTGGCGACCTATGCCAAGCCGTTCGTCGAGAATGGCGACCTGGTGTCTTACATCCTGAGCACCTACTCGGGCCGCAAACTGGGCCTGCCGAGCACCGCGAATGCGGGCGGCGTGCATAACCTGTTCGTCACCCATGGCACTGAAGACCAGGCCGCGCTGGTACGGCGCATGGGGCGTGGCCTGCTGGTGACCGAACTGATGGGCAGCGGCCTGAACATGGTGACGGGCGACTATTCACGCGGCGCGGCCGGTTTCTGGGTCGAGAACGGCGAGATCCAATTCCCGGTTCAGGAAGTGACCATCGCCGGCAATATGCGCGACATGTTCAAGCAGATTGTCGCCATCGGCAGCGATCTCGAGCTGCGCAGCAACATCCGCACCGGCTCCGTGCTGATCGAACGCATGACCGTCGCCGGTAGCTGATCGCTAACCCAGTAGGAGCGCGCTCTGCCCGCGACCGGCTGCGTCAGCAGTCGTAAAATTTCAGCGTCTCCAAAATTTTACGAGCGCTACGCACTCGGTCGCGGGCAAGCGCGCTCCTACAACCCCCTCTTTTTCCTCCCTCCAATAAACAGATTCGCCCCAGAGTCTTGTTTTGATTCTTAATCTCATTCAATAATGAATATCATTTCTTGGCTGGGTCATGGGTCATGGGGTCTGTCCTGCACGAGCTGCCTTATCTGGATCACTGGCGCGAGCTGGGTCTGCGGATCCGCTGTGGGCTGGACCCCGATGAGCCGCGGCTGATCGAGCATTACCTGGCCGAAGGGCGGTATCTGGCGCGGTTTACCGCGACGCCCAAAGCCATGATCGCGCTGACCGCCTTGCGCCTGCTGCTCGATACCGCGCGCGACACGGTTCTGCCCTGGCACTGGCGTTGCCTGTGCCTGGATCAGGCCTGGCGCCCGTTGCGCGATGTCAAGGCGCTGGCCGTGACCCCGGCCCGGCATCGGCAGTGGCAAGCCTGCGTCCATGAGCTGGCAACGTGCGTACTGCAGCCATCGATTTCTCTCACTGAACTGGTCCAAGGATATTCCGATGAGTAATACCCGTATCGAACGCGACAGCATGGGCGAACTGCAGGTGCCGGCCGAGGCCCTGTATGGCGCGCAGACCCAGCGTGCGGTCGACAACTTCCCGATCAGCCATCAGCGCATGCCCAAGCAGTTCATTCGCGCGTTGCTGCTGGCCAAGGCCGCTGCGGCCAAGGCCAACCTGGAACTGGAGCAGATCACAGAAGGGCAGAGCAAGGCCATCGTCCAGGCGGTCAGTGACCTGCTGGCAGGTGATTTCATGGTTCACTTCCCGGTCGATGTCTTCCAGACCGGTTCCGGCACCAGCTCCAACATGAACGCCAACGAGGTGATCGCCACCCTGGCGACCCGTATCCATGGCGAAGTGGTCAATGCCAATGACCACGTCAACTGCGGCCAGAGCAGCAACGACATCATCCCGACCACCATTCATGTCAGTGCGGCTCTGGCGCTGCATGAGCACCTGCTGCCGGCCTTGCAGCACCTGATTCAGGTCACCGAGCACAAGGCCACCCAAGTGCATCCGTTCGTCAAGACCGGCCGTACCCACTTGATGGACGCCATGCCGGTGCGCCTGAGCCAGGTACTCAATGGCTGGGCGCAACAGATCCGCGCCAACCTGGAAAACCTTCAGGCCCTGCAACCGAGCTTGCAATCGCTGGCTCAGGGCGGCACTGCAGTGGGCACCGGAATCAACGCGCACCCTGAGTTCGCCGCACGCTTCAATGCACAACTGAGCGCCCTGAGCGGTGTGACCTTCACGCCCGGTAAGGATCTGTTTGCCCTGATCGGCTCGCAGGACACCGCGGTGTCGGTCTCCGGCCAGCTCAAGGCTACCGCCGTGTCGCTGATGAAGATCGCCAACGATTTGCGCTGGATGAACTCCGGTCCCCTGGCAGGTCTGGGCGAGATCGAGTTGCAAGCCTTGCAGCCGGGCTCCTCGATCATGCCTGGCAAGGTCAACCCGGTGATCCCGGAAGCCACCGCGATGGTCGCAGCGCAAGTGATCGGCAACGACACCGCAATCACCGTGGCCGGTCAGTCGGGCAACTTCGAGCTGAACGTGATGCTGCCGATCGTGGCCCTGAACCTGCTGGGCAGCATTGAGTTGCTGGCCAACTCCAGCCGCCTGCTGGCCGACAAGGCCATCGCCAGCTTCAAGGTCAACCAGGAAAAACTCCAGGAAGCCTTATCGCGCAACCCGATCCTGGTCACCGCGCTGAACCCGATCATCGGTTATCAGAAGGCCGCCGAAATTGCCAAGAAGGCTTATCAGCAAGGCCGTCCGATCATCGACGTGGCGCTGGAACACACCGACCTGCAACGCAGCCAGCTGGAAGTGTTGCTCAACCCTGAAAAACTGACCGCTGGCGGCATCTGATTCACGCCCGCCATGCCTCTGGAGGTAGCTATGCAGCATTGGAAACGCACTATCGAACAGGCCAATCGCTGTTTCAATCTTGGCGAGTGGGTCGAAGCTCGTGAGTTGTACCTCCAGGCGCTGGCGCTGGCGCAGGTGTTGTTCGAGCGCTGGGCGGACCCGGACGAAGCCGTGGCCGCCTGTGTTATCTCGCATCACAACCTGGCCGATCTACACTTGAGTCTGGGGCAGCCCGAGGAGAGCGCCGAATACCTGTGCGCGATCCATCAACGCTTGCTGCAGGTTCTTCAGGATTCTCGTCTGCCCGATGCTCTGCGCCAGGCGGCGCTGCGCCACAGCAACAAGACGTATGCCGAGTTGCTGAGCTTTATCAGTGAACACGGCGAATATCCACGTACCCACCGACTGCTGAGCAGTAACAGCGAGCACACCCGCACGTCGTTGCAGAACCCCTCAGCTGGCCATTTCCACGGAGTCCATTGAAATGCCTTATAGCCTGCCTGAATTGCCTTACGCCTACGATGCTCTGGAACCGTACGTCGATACGGAAACCATGAAGATCCACCACACCAAGCATCACCAGACCTATATCGACAACCTCAACAAGGCCGTTGCCGGCACCGAATACGAGAGCCTCTCGGTCGAGGCGCTGGTGGCCAAGGTCAAAGAGCTGCCGGAAAACCTGCGTCCTGTCGTCACCAACCACGGTGGCGGTCACGCCAACCACTCGCTGTTCTGGACCATCATGAAGCCTGGCGGCGGTGGTGAGCCGACAGGCGACCTGGCCAAGGCCATCGCGGATGAGCTGGGCGGCTTCGAGGCGTTCAAGACCGCCTTCACCGATGCCGCTGTAAAGCGTTTCGGCAGCGGCTGGGCGTGGCTGAGCGTCACCTCGGAGAAAAAACTGGTGGTTGAGCACAGTGCCAACCAGGACAGCCCGCTGGAGAAAGGCAATACGCCGATCCTCGGTCTGGACGTCTGGGAGCACGCCTACTACCTCAAGTACCAGAACCGCCGTGCCGAATACATCGGTGCGTTCTACAACGTCATCAATTGGGATGAAGTTGCCAAGCGTTATGCCGCTGCGCTGGCCTGATCAACCAGGTGGATAATCCAGGGTATTTTATGCGTTCACCCATACGGTCAGCCCGCAGTGTGCGTATGTTTCGTCTGGCCTTTGGCAGTCTGTTGCTGCTGGCCGGCATGGTCTTGCTGGTGGCTCAGGCGCTGGCCTGGCTTGATCTGGAGCCTTGTGTGTTGCGGGCTCTGGAAGAAGGTGCGACCTGCGCCCTGGGGTTGGCTTCAAGCTGATCGTGTGCGCTACCCGCATTAAAAAAGGGGCTACCTGACAAACAGGGCCCCTTTTTTAGTGCCGGTCAATTCAGGTGGCGCGGTTACTCGCCCTCATCGAACTTGTTGTTGATCAACTCGACCAGGCCATCCAGTGCCTGTTCGGCGCTCTCGCCTTCGGTAGACAGATGAAGCTCGGTGCCTTTGCCGGCAGCGAGCATCATGACGGCCATGATGCTTTTACCGTCGACCAGGCTTTCCGGTGTGCGTCCGACCCGGATCTGGCAGGGAAACTTGCCGGCCACGCCGACAAACTTGGCGGCGGCCCGGGCGTGAAGGCCGAGTTTGTTGATGATGGTGATTTGACGAGCGGGCATCGCAGTTGAAATCCTTCAGCTGAGGTCGCGGTGGCGAACCTGAACGTTCTTGAGTGATTGTTGCAGGACCTTGCCCAGGCGCTCGGTCAGATAGACCGAACGGTGATGTCCGCCGGTGCAGCCGATGGCGATGGTCACGTAGGAGCGGTTGCTGGCGGCAAAGCGTGGCAGCCATTTGTTGAGGTATGTGAAGATGTCCTGAAACATTTCTTCGACGTCAGGCTGGGCTGCCAGGTATTCCATCACCACCGGATCAAGGCCCGAGTGGTCGCGCAGCTCGGGCTTCCAGTAAGGATTGGGCAGGCAACGGACATCGAAGACCAGGTCGGCATCCACCGGCATGCCGCGCTTGAAGCCGAACGACTCGATGAGAAAGGCGGTGCCGGGCTCCGGTCGGTTCAGCAGGCGCAACTTGATGGTGTCACGCAGCTGGTACAGGTTCAGGTGGGTCGTGTTGATCTTGAGGTCGGCCAGATCGATGATCGGCCCCAGCAGCAGGCTCTCGTCACGAATGGCTTCGGCCAGCGAGCGCTGCGCATTGCTGAGTGGGTGACGCCGCCGGGTTTCGGAGAAGCGCTTGAGCAAGGTGGCGTCGTCGGCGTCCAGGTACAACACATCGCACTGGATGTGCCGCGCGCGGACTTCGTCGAGCATTTGCGGGAATCGGGTCAGGTGGCTGGGCATGTTGCGTGCATCGATCGACACGGCCAGCAGCGGTTCTGCCTGCTCGCTATTGAGCAGGGCGCGCTCGGCCAGTTCCGGCAGCAGGCCGGCTGGCAGGTTGTCGACGCAATAGAAGCCGTTGTCTTCCAGAACGTCCAGCGCAGTGCTCTTGCCTGAGCCTGAGCGGCCACTGACGATGATCATGCGCATGCTCAACGGCCTTTGAGTTCTTCCAGTACGGACTGGTAAAGGTCTTCACTGCTTTGCGCGCTGCGCAGGCGTTCGCGCACATCGCTACGGTCAAGCATGCCGGCAATCTGGCTGAGCAGCTTCAGATGCTCGTCGGTGGCCGCTTGCGGTACCAGCAGAACGAACAGCAGGTCGACTGGCGCGCCATCGATGGCATCGAAATCGACCGGTTTCTCAAGGCTCAATACTGCGCTGATAGGCGACTGGCAGGCCTCGAGACGACAGTGGGGAATAGCGATACCGTTACCGAAGCCGGTCGAGCCGAGTTTTTCACGGTTCACGAGCTTTTCGAACACGTCTTGCGCGTCCAGCTCGGGCACTTCGCGGCCGATCAGATCGGCGATCTGCTCCAGCACGCGTTTTTTGCTGCCTCCCGGCACGTTCACGAGGGAACGGCCGGGGGTCAGTATGTTTTCAAGTTGAGTCATGGATTGGTTTGTTAGCGAGCGGTCGCACCCTTGAGGATGCTTTGCTGCTTTTCCTTGTGCTTGAGCAATTGTCTGTCGAGCTTGTCGGTGAGCAGGTCGATGGCCGCGTACATATCGTCATGTTCGGCGTTGGCAACGACCTCCCCACCATGAATATGCAGGGTGGCTTCGATTTTCTGCTTCAGTTTCTCGACCGTCATCGTGACCTGGACGTTGGTAATCTTGTCGAAATGCCCTTCAAGCTTCTTGAGTTTGAGCTCCACATACTCACGAAGGGGCTTGGTCACTTCCAGGTGATGTCCACTGATATTAACTTGCATACAGCTCTCTCCTTTGCCAGTGCATAAGAGGCAGGTCGGTGACCTGCCGCTGGAACGCTGTGGCCTGACACAGGCGGGCGGCGTGAGCTCTGGTGCGCTGCCCTGCAAGTGCCTCGTCCGCTACATCAGCCGCTTGCGCTCGCTGGATGGCGCTATCCCCAGGGATTCGCGGTACTTGGCGACTGTGCGACGGGCGACTTGAATGCCTTGTGCCTCCAGTAAACCAGCGATCTTGCTGTCGCTCAATGGCTTTTTCTGATTTTCCGCGGCGACCAGTTTCTTGATGATTGCGCGGATGGCCGTGGATGAGCATTCACCGCCTTCGGAGGTGCTGACGTGGCTGGAAAAGAAGTATTTCAGTTCGTATATGCCGCGCGGGGTGTGCATGAACTTCTGGGTGGTGACCCGCGAAATGGTCGATTCGTGCATGCCCACCGCTTCGGCGATGTCATGCAATACCAGAGGTTTCATGGCCTCGTCGCCATATTCGAGAAAACCGCGCTGATGCTCGACGATCTGGGTGGCAACCTTCATCAGGGTTTCATTGCGGCTTTGCAGGCTCTTGATGAACCAGCGCGCCTCTTGCAGCTGATTGCGCATGAAGGTGTTGTCGGCACTGGTGTCGGCGCGGCGCACAAAGCCTGCGTATTGCGGGTTGACCCGCAGGCGCGGCACCGCTTCCTGGTTCAGCTCGACCAGCCAGCGCTCGCTGTCCTTGCGCACGATGACGTCGGGCACGACATATTCCGGCTCGCTGGACTCGATCTGTGAGCCAGGGCGCGGGTTGAGGCTCTGGACCAGTTCGATGATCTGGCGCAGATCATCTTCCTTGAGCTTCATGCGCCGCATCAGCTGTGCGTAGTCGCGCCCGCCCAGCAGGTCGATATAGTCGGTGACCAGGCGCTGGGCTTCGCTCAGCCATGGTGTGCTGGCGTGCATCTGCCGCAGTTGCAGCAGCAGGCATTCGCTAAGGGAGCGGGCAGCGATGCCGGCAGGCTCGAATTGCTGGATGCGATGCAGTACGGCCTCGATCTCGTCGAGTTCGATGTCCAGTTCGGGATCGAAGGCTTCAAGCAGCTCTTCCAGCGACTCTTCCAGATAACCCTGGCTATTGATGCAGTCGATCAGGGTGACGGCGATGAGGCGATCGGTGTCGGACATCGGTGCCACATTGAGCTGCCACAGCAGGTGGCTTTGCAGGCTTTCGCCGGCAGAGGTGCGCGTGGTGAAGTCCCACTCGTCGTCGTCACTGCTTGGCAGGCTGCTGGCGCTGGTCTGGTAAATGTCTTCCCAGGCGGTATCGACGGGCAGCTCGTTGGGGATGCGCTCGTTCCATTCGCCGTCTTCAAGGTTGTCCACGGTGGGCGCGGATGATTCCTGATAGGTCGGTTCCTGGGTTTCGCGTTCGCTGTTGGGCTTGTTCTCGACATTGTCCGCCATAGGGTCGGAATTATCGAAGTCGTCGCCTTCTTCCTGGCGTTCAAGCATAGGGTTGGATTCCAGAGCCTCCTGGATCTCCTGTTGCAGGTCCAGGGTCGACAACTGGAGTAAGCGGATAGCCTGTTGCAGCTGCGGTGTCATCGTCAGCTGCTGGCCCATTCTCAAGACTAGCGATGGTTTCATGGCAGAGGCTCAACACCTTCATTCGCCGGCGCACGTGCGCCGTCCACTACAGGGCGCCTGAGCGCCGCCTTTTATAAGCAAGTTATATGCCTGAAATTGAAGCGCTTGCCTAGAGCGCCACGACAAATAATCCGCTGTCAACGGTCATTGTGATGGCTAGAGGCGGAACTCGTGGCCGAGGTAGACCTCTTTCACCAGCTGGTTAGCCAGAATGGTCTCTGAATCGCCTTCAGCGATCAGTTGCCCGTCGTTGACGATGTAGGCGGTTTCGCAGATATCCAGGGTTTCACGGACGTTGTGGTCAGTGATAAGCACGCCAATGCCCTTGGACTTCAGGTGATGAATGATCTGCTTGATGTCGCCGACCGAAATCGGGTCGACCCCGGCAAAGGGTTCGTCCAGCAAGATGAACTTCGGCGCAGTGGCCAGGGCGCGGGCAATTTCCACGCGGCGCCGTTCACCGCCGGACAGGCTCATGCCCAGGCTGTCGCGGATATGGGTGATATGGAATTCCTGCAAGAGGTTTTCCAGCTCTTTGCGGCGCGCGGCGCCGTCGAGCTCCTTGCGGGTTTCGAGGATGGCCATGATGTTGTCGGCCACGGTCAGCTTGCGAAAGATCGAGGCTTCCTGGGGCAGATAGCCGATGCCGGCGCGCGCGCGGCCGTGCATGGGCTGGTGGCTGACATCCAGGTCGTCGATCAGTACACGGCCTTGATCGGCCTGTACCAGGCCGACGATCATGTAGAAGCACGTGGTTTTGCCGGCACCGTTGGGGCCCAGCAAACCGACGATCTGGCCACTGTCGATGGACAGGCTGACATCGCGAACCACCTGGCGGTTCTTGTAACTCTTGGCCAGGTGCTGGGCTTTAAGCGTTGCCATTTACTCGGCCTTCTGCGGCTGTTCGGTTTTCTTTTTCGGCTGGATGACCATGTCGATCCGTGGCCGCGGTGTGGTCACCTGGCTGCCGGTGGCGCGACCCGCGCTGACGATCTGGCGCACGGTGTCGTAGACGATCTTCTCGCCTTCGGAGGTGTTGCCATCGTTGATCACCTTGGCCTTGTCGATCAGGACGATGCGATCTTGTGCCGCGTAGTACTGGATCGTGACCGCGTAGGCCTGAACGATAGGCTTGGTGGTCGAAGGCTTCTGCTCGTAATAGGCCAGGTTGCCGACCGAGGTGAAGACATCGACTTCGCCCTGGGCGTTACGCGTGATGGTCACGGTGTTGCCGGTGATCTTCATCGAGCCCTGGGTGATGATGACATTGCCCTTGTAGGTGGCAATGCCTTTCTTGTCATCGAGCTGCGCGTCGTCTGACTGGATATGAATCGGCTGGTCACGGTCTGTCGGCAGAGCCCAGGCGCTCGCGCTTCCCAGTACTGCGCCCAGGCCGAGCAAGAAAGGAAGAGTTTTAACGAGACTCATACTGTCCTCTTACGTTGGACAGCAGGTCCATCCTGCCGTCGTTCAAATACGCTTTCATCCCTTTGGCCGTAGTGACACCGCCGCCGGCGTCGATTCTAACGGCTTGCTCGGTCTGCGCATATTGCTTCTGTGGGAATACAGTCATTCGACTGCTGGTAATAATAGTCGAACGGTTCTTTTCATCGGTGCGCGCCACGCGAACATTGTCGATCAATTCGACCTGTTCGCCGCCGGGCGACACCTCGCCGCGGCTGCTCTGCACGTGCCACGGAAATGCCGTGCCGCGGTACATCTGCAGGTCCGGTCTGGTCAGCAGGCTGACGTCGGTGGCCTTGACGTGTTCGACCTTGTCGGCGGTCATTTCGTACTGCACCTTGCCGTCGGGCAGGTACTGAACGCTGCGGGCATTGATGGCGTAGTAGTCGATGGCCGTCTCGTCGGGCGTCACGGCGGGTTGCTCCATGAAGCTCTCGGGGCTGACGTTCCAGTAGCCAACGGCCGCCAGCAGGAAAGCCAGCACACCAAGTATCAGGAAAGTCCGAATCTTTTTGCTGAGCATGAGCGATTTCTACAAGTAGGCGGCGTTGGCCGCTTCAAGGTTGCCCTGGGCGTTCAGGATCAGCTCGCAGAACTCGCGCGCTGCGCCTTCGCCGCCCCGGGCGCTGGTCACGCCATGGGCGTGCTGGCGAACAAAGCTGGCCGCATTGGCGACGGCCATGCCCAGGCCAACGCGGCGAATGACCGGCAAGTCTGGCAGATCATCACCCAGATAGGCGACCTGTTCGTAACTCAGCTTCAATTCGCCGAGCAACTGGTCAAGCACCACCAGCTTGTCTTCACGGCCTTGAAACAGGTGGGCAATGCCCAGGTTTTTCGCGCGGCGCTCGACCAGTGGGGTCTTGCGTCCGCTGATGATCGCGGTGTCGACGCCCGAGGCAATCAGCATCTTGATGCCGTGGCCGTCGAGGGTATTGAAGGTCTTGAATTCGCTGCCGTCTTCCAGGAAATACAGGCGGCCATCGGTCAGCACGCCATCGACATCGAAGATTGCCAGCTTGATCTTGCTGGCGCGTTGCAGCAGTTCGTCGCTCATGGTCCGGTTCTCCATTACATGACTCCTGCGCGCAGGAGGTCTTGCAGGTTGAAAGCGCCTGTCGGGCGGTCTTCTTCGTCGACCACGACCAGTGCGCTGATCTTGTGGTCTTCCATGATTTTCAGTGCTTCGGCGGCCAGCATGTTGGCGTGGGCGGTCTTGCCATGCACGGTCATGACGTCGTCGATGATGATCTGACGAATGTCGAGCGGACGATCCAGGGTGCGGCGCAGGTCGCCGTCGGTGAAAACCCCGGCCAGTCTGCCGTCGTGTTCAAGAATGGCGGTCATGCCCAGGCCCTTGCGGGTCATTTCAAGCAGCGCATCGCGCAGTAGCGTACCGCGTTGCACCTTGGGCAGGGCATCGCCGCTGTGCATCACATGCTCGACCTTGAGCAGCAAGCGTCGGCCCAGGGCGCCGCCAGGGTGCGAAAAGGCGAAGTCTTCGGCGGTAAAGCCGCGGGCATCGAGCAGGGCGACTGCCAGAGCATCGCCCATCACCAGCGCGGCGGTGGTCGATGAGGTCGGGGCCAGGTTCAGCGGGCAGGCTTCCTGCTCGACACGGGCATTGAGATTGACATCGGCGGCCTTGGCCAGGGTCGACTCGGGGTTGCCGGTCAGGCTGATCATCTGGATGCCCAGGCGCTTGATCAGCGGCAGCAGGGTGACGATCTCGCTGGTGGTGCCGGAATTGGACAGGGCCAGGATCACATCGTCGCGGGTGATCATGCCCATGTCGCCGTGGCTGGCTTCGGCAGGATGCACGAAAAACGCCGTGGTGCCGGTGCTGGCCAGGGTGGCAGCGATCTTGCGGCCGATATGGCCGGACTTGCCCATGCCGACTACGACCACGCGGCCCTTGCTGGCCAGAATCAGTTCGCAGGCACGCACGAAGTCAGCGTCGATGTGCCCCAGCAGGCCGTCGATAGCTTCTATTTCAAGACGGATAGTGCGCTGTGCGGAATGAATCAGGTCGCTGGTTGGGCTCATGTCTGAAATCGGTCAGCCTGGGAAAAGCCAAGGATTATAGCCGTAATATCGCCTGCGCTCACGCTCTGATCGCAGCAGCAATGCTCAATTGGGCCCTTTCGGGAAACCGTAACGCCTTTCGGGGTGTCTGACCTGCATCGTAACAGCATGTGAACACGAGCATGAGGCGTCGGTTATGCGCTTGGGTGGCGTGATGCTGCGGTGGTATAGTTCGCGGCTTGTCGGCCCGACCCTACCGTCGTTGCCTCCCCACGCAGGGGCTGTGGGCAGGGTGAGGCCGTATCGCAAGGAGTTTAAATGAGTGCCGATGACGCGTATGCGGTCGAGTTGAAGGGCGTTACCTTCAAGCGCGGTGCCCGCAACATTTTCAGTGATGTCGATATCCGTATTCCTCGGGGCAAGGTCACCGGGATCATGGGGCCTTCAGGGTGTGGCAAGACCACGCTGCTGCGCCTGATGGGCGCCCAATTGCGTCCCGATGCCGGAGAAGTGTGGGTCAATGGCCAGAACCTGCCCGAGCTGTCGCGTGGTGATCTGTTCGATGCCCGCAAGCAGATGGGCGTGCTGTTCCAGAGCGGCGCGCTGTTCACTGATCTTGATGTGTTCGAGAACGTGGCCTTCCCTTTGCGTGTCCATACCCAACTGCCCGAGGACATGATCCGCGACATCGTGCTGCTGAAATTGCAGGCGGTGGGATTGCGTGGCGCCGTCGAGCTGATGCCCGACGAGTTGTCCGGCGGTATGAAACGACGCGTTGCGCTGGCCCGGGCGATAGCCCTGGACCCGCAGATTCTGATGTACGACGAACCATTCGTCGGCCAGGACCCGATCGCCATGGGCGTGCTGGTGCGGCTGATCCGTCTGCTCAACGATGCATTGGGTATCACCAGTATCGTGGTGTCGCACGACCTGACCGAGACGGCCAGCATTGCCGACTATATCTATGTCGTGGGTGATGGCCAGGTACTGGGGCAGGGCACTCCTGAAGAACTGATGGGCTCGGATAACCCGCGCATTCGTCAGTTCATGACCGGCGAACCGGATGGTCCGGTGCCATTTCATTATCCCGCGCCGGATTTTCGCGAAGACCTGTTGGGGAAGCGCTGATGCGCAAGAAATCAATCATGGATCGTGTTCGCCTGCTTGGGCGCTCGGCCATCGATATCGTTACGGTAATGGGTCGCTCCGGCATTTTTCTGGTCAACGCCCTGCTGGGGCGTGGCAACGTCAGTGGCGGCTTCCAGTTACTGGTGCGGCAGTTGTATTCAGTCGGCGTACTGTCGCTGGTCATTATTGTGGTGTCGGGCATGTTCATCGGCATGGTGCTGGCCTTGCAGGGCTTCAGCATCCTGACCAAGTACGGCTCCGAGCAGGCGGTAGGGCAGATGGTTGCCCTGACCCTGCTGCGCGAACTGGCGCCGGTGGTTGCCGCCTTGCTGTTCGCCGGGCGTGCAGGCTCTGCCTTGACTGCCGAAATCGGCAACATGAAGGCCACCGAGCAACTGTCGAGCCTGGAAATGATCGGCGTCGACCCCCTCAAATACATCGTTGCGCCACGCTTGTGGGCCGGTTTTATCTCGTTGCCGATCCTGACCGTGATCTTCAGTGTGGTCGGCATCTGGGGCGGCTCGTGGGTGGCCATCGATTGGTTGGGAGTCTATGAGGGATCTTTCTGGTCCAACATGCAGAACAGTGTTTCTTTCGTTGACGATGTGCTCAATGGCGTCCTTAAAAGCGTCGTATTTGCCTTGGTAGTGACCTGGATCGCGGTATTCCAGGGATACGATTGCGATCCCACCTCCGAGGGGATCGGTCGGGCCACGACAAGGACTGTGGTGTACGCATCCCTGGCTGTGCTTGGCCTGGACTTTATTCTGACCGCCTTGATGTTTGGAGATTTCTGATGCAAAACCGCGCCATCGAAACCGGTGTCGGCCTGTTCCTGCTGGCCGGCATTCTGGCTCTGCTCCTGCTGGCGTTGCGTGTCAGTGGCCTGAGCGCCAGTGCGACCACCGACACTTATAAACTTTATGCCTACTTCGACAATATTGCCGGTTTGACTGTCAGAGCAAAGGTCAGCATGGCGGGCGTGACCATTGGCCGGGTAACGGCGATCGACCTGGATCGCGACACGTTTACCGGCCGGGTGACCCTGGAAGTGCAGAAGAAAGTGGATAACCTGCCACTCGACTCCACGGCGTCGATTCTGACGGCGGGCCTGCTGGGTGAGAAATATATCGGTATCAGCGTGGGCGGCGATGAAGGCTTGCTCAAGGATGGCGGCACAATCCATGACACCCAGTCGTCGCTGGTGCTTGAGGACCTGATCGGTAAATTCCTGCTCAATACAGTGAGTAAAGAAGCCAAATGAGGAGCTTTCCCATGATTTCTATCTTGCGTCGCGGTCTGCTGGTTCTGCTGGCGACGATGCCTCTGCTGGCCAATGCGGCAGCTACGCCTTCGGCTCACGATCTGGTGGAACGCACCACCCGCGAATTGCTCAGTGATCTGTCTGCCAATAAAGAGCAGTACAAGGCCAGCCCCAGTCAGTTCTATGACGCACTGAACCGTATCGTCGGTCCTGTGGTGGACGCCGATGGCATTTCGCGCAGCATCATGACCGTCAAGTATTCGCGCAATGCCACGCCTGCGCAGATGCAGCGCTTTCAGGAAAACTTCAAGCGCAGCCTGATGCAGTTCTATGGCAATGCCCTGCTGGAATACAACAACCAGGGCATCACCGTGGCACCGGCCAAGGATGAAAGCGGCGACCGTACCAGCGTCGACATGCAGGTCAAGGGCACCAACGGCGCCAACTACCCTGTGTCCTACACCCTGGAAAAAGTTGCCGGTCAGTGGAAAGTACGCAATGTCATCATCAATGGCATCAACATCGGCAAGCTGTTCCGCGACCAGTTCGCCGATGCCATGCAGCGTAACGGCAACAACCTGGACAAGACCATTGATGGCTGGGCCGGCGAAGTGGCCAAGGCCAAGCAGGTTACTGACGAAGCAACACAAAAGGCTCCGCAATGACCGAATCGGCCGTGCGTCTGGTCGGTGCCGGTGAGCTGCGCCTGGTCGGCGTGCTCGATTACCTGACCGGGCCGACCCTGCGCAAGCAGGGCGCGGCGCTGATCCGCTCCAGCAACCTGGAGACGCTGGTCATCGATTGTTCCGGTGTCGAAAAGTCCAGCAGCGTCGGTCTGTCCCTGCTGCTGGCTTTCATTCGTGACGCGCATGAGGCCGGAAAGTCGGTCAGTGTCCACTCGCTGCCCGACGATATGCGCAAGATTGCCGAAGTCTCAGGCGTCAGCGAGCTTTTTGGCAATCAATCCCTGAGCGCCTGAACGACCTCCCTTGGGGCGCCGCCGAGGAGCCCCTTTGTCGCAGCCCTGTGATCAGGGTTCGCATCGCAAGGGCTTTTTTGTATCATGGCCGACCCGCGCGCACCGAGCGCCGAACGAGGTTAAGCATGCAGGCTGTTGAAGTGAAAAGCTTCCTTGAAGGAAAGCTGCCCGATATCAAAGTGGAAGTCGAAGGCGAAGGCTGCAATTTCCAGCTGAATATCATCAGTGACGAGCTGGCCGCACTGAGCCCCGTCAAGCGTCAACAACAGATCTACACACATCTGAACCCATGGATCGCCGATGGCAGTATCCATGCGGTCACTATGAAATTCTTCAGCAGCGCGGCCTGGGCCGAGCGCGCCTGACCTTACGGGTGTCGAGATTGCAATGGACAAACTGATTATTACCGGCGGCGTCCGTCTGGACGGCGAAATCCGCATTTCCGGCGCCAAGAACTCGGCCTTGCCGATTCTTTCCGCCACCTTGCTGGCCGATGGGCCGGTCACGGTCCAGAACCTGCCGCACCTGCACGACATCACCACCATGATCGAGCTGTTCGGGCGCATGGGCATTGAGCCGGTGATCGACGAGAAGCTCAGCGTCGAGATCGACCCGCGCACCATCAAGACCCTGATCGCGCCGTACGAGCTGGTGAAAACCATGCGCGCCTCGATCCTGGTACTGGGCCCGATGGTTGCCCGTTTCGGTGAGGCCGAAGTGGCCCTGCCAGGCGGTTGCGCGATTGGCTCGCGTCCTGTCGACCTGCACATCCGTGGCCTTGAAGCCATGGGCGCGATCATCGACGTCGACGGTGGCTACATCAAGGCCAAGGCGCCGGAAGGCGGCTTGCGCGGTGCCAACTTCTTCTTCGATACCGTCAGCGTGACCGGTACCGAGAACATCATGATGGCGGCCAGCCTGGCCAAGGGCCGTTCGGTCCTGCAGAACGCTGCGCGCGAGCCTGAAGTCGTCGACCTGGCGAACTTCCTGATCGCCATGGGCGCGAAGATCCAGGGCGCCGGCACCGACACCATCACCATCGATGGCGTCGAGCGTCTGCATTCGGCGACCTACCGCGTCATGCCTGACCGCATCGAAACCGGCACTTACCTGGTTGCCGCTGCTGCCACCGGCGGTCGCGTCAAGGTCAAGGACACCGATCCGACCATCCTTGAGGCCGTACTGCTCAAGCTGCAGGAAGCCGGCGCCGAGATCACCACCGGTGAAGACTGGATCGAGCTGAACATGCACGGTCGTCGTCCCAAAGCGGTCAATATCCGCACCGCACCGTATCCTGCGTTCCCCACCGACATGCAGGCGCAGTTCATCTCGCTCAACGCCATTGCCGAAGGCACCGGTGCCGTGATCGAGACGATCTTCGAAAACCGCTTCATGCACGTGTATGAAATGCACCGCATGGGCGCGCAGATCCAGGTTGAAGGCAACACGGCAATCGTCACCGGTACCGACGTGCTCAAGGGCGCACCGGTCATGGCCACCGACCTGCGGGCCTCTGCCAGCCTGGTGATTTCGGCGCTGGTCGCTGAAGGCGACACGCTGATCGACCGCATCTACCACATAGATCGCGGCTACGAATGCATCGAAGAAAAACTGCAAATGCTGGGCGCGAAGATTCGTCGCGTTCCAGGCTAACGATCAGCGGCCCCACTCGGGGCCGTTGCTTTGCACGCCGCTGTGATTTCTAATGCGTCACCCGGACGCTCGCGTTTTGCGCGCGCACAGGCCGGGCAAGCTCTGGGATTCAGGCCTGGTACGAAAAGTCGGCGAGCGAGCGCAGCCACTTTATGTACAAAGCCTGGCGCCAGGGTATGAGTTTCCTGATAAGGACTTACGTTTTCCATGCTGACCATCGCACTGTCCAAGGGCCGTATCCTCGATGACACCCTGCCGCTGCTCGCTGCAGCCGGTATCGTGCCGACCGAGAATCCGGACAAGAGCCGCAAGCTCATCATTCCCACGACCCAGGAAGATGTCCGCCTGTTGATCGTGCGCGCCACCGACGTGCCGACCTATGTCGAACACGGTGCCGCAGACCTGGGTGTCGCCGGCAAGGATGTGCTGATGGAGTACGGTGGCCAGGGTTTGTACGAGCCGCTGGACCTGAACATCGCCCGCTGCAAGCTGATGACTGCCGGCGCCATCGGCGCTGTCGAGCCAAAGGGACGCCTGCGGGTGGCCACCAAGTTCGTCAATGTCGCCAAGCGCTATTACGCCGAACAAGGCCGTCAGGTCGATATCATCAAGCTCTACGGCTCGATGGAACTGGCACCGCTGATCGGTCTGGCCGACAAGATCATCGACGTTGTCGACACCGGTAACACCTTGCGCGCCAACGGCCTCGAACCCCAGGAAATGATCGCGCACATCAGTTCGCGTCTGGTGGTCAACAAGGCCTCCATGAAGATGCAGCATGCGCGCATCCAGGCCCTCATCGACACCCTGCGCCAGGCCGTCGAGTCACGACACCACGGCTGATTCTTCGCGCGGCATCAAGCCGCGCCCAGCTATCCGTGTCATAGCCAAATTTCTCAGGTGTCAGCGCGGATAGCTTGGTAGCTTATGGCACCTGAGCATTCGCCAATTACTGAGGCCCTCGCTATGACCACGTCCACTGCAATACGCCGACTCGATGCTGCCGATCCGGATTTCGCTCGACATCTGGATCATCTGCTGAGCTGGGAAAGCGTGTCCGACGACTCGGTCAACCAGCGAGTGCTGGACATCATCAAGGCCGTTCGCGAGCGTGGCGACGCAGCGCTGGTGGAGTTCACCCAGCGTTTCGACGCGCTTGAAGTGGCCTCGATGGCCGATCTGATCCTGCCCCGCGAACGCCTGGAGCTGGCCCTGACCCGGATCACCGACGCACAGCGCCAGGCGCTGGAAACCGCCGCCGAGCGGGTGCGCAGCTACCACGAAAAACAGAAGCAGGATTCCTGGAGCTACACCGAAGCCGACGGCACGGTGCTGGGCCAGAAGGTCACCCCGCTGGATCGCGCCGGCCTGTATGTGCCGGGCGGCAAGGCGTCGTACCCCTCATCGGTGCTTATGAACGCCATTCCGGCCAAGGTGGCCGGCGTCACTGAGGTGGTCATGGTGGTGCCGACCCCGCGCGGTGAAATCAACGAGCTGGTGCTGGCGGCGGCCTGCATCGCTGGCGTCGACCGGGTCTTCACCATCGGTGGCGCCCAGGCCGTGGCGGCCCTGGCCTACGGCACCGAAAGCGTGCCCAGGGTCGACAAGGTCGTCGGCCCCGGCAACATCTATGTGGCCACCGCCAAGCGCCATGTGTTCGGCCAGGTCGGTATCGACATGATTGCCGGCCCCTCGGAGATTCTGGTGGTCTGCGATGGCCAGACCGATCCTGACTGGATCGCCATGGACCTGTTCTCTCAGGCCGAGCACGACGAAGACGCCCAGTCGATTCTGGTCAGCCCCGATGGCGAGTTTCTCGACCGCGTTGCGGCCAGCATTGCCAGGTTGCTGCCAACCATGGACCGCGCCACGATCATCGAGACCTCGATCAACGGCCGTGGCGCGCTGATCAAGGTGGCCGACATGCAGCAGGCCATCGATGTCGCCAACCGCATTGCGCCTGAACACCTTGAGTTGTCGGTCGAAGACCCGCAAGCCTGGTTGCCGCAGATCCGCCATGCCGGCGCGATCTTCATGGGCCGCCACACCAGCGAAGCGCTGGGCGACTATTGCGCAGGCCCCAACCACGTCTTGCCGACCTCCGGCACCGCGCGGTTTTCGTCACCGCTGGGCGTTTATGACTTCCAGAAGCGTTCCTCGATCATCTTCTGCTCGCCGCAAGGCGCATCGGAGCTGGGCAAGACTGCCTCGGTACTGGCGCGTGGCGAGTCGCTGAGCGGTCACGCGCGCAGTGCCGAATACCGCATTACCGACACCGACTGGCAACCCGTACGCAGCGAGCAAGGCGAATAACATGAGCAAATTCTGGAGTCCTTTCGTCAAAAGCCTGGTGCCGTACGTGCCGGGCGAGCAGCCCAAGCTGAGCAAGCTGGTCAAGCTCAACACCAACGAAAACCCCTATGGCCCGTCGCCCAAGGCACTGCAAGCCATGCGTGCAGAGCTTGGCGACAACCTGCGCCTGTACCCGGATCCCAACAGCGACCTGCTCAAGCAGGCCGTGGCCGCTTATTACCAGGTACCGGCCAGCCACGTGTTTCTCGGCAACGGTTCGGACGAGGTGCTGGCGCATATCTTCTATGGCCTGTTCCAGCACGATCTGCCCTTGCTGTTTCCGGACATCAGCTACAGCTTCTATCCGGTGTATTGCGGCCTGTACGGTGTAAAACACGAAGCCGTCGCGCTGGATGAGCAGTTCCAGATTCGCCCGCAAGACTATGCGCGGCCTAACGGCGGGATTATTTTCCCCAACCCGAACGCACCGACCGGCTGCCTGCTGGCGCTGGATGCGGTCGAGCAGATCCTCAAGGCCAGCCCGGATTCAGTGGTCGTGGTGGATGAGGCGTATATCGACTTCGGCGGCGAGACGGCGATCAGCCTGGTGCAGCGCTACCCGAACCTGCTGGTCACCCAGACGCTGTCCAAATCGCGCTCGCTGGCCGGGTTGCGGGTCGGGCTTGCGGTCGGCCATCCGGACCTGATCGAGGCGCTGGAGCGGGTCAAGAACAGCTTCAACTCCTACCCGCTGGACCGTCTGGCAATCGTCGGAGCGGCGGCGGCCTTTGAAGATAAAGAGCACTTCGATACCACCCGCAATGCGGTGATTGCCAGCCGTGAAGCCCTGGTCGAGCAACTGCGCGGCAAGGGCTTTGAAGTGCTGCCGTCGGCGGCCAATTTCATTTTTGCCCGTCACCCGCAGCACGATGCGGCAGGCCTGGCGGCGACATTGCGCGAACAGGGCGTGATCGTGCGTCACTTCAAGCAAGAACGTATCGCCCAGTTCCTGCGTATCACCATCGGTACGCCGGAGCAGAACCAGGCATTGCTGGATGGGTTGAGCGGTATCTGAAGGCAGGACCGGCCGGGCGGCTGGTCCTGCAGCGCAACCTGTGGATCACTCCGCAGGTTGTGGTGTTGCCGCCGGTGCCGGTGGTGGGCGGATGCCGACTTCGGCGCTCAGGCGAATTTCCTTGTTGTTGCGCATCACGTTGATGGCAATCTTGTCCTTGGGACGGGTGCGCGCCACCTGATTCATCGAGCGGCGGCCGTCGCTGGCGGGCTCGCCATTGATCGCCAGAATCACATCACCCAACTGCAGGCCGGCCTTCTGGGCCGGACCGTCGCGGAAAATCCCCGACACCACGATGCCAGGCCGATCCTTCAGGCCGAAGGACTCTGCCAGCTCTGCCGTCAGTGGTTGTACTTCAATGCCCAGCCAGCCACGAATCACCTGGCCATGCTCGATGATCGACTTCATGACCTCCATCGCCAGCTTGGTGGGGATGGCGAAGCCGATGCCTTGTGAGCCGCCGGACTTGGAGAAGATTGCCGTGTTGATGCCGGTCAGGTTGCCGCTGGCATCGACCAGTGCGCCGCCGGAGTTGCCGGGGTTGATGGCCGCATCGGTCTGAATGAAGTCTTCATAGGTGTTAAGGCCCAACTGGTTGCGACCGGTGGCGCTGATGATGCCCATGGTCACGGTCTGGCCGACCCCGAACGGGTTGCCGATGGCCAGTGCGACATCGCCGATGCGAATGCCGTCGGAGCGGGCGATGGTCATCGCCGGCAGGTTCTTCAGGTCGATCTTGAGCACCGCAAGATCGGTTTCCGGGTCGCTGCCGATGACCCGGCCAATCGTTTCCCGGCCGTCCTTGAGGGCCACGATGATCTGATCGGCGCCGCTGGTAACGTGGTTGTTGGTCAGGATGTAGCCTTCCGGGCTCATCAGCACGCCCGAGCCGAGGCTGGATTCCATGCGTTTCTGCTTGGGCTGGTTGTCGCCGAAAAAGCGCCGGAACTGCGGGTCTTCGAACAGCGGATTGGCCTTGGAGACCTTGGTGGTATACAGGTTGACCACCGCCGGCGCCGCCGCGCTGACCGCATCGGCATACGAGGAAGGGCCTTGCACGAACTGGGTGGTTTGCGGAGCCTGTTGCAGATTGACATCCAGACTGGGCAAGCCGACCCACTGAGGGTAGCGCTGGATGATCAGCAGGGCGATCAATACGCCTGCCAGCAATGGCCAGCCATAAAAGCGCAGTGCCTTTAGCATGTGAGTGAAGTCCTGAGGGTGCTGGCGCAGAAATTTTTAAGCCGGGTGCGCCATAATGGCGGGCATTATACGAGCACCGCGTGCGCTGTCTCGCACTTCATGTGCAATAAATGATGTCGTCTTGCCGCCTGCCGCCGAACTGCCTACCGAGGAGTCTTTACATGGCCGTATCCCTCAGCACCCTGGTCGAAGAAGCCGACCGCTACCTTAATAGCGCTCGCATCCAGGATTATTGCCCCAATGGTTTACAGGTCGAAGGGCGTCCGCAGGTCATGCGTATCGTCAGTGGCGTGACGGCCAGCCAGGCGTTGCTGGACGCCGCCGTCGAGGCTCAGGCCGATCTGGTGCTGGTTCACCATGGTTATTTCTGGAAGGGTGAAAACCCCTGTGTCGTGGGCATGAAGCAGCGCCGCCTGAAAACCCTGCTCAAGCACGATATCAGTCTGCTGGCCTATCACTTGCCGCTGGACGTGCACCCTGAAGTCGGCAACAACGTGCAGCTGGCACGGCAACTGGATATCACCGTCGAAGGCCCGCTGGACCCTGAAAATCCGCGCGTGGTAGGGCTGGTCGGCTCATTGGCCGAGCCGCTGACGGCGCGTGACTTTGCCCGTCGTGTGCAGGACGCTCTGGGACGCGAACCCTTGCTGATCGAGGGCAGTTCGATGATTCGCAGGGTTGGCTGGTGCACCGGCGGCGGCCAGGGCTACATCGATCAGGCGATCCTTGAAGGCGTTGACCTGTACCTGAGCGGCGAAGCCTCGGAGCAAACCTTTCATAGCGCCCGCGAGAACGACATCAGTTTCATCGCGGCCGGCCATCACGCCACCGAGCGCTATGGCGTGCAGGCGCTGGGCGATTATCTGGCGCGGCGCTTTGCCGTCGAGCACACCTTCATCGACTGTCCCAACCCGATATGAGGCGCTTTGTGAGGTCGCTGCGAGGCAGGTGTCCAAACGAGAAGCTATATCGTTAGATCGTTTCGATCTATATGCCTCGCTGAAGACAGCCTGCCGTGCATGATAAAGTGCGCGGCTCGAATACGGCCCGCAGGCCGCAGCGGGACTTGGGTTGACCCCCTATCCTGATCCACAACGAATGCAATCCGTGAGTAGCCATGGTTGACAAACTGACGCATCTGAAACAGCTGGAGGCGGAAAGCATCCACATCATCCGCGAGGTCGCCGCCGAGTTCGATAACCCGGTGATGCTGTACTCGATCGGCAAAGACTCGGCCGTGATGCTGCACCTGGCACGCAAAGCCTTCTTTCCGGGCAAGCTGCCGTTTCCGGTGATGCATGTCGATACCCGGTGGAAATTCCAGGAGATGTACAGCTTCCGCGACAAGATGGTCGAGGAAATGGGCCTGGAGCTGATCACCCACGTCAACCCCGAGGGTGTGGCGCAGGGCATCAACCCGTTTACCCACGGCAGTGCCAAGCACACCGACATCATGAAAACCCAGGGCCTCAAGCAGGCGCTGGACAAGTACGGCTTCGATGCGGCCTTCGGCGGCGCGCGCCGCGACGAAGAAAAGTCCCGCGCCAAAGAGCGCGTCTACTCGTTCCGTGACAGCAAGCACCGCTGGGACCCGAAGAACCAGCGTCCAGAGCTGTGGAACGTTTATAACGGCAAGGTCAACAAGGGCGAGTCGATCCGCGTCTTCCCGTTGTCGAACTGGACCGAGCTGGACATCTGGCAATACATCTACCTCGAAGGCATCCCGATCGTGCCGCTGTACTTCGCCGCCGAACGCGAAGTGATCGAGAAGAACGGCACCCTGATCATGATCGACGACGAGCGCATTCTCGAGCACCTCTCCGAGGAAGAGAAAGCCCGCATCGTCAAGAAGAAGGTGCGTTTCCGTACCCTTGGCTGCTACCCGTTGACGGGCGCTGTCGAGTCGGAGGCCGAAAGCCTGACGGACATCATCCAGGAAATGCTTCTGACCCGAACGTCCGAGCGCCAGGGCCGCGTCATCGACCACGATGGTGCAGGCTCCATGGAAGATAAAAAACGCCAAGGTTATTTTTAAGCTTCAAGTTACAAGCGGCAAGCTGCAAGTCAGAAGCGGTGTGTAGCTTCTGAGGTTTGTGGATTGCCGCCTGCACTGTGACTAGGCCTGAAAAAGGCCGGCAGTGGTCGATCAACAAAATTTCTGACTAGCTGTGCCGACAAGCTTGCCGCTTGAAGCTTACAGCTTGGAGCTTGAATGCAATGAGCCACCAATCTGATCTGATCAGCGAGGATATCCTCGCCTACCTGTCCCAGCACGAGCGCAAGGAGCTGTTGCGTTTCCTGACCTGTGGCAACGTCGACGACGGCAAGAGCACCCTGATCGGGCGTCTGCTGCACGACTCGAAGATGATCTACGAGGACCACCTCGAAGCCATCACCCGCGACTCGAAGAAGAGCGGCACCACCGGCGAAGACATCGATCTGGCGCTGCTGGTCGACGGTCTGCAGGCCGAGCGCGAGCAGGGCATTACCATCGATGTGGCGTACCGCTATTTCTCGACGGCCAAGCGCAAGTTCATCATTGCCGACACCCCGGGCCACGAGCAGTACACCCGCAACATGGCCACCGGTGCCTCGACGTGCGATCTGGCGATCATTCTGGTCGATGCCCGCTACGGTGTGCAGACCCAGACCCGTCGTCACAGCTACATCGCTTCGTTGCTGGGCATCAAGCACATCGTTGTGGCCATCAACAAGATGGACCTCAAGGGCTTCGATGAGCAGGTGTTCGAGTCGATCAAGGCCGATTACCTGCAGTTCGCCGATGCCATCGAGCTGAACCCGAGCAGCCTGCATTTCGTGCCGATGTCGGCGCTCAAGGGCGATAACGTGGTCAACCGCAGCGAGCGTTCGCCGTGGTACACGGGCCCTGCGCTGATGGAGATTCTCGAAACCGTCGAAGTGGCCGCCGACCGTAACTTCACCGACCTGCGTTTCCCGGTGCAGTACGTCAACCGCCCGAACCTGAACTTCCGCGGTTTCGCCGGCACCCTGGCCAGCGGCATCGTGCACAAGGGCGACGAAGTCGTGGTCTTGCCGTCGGGCAAGAGCAGCCGGGTCAAGTCCATCGTCACCTATGAAGGCGAGCTGGAACAGGCCGGTCCTGGTCAAGCTGTGACCCTGACCATGGAAGACGAGATCGATATCTCGCGTGGCGATCTGCTGGTGCATGCCGACAACGTGCCGACGGTCTCCGACCAGTTCGACGCGATGCTGGTGTGGATGGCTGAAGAGCCGATGCTGCCGGGCAAGAAATACGACATCAAGCGCGCCACCAGCTATGTGCCGGGCTCGATTGCCAGCATCACCCACAAGGTCGATGTGAACACTCTGGAGCACGGCACTGCCAGTGCCTTGCAGCTCAACGAGATCGGCCGGGTCAAGGTCAGCCTCGATGCAGCCATCGCGCTGGACGGTTACGACAGCAACCGCACCACCGGTGCGTTTATCGTCATCGATCGCCTGACCAACGGCACCGTCGGCGCCGGCATGATCATCGCACCACCGGTCCTGCCGCATGGCGGCCATGGCCAGCACGGCGAACTGGCGCACGTGTCCACCGAAGAGCGCGCCCTGCGTCTGGGTCAGCAACCGGCCACCGTGTTGTTCAGCGGCCTGTCCGGCGCCGGCAAGAGCACGCTGGCCTATGCCGTGGAGCGCAAGCTGTTCGACATGGGCCGTTCGGTCTATGTGCTCGATGGCCAGAACCTGCGTCATGACCTGAACAAGGGCTTGCCGCAGGACCGTGCCGGGCGTACCGAGAACTGGCGTCGCGCTGCCCATGTGGCGCGTCAGTTCAACGAAGCCGGCCTGCTGACCCTGGCCGCTTTTGTTGCCCCCGATGCCGAAGGCCGCGAGCAGGCCAAGGCATTGATCGGCAAAGAGCGCCTGATCACCGTGTACGTTCAGGCCTCGCCTTTGGTCTGCCGCGAGCGTGACCCGCAAGGCCTGTATGCCGCCGGTGGCGACAACATTCCGGGCGAGTCCTTCGCCTATGACGTGCCGCTCAATGCTGATCTGGTGCTCGACACCCAGCGTCTGAGCGTCGAAGAAGGTGTCAAACAGGTCCTGGACCTGCTGCGCAGCCGCGGCGCAATCTGACGCCGCCTGCGTGACACGAAAAAGCCCCCGGCCTTGCGGCGCGGGGGCTTTTTCGTATGGCCGATCAACCGATCATTTCTTCAAGCCGTATTGCTCGTCCAGCATGCCTGGGGCATTGGGCGTCTTGGGCGCGTAATCTTTCGGCGCCTCGGTGTAGCGTGGTGGGGTCAGGCGGTCGCGTGGCGCCTGATGAGCCTCAGGGTGCAGCGAGGCCAGCAGACGTTGGCGGGTCAACTCGTCAAGGGCAAGGCGATTGGCGCTCTCGGCAAGATGTTCCTGTACTTCCTGATACTGATGGTTGAGCTTCTGAATCAGGGTAGCCGTGCTGTTGAAGTGGGTGACCACCTCATTCTGATAAGTGTCGAAACGTTCCTGCACATCATCCAGCTGACGCTGGGTGCTGCTCGGAACAGTGTTGGGCAGCAGACGCGCGACCAGGAAACCAATGACGACACCGGCCACCAGGGCAAGAGTCGGCAACAACCAAACTAAGAGCGAGTGTTCCACGAGTCCTTCCTCTATAAACGGCTTTGCTTTACGTTAACGGCTCGAACCTGCGCTGTATAGCCGCGACGCGTCGCCGATATGCCAGCCACAGACATTCAGCTAGACGAGTCGACCCATTTCGGGGTCACGGAGTTCTATTTACCCATGCCTGAAACCCCTGTCTTCATCGACGGCCCGCAAGGTCCGCTCGAAGCACTTTATCAAGACCTGCCCGATGCAAGGGGCGTGGCGCTGATTTGCCATCCTAACCCGATTCAGGGCGGAACGATGCTCAACAAGGTTGTTTCGACATTGCAACGTGCCGCTCGCGATGCCGGCCTGAGCACTTTGCGCTTCAACTACCGAGGTGTCGGTGCCAGCGCCGGCACCTCGGTGGCGGGGCCTGAAGAGATCGAAGACGCCCAGGCGGTCGCCGTGTGGCTGCGCGAGCAGCAGCCTGATCTGCCGCTGACGGTGTTTGGTTTCTCTTTTGGCGGTTACGTGGCCGGCAGCCTCAGCGGCTGGCTGGAAGCGCGCGGCGAGGCGCTTGAGCATGTGTTTCTGATCGCACCGGCTGCCGGGCGCTTCAAGGCCCAGGCCGATCTGGCGCAGCAGGCGCCGCTGACCGTCATCCAGCCCGATGCCGACGAGGTCATCGAGCCTGCGCTGGTGTATGAATGGTCCGGCGCGCTGCAACGTCCCCATGAGCTGCTGAAAGTGGCAGAATGCGGACACTTCTTTCACGGCAAGCTGACCGATCTGAAGGATCTGGTCATGCCCCGGCTTGCGAACTGATAACCGCCCACTGCATTAAGCGACCTGCCATGACCACTCGTATCCTGACCGGCATTACCACGACCGGTACTCCCCACCTGGGGAACTATGCCGGTGCCATCCGCCCGGCGGTTGTCGCCAGCCGCCAGCCTGGCGTCGACTCGTTCTACTTCCTGGCCGACTACCACGCCCTGATCAAATGCGATGACCCGCTGCGCATTCAGCGTTCGCGTCAGGAAATCGCAGCCACCTGGCTGGCCGCAGGCCTGGACGTCGATCGTGTGACGTTTTATCGGCAGTCCGATATCCCGGAAATCCCCGAGCTGTGCTGGCTGCTGACCTGTGTCGCGGCCAAGGGCCTGCTCAACCGCGCCCACGCCTACAAGGCGTCGGTCGACCGCAACGTCGAGACCGGTGAAGACCCGGATGCCGGCATCAGCATGGGCCTGTACAGCTACCCGGTGCTGATGGCGGCCGACATCCTGATGTTCAACGCCAACAAGGTGCCGGTCGGTCGCGACCAGATCCAGCACGTAGAAATGGCCCGTGACATCGGCCAGCGCTTCAATCACCTGTTCGGCAATGGCAAGGAATTCTTCGCCATGCCCGAAGCGTTGATCGAAGAAGGCGTGGCCACGCTGCCGGGCCTGGATGGCCGCAAGATGTCCAAGAGCTACGACAACACCATCCCGCTGTTCAGCAGCACCAAGGAACTCAAGGACGCGGTCTCGCGCATCGTCACCGACTCGCGTGCGCCGGGTGAAGCCAAGGACCCTGACAACTCCCATCTGTTTACGCTTTATCACGCCTTCTCCACGCCAGAGCAAAGTGCTGCGCTGCGCGCCGAACTGCTCGACGGCCTGGGTTGGGGCGAGGCCAAGGCGCGTCTGGTCAGCCTGCTCGACACTGAGCTGGGTGAAGCCCGCGAAACCTATCAGCGTCTGATTGCGCGCCCTGCCGATCTGGAAGATATCCTGCTCACCGGTGCGCAGAAGGCTCGCAGCCTCGCCACGCCGTTCCTTGAAACCCTGCGCGAGGCGGTGGGCCTGCGCTCGTTCCGCAGCGCCGTGCAGAGCAGCGATACCGTCAAGAAAAAGGCCGCCAAGACTGCGCGCTTTGTCAGCTTCCGCGACGAAGACGGCAGCTTCCGCTTCCGCCTGCTGGCCGCCGACGGCGAGCAATTGCTGCTGTCGCGTGCCTTTGCCGATGGCAAGACCGCAGGTGCGGTGAGCAAGCAGTTGCAGCAGGGTGGCGAGCTGGATCTGCGTGCCGACGCTGACCGTTTCAGCCTGTGGCTCGACGGCGAAAGCGTGGCCGACAGCCCGGCCTTCAGTGATGCAACCGCGCGTGACAGCGCCATCGAGACCCTCAAGCTGGCACTCGCTCCTGCACAGGACTGATTGCCATTCCCCAAGGCCGTCGCTACAGTGACGGCCCGTTTTTCAGCCCCCGCCGATGACTATGACCACGCCCCTAGAACGATATCAAGCCGACCTGAAACGCCCGGACTTCTTTCATGATGCCGCTCAGGAAAACGCTGTGCGTCATTTGCAGCGTCTGTATGAAGACCTGATCGCTGCACAAGACAGCAAGCCTGGCCTGTTCGGCAAGCTGTTCGGCAAGAAAGAGCCGCAGGTCGTCAAGGGCCTGTATTTCTGGGGTGGAGTAGGGCGTGGCAAGACCTATCTGGTCGACACTTTCTTCGACGCGCTGCCGTTCAAGCAGAAAATGCGTACGCACTTTCACCGCTTCATGAAGCGTGTGCACGAAGAAATGAGGACGCTCAAGGGCGAGAAAAACCCGCTGACGGTCATCGCCAAGCGTTTTTCCGAAGAAGCACGGGTTATCTGCTTCGATGAATTCTTTGTCTCCGACATCACTGACGCCATGATCCTCGGCACGCTGATGGAAGAGCTGTTCAAGAATGGCGTCTCGCTGGTCGCCACCTCGAACATCGTTCCGGACGGCTTGTACAAGGACGGCTTGCAACGGGCGCGCTTCCTGCCGGCCATTGCCTTGATCAAGCTGCACACCGAAGTGGTCAACGTCGACAGCGGCGTCGACTATCGCCTGCGTCACCTGGAGCAGGCCGAGCTGTTTCACTTCCCGCTCAATGACGCCGCTCATGAAAGCCTGCGCGCCAGTTTCAAGGCGCTGACGCCCGATTGCGCAGAAACCGTCGAAAACGACGTGTTGATGATCGAGAACCGTGAAATTCGCGCGCTGCGCACTTGCGACGACGTGGCCTGGTTCAACTTCCGCGACCTGTGCGACGGGCCGCGCAGCCAGAACGACTACATCGAACTGGGCAAGATCTTCCATGCCGTGTTGCTCAGCAACGTCGAACAGATGAGCGTGACCACCGACGACATCGCCCGCCGGTTCATCAACATGGTCGACGAATTCTACGACCGCAACGTCAAGCTGATCATCTCGGCCGAGGTCGAACTCAAGGACCTGTACTCCGGTGGCCGCCTGAACTTTGAATTCCAGCGCACCCTCAGCCGCTTGCTGGAAATGCAATCCCACGAATTCCTGTCCCGCGCCCACAAGCCTTGACGGCAACGGCAAGCTGCAAGTAAAGGCAGTATGCGATCGGCTTTTACTTGCAGCTTGAAGCTGAAAACTTGCCGCCGCCTTCAGGCCGCCTGCTGGAATTGTTGCCGGTATTGGTTGGGTGACAGTTCAGTGTGCTGGCGGAACAGGCGGGCGAAGAAGCTGGCGTCGTCGTAACCGACTTCGTAGCTGATGGTCTTGATGCTCTTGCGTGTGGCCGACAGCAGGCCCTTGGCGGTTTCGATGCGCAGGCGCTGCAGATAGTGCAGCGGCTTGTCGCCGGTGGCGCTCTGGAAGCGGCGCATGAAGTTGCGGATGCTCATGCCGTGTTCCCGGGCCACGTCTTCGAAGCGGAACTTGTCGGCGAAGTGTTCTTCAAGCCAGTGCTGGATCTGCAGGATGGTCATGTCCTGATGCAGTTTCTGGCCGCCAAAGCCGATCCTGCCCGGTGAGTAGTTGCGCCGCACTTCGTAGAGGATGTCGCGCGCCACCGCCTGCGCCACGTTGGCCCCGCAGAAACGCTCGATCAGGTAGATGTACAAGTCGCACGCCGATGTGCTGCCGCCAGCGCAGTACAGGTTGTCGGCGTCGGTAATGTGCTTGTCCTGGTTGAGCTGGACCTTGGGAAAGCGCTCGGCGAATTCGTTGAAAAAGCGCCAGTACGTGGTTGCCTCTTTGCCGTCCAGCAAGCCGGTGGCGGCCATCCAGAACACGCCACTGGCTTCGGCGCACAGCACCGCGCCATTGGCGTGCTGTTCGCGCAGCCACGGCAGAATCTGCGGGTAGCGCTGGCTGAGCGCATCGAAATCGTCCCAGAAAGCCGGGAGCACGATGATATCGCTGGGTTCCAGGGCGCCGTCGACCGGCATCATGACATCGCTGAAGCTGTTGACGGGCTGACCGTCGGGGCTCACCAGGCGAATTTCAAAAGCCGGTTTGAGGCCGTGGCCCAATTGCTTGCTGTAGCGCAGGCTGGCCAGGTGAAAGAAGTCTTTGGCTTGCATCAGAGTCGAGGCGAACACCCGGTCGACAGCCAGGATGCTCACGCGCCGCAGGACGGCGGTTGGTTGAATCGGCATGATCTTTTGTTCTTATAGTGGGTAAAGTGGTCAAGCAGCGGCTGAATCGTCTTATGTTTTGCGATCTCTGTCCAGCCTCGATCCGGCCTGTGAACAATTGGCGCCAATGCGCTGTGGCAGGGCTGTGCGCTGCAATAAATTCAGGTTGAGCTTATCGTTGCAGTCTGTATAATTGCGCACCTCTTGGTGGCCGGCGTGATGCCCCGTCCATCGAAGATCCTGCCGTATACGGACGCGCTGACCCGAGCCCCCGATAGCGTCTGTTTCCGGCCGACTTTGACCTGCCCTGTTGGCTTGTCAAGGAATGCACTGTTCAGTAAGCTCCGCCGTCTCATATTTTCAGGCGGCCCCTGAGGCTATAAAGAATGAAAACTTTTACTGCTAAACCGGAAACAGTTCAGCGCGACTGGTTCGTCGTCGACGCCGCTGGCCAGACCCTGGGTCGTCTGGCTACCGAAATCGCGAGCCGTCTTCGTGGCAAGCACAAGCCTGAGTACACCCCTCACGTTGACACTGGCGACTACATCGTCGTCATCAACGCCGAGCAAGTGCGTGTTACCGGTGCCAAAGCTTCCGACAAGATCTACTATTCTCACTCCGGCTTCCCGGGCGGGATCAAATCGATCACTTTCGAAAAGCTGATCGACAAAGCTCCTGAGCGCGTGCTCGAGACCGCGGTCAAAGGCATGCTGCCTAAGAACCCACTGGGTCGCGACATGTATCGTAAGCTGAAAGTCTATGCGGGCGCTGTTCACCCTCATACTGCTCAACAGCCCCAAGAACTGAAGTTTTAACGGAATAGTTGATTATGTCGGCGACTCAAAATTACGGCACTGGCCGTCGCAAGACCGCAACCGCTCGCGTTTTCCTGCGTCCGGGTACTGGTAACATCTCGATCAACAACCGTTCGCTGGACGTGTTCTTCGGTCGTGAAACTGCCCGCATGGTAGTTCGTCAGCCGCTGGAGCTGACCGCAACCGTCGAGAAGTTCGACATCTACGTCACCGTTATCGGTGGCGGCGTAAGTGGCCAGGCTGGCGCAATCCGCCACGGTATCACTCGCGCTCTGATGCAGTACGACGAAACCCTGCGCCCTGCACTGCGCAAAGCTGGCTTCGTGACTCGCGACGCCCGTGAAGTTGAACGTAAGAAAGTCGGTCTGCGTAAAGCGCGTAAGCGTCCGCAGTACTCGAAGCGTTAATTCGCTTTCTGCGCTCAAGAAAAACGCCCGCTTCTCACGAAGCCGGGCGTTTTTTTATGCCTGTGACAGGCTGTTGAGGCAAAACACGGTGTGGCTGTAATTCCCTGTTTACAGTCACTCCTGCTTCTTGGCAGTCTTGAAGACTTGCAGATGGAAGGGGCTTTATTTGCCGTCCCTGCGGCCGGGTAACGACTAGATTGTTATCAGGCAGGCCGCTGCACATGCAGGTTCTGCATGTGCGCGGGAGCGGGTGGAATGAGCACCGATTGCTTCAATCCAGACCAGATTGAGCCTGGCGGGATAGATACAGGGCGCCGCCGCTTTCTGGTGACCGCGACCTCGGCGGTGGGAGCGGTAGGGTTGGCGGGGGCGGCCGTTCCATTCGTGGGGTCGTGGTTTCCAGGCGCCAGGGCCCGCGCCGCCGGTGCGCCGGTAAAGGTCAATGTCGACAAGATCGAGCCCGGCCAGCAACTGATCGCCGAATGGCGCGGTCAGCCGGTGTTCATCCTGCGCCGAACACCGCAGACCCTCGACAGCCTGCGCCAGCTTGCCGACCAGTTGTCGGACCCCGAATCCAGGGCGTCGGTACAGCCCGCTTACGTTGACCCGGTGACGCGCTCGATCAAGCCGCAGATCGTGCTGTTGGTCGGCATTTGTACGCATTTGGGCTGCTCGCCGACCTTTCGGCCAGAGGTGGCGCCCAGCGACCTCGGCAAGAACTGGCAGGGTGGGTATTTTTGCCCCTGTCACGGCTCGCGCTACGATCTGGCCGGGCGAGTCTACAAATCGCAGCCCGCCCCGCTGAACCTGCCGGTGCCGCCTCATCACTATGAGTCGGACGCGATAATCGTCATCGGCGTCGATCAGGAGGCTGCGTTATGAGCCGGTTCATGCGCTGGGTCGATGCGCGCTTTCCTGTCAGCCGCGTGTTCGAAGAGCATCTGAGCAAATACTACGTCCCGAAGAACTTCAACATTCTGTACTTCTTTGGTTCGTTGGCATTGCTGGTGCTGGTCAATCAGTTGCTCACCGGCATCTGGCTGACGATGTATTACACGCCGACGGCCGAAGGGGCTTTTGCCTCGATCGAATACCTCATGCGCGATGTCGATTACGGCGCCATCCTGCGGCAGATGCACTCCACCGGCGCGTCAGCGTTTTTCATCGTGATCTACCTGCACATGTTTCGCGGGCTGCTCTACGGCTCGTACCAGCAGCCGCGCGAACTTGTGTGGATCTTCGGCATGTTCATCTACCTGGCGCTGATGGCCGAGGCGTTCATGGGCTATCTGCTGCCGTGGGGGCAGATGTCGTATTGGGGCGCGCAGGTCATCATTTCGCTGTTTGGTGCCATTCCTGTGATTGGCGAAGGATTGACCCAATGGATTCGCGGTGACTATCTGGTTTCCGGAATCACCCTGAACCGCTTCTTCGCCTTGCACGTGGTTGCGCTGCCGATTGTCATTCTGGGGCTGGTGGTGCTGCACATTCTGGCGCTGCATGAGGTGGGCTCGAATAACCCTGACGGCATCGACATCAAGAAACACAAGGACGAAAACGGCGTCCCACTGGACGGTATACCGTTTCATCCTTATTACACTGTGAAGGACCTCTTCGGTGTCGGCGTTTTTCTGTTCGTGTTCTGCATCGTCGTGTTTTTCTTTCCGGAGATGGGCGGCTACTTTCTGGAGAAGCCGAACTTCGAGGCCGCCAACGCTTTCAAGACGCCTGAGCATATTGCGCCGGTGTGGTACTTCACCCCGTTCTACGCCATTTTGCGGGCGATACCGGACAAGCTCATGGGTGTCATGGCCATGGGCGCCGCGATTGCCGTGCTGTTTGTGCTGCCGTGGCTCGACCGCAGCCCGGTACGTTCGATGCGCTACAAGGGCTGGCTGAGCCGGGCAGGGCTGCTGGTCTTCTGCGTTGCCTTCATCACCCTTGGGGTGCTGGGCGTGCAGGCGCCTACGCCTGGGCGCACGTTGTTGTCGCAGGTCTGCGCCGTGTTGTATTTCGCCTATTTTCTGCTGATGCCGTTCTATACCCGGCTTGAAAAGACCAGGCCCGTTCCGGAAAGGGTCACGAGCCGATGAGAAGGTTACTGGCTATGTTGGTGTTGGCCTGGCTGCCAGTGCTGTCACTGGCGCAGGTGAGCGGTACGCAAGTGCTGGAGCCGGTCAGCATCGATGTCTCCGACAAGGCTGCGCTGCAGGATGGCGCGCGCACGTTCGTCAACTACTGCATGGGCTGTCACAGTGCTCAGTACCAGCGCTATGAGCGGGTGGCCGACGATCTGGGCATTGCCCATGAGGTGATGCTGGAAAAGCTGGTCTTTACCGGGGCCAAAATTGGCGATCATATGAAAGCCGGCATGCGCTCAGTGGACGCCAAGGCCTGGTTCGGGGCTGAGCCGCCGGACTTGACCCTGGTGGCGCGGGTGCGTGGCACGGACTGGCTGTATCATTACCTGCGCTCGTTTTACGAGGATCCGGCGCGACCGCTGGGCGTCAATAACCGGGTTTACCCCAATGTCGGTATGCCTAACGTGCTACAGCGTCTGCAAGGGCGCCAGGTGCCCGGTTGTCAGGTGCCCGGCGACTTGAGCTGTGATCAATTGATCGTCTTGACCGGTACCGGCAGTCTGAGTGTCGAGCAATTCGACGAGACGCTCAGAAACCTGGTGACCTTCCTGGCTTACTCGGCTGACCCGCTCAAGCTTGAACACCGCCGCATCGGTACCTGGGTGTTGTTGTATCTGGCGTTCTTCATCGTCCTGGCCGGGCTGCTCAAGCGTGAATACTGGAAAGACATCCACTGATATCAGGCTTGAAGCACGTGCAGTGCGGCGCTTATGTGAAGTAATGATTGCAGCGCCCGCGCCGGGCGGCGCAAGATTGCCAAATTCTTTGCTGTAAATAAGCTATCTTGTCGCCCGCGAAGCGATCGTGAGCGCAGGTTTCTCAGGCCGCTTTTGCCTGTCTGTTCCATCCATTTTTACAAGCGAGGAGGATCACCATGGGCGTGACCAACCGGTTGGCCTGTTATTCCGACCCCGCCGATCACTATTCCCACCGCGTACGTATCGTGCTCGCCGAGAAAGGTGTTGTGGCCGAGATCATCGATGTTGTGGCCGGTCGTGTGCCGCCGCAGCTGGTCGAGGTCAACCCTTATGGCACCTTGCCGACGCTGGTCGACCGCGATCTGGCGTTGTACGAGCCCAGCGTGGTGATGGAGTATCTGGAGGAGCGTTATCCGCATCCGCCGTTGATGCCGGTGTACCCTGTGGCCAAGGCCAATAGCCGTCTGCTGATGCATCGCATCCAGCGTGACTGGTGTGGGCTTGTGGATCTGATCCTGGATCCACGGAGCAAGGAAAGTGCACGTGTGCAGGCCCGCAAGGAGCTGCGCGAGAGTCTGACCGGGGTATCGCCGCTGTTTGCGGAGAAACCTTTTTTCCTCAGTGACGAGCAAAGTCTCGTTGATTGCTGTCTATTGCCCATACTCTGGCGTTTGCCGGTGTTGGGCATCGAATTGCCTCGGCCTGCCAAGCCGTTGCTCGACTACATGGAGCGCCAGTTCGTACGTGAGGCATTCCAGGCAAGCCTGTCTGCTGCCGAACGTGAAATGCGCTAAGGCTTAAGGAGCCGTTGATGAACTCCAGTCGCCCTTATCTGATTCGTGCTCTTTATGAGTGGATTGTAGATAACGATTGCACCCCACATGTGCTGGTCAACGCGGAGTATCCCTCCGTGCAGGTCCCTCAGGGATTTGCCAACGATGGCCAGATTGTCCTGAATGTTTCGCCCACTGCCGTGCGTCACTTGCACATGGACAATGAGGCGGTGAGTTTCGAAGGCCGTTTCGGCGGCGTTCCACACACCTTGTACGTGCCGGTTGGCGCGATACTGGGTATTTATGCCAGGGAAAATGGTCAGGGCATGGTCTTTGACCTGGAGCCCTCCCTCGAGGAGCACGATGTCGAGGAAGTCGACATGGAAGATGATGCTCCGCCGCCCAACAGCGAGCCACCGCGTCCCAGCGGCAGGCCAAGCCTGAAGGTTGTGAAATAAAAAAAGGCGATCCATCCGGATCGCCTTTTTTATTGCTGCCTGCGACGGCTCAGTCGATGTACTCGAACAGCTTGACGATTTTCTGCACGCCCGACACGCCCTGAACCAGGTTGGTTGCGCGGGTGGCTTCCTGCTGGGTTACCAGGCCCAGCAGATAGACGATACCGTTCTCGGTCACCACTTTGATGCGTGAGCCCGGAATCGAATTGTCGGTCAGCATCTGCGACTTGATCTTGGTGGTCAGCCAGGCATCGTTATTGCGCGCCAGCAGAGACGAAGGCGGCAGCACCTGCAGCTCGTTATTGACCTTTTTGACGCGCTGCACAGAGGCTGCGGCCTGTTCGGCAACGGTCTTGAGTTCGGCGCGCGGAGTCTGGCCGGCCAGCAGGACGATGCCGTTATAGCTGGTCACCACGATGTGCGAACCTTCGGCCAGGTCTGGATCGGCCTTGGAAATATTCACGGCAGCTTTGGTTTCGATCAATGAGTCATCGATCTTGCTGCCGATGGTGCGAGTGCCACGATCATCTTCGATCGGGTTGTCGCGAGTGGCGGTCAGCACCGAGCTGCAACCACCAAGGCCCAGGCACAGGGCCAGTAATGCCAGACTGAGACGATTAGGGGTCATTCTTCACTCCCGAACAATTGGCTGTCGATCAGATCGCAGAGGCAATGGATCGCCAGCAGGTGGACTTCCTGGATGCGCGCCGTGACTTTGGCGGGTACGCGGATTTCCACGTCCTCTGGCAGCAACAGCGACGCTACGTCGCCGCCATCGCGTCCGGTCAATGCTACGACAATCATTTCGCGATCATGTGCGGCCTGGATGGCTTGAATAATGTTCGCCGAGTTACCGCTGGTGGAAATGGCCAGCAACACATCGCCCGGTTGGCCCAGGGCGCGGATCTGCTTGGAGAACACTTCGTTGTAGCTGTAATCGTTGGCAATCGAGGTGATGGTCGAGCTGTCGGTGGTCAGCGCAATGGCTGGAAGGCTGGGGCGTTCACGCTCGAAGCGGTTCAGCAGCTCCGACGAGAAATGCTGGGCGTCGCCTGCCGAGCCGCCGTTGCCGCAGGACAGCATCTTGCCCTCGTTGAGCAGGGCATTGACCATGACCTGGCTGGCCAGCTCGATGTGTGGAGCCAGGACGTCCATCGCCTGTTGCTTGGTGTCGATGCTGGCCTGGAAGAGCCGGCGAATACGCGATTGCATGTCCATCTAGAGTGACCTTGGTTAGAGCGTAAGGCGGCTATTGGTGCCGCCCTTGATGTTTTGCAGGCTCCCGACACGACAGGTGTGCGGCCTGCGCGGCAAACAGCAGAGAATCGGTGTCGGGTGCGTAGGATATTCGAGGATGATGCCGGCCTGCTCAGCTGTCGAATGCGTTCTTGAGCCAGTTCAGGGGTGTTGCATTGTCGGCCATTCCCTCAACCGCCAGCACATCGAAGCGACAAGGGTGATCGGCCCAGTGCGGTGCGTGCTGCAGGAACAGTTGGGCTGCCATGACCAGCTTTTCCTGCTTGCGTGCATCGACACTTTCCAGTGCGCCACCCCAGCCTTTGGAGCGTCGGTAGCGAACTTCGACGAATACTACTGTATCGCCGTCGAGCATGACCAGATCCAGCTCGCCGCGTCGGCATGACCAGTTCTTCTCGATCAGGCTCAGGCCTTGCTGCTGTAAATGGTGCAGGGCGCAGGCCTCGGCCTCGCGCCCTGCACGGTTACTGTCTGACTTCAAGGAGCGGTGTCCGGCAGGCGCTGTACCTGACCGTTGACGAACTCTGCCCACGGCAGTTGACGCTCGATGCGGCGATTCGGGTTCAGGCTTAGGCTGCCGGACAGGCCTTCGAGGCGGCTGTCAGGCAAGGCCTTGAGCTGGCCGAGGCGCGGTGCCAGGCGGTAAGCGTCGACGCCCATGGCGTACAGGCGGCCGAGGCTGCCGGCGGCTTGCGGCCATTGCGCAACGACCTGTTGGCGCAGCGGGTCGTTGGCGTTGAGCAGCCAGGGCGTGTCGCAGAAGCGTACGCCGTTGAGGTCGTTGTATTGAGCCTGATCGTTGCTGTTGGTGAACAGCTGGGACGTCGCATACACCGGTACATCACCGGCGTACTGGAAAACCATGGTCGGTTTGATCTGCTGGGCCAGTTGCGGTGTGGCGACCAAGAACATGAAGTCGATGTCGTGACGGCGCGATGGCTGTGCGGCAACCTGTGCGCCGGTAGCGCTTTGTAGGCGCTGGGCACGGCCTTCGCTGGCGCGCAGCTGGAACATGTCGCCAATCTGGCGGGCCAGATCGACGGGTTGATCGATGCGTTCGACGGCTACCAGGGTGCCGCCCTTGGCGCGCCAGCTATTGTTGAAGGCGCTCAGGACACGATCGCCCCATTCGCCCTTCGGCACCATGGCAACCGCGGTGCGCTTGCCGTCGGCCCAGGCGCGGCGTGCAACTTCGCGGGCTTCGTCTTCGGCAGCCAGGCCGAACTGGAACAGTTCCTGCGGGCCGGCAGTGGCGCTGTCGCTGTAATTGAGGGCCAGGGTGGTGATGGGCAGGCTCGGGCGGGCGCTGAGTTGCTTGACCAGATCCTTTTCCAGCGGCCCGACCACCAGCTGCACGCCTGCGGCCTGGGCCTGGCGATAGAACTCGTCCATCGAGGTCAGTCGCGAGCTGTCAAAGACTTGAATGGCGGGAGGGTTCTGACCGGCTTGCTGGGCCTGATAGTGGGCCGCCAGAAAACCTTCGCGCAGGGCTTTGGCCACGTTGGCCAACTGGCCTTCCTGAGGCAGCAGCAGGGCGATGCGGGTCACCGGCTCACTGGTCAGCGAGCGCAATTGAGCCAGCGCCGCCGGCAGTTGCAGAGCGGCAGGGTGCTGAGGGTTTTGCGCTTTCCAGGTGTCGATAGCGGCCTGTTGCTGTTCCAGGGTGCCGCTGCTTTTGAGGGTGCGGGCCAGGTTCAGCCAGCCGCCGAAGTCATCGTTACTGGTCGCTTGCAGTTGCTCGACAGGCAGAGTGGAAAGCAGTTTCCAGATCGCGTCGTTGTTGGCGCTCAGCTCGTTGCCTTGCAGCAAGGGGCCTGCAAACACGCGCTCGCGTACGGCCGGCAGGATCTGGCCGTCCATTTCCAGGGCGCGGGCGCGAACGGTGTGGGTGCGCACCTGTTGTTCGACCGACAGTTCACCCAGGCGTTGCAGGCTCGGGTGGGTCAGGGCGGTGAGGGCTGCCTTGGGCTGGTTGCGTCCCAGGGCCAGTTCTGCCGACAAGGTGCTGGCGAACACTTGCAGGCCTGGCGGCAACACGTCGAGCTTGACCTGCTCGAGCAGTTGCGCGGCGCGACCGGCGTTACCCTGGCTGTTGGCCTTGTCGGCAGCGCTCAGGCGCAGCGTGGCGGCCTGCTCCGGGGTCTTGGCGGTCGACGCCTGCTCCAGCAGTTGTTCGATACTGGCATCGGGGGTGCGAGGCAGCTCACCGAGGCTGGAGGTGGGTGAGCCGGCGCAGGCCGCCAGTAAGGCAGCAAGACCGAGGGCAGAGAACAGCCGCAGACAAGCGATCATGTATATGTTCCTGGTACTCAAGCAAATTAGCGGGCAATTGTACCCAAGCACTGGCCGGGGTGCGACGTTGGGGTGCCTCTTGAAGGCAGGTAAAGCTCTGACAGGTATTGCGGTCGAACCGTCACGCTTTTTCTTGCCGGTGGCGGTCCACGGTGATGCGGAGTCATCATGCCTTACTTCCTTTTATAGGCTTGTCTGTGGTCGATCCCGTGTAAAGCGCATGCAGTCTGTACAATGCTTTCTTTATAGATCGCTTTGGAGTCATCAACATGAGGTGTGCGCTTTGACTATTCAGGTCGCTTCGAATTCCGCCGTCGGCTCGCTTTATGTCGTGGCCACGCCCATCGGCAATCTGGACGACATGAGTGTGCGGGCGCTGAAAGTTCTGCGGGAAGTCGCGCTGATTGCTGCCGAGGATACACGCCATTCATTGCGATTGATGCAGCACTTTGGCATAGCGACGCCGCTGGCCGCCTGCCATGAGCATAATGAACGTGCAGAAGGTAGCCGGTTTATCGAGCGTCTTCTGGCCGGCGATAACGTGGCGCTGATTTCCGATGCGGGCACGCCATTGATCTCCGATCCGGGCTATCACCTGGTGCGTCAGGCGCGTGCCGCCGGCATTGCAGTGGTGCCGGTGCCTGGCGCGTGTGCACTGATCGCAGCACTGTCGGCGGCGGGGCTGCCTTCGGATCGCTTCATTTTTGAGGGCTTTTTGCCGGCCAAGGCGGTGGGGCGCAGATCGCGTCTTGAGCAACTGGTCGAAGAGCCGCGCACGCTGATTTTTTATGAGGCCCCGCACCGTATTCTGGAGTGCCTGCAGGACATGGAGGCTGTCTTTGGTGCCGAGCGTCCGGCATTGCTGGCCCGCGAGCTGACCAAGACCTTTGAAACACTCAAGGGCTTGCCGCTGGCGCAGTTGCGCGAGTTTGTCGAAGCAGACAGCAATCAGCAGCGCGGCGAATGTGTGGTGCTGGTGGCTGGCTGGAGTGCGCCTGAGGGGGATGAGGCGGTCAGTACCGAAGCGCGCCGGGTGCTGGATTTACTGTTGCAGGATTTGCCGGTCAAGCGTGCGGCGGCCCTGGCTGCCGAGATTACCGGGGTGCGCAAAAACCTGCTTTATCAGTTAGCGCTTGATAAACAAAAGGATAAATAAGGCATTTTCGTTACGCACACAGGCACTTGCAGGCTTTTAAAGCTTGTTCTTGCCGGCGTGTGCCGCTAACCTTGGCGGCGGAGAGTCGATTGGACAGTCGCTGCCTCTTGTTGTTCCGCAACAAGGGGGGGAGGAAAGTCCGGGCTCCATAGGGCGGAGTGCCAGGTAACGCCTGGGAGGCGCGAGCCTACGGAAAGTGCCACAGAAAATAACCGCCTAAGCACTTCGGTGCCGGTAAGGGTGAAAAGGTGCGGTAAGAGCGCACCGCACGTCTGGCAACAGTTCGTGGCAAGGTAAACCCCACTCGGAGCAAGACCAAATAGGGTTCCTAGGCGTGGCCCGCGCTGGAACCGGGTAGGTTGCTAAAGACGTCCAGTGATGGCCGTCGTAGAGGAATGACTGTCCTCGACAGAACCCGGCTTACAGATCGACTCTCCACCTCCTTCCATCTGCTTTTTGCTGGATGTGAATGGGTTCGTAAATATCAAAAATATTTCCGAACTTCACAAATCACTTTAACTTCTGTTCTCACTCTCCTGAATTTCTGCGGATTAATCTGTGGGCGATCTGCCCGATACATATCCGCTCATCTAATACCACTCCTAAATCTCGGTTATGTAAGGGTTTTCCTTAGGGCCGCGCCTTGACGGTGTGGTGGGCGCGTTCCTATAGTGTGCGCAAGTGGCAGAAAGTGGCACGAAGTGGGTTTTTTCAGCGCGAGAAGATAGAATTCGGAGACTTCGCCTGTGTTCCGTGGTGCCAACGCAATCAATCTCGACGCAAAGGGACGTCTCGCCATGCCGAGTCGTTATCGCGCCGAGCTTGAATCGCGTAGTGGTGGCCAACTGATCGTGACCATAGATGCTGTTGATCCCTGCTTGTGCATTTATCCGCTGTCCGAGTGGGAACTGATTGAGGCGAAGCTGCGTGAGCTCGCCACCTTTCGTGAAGAAAATCGTCGTTTGCAGCGGCTACTGATCGGCAATGCCGTCGATCTGGAGCTTGATGGCAGTGGACGATTGCTTGTACCGCCACGTTTACGCCTGCATGCCAAGTTGGATAAAAGCGTGATGTTAGTTGGCCAGCTAAACAAGTTTCAATTGTGGGACGAGGACGCCTGGAACGCTCTTGCTGAAGCGGACCTTGCGGCTATTCAACAACCTGGCGCGATGCCCGATGATTTACGTGACCTGATCCTGTGACTATGAATGGCGGTTTTACCCACACCACCGTGCTGCTTGAAGAAGCAGTAGAGGCCTTGGCCGTACGTGCCGATGGCTGCTATCTGGATGGCACGTTCGGTCGTGGCGGTCACAGTCGTCTCGTGCTTGAGCAGTTAGGTCCCGAAGGGCAGTTGCTGGGCTTCGACAAAGACCCGCAAGCGATTGCCACGGGGCAAGCGCTGGCGGCCGAAGACGGCCGCTTCTTCATTGTGCAGCGCAGTTTTGCCGAGCTGGGCAGCGAGGTGCGCGACCGTGACCTGCATGGCAAGGTCAGCGGTGTGCTGCTGGACCTGGGCGTCTCTTCGCCGCAGCTCGACGATCCCGAACGCGGTTTCAGCTTCATGAACGATGGCCCGCTGGACATGCGCATGAACCCCGGACTGGGTGTCAGTGCTGCGCAATTTGTTGCCACCGCCTCTGCCGAAGAGCTGGCGCGCGTCTTTAAAGAGTACGGCGAAGAACGCTTTGCCCGACGCATGGCCAATGCCGTGGTCGCGCGCCGTGAGGTCACCCCGTTCGAGCGCACCGCAGACATTGCCGAAGTACTCAAGGTCGCCAATCCGGCCTGGGAAAAGGGCAAGCACCCTGCCACTCGTGCCTTCCAGGGTTTGCGCATTCACGTAAACAACGAACTGGGCGATCTTGAGGCCGGCCTTGAAGCCGCTCTCGATGCACTGGAGATTGGCGGTCGACTGGTGGTGATCAGCTTCCATTCCTTGGAAGACCGCATCGTCAAATTGTTCATGCGCAAGCTGGTGAAGGGCGAAGCCGACAACTTGCCGCGCAACCTGCCGATCAAGTCCGTCCCGTTCGAACCCAAAGTGCGCCTGATTGGCAAGGCACAGTTCGCCTCCGAGGCCGAAACCCGTGCCAATCCACGCTCGCGCAGCGCTGTCATGCGTGTGGCGGAGAAGTTGCGTTGAGCCGCCTGTTCTCCAAGCCTTTGCCCACTGGCAGCTTTTTCATGCTGCTGTTGTTCATCGGCGTGCTGGTGTCGGCCATTGGCGTTTCGTACAGCGCCCACTGGAACCGCCAGTTGCTCAACTCGCTGTACGCCGAAATGAGCGTGCGCGACAAGGCCCAGGCCGAATGGGGTCGTTTGATCCTGGAGCAAAGCACCTGGACCGCGCATAGCCGCATCGAAAACCTTGCCGCCGAGCAACTCAAAATGCGCATCCCCAGCGCCGCCGAAGTACGGATGGTGGCGCCATGATGAAGCTTGAAGGCGCGCTGTATCCCTGGCGTTTTCGCGTGGTGGTCGGGCTGCTGGTCCTGCTGGTGCTTGCCATCTGCTGGCGCATCGTCGACCTGCAGGTTATCGACCATACCTTCCTGCAAGAGCAGGGCGATGCCCGCAGCCTGCGGCACATTCCGATTCCGGCGCACCGTGGCCTGATCACCGACCGCAATGGCGAGCCGCTGGCGGTCAGTACGCCAGTGACCACCCTGTGGGCCAACCCCAAGGAAATGCTTCAGGACCGCAGCAAATGGCCGCTGCTGGCCCAGGCGCTGGGGCAGGACCCGAAGGCGCTCAATGAGCGCCTTGAATCGCTGGCCGGCAAAGAATTCATTTATCTGGTCCGCGGCCTGACCCCGGAGCATGGCCAGGCCGTGCTCGACCTCAAGGTTCCCGGTGTCTATGGCATCGAGGAATTCCGGCGTTTCTATCCGGCCGGTGATGTCACCGCACACATGGTCGGCTTCACCGACCTTGACGACCACGGTCGCGAAGGTGTCGAGCTGGCCTATGACGACTGGCTGGCCGGGGTGCCCGGCAAGCGCCAGGTCATCAAGGACCGACGAGGGCGACTGATCAAGGATGTGCAAGTCACCAAGAACGCCAAGGCCGGCAAGACCTTGGCGTTGTCTATCGACCTGCGCCTGCAGTATCTGGCGACCCGCGAGCTGCGTAACGCAATCATCGAGAACGAAGCCAAGGCCGGCAGCCTGGTGATCATGGACGTCAAGACCGGCGAAATTCTCGCCATGGTCAACAGCCCGACCTACAACCCGAATAACCGCCGCACCATGGTGCCGGCCGCCATGCGTAACCGGGCGATCATCGATGTGTTCGAGCCCGGCTCGACCATGAAGCCGATCTCGATGGGCGCCGCCCTCGAAAGTGGCCGCTGGAAGCCAACCGACAAGGTCGAGGTCTATCCCGGCACCCTGCAGATCGGCCGCTACACCATCCGTGACGTGAGCAAGACCGAAGGTCCCGTGCTGGACCTGACCGGCATCCTGATCAACTCCAGTAACGTGGGGATGAGCAAGGTGGCTTTCGACGTCGGCGGCGAAAACCTGTTCCGTACCATGCAGCGCATGGGCTTCGGCCAATACACCGGCCTGGGTTTCCCGGGCGAGCGGGTTGGCAACCTGCCCAACTATCGCGAATGGCGTAAAGCTGAAACCGCGACCCTGTCCTATGGCTATGGCGTATCGGTGACGGCCCTGCAACTGGTGCATGCCTACGGCGCGCTGGCCAACAATGGCCGCATCGTGCCGCTGAGCATTCTCAAGAGCGATGCCGAGCCGACCTCGGTGCAGGCGATCCCTGAAGCCACCGCCAAGACCCTGCACAACATGCTGCAACAGGTTATTGAAGACACGCGTGGTGTTTACCGTGCCCGTGTGCCTTCCTATCACGTCGCCGGCAAGAGCGGTACGGCGCGCAAGACCTCCATCGGCACCAAGGGCTACGCCGAAAACTCCTACCGCTCGTTGTTCGCAGGCTTCGGCCCGATGAGCAATCCGCGTTATGCAGTCGTGGTCGTGATCGACGAGCCCAGCAAGGGCGGCTACTTCGGTGGTCTGGTATCGGCACCGGTGTTCAGCAAAGTGATGTCCGGCACCCTGCGCCTGATGAACATTCCGCCTGACAACCTGACACCGGAGCAGGTCAACACAGCACCGGTTGCCAAAGGAGGGCGCGGCTGATGGCTTTTAACCTGAGCAAGATTTTCCCGAGCACCGACCGCGATCCGCTGATTCGCGAATTGACCCTGGACAGCCGCAAGGTGCGTCCGGGGGATTTGTTTCTGGCCGTCCCGGGTTTCAAGGTCGACGGTCGCGAACATATCGCCGATGCCCTGCACCGTGGCGCGGCGGCCGTGGCCTATGAGTCGCAAGGCCACAGCGTACTGCCGCTCACCGAAGTACCGCTGATTCCGGTACGTAACCTGGCGGGGCAACTGTCGGCCATTGCCGGGCGCTTTTATGGCGAGCCGAGTCGCAGCCTGAATCTGGTCGGTGTGACCGGCACCAATGGCAAGACCAGCGTCACCCAACTGATTGCCCAGGCGCTGGACCTGCTGGGCCAGCCGTGCGGCATCGTCGGTACATTGGGCACCGGCTTTTATGGCGCACTCGAAAGTGGCCGGCACACCACACCTGACCCGATTGCCGTACAGGCCACCCTGGCTGACCTCAAGCAAAGCGGCGCGCGCGCCGTGGCCATGGAAGTGTCTTCCCACGGCCTGGAGCAAGGCCGGGTCAAGGCGCTGGCGTTCGATGTCGCCGTGTTCACCAACCTGTCCCGCGACCACCTTGATTATCACGGCACCATGGAGGCCTATGGCGCCGCCAAGGCGCAGCTGTTCGCCTGGCCGGACCTGCAATGCCGGGTGATCAACCTGGACGATGCATTCGGTCGTGAACTGGCCGATGCCCCGCACCGCGGGCGCCTGATTACCTACAGCCTGCTTGATCGCAGCGCCTCGCTGTACTGCCGCGAAGCGCAGTTCGACGATCACGGCGTGCGCGCCACGCTGGTGACCTCGCACGGCGAGCACTTCCTGCGCAGCAGTCTGCTGGGGCGTTTCAACCTGAGCAATGTGCTGGCGGCGATCGGCGCCTTGCTGGGCCTGAACTACGCCCTGGATGAAATTCTCAAGGTCCTTGCGAAACTAGAAGGTCCGGTTGGACGCATGCAGCGCCTGGGCGGCGGCAACAAGCCGTTGGTGGTGGTCGATTACGCACACACCCCCGATGCCCTGGAAAAAGTACTTGAAGCACTGCGTCCGCATGCCAGCGGTCGTCTGTTGTGCCTGTTCGGCTGCGGTGGCGACCGTGATCGCGGCAAGCGTCCGTTGATGGCCGAAGTGGCCGAGCGCCTGGCCGATGTCGTGCTGGTCACCGACGACAATCCGCGCAGCGAAGCGCCGGCGCAGATTTTCGACGACATCCGCAGCGGGTTTACTGCCGCTGACCAGGTGCGTTTTATCGAGGGCCGTGGTCAGGCCATCGAAGCGTTCATTGCCGCGGCGCACGCAGACGATGTCGTGCTGCTGGCCGGCAAGGGGCATGAGGACTATCAGGAAATCGACGGCCAGCGCCAACCGTTTTCCGATCTTGAACAGGCCGCCAACGCCTTGGCTGCATGGGAGGCCGCACATGCTTGAGCCGCTGAGCTTCAGCCAACTGCTCACCCCGCTGGACGCTCGTCGCGTGGGTGATGATTGCCTGTTTTCCGGCGTCAGCATCGACAGCCGCAGCATCAAGGCAGGGGAGTTGTTCGTGGCCCTGACCGGCCCCAATTTCGACGGCCATGATTACTTGCAACAGGTTGCCGACAAGGGCGCGACAGGCGCACTGGTCGAGCGCGAAGTGCCTGGCACAACCCTGCCGCAACTGGTGGTGCTCGACACCCGCAAGGCGCTGGCGCAACTGGCTGCGCTCAACCGCAATGCCTTTATCGACCGGCCTGTCGCCGCCGTGACCGGCTCCAGCGGCAAGACCACGGTCAAAGAGATGCTCGCCAGCATCCTGCGCACGCGCGGCCCGGTACTGGCCACGCGCGGCAACCTCAACAACGATCTGGGCGTACCGCTGACCCTGCTGGAACTGGCTGCTGAACACAGCGCAGCGGTGATCGAGCTGGGCGCTTCGCGGGTGGGTGAAATTGCCTACACCGTGAGCCTGGCCAAACCGCACGTTGCCATATTGACCAACGCCGGTACCGCCCACGTCGGTGAGTTCGGTGGCCCGGAGCGCATTGTCGAGGCCAAGGGTGAAATCATCGAGGGCCTCGATGCCCAAGGTGTTGCGGTACTCAACCTGGACGACAAGGCCTTCCCGATCTGGCACAAGCGTGCAGGCGACCGCCAGGTGCTGAGCTTTGCCCTGGAAAATCCGCAGGCCGACTTTTACGCCAGCCAGTTGCAGCGCGATGCGCGAGGCTGCCCCGGTTTCATGCTGCACAGCCCGCAAGGCGCGGCAGCGGTACAACTCAATTTGCTGGGCGTGCACAACGTGGCCAACGCCCTGGCCGCTGCTGCCGCCGCGAGTGCCCTGGGCGTCAGCCTGGACGGCATCGCCGCAGGGCTTGCGGCCATGCAACCGGTCAAGGGCCGTGCCGTCTCGCAGATCGCCGCCAATGGCCAGCGCGTCATCGACGATACCTATAACGCCAACCCGTCCTCGATCAATGCGGCTGTCGATCTGCTCGCCGGTTTCGAAGGGCGCAAGGTGCTGGTGCTGGGTGATATCGGTGAGCTGGGCGACTGGGCCGAGCAAGGCCATCGCGAGGTCGGCGCTTACGCCGCCGGCAAAGTCGACGCTCTGTATGCCGTCGGCCCGCTGATGCAGCACGCCGTCAATGCCTTCGGTGCGCACGCGCACCACTTCACCCGCCAGGCCGAGCTGATTGCCGCGCTGGCAGGCGAACACGATTCAAACACTACTTTATTGATCAAGGGATCGCGCAGTGCCGCCATGGAAAACGTCGTGGCAGCCCTGTGCAATTCCAGCCTGGAGAAACGTTGATGCTGTTGCTGTTGGCTGAATTTTTACAACAGTTCTACAAAGGCTTTGCCGTCTTCCAATACCTGACCCTGCGCGGGATTCTCGGCGTGCTTACGGCCCTGAGCCTGTCGCTGTGCCTGGGGCCATGGATGATCCGTACCTTGCAGACCCGCCAGATCGGCCAGGCAGTGCGCAACGACGGTCCGCAATCGCACCTGTCCAAGTCCGGCACGCCGACCATGGGCGGCGCCCTGATCCTGTCCTCGATTGCCGTCAGCACCCTGTTGTGGGCTGACCTGACCAACCGCTATGTGTGGGTCGTTCTGCTGGTTACCCTGTTGTTCGGCGCCATCGGCTGGGTCGACGACTATCGCAAGGTCATCGAGAAAAATTCGCGTGGTTTGCCAAGCCGCTGGAAATATTTCTGGCAGTCGGTGTTCGGCCTGGGCGCGGCTATCTTTCTGTACATGACGGCGCAATCGCCAGTCGAAACCACCCTGATCGTGCCGATGCTCAAAGACATGCATTGGCAGATGGGCATCGGCTTCGTGGTCCTGACCTACTTCGTCATCGTCGGCTCCAGCAACGCGGTCAACCTCACCGATGGCCTGGACGGTCTGGCGATCATGCCGACGGTGATGGTCGGCGGCGCACTGGGCATCTTCTGCTACCTGTCGGGTAACGTGAAATTTGCCGAATACCTGCTGATTCCGTATGTGCCGGGCGCAGGTGAACTGATTGTGTTCTGTAGCGCACTGATCGGCGCAGGCCTTGGCTTTCTGTGGTTCAACACCTATCCGGCCCAGGTGTTCATGGGCGACGTCGGCGCGCTGGCGCTGGGTGCGGCGCTGGGCACCATTGCCGTCATCGTTCGCCAGGAAATCGTGCTGTTCATCATGGGCGGCGTGTTCGTGATGGAAACCCTGTCAGTCGTCATTCAGGTGGCCTCCTTCAAGCTTACCGGTCGTCGTGTTTTCCGCATGGCGCCCATTCACCACCACTTTGAACTCAAAGGCTGGCCCGAGCCGCGCGTGATCGTCCGTTTCTGGATCATCACCGTGATTCTGGTTTTGTTCGGCCTTGCCACGCTGAAACTGAGGTAAACGCGAGTGTCTTTGATCGTTACCGACCAGTTCCGCATCGTTGTCGGCCTCGGCAAGAGCGGCATGTCCCTGGTTCGCTTCCTGGCGAACCAGGGCGTGGCGTTTGCCGTGGCCGATACTCGGGACAATCCACCGGAGCTTGCGACCTTGCGCCGCGATTATCCGCAGGTGGACGTGCGTTGTGGCGAGCTGGACGTCGAGTTCCTGTGCCGTGCCAGCGAGCTGTACGTCAGCCCTGGCCTGGCCCTGGCCACCGAAGCCTTGCAGCAAGCGCAGGCGCGTGGTGTCAAATTGTCCGGCGACATCGAGCTGTTCGCGCGTCACGCCAAGGCTCCGATCGTGGCCATTACCGGCTCCAATGCCAAAAGCACCGTGACCACGCTGGTCGGTGAAATGGCGGCAGCCGCCGGCAAGCGTGTGGCCGTGGGCGGTAACCTGGGCACGCCGGCGCTGGACCTGCTCGCCGATGATGTCGAGCTGTACGTGCTTGAGCTGTCGAGCTTCCAGCTGGAAAGCACCGATCAATTGAATGCTGAAGTGGCCACCGTGCTGAACATCAGCGAAGACCATATGGACCGCTACAGCGGCCTGCCGGCGTATCACCTGGCCAAGCACCGGATTTTCCGTGGCGCTCGTCAGGTCGTGGTCAACCGTCAGGATGCCCTGTCGCGGCCGTTGGTTCGCGAAGATGTACCGTGCTGGACCTTCGGCCTGAACAAGCCGGATTTCCGTGGCTTCGGCCTGCGCGAAGAACACGGCGTGAAATACCTGGCGTTCCAGTTCGATCTGTTGCTGCCGGTCAGCGAATTGAAAGTCCGTGGCGCACACAATCAGGCCAATGCTTTGTCGGCGCTGGCGCTGGGTCACGCAGTGGGCCTGCCGATGGACGCCATGCTTGCCAGCCTGCGCACGTTTACCGGTCTTGAGCATCGCTGCCAGTGGCTGCGCGAGCGTGCGGGCGTGCAGTACTACAACGATTCGAAGGCGACAAACGTCGGCGCCGCCCTGGCAGCCATCGAAGGGCTGGGTGTGGACATTCAAGGCAAGCTGGTGCTGGTCGCCGGCGGTGATGGCAAGGGTGCCGATTTCAGTGGCCTGCGTGCAGCGGTCGCGGCGCATTGCCGTGCTGTGGTGCTGCTGGGCCGCGATGCCGGAAAAATTGCCGAAGCGCTGGGCGACGCCGTCCCGCTGGTGAATGTTGCCACCCTTGAAGAGGCCGTATTGCGCTGCGCCGGGCTGGCTCAGGCAGGAGATGCGGTGTTGCTGTCGCCGGCCTGTGCAAGCCTCGATATGTTCAAGAATTATGAAGAGCGCGGGCGCCTGTTTGCCCGTGCCGTGGAGGAGCTGACATGATTTTCGGCATCCTCAAGCCCTATCCGTCGCCGCTGATCAGCGGCCGGGGCATTGACGTCGACTTCCCGATGCTGGCCGGTTGTCTGGCACTGCTGGGGCTGGGCCTGGTGATGATCACCTCGTCCTCCTCCGAAGTGGCGGCGGCGCAGTCGGGCAACACCCTGTACATGATGACCCGCCATCTGGTCTATCTGATCATCGGCCTGGGCGCCTGTGGCGCGACCATGATGGTGCCGGTTGCGACCTGGCAGCGTATGGGCTGGCTGATGCTGATCGGCGCGTTTGGCCTGTTGCTGATGGTGCTGGTGCCGGGCATCGGCCGTGAGGTCAATGGCTCGATGCGCTGGATCGGTTTCGGTGCGTTCAACGTCCAGCCTTCGGAGATCGCCAAAGTCTTTGTGGTGCTGTTCCTGGCAGGTTACCTGGTACGTCGTCAGCAGGAAGTGCGCGAGAGCTGGATGGGCTTCTTCAAGCCGTTCATCGTGCTGTTGCCCATGGCCGGCCTGTTGCTGATGGAGCCCGACTTCGGCGCCACCGTGGTAATGATGGGCGCCGCAGCCGCCATGCTGTTTCTGGGCGGCGTGGGTCTTTTTCGCTACTCGCTGATGGTCGTGCTGGCGGTGGCGGCGGTGTTCGTGCTGGTCCAGGCGCAGCCGTACCGCATGGCGCGCCTGACCAACTTCACCGACCCGTGGGCCGACCAGTTCGGTTCCGGTTATCAGTTGACGCAGGCGTTGATCGCGTTCGGGCGTGGCGAATGGCTGGGCGTGGGTCTGGGTAACAGCGTGCAGAAGCAGTTCTATCTGCCAGAAGCACACACCGACTTTGTGTTCTCGGTACTGGCCGAAGAACTGGGCGTGGTGGGTTCGCTGCTCACCGTGGGCCTGTTCCTGTTCGTCAGTATTCGCGGCATGTACATCGGCTTCTGGGCCGAACGCGCCAAGCAGTTTTTCGGCGCCTATACCGCCTATGGCCTGTCGTTCCTGTGGATCGGCCAGTTTCTGATCAACATCGGCGTGAACGTCGGCCTGCTGCCGACCAAGGGCCTGACCCTGCCGTTTCTCAGCTATGGCGGCAGCTCGCTGGTGATCTGCTGCGCCAGCCTCGGGCTGCTGCTGCGCATCGAGTGGGAGTCGCGCAACAACATGGGCAGCGAAGAGGCCGAATTCAACGAAAGCGATTTTGCCGAGGAGCCGCCCAATGGACGCTAACGTGCTGATCATGGCCGGCGGCACCGGCGGGCACGTATTCCCGGCGCTGGCCTGTGCCCGCGAATTGCAGGCGCGTGGCTATAAAGTGCACTGGCTGGGTACGCCACGTGGCATCGAGAACGAACTGGTGCCTCAGGCCGGCCTGACCCTGCATCGTATCGATGCCAGCGGTCTGCGCGGCAAAGGCAAGCTCTCGCTGCTCAAGGCACCGTTGATGCTGCTCAAGGCGTTATGGCAGGCGCGCAAGGTGATACGCCAGCTCAAGCCGGCCTTCGTCGTCGGTTTCGGCGGCTATGTCACCGGCCCCGGCGGTCTTGCGGCAAAACTGGCCGGCGTGCCGCTGGTGATCCACGAACAGAACGCGGTGGCCGGTACGGCCAACCGCAGCCTGGCGTCGTTCGCCAGCCGTATCTGCGAGGCCTTTCCGGACACCTTCGCCACGTCGGACAAGCGCCGCACCACCGGCAACCCGGTGCGGGCCGAGCTGTTCTTCGAAACGCCGCGCCAGCCGCTGGCCGGGCGCAAGGCGCGCCTGCTGATCCTGGGCGGCAGCCTGGGCGCCGAACCACTGAACAAGCTGCTGCCTGAAGCATTGGCACTGATTGCCGACGATCTGCGGCCCGAAGTGTTTCACCAGACAGGCAAGCAACACGACCAGATCACCGCCGAGCGCTACCGCACCGCCGGTGTCCAGGCGCAGGTCGCGCCGTTCATCCAGGACATGGCGCAAGCCTATGCCTGGGCCGATCTGGTGGTCTGCCGCGCCGGCGCCCTGACGGTCAGCGAACTGGCGGCGGCCGGCCTGCCGTCGCTGCTGATTCCGCTGCCGCATGCGATCGACGATCACCAGTCGCGCAATGCCGATTATCTGGCCCGTGAAGGCGCAGCCTTCGTGATGCCGCAAGCGACAACTGGCGCCGCCGACATGGCCAGCCGCCTGAAAGAGGTTTTGATGCAACCCGAACATTTGAACAGCATGGCCCGTACCGCCCGCCGTCTGGCCAAACCCGATGCCACCCGTACCGTTGTCGATGTCTGCGTGGAGGTGGCCCGTGGTTGAGAATCAACGCGCCATGCCACAGCCTGAAATGCGCCGCATCCGCCGCATCCACTTCGTCGGGATCGGCGGTGTCGGCATGTGCGGTATCGCTGAAGTGCTGCTGAACCTGGGCTATGAAGTGTCCGGCTCGGACCTGAAAAACTCGGCGGTGACTGACCGCCTGACCGCCTTCGGTGCGCAGATTTTCATCGGTCACCAGGCCGAGAACACCGCCGGTGCCGACGTGCTGGTGGTGTCCAGTGCGATCAACACCTCGAACCCGGAAATCGCTACGGCACTGGAGCGGCGCATTCCTATCGTGCCGCGCGCCGAAATGCTCGCCGAGCTGATGCGCTACCGGCATGGCATCGCCGTCGCCGGCACCCACGGCAAGACCACCACCACCAGCCTGCTGGCCTCGGTGTTTGCCGCCGGTGGCCTGGACCCGACCTTTGTAATCGGTGGCCGGCTGAACGCGGCAGGCACCAATGCGCAACTGGGCACCAGCCGTTACCTGATCGCCGAAGCCGATGAAAGCGATGCCAGCTTCCTGCACCTGCAGCCGCTGGTCGCGGTGGTCACCAATATCGACGCCGACCACATGGCGACCTACGAAGGCGACTTCAACAAGCTGAAGAAAACCTTCGTCGAGTTCCTGCACAACCTGCCGTTCTACGGCCTGGCCGTGGTCTGCATCGACGATCCTGTGGTGCGCGAGATCCTACCGCAGGTCAAGCGTCCGGCCGTGACCTACGGTTTCAGCGAAAACGCCGATGTGCGCGCCATCAATGTCCGTCAGGACGGTATGCGGACCTTCTTCACCGTGTTGCGTCGCGACCGCGAGCCGCTGGACGTTTCGGTGAACATGCCGGGCAACCATAACGTGCTGAACTCGCTGGCGACCATCGCCATTGCCACCGACGAAGGCATCAGCGACGAAGCCATCGTTCAGGGTCTGTCGGGCTTCCAGGGCGTCGGCCGCCGCTTCCAGGTGTATGGCGAGCTGCCGGTCGAGGGCGGCCATGTAATGCTGGTCGACGACTACGGTCACCACCCGCGTGAAGTGGCCGCTGTCATCAATGCCGTACGGGGCGGCTGGCCGGAGCGTCGTCTGGTGATGGTCTACCAGCCGCACCGTTTCAGTCGCACCCGCGACCTGTACGACGATTTCGTTCAGGTGCTGGCCGAATCCAACGTGCTGTTGCTGATGGAGGTCTACCCGGCCGGCGAAGAGCCTATTCCCGGTGCCGACAGCCGAAATCTGTGCCACAGCATCCGCCAGCGCGGCCAACTGGACCCGATCTACATCGAGCGCGGTGCCGAGCTTGCGCCACTGGTCAAGCCGCTGTTGCGCGCCGGCGACATCCTGCTGTGCCAGGGCGCCGGCGACATCGGTGGCCTGGCCCCGCAACTGCTGCGCAGCCCGCTGTTTGCCGGTGCCGTGGCCGCGCCGACCGAAGGTAAGCTGAAATGACTGACCTGAACGCATCCTCATTGCGCAGCACCCTCAAGCCTGAAGCGTTCGGGCGGGTGGCTGTGCTGTTCGGTGGCAAGAGCGCCGAGCGTGAGGTTTCGCTGAAGTCCGGCGGGGCCGTGCTGGACGCCTTGCTGAGCGCCGGTGTGGATGCGTTCGGGATCGATGTGGGCGATGACCTGCTGCAACGTTTGAGCGGCGAAAAGATTGATCGGGCCTTTATCGTGCTGCACGGTCGTGGTGGTGAAGACGGCAGTATGCAAGGGCTTCTGGAGTGCCTGGATATTCCTTATACCGGCAGCGGTGTATTGGCTTCGGCACTGGCCATGGACAAACTGCGCACCAAGCAGATCTGGTCTAGCCTTGATTTACCGACGCCTGTGCATGCGGTATTACGCAGCGAATATGACTGTATTTGTGCAGCGACGGAACTGGGCTTTCCTTTAATCGTCAAACCGGCCCATGAGGGTTCAAGTATTGGAATGGCGAAGGTGAGCGACATAGAACAATTGGTCGCCGCCTGGAAAACTGCCAGCACCTATGATTCAAACGTTTTGGTCGAGCAATGGATCGAAGGTCCGGAGTTCACCGTGGCGTGTTTGTGTGGCCAGGTGTTGCCGCCAATTGGTTTGGGCACACCGCACAGTTTCTATGATTACGATGCCAAGTATCTGGCCGACGACACTCAATACCGGATTCCGTCAGGCCTTGATAATGCGCAACAGCAGGAACTTGAAGCGTTGACTGTGCGTGCCTGTGACGCCGTGGGTGTCACCGGCTGGGCGCGTACCGATGTCATGCAGGACGCCAATGGCAAGTTCTGGTTGCTGGAGGTCAATACGGTTCCTGGCATGACCGATCACAGCCTGGTGCCCATGGCGGCGCGGGCGGCAGGGCTTGATTTTCAGCAACTGGTGTTGGCGATTCTGGCCGACAGCGTTCAGGCGAGGGGTTAAGGCATGAACGGCGCGTCGGCACGTCAGCAACCACCGGTACCCGGGCGCAAGCCGGTACCGCGTGGTGCAAGCCGGATGGTGGCTAAAGAGCCGCTGTCGGCGCGTGTACCCAGACCTGGAACCGGGTTTTTAAAATATTTGTTGTGGCCGGTGTTATTGGTCGGGCTGGGGTTTGGCACTTATGAAGGCGCGCAGCGTCTGTTGCCTTACGTGGATCGCCCGATCAGTCGCATTAATGTGCAGGGCGATTTGAGTTATATCAGCCAGCAGGCAGTGCAGCAGCGGATCGCGCCTTATGTGGCCGCTCGCTTCTTCACCATTGACCTGGCCGGTATGCGTACCGAACTTGAGCAAATGCCATGGATTGCCCACGCCGAAGTGCGCAGGGTCTGGCCCGATCAAGTGGTGATTCGCCTTGAAGAACAATTGCCGGTTGCACGGTGGGGCGATGAAGCATTGTTGAATAACCAGGGACAGGCCTTTACGCCGCGTGAGTTATCCAATTACGAACACCTTCCCCAGTTGTTTGGTCCCCAACGGGCTCAGCAGCAGGTGATGCAGCAATATCAGGTATTAAGTCAGATGTTGCGCCCTATGGGTTTTTCAATAGTGCGCCTTGAATTACGTGAGCGGGGCAGTTGGTTTTTGACGACGGGGGCCAGCAATGCCGGACCTGGAATCGAGTTGTTGCTGGGTCGTGATCATTTGGTTGAAAAAATGCGCCGCTTCATTTCGATCTACGACAAAACGCTCAAAGAACAAATAACGAATATTGCACGCGTTGACTTGCGTTATTCCAACGGCCTTGCGGTCGGATGGCGTGAACAGGCAGCGCCGACGGCGGCGAAGCCCGCTGTCGCGAAGAATTGACTAGAGGCAGAACCATGGCAAATGTGCAAAGCGGCAAAATGATCGTCGGACTGGATATCGGCACCTCCAAGGTGGTGGCGCTGGTAGGCGAAGTCGCGGCCGATGGTTCGCTGGAAATCGTCGGCATTGGCAGCCACCCTTCGCGCGGCCTGAAGAAGGGCGTGGTGGTCAATATCGAGTCCACTGTGCAGTCGATCCAGCGCGCGATCGAAGAAGCGCAGATCATGGCCGGCTGCCGTATTCACTCGGCGTTCGTCGGGGTGGCGGGCAACCATATCCGCAGCCTCAACTCGCACGGCATCGTGGCGATCCGCGACCGTGAAGTCAGTTCGGCGGACCTTGAGCGCGTGCTCGATGCTGCCCAGGCTGTAGCCATTCCTGCCGACCAGCGTGTGTTGCACACCCTGCCGCAGGATTATGTGATCGACAACCAGGAAGGCGTGCGTGAGCCACTGGGCATGTCGGGCGTGCGCCTGGAAGCCAAGGTGCACGTGGTTACCTGTGCGGTGAACGCTGCGCAGAACATCGAGAAGTGCGTGCGCCGCTGTGGCCTGGAAGTCGATGACATCATTCTTGAGCAACTGGCCTCGGCATACGCGGTACTGACCGACGATGAGAAAGAGCTGGGCGTGTGCCTGGTCGACATCGGCGGCGGCACCACCGATATCGCGATCTTCACAGAAGGCGCGATCCGTCACACCGCAGTGATCCCGATTGCCGGCGACCAGGTCACCAACGACATCGCCATGGCGTTGCGTACCCCGACCCAGTACGCCGAAGAAATCAAGATTCGTTATGCCTGCGCCCTGGCCAAACTGGCCGGTGCCGGTGAAACCATCAAGGTGCCGAGTGTGGGTGATCGCCCACCTCGCGAGCTGTCGCGCCAGGCCCTGGCCGAAGTGGTCGAACCTCGTTACGACGAGCTGTTCACCCTGATCCAGGCCGAGCTGCGCCGCAGCGGTTATGAAGATCTGATCCCGGCGGGCATTGTGCTGACCGGCGGGACGTCGAAAATGGAAGGTGCGGTCGAACTGGCCGAAGAAATCTTCCACATGCCGGTGCGCCTGGGCGTGCCGCATAGTGTCAAGGGATTGAGTGACGTCATTCGCAATCCGATTTACTCCACAGGCGTGGGCTTGTTGCAGTACGGGTTGCAGAAGCAGTCCGACGGCATTTCGCTGTCCGGTCTGGGCGTGAGCAGCAGTAACTATGGCGATGAACCAAAGGCTCCCGTGCTAGAGCGCTTCAAGCGTTGGGTTCAGGGTAATTTCTAAGTTCAACGCTTCTAAGTGGTAGCGGGCAGTAACAACTAGAGAGCTGAAGGAGAGGGAAAATGTTCGAACTCGTAGACAACGTCCCGCAGAGCCCGGTAATCAAGGTTATCGGTGTAGGTGGTGGTGGCGGAAACGCCGTCAATCACATGGTCAAGAGCAGCATTGAAGGCGTCGAATTCATTTGCGCCAACACTGATGCCCAGGCACTGAAAAACATCGGTGCACGGACCATTCTGCAATTGGGTGCCGGCGTGACCAAAGGTCTCGGTGCCGGTGCAAATCCTGAAGTAGGCCGTCAGGCCGCACTGGAAGACCGCGAGCGTATTGCGGAAGTGCTGCAGGGCACCAACATGGTTTTCATCACCACCGGCATGGGTGGCGGTACCGGTACCGGTGCGGCTCCGATCATTGCCGAAGTGGCGAAGGAAATGGGCATCCTCACCGTTGCGGTGGTGACCCGTCCGTTCCCGTTCGAAGGCCGCAAGCGCATGCAGATCGCCGACGAAGGCATTCGCATGCTGGCTGAAAGCGTCGACTCGTTGATCACCATTCCCAACGAGAAGCTGCTGACCATCCTGGGTAAAGACGCCAGCCTGCTGTCGGCTTTCGCCAAGGCTGACGATGTACTGGCCGGTGCCGTTCGCGGTATCTCCGACATCATCAAGCGTCCCGGCATGATCAACGTCGACTTCGCCGACGTGCGTACCGTGATGAGCGAAATGGGCATGGCAATGATGGGCACCGGCTGCGCCAGCGGTCCTAATCGTGCACGCGAAGCCACTGAGGCGGCGATTCGCAACCCGTTGCTCGAAGACGTCAACCTGCAAGGTGCACGCGGCATTCTGGTCAACATCACTGCAGGTCCTGACCTGTCGCTGGGTGAATACTCGGACGTGGGCAGCATCATCGAGGCCTTCGCCTCGGATCATGCAATGGTCAAGGTCGGTACGGTTATCGATCCGGACATGCGCGACGAACTGCACGTTACCGTTGTGGCCACAGGCCTTGGTGCGCGCATCGAGAAGCCGGTCAAGATCATCGACAACACCCTGCCAAGCGCAGCGCCACAAGCGCCGGTGCACCAGCAGGCCGTACGTGAACCTGCCGCCGTCAACTACCGTGACCTGGACCGTCCAACCGTAATGCGCAACCAGGCTCATGCCGGCGCGACTGCAGCGGCTAAACTGAACCCCAACGATGATTTGGACTATCTCGATATCCCGGCCTTCCTGCGTCGCCAGGCCGATTGATTATGTCTATCAGGGGTATTCGGGTAATTGGTGTTCAGCACAGGCTGGGTCTGCTATCATCCCCAGCCTTTGTTGATATCCGTTCGCAACTAGCGCTGAAGCGGCCCATGCCATGATCAAACAACGTACCCTGAAAAATATCATCCGTGCCACAGGCGTCGGTCTGCATTCCGGGGAAAAGGTTTACCTGACCCTGAAGCCCGCACCTGTGAACACTGGTATCGTGTTTTGCCGCACCGACCTGGATCCTGTCGTGCAGATTCCTGCACGTGCGGAAAATGTCGGCGAGACCACTTTGTCGACCACCCTTGTACAGGGCGATATCAAGGTCGATACGGTCGAGCACCTGCTGTCGGCCATGGCCGGTCTGGGCATTGATAATGCCTATGTCGAACTGTCCGCCTCCGAAGTGCCAATCATGGACGGTAGCGCCGGACCTTTCGTGTTCCTGATTCAATCGGCCGGCCTGCAAGAGCAGGAAGCGCCGAAACAATTCATCCGTATTCTGCGTGAAGTCACTGTGGAAGAGGGCGGCAAACGTGCCACCTTCGTGCCTTTCGAGGGCTTCAAGGTGAGCTTCGAAATCGACTTCGATCACCCGGTATTTCGTGATCGGACTCAAAGCGCCAGCGTGGATTTTTCCAGCACTTCCTTCGTCAAGGAAGTCAGCCGCGCCCGTACATTCGGCTTCATGAGTGACATCGAGTACCTGCGCAAGCACAACCTCGCACTCGGTGGCAGCGTTGAAAACGCCATCGTGGTCGACAAGGAAGGCGTATTGAACGAAGACGGCCTGCGTTACGAGGACGAATTCGTCAAACACAAGATCCTGGACGCCATCGGTGACCTCTATCTGCTGGGCAACAGCCTGATCGGCGAATTCCGTGGCTTCAAATCCGGCCACGCGTTGAACAACCGTCTGCTGCGCACGCTGATCGAACAGAAAGACGCCTGGGAAGTCGTGACTTTCGAGGACGCCAGTACCGCACCTATCTCCTATATGCGCCCTGTAGCGGCAGCATAAGGTAAACGCTTTACTCTCTTTCCTTTCTTTTAAGGCCGCCTTCGGGCGGTCTTTTTTTTAGCTATATGTCTTTGGAAATTGCCGTTCGAAAAGCACCGGCCCTATCATTCAGGGCCGGTGCCTTGTCGATCAGGCGAGCCGATCAGTGATTCGCATGACTGTTGCTGGCGGTGCCGCCCTTGCCATCAGGAATGCTGATGCTGACGTTCTGCATCATGCCCTGATCCTCATGGTCGAGAATGTGGCAGTGCAACACGAATTCACCGATGTAGCGCTGGTAGCGAGTGCGCACGTAAACCTCATACAGGCCTTCGGTGTTGGTGTTGGGGTCCGCATCGGGGTTGCTTGGGCCCTTGATGAACAGGGTGTCTTTCCAGACGCCTTTCAGGCCTGAATACTGATCGTCGCCGCTGTCAGGCGCGGTCAGGTCCTTGCCATCGGGGCCGATGATTTTCTCGATCTGGAACGGGTTGACGTGGATATGGAACGGATGACCGACAAAGGCTGATTGCAGCTTCCAGGTTTCTGCGGTCCCCAGTGTCAACTGGCGCTGTACCACATCCGGCTCGTAAGGCTTGGCGTCCACAGCGGTCGTGCCGACTTCAAAGGTGGGAGTGGTCTTGGGGTTCCTGATGACAAACACCAGGTTCTGCTCAAGGTTGCCGCTTTTCTTCAGCTCTTCATCGGTGACATCGGCGTGCGGCACGAACTTGCTCAGCTTGAGCCCGTTGTTCAGGTCGCTGACGATTCGGGTCTGTACGTCGGCAGGCATGTTGCGCTTTGCCGCAGCGACCAGCTCACGGGTCAACAGGGCGTTGACGTCCGCCACTGCCGGGCCCGAGGCGACATCGACGAAGCCCAGCAACTCATTACCGCCGGTTTCAAGGTTGACGCTGCCATTGGCGCTGATTTGCTTGTCGACCATGCAATAACGCCCAGGCCCTGGAAAGACAACCAGTACATCGTTGCGATAGCCAGGCTGCAGCGTCAGGCTGGTTTTCTGCTGGGCCTGGGCCATGGTCAGGCCGTCGGCAGCAATCACCTGAAACGGTACGGCTTCGCCAGTGCACTGCTGGCTGATGAAGGTGCTGGCAGCGGCTTCGCTGACGCCTTTTTCGCTGAGCGAGCGGGCAGAGTCGGCCATCCTGCGAAATTCCGGAACGATGGTGTCACGAATGCCCGCATGCACCATTCTCCAGCGCTCCACCTGGCCGCTGCGGGTCTGGAACACCGGCTGGACCTTGCCGTTGATCGACGTGTAGCGACCCGATTGCGCCCAACTGTCATTACCGCCAGGGCCGAACATGGCGTAGTTCTCGATCTCGCCGACCTGGCCTTCCTTGCAGTCCCAGGAATAGGTGCCGTCAGGTTGCTTGCAGGCATAGGCAATCTGTTGAAAAACCAGCAGGCGTTCCGGAAACGAATGGCCCTTGGCGCCCTTGAGCAGGGTATCGATGTCGCCGTTGGATTCCAGTGTCGGTTTGCGATTGCCATGAATGACCAGTGCACCGGCCATGCCACTGCCGACCTGCAAGGCCGTGGAGCCGTGACGGTGCGGGTGATACCAGAACGTGCCGGCCGGGTGATCTTCGGGGATGTTGTATTCGTACTGGAAACTGACCTGCGGGTTGATCGACAGCAGCACATTGTCGCTGTTGCCGGTCGGGCTGACCCACAAGCCATGGGAATGCAGGTTGGTGCTGTTGAAGCAGTGCGGCTGGTTGATCGAACCCTCGGACGGTTTGCAGCTTGGGTCGTCTGCCGGCAGCTTGTTGTTCAGTGTGATACGCACTGTGTCGCCGGGGGTGGCATTGATGGTCGGTGCCACAAACGGGGTGTTCGGGTTGACCTTTGGGCCGACGTAACTGCGCAGCCTGACCGGGTCATAGCGCTGGGTGGTCGGGTTATAGATCTTGTTGTCGGTATAGTCGATATTGAGCACCAGCTGGCGCTCCTTGCCGCTGCGCTGCACGGGCTGCTCAAGCGTCACCGGTCTGGTTTTAAGCGGAGTCAGCAGGGTTGAGCTGGACTCCAGCCGGGTCGGGGCGCTTTGTTCCAGGTCGGGTGGGTTAAGGAAGCTTCGTGCCTCCTCAGCCATGGCCGGCGCGGCGCCACAGCCGACAATCAATGCTGCAATGGCGGTTTTTTGCAGGTAATACCCTTTTGCTGTCGGGGCATGAGCCCGCAAGCATGACACGTTAAGTATGGCCATTTGAATCTCCCTGAAATGCAGTTTCCCCGAGGGGCCAGAAAGCCCTGATGCCAAATGGCGGGGTAACAATAGCCAAATGATGGCCATTGGCAAGAAAGGAGGACGCAATAGAAAGGGGGGTATTTAGCCTTCAGGGATAAGCTTTGCGCTTAAACAGGTTTGGCCTTGCCATGGCTGGCCAGACGCTCCAGCGCCGCACGCAGCTTGGGATCGCTGATGCCTTCGGCGGTGGCCTGGATATTTTCGGCAGCGTTCAGCGAAAGGTCGATGGTGTGGGTCGCCGCCCCTTGCTGCACATTAGGCGGCTGCACCTTGAACAGAATGCGCGTCAGGCTGGCAAACTCGTCGAAAATCACCAGTTGGCGTTGCAGGCGCCGTTGCTGATAGCGCAAGCGCGTGGCCCAGTGGCCATCGGTGACCACCAGCAGCAGGCAGCCTTCGCGCCATGAGGCGACATGGCAATGTTCGCGCGCCGCCGGTTGCAGCTGGCTTTCGACCAGGCGTTGCAGCTGGCTGAGGCGTTCGGCCTGACGAATGAGCGCCCGCAGCGGCTTGGCCTCGCGCAGTAATACGGCAGGTTGTCGGGCGTCGATAGGACGAAAAGCCATGGATGCAATGCCAAGGGTCACAAGGCGGCAATCTTAACAGAAAGTGTCGTGCTTCCTGCATGGCCGCAACTGCACGGCTGTCACCGCCCGCCACACGTGAAGTTTCACCTTTGGGGAGGGTTGAAGTAAGCCAAAAAGCCCCCATTGAACCTGCGCCCCCTTACAGCGCTGTGCCAGCATCGTGGAATAACGCCACTTTCCTCACCACCGTTTCCGGGTAGAATGCTCGTTCGCATGCGGCCATGAGGGTCGCACGGGCGACTCACGGGGCCGCCCTCCATTCCTATGTGTGGAAGATCCTGTCGATATGTTTGCGCCTTTGTTAAAAAAACTTTTTGGAAGCAAGAACGAGCGTGAAGTCAAACGCATGCTCAAGACGGTACAGATCGTCAATGCCTTCGAAGAGCAAATGGTGGCCCTTTCGGATGAGCAACTGCGTGCCAAGACCGAAGAGTTCAAGGCCCGCATAGCCAAAGGCGAAACCCTCGATCAACTGCTGCCTGAAGCGTTTGCCGTAGCCCGTGAGGCCGGTAAGCGTGTCATGGGCATGCGTCACTTCGACGTCCAGCTGATTGGCGGCATGACCCTGCACGAAGGCCAGATCGCCGAGATGCGTACCGGTGAGGGCAAGACCCTGGTCGGTACCCTGGGCGTGTACCTCAACGCACTGTCCGGCAAGGGCGTGCACGTGGTCACGGTCAACGACTACCTGGCCCGTCGCGACGCCAACTGGATGCGCCCGCTGTATGAGTTCCTCGGCCTGACCGTGGGTATCGTTACCCCGTTCCAGCCGCCGGAAGAAAAGCGCGCCGCCTACGCTGCCGACATCACCTATGGCACCAACAACGAGTTCGGTTTCGATTACCTGCGCGACAACATGGCCTTCAGCATGGAGGACAAGTTCCAGCGCGAACTCAACTTCGCGGTCATCGACGAAGTCGACTCGATTCTCATCGACGAAGCCCGTACGCCGCTGATCATCTCCGGCCAGGCCGAAGACAGCTCGCGCCTGTACACCGAGATCAACCGCCTGATCCCGACCCTCAAGCAGCATGTCGAGGAAGTCGAAGGCCAGGTGACCCAGGAAGGCCACTACACCATCGACGAGAAGACCCGCCAGGTCGAACTCAATGAGGCCGGTCACCAGTTCATCGAAGAGATGCTCACCAATGCCGGCCTGCTGGCCGAAGGCGAGAGCCTGTACTCGGCGCACAACCTGGGCCTGCTGACCCACGTTTATGCCGGCCTGCGCGCGCACAAGCTGTTCAACCGCAACGTCGAGTACATCGTTCAGGACGGCCAGGTGCTGCTGGTCGACGAGCACACCGGCCGTACCATGCCGGGCCGTCGCTTGTCCGAAGGCCTGCACCAGGCCATCGAGGCCAAGGAAAACCTCAATATCCAGGCCGAAAGCCAGACCCTGGCGTCGACCACCTTCCAGAACTACTTCCGTCTGTACAACAAGCTGTCGGGCATGACCGGCACCGCAGACACCGAAGCGTTCGAATTTCACCAGATCTACAGCCTGTCGGTGATGGTCATCCCGCCGAACAAGCCGTTGGCGCGTAAAGACTTCAACGACCTGGTGTACCTGACTGCCGAAGAGAAATACGCGGCCATCGTGACCGACATCAAGGCATGCCTGGCAGAAAACCGCCCGGTGCTGGTCGGTACGGCGACCATCGAGACCTCCGAGCACATGTCGGCCCTGTTGAAGAAAGAGGGCATCGATCACAAGGTTCTCAACGCCAAGTTCCACGAAAAAGAAGCCGAGATCATCGCCCAGGCCGGTCGTCCTGGTGCACTGACCATCGCCACCAACATGGCCGGTCGCGGTACCGACATTCTGTTGGGCGGCAACTGGGAAGTTGAGGTCGCGAGCCTTGAAGACCCGACGCCTGAGCAGATCGCACAGATCAAGGCCGACTGGCAGAAGCGTCATCAACAGGTCATCGAGGCCGGCGGCCTGCACGTGATCGCTTCCGAGCGTCACGAATCGCGCCGTATCGACAACCAGCTGCGTGGCCGTGCCGGTCGCCAGGGCGATACCGGTTCGAGCCGTTTCTACCTGTCGCTCGAAGACAGCCTGATGCGCATTTTCGCCTCTGACCGGGTGAAGAACTTCATGAAGGCGCTGGGCATGCAGTCCGGTGAAGCCATCGAACACCGCATGGTCACCAACGCCATCGAAAAGGCCCAGCGCAAGGTCGAAGGCCGCAACTTCGATATCCGCAAGCAATTGCTGGAATTCGACGACGTGTCCAACGAGCAGCGCAAAGTGATCTATCACATGCGTAACAGCCTGCTGGCGGCGACCAACATCGGCGACACCATTGCCGACTTCCGCCAGGAAGTGCTGAACAACCTGATCAACCAGCACATCCCGCCGCAATCGCTGCCTGAACAATGGGATGTGGCCGGTCTGGAAGCGTCGCTGAATTCGGATTTCGCGGTGAAGCTGCCGGTCCAGCAGTGGCTGGACGAAGACGATCACCTGCACGAAGAAAGCCTGCGCGCCAAGCTGCTCGAGCAACTGCTGGGCGCTTATCACGAGAAGGAAGAGCAGGCCAGCGCCGATGCCCTGCGCACCTTCGAGAAGCAGATTCTGTTGCGCGTCATCGACGACCTGTGGAAAGACCACCTGTCGACCATGGATCACCTGCGCCACGGTATCCACCTGCGCGGCTATGCCCAGAAAAACCCGAAGCAGGAATACAAGCGCGAGTCGTTCACCCTGTTCCAGGAACTGCTGGACTCGATCAAGCGCGACACCATTCGTGTGCTGTCCCACGTTCAGGTCCGTCGCGAAGATCCCGAGGAAGAAGAGGCCCGTCTGCGTCGCGACGCCGAAGAGCTGGCCCAGCGCATGCAGTTCCAGCATGCCGAGGCGCCAGGCCTTGAGCAGGTAGCCACCGAAGACACCGAAGAGCTGGCAGTCGCTGCAGCGGACCCGGTTCGCAACGACCAGAAACTGGGTCGCAACGAAGTCTGCTGGTGTGGTTCGGGCAAGAAGTTCAAGCACTGCCACGGTCAGATCGGTTAAGCCGCTGCCCGTGAACACCACGCCGCGACCGGCCCTGCCGTCGCGGCGTTTTTTCATTGATCGCCGTACCGATAGGCGGACGGCGCAGATAAAGCTCAAGGAGCGCACGCATGGCTGTTGGTCTTGGTCCTTTGCCTACATTGCACCCGGTTGCCGGTTTTGAACTGGGTATTGCCTCGGCCGGTATCAAGCGACCCGGCCGCAAGGACGTGGTGGTCATGCGCTGCGCCGAAGGCTCCAGCGTCGCCGGCGTGTTCACCCTCAACGCTTTTTGCGCAGCCCCTGTGATCATCGCCAAGCAACGCGTGCAGGGCACCATCCGTTACCTGCTGACCAACACCGGCAATGCCAACGCCGGTACCGGTGAGCCGGGCCTGGTTGCCGCCAAGCGTACTTGCGACAAGCTGGCCGAGCTGACCGGCGTGTCGGCCGAGGCCGTGCTGCCATTCTCCACCGGCGTGATCGGCGAGCCATTGCCGGTTGAAAAGATCGAAGGTGCCCTGCAAGCGGCGCTGGACGACCTGTCTGTGGATAACTGGGCGGCTGCCGCCACCGGCATCATGACCACCGACACCTTGCCAAAAGGCGCCAGCCGTCAGTTCCAGCACGACGGCGTGACCGTCACGGTGACCGGCATCAGCAAGGGCGCGGGCATGATCCGCCCGAACATGGCAACCATGCTCGGTTACATCGCCACCGACGCCAAGGTGTCGCAAAGCGTTCTTAAAGACCTGATCCTCGACGGTGCGAACAAGTCGTTCAACCGCATCACCATCGATGGCGATACCTCGACCAACGACTGCTGCATGCTGATCGCCACCGGCCAGGCCAACCTGCCGGAAGTGACCGAAGCCAGCGGTCCGCTGTTCGAAGCCCTGAAAAAGGCCGTCTTTGAAGTGTGCATGGAAGTGGCCCAGGCCATCGTGCGCGACGGCGAAGGCGCCACCAAGTTCGTCACCGTGCAGGTCAACGGCGGCGGCAACCATCAGGAATGCCTGGACGTCGGCTATGCCGTGGCCCACTCGCCGCTGATCAAGACAGCACTGTTCGCCTCCGACCCCAACTGGGGTCGCATTCTGGCTGCTGTCGGCCGTGCCGGCGTACCGAACCTGGACGTCAGCCTGATCGACGTGTTCCTTGGTGAAGTGTCCATCGCCAGCAAGGGCGGCCGTTCGGCGAGCTACACCGAAGCGCAGGGCGCCGAAGTGATGGCCCGCGAGGAAATCACCATTCGTATCGAGCTGGGTCGTGGCGACTGCAACGAGACCATCTGGACCACCGACCTGTCGCACGAATACGTGAAGATCAACGCTGAATACCGCACCTGATCAACGCCTGGTTAATGGCGGCCTTCAGCGCTGGCTGAAGGCTGTCAAAGAGGAAGCCGAGTAATGAAACGTATCCACGTAGTAGCGGCTGTGATTCGCGGCCACGATGGCCGGATTCTCATCGCCCGGCGCGCCGACACTCAGCATCAGGGCGGCCTCTGGGAGTTTCCCGGTGGCAAGGTCGAGGAGGGCGAAGCGGCCCGTCTCGCACTGGGGCGTGAGTTGCGCGAAGAGCTGGGTATCGAGATCGAGGCGGCGCGTCCGCTGATCAAGGTCCAGCATGATTACCCGGACAAACACGTGTTGCTGGATGTCTGGGAAGTCACGGCATTCAGCGGCGAGCCGCATGGCGCCGAAGGCCAGCCGTTGGCCTGGGTCACGCCACGCGAGTTGCCCGATTACGAGTTTCCGGCGGCCAACCAGCCGATCGTCGCGGCAGCGCGTTTGCCCGACCAATACCTGATTACCCCCGAAGGCCTGGAAAACGGTGAGCTGCTGCGCGGCATTCAGCGCGCTGTCGCCCAGGGCGCACGGTTGATCCAGCTGCGCGCACCGGGCGGCTATGACCCTGCCTACCGCGATCTGGCGGTGGATGCCGTCGGCCTGTGTGCTGGCAAGGCGCAATTGATGCTCAAGGGACCGCTGGAATGGCTGGGTGACTTTCCGGCGGCCGGCTGGCACCTGACTGCCGCCCAGCTGCGCAAATACGCCAGCCGTGGCCGGCCGTTTCCGACTGAGCGCTGGCTGGCGGCCTCGTGTCACAACGCCGAAGAGCTGGCCCTGGCCGAGCAGATGGGCGTGGATTTCGTCACCCTGTCACCGGTACAGCCAACCCAGACGCATCCGGATGCGCAACCACTGGGCTGGGAGCAGGCGACGCAACTGATCGCGGGCTTCAAAAAGCCGGTGTTCCTGCTGGGCGGCGTCGGCCCCGACCAGCGCCAGCAAGCCTGGGACAGCGGCGCACAAGGTGTTGCCGGCATCCGCGCGCTGTGGCCTGACTGACCTGGGTAGCCGGTCTTACGAGACCGGCTTTGCCGCTGCCTGCCACAGTATTTCGGCTATGCCCTGACGCCTGGCGATCAACCGGGCTGCCACGAACAGCAGATCCGAAAGCCGGTTGATGTACGCCAGTCCCACGCCTTGCAATGGCTCGACGGCATTGAGCTGCTGGCAGCGCCGTTCGGCACTGCGCGCCAGGCTGCGGCACACATGGGCCTGGGCGATCAGGGCCGAGCCGCCGGGCAGGATGAAGTTTTCCAGTGGTCCCAGCTCTTCGTTCCACAGGTCGATCGCCGCTTCCAGGCGTTCGATTTCCAGCGCATTTAAGGCCTGATAAGCCGGCATCGCCAACTCACCGCCGAGGTCGAACAAACGGTGCTGACAGGGCGCGAGCACTTCGGTCAGTTCGCTCAGCGCCGCCTCGTTCAAACCGGCCAGTAACAGCCCGAGTTGGCTGTTGAGCGTGTCCACTTCGCCGATGGCTTCGATGCGCGGGTGATCCTTGGCCACCCGACGACCATCGCCCAGCCCGGTTTCGCCGCTGTCTCCGGTACGCGTGTAGATTTTCGACAGGCGAAAGCCCATGTGTGTAGCTCCCGTTCAAGACTTGCTGATGATATACGCCGGCACCGTAACCTGATTGGCCACCAGTGGCAGGCGCAGGGTAAAGCAGGTGCCCGTGCCGATGGACGACTGCACCTCCATCTGACCCTTGTGGTTGTTGGTGATGATGAAATACGAGACCGACAGGCCTAAGCCCGTGCCCTGGCCGATTTCCTTGGTGGTAAAGAACGGTTCGAACGTGCGTTTGCGCACGCTCTCCGACATGCCGATGCCGTTGTCCTCGACCTGGATTTCCGCCCATGGCGGGTTGAGCCGGGTGCGCAGGGTGATGCGCCCGGGCTCTTGATCATCGTCGCGCTGGTGAATCGCCTGCGCGGCGTTCTTGAGCAGGTTGAGCAGCACCTGTTCCAGCTCGTTGGCGATGCACGGCACCGGCTCCAGCTCCGGATCGAACTGGCGAATGATGTGCTGGCCCTTGAAGTCGAAACCGATGCTCAGGTCAAAGTCGTTGCTGGCGATTTCCAGCGCCTGATCGATCAGCGCCGGCAAATCGCACGGCGCCAGTTGCCGGCTGCTCAGGCGGCTGAAGTTGAGCATATGGCTGACGATCTTGGCCGCCCTGGCGCCGGCCTGCTGGATGCCGTCGAGCAGGGCCGGTATCTCCCGGCCCGTCAGGTAGCGGTTGACCTGATCCAGATCGAGGCCATCGCTTTGCGCTTGCTCCAGGTTCTTGGGCAAATCGGGTGACAGCCGGCGGCGGATGTTTTGCACGTTATGCACAATGGCGCCCAACGGATTGTTGATCTCGTGGGCCATGCCGGCTGCGAGGCCGCCGACCGAGAGCATTTTTTCCGATTGCACCATCATCTCTTCGAGTGAAATGCGCTGGGTAATGTCGTCGATGCGGATCACCACGCCGCGCCCGGCGTCGCCGGTCAACGGATAAAACGTCAGCGCATAGTGGCGCGCCTCGTCCTGCTTGATCCAGGTCACCCGCTCGATCTTGGTCACGCTGTGTTGTTCAACGGTCTGCTTGAGCTGCGGCATGAACGAGCGCATCGGCTCGAAGGCGATAAAGATCGGCTGGTTGAGGGCCTCGTCGAGTCGCGTACCAGAGAGCGTGGCCGCTTCCTGGTTCCACTGGGTGACGTAAAGCTGCTCGTCGAGGGCAATCATCGCCGACGGCATCGAGTCGATGATGCTGTTGAGGTAGTTCTGGAAACCGGTGAGCTTCTTTTCGATCTTGCCGCGCACCTGGACTTCCAGCTCCAGCTTGCGGTTGGTACGCCGGGTTTCCTCGGCCAGCCCGCGGGCCTGGTCGTAGGCTTCCTGGGATTCGTCGCGGGCGCGCTTGAGTTGCTGCTCGCGGGCTTCGATTCGCGCCAGCATGGTGTTGAAGGCCGAGGCCAGGCTGCCGATTTCGTCCTTGTTGCCAGGGCCGACACGCAAGGCGTAATTCTCTTCACGGGTGACCTGGCGCGACAGTTCTTCAAGTTGATAGATCGGTTCGGTAATCAGCCGGCGAATCTGCCGGGCGACCACGACCCACAACAGAATGCTGAACACCAGAATGCCCAGGCTGGCGGTCAGGGTGCCGCTGTAGAACGCCGCAGGCAGTTCGCTGCTGGCCACCAGCAACAGGTGCCCTGGCGGCTGGTCGTCCTTGGGGACCGTGATCACTTGCGTGCTGCGAAACTCGCTCAGCCGCCAGCTTTCGACGCCGCTGAAGCGGGTCGGCAGATCGAGCACTTCGCCCTGCTGCAACTGCGCCAGACGCTGGCCGTCGTTGTCATAGATCGCGGCGGCGCGCAGCGGGCCGTAGTTTCTGAGCTCGGTCAGCAGCGCCTGGGCATCTTCGCTCGAGTTGAGCGCTCGCTCGTTAAGGTTGGCGCTGCTGATCAGGCGGCCGATGGTTTGTAACGCCTGCGGCGCCATGGCTTCCTGAGAGATGTAATAGGCCGCGCCGATAAAGGTCAGGTTGGCCACCAGCAGCACGGTGGTCAGCAGGACCAGCAAGGCCGCCAGCAGTTTCTGGCCTACGGGCAGGTTATCTAAGCGCTGACGCAAGGGCATGGGCTGATCACACGGCGACGGTTTGTGCCAGCAGGGTAGCGCGGGCTAGTCGCTACGCAAACCCTTGGCGGCCAGATGCCGGCGCAGACGCTCATGCAACTGCTGCAAATGCGGCACGCTGCATTGATGGCGCGCCGCTGCAGCACAGGCGTAACCCAGCAGATAAGCGATTTCAGTGCGCCGGCCATGAGCGACATCCTGGTACATCGACGAATAGTTGGCCCCTGTGGCCTGAATGACCCGCAGCACATCGCTGTGCAGATCCTGCGCCGCCGCCGGCTGGCCGCAGCGCTCCAGCAGTTCGGTCAGTTCCTCGCACAAGGTCGCGACTTCGCATGGGTGCGCAAGCAGTCCGCCGTTACGGCAGTCATGCAGCACGGTCAGCGGGTTGATCGCGCAATTGAGTGCCAGCTTGCGCCACAGGCGGGTCAGGATGTCTGGCGTCCACTCGTGGCTGATGCCGCTGGCCTGCAGGTCGTCGAGCAACGCCTGCGGGGCGGCGGGGTTACGCACATCGCCCAGCCAGTTGAAACCATGCCCGGCAAAGCGCACTCGCCAGTCGGATTCGCGGAAGGCGCCCTCGGTGCTGGAGGCAAAAATACAGCGCTGTGCGGGAATCTGTGCGGCGACCGCTTCCTGGCTGCCCAGGCCGTTCTGCAACAGGATGACCTCGGCGTTCGCGCTCAGGCGCGGCGCCAGGCGGGCGACGGCCTGTTCGGCGTCATAGGCCTTGCACGCCACCAGCAGGCGCTCGATGGGCTCGCCGCTGTCGCAGACCTGGGCCGGGATCGACAGGTGTTCGCAACGATTCTGTTCGACCAGCGTCAATTGACTGCCGTGATGGCGATAGTCGGCCAGCCGCGCCGCATCACGCAGGATCAACTGCACCGGCCGGCCGGCACGGGCCAGCCGCGTCGCCCACAGCCCGCCCAGGCTGCCGGCACCGAGAATGTGCCAGGTCGTCATTGGCGGCGCCCGCAGGCGTTGTGCCGGGCAAATGTGTGCAGCAAATCGGGGTCAGACATCAAGGCTCGCAGTGAAGGCTGGAAAAGTCTCGTTATAATGACCGCTCTTTCAAACCGTCAAGTCATGCGTGCCCGTCAGTTTTTTCGCGCACGCCGTTCAATTGGAGAATAGACATGCCCTCGTTCGACGTAGTGTCCGAACTGGATAAACACGAAGTCACTAATGCCGTCGACAACGCGATCAAAGAGCTGGACCGCCGTTACGACCTCAAAGGCAAAGGGACTTTCGAATTCAAGGAAAAGGACCTGGCGATCACGCTCACTGCCGAAGCGGATTTCCAGCTTGAGGCCATGATCGAGATCCTCAAGCTGTCGCTGGTCAAGCGCAAGATCGACGCCAAGTGCCTGGACATCAAGGACGCCTATGCCTCGGGCAAGCTGGTGAAACAGGAAGTGACCCTGCGCGAAGGCATCGATAAGGAGCAGGCCAAGAAAATCGTCGCGCACATCAAGGACGCCAAGCTCAAGGTGCAGGCCGCCATTCAGGGCGAGCAACTGCGCATTACCGGCAAGAAGCGTGACGATCTGCAGGATGCCATTGCCCTGCTGCGCGCCTTCGATGCCGAGCTGCCGTTGCAGTACAACAACTTCCGCGATTGATGGTCATCGAGGCCGCCCGGGGAACCCTCGCGGCCTCTGCGCGTCACAGCGGTCTGTATTTCCTGAACGCCACTCGCCTGGCGCGGGTGGGTTCAGGTGTTGTCGATTGACCGTTTTCAAGGAGTAAACGATGGATTTGAATGCTGAAGTGGATCAGCTGTGGAAGGTTTCCCAGTCCTGGCTTCCGCTGATCATGCAGTACGGCAGCCGCGTGTTGCTGGCGGTGGTAACCCTGTGCATCGGCTGGTGGCTGATCAACCGCCTGACCAACCGGGTCGGCGCGCTGCTGGCGCTGCGCAATGCCGATCAGGCGCTGCAAGGCTTTGTCAGCAGCCTGGCCAATATCATTCTCAAGGTTTTGCTGATCATCAGCGTGGCCTCGATGATCGGGGTCGAAACCACCTCGTTCGTGGCCGCCATCGGTGCGGCGGGCCTGGCCATTGGCTTGGCCTTGCAAGGCAGCCTGTCGAACTTTGCCGGCGGAGTACTGATTCTGCTGTTCCGCCCGTTTCGTATCGGTGACTGGATCGAAGCGCAGAATGTGTCTGGCACGGTCGACAATATCCAGATCTTCCACACCATCCTGCGTACTGGTGATAACCGCACGGTCATCGTGCCCAACGGCATTCTGTCCAACGGCATTATTACCAACACCAACCGCCAGCCCACCCGCAAGATCGCGTTCGACGTGGGTGTCGACTACGACGCTGATTTGAAGAAAGCGTTGCAGGTGTTGCTGGACATGGCTGATGACCCACGGGTACTCAAGGACCCGGCGCCACAGGCGGTGGTCACCGTGTTGGGTGACAGCGCGATCACCTTGCAACTGCGGGTCTGGACCAAGACTGGCGACCTCGGCGAGGTGCTTTCGAAGTTCAACATCGAAGCCCGCGACCGCCTGAAGGCGGCCGGCATCGAGATTCCTTACCCGCAACGGGTGATCCGCGTGGTACAGGATGAGCCCAAGACGCTGTCCAAGGTCTGAGCGCCGGGCCTAGCCTTTTTCGTTTTGCGCGATCCCATCCTCATCCTGCGGTCGAATCTCCCGATTCCACTGCAGGATGATCATGATCAGTGTCGGCACTCCCAGCAGGGCCGTGATCAGGAAGAAATTGTGGTAGCCGAGCTTCTCCACCATCACCCCTGAATAACCGCCGATCAGGCGCGGCAGCAGCAGCATGATCGAGCTGAGCAGCGCGTACTGAGTGGCCGAGAAGCGCAGGTTGGTCAGGCTCGACAGGTAAGCCACGAACGCCGATGTCGCCAGTCCCGAACTGAAGTTGTCCAGCGAGATGGTCAGCACCAGCATCTGCACGTTCGGCCCCATGTCGGCCAGCAGCAGGAACAGGATATTGGTCGCCGCCGAACTCAGGCCGCCGATAAACAGGATCGGCATGATGCCGAAGCGCACGATCAACAGGCCGCCCGCACCGGCGCCCAACAAGGTCATGACCAGGCCGAAAATCTTGCTGACACTGGCGATCTGATCCTTGGTAAAGCCCTGATCGATATAGAACACGTTGGCCATGACGCCCATCACCGTGTCTGACATCCGGTAGGTGGCGATCAGTCCCAGCAGCAGCAGCGCCTGCCAGCGGTAACGCATGATGAAGTCGTTGATCGGCGTCAGCACCGGCGCCAGGCCGCGGCGGCCCATGGACGACAGACAGGCCACGGTGAGCAGGGTGTAGAGAATCGCCCGCAGAAAGGCACGGTCTTCGAGCAGCAGGTCGGTCCAGCCGGTGGTGCCGAACAACACGCTGGCAAAGTCGGTGTTGTACAACTGGGTGAACATCGCCGGCACCGACACCAACAGCACAATCAGCACGAACACCGACGCCAGCTGGTGGGTAAAGCCATAGCGCGCCGCCGACAGTTGGGTGCGCATCGGCACCGGTGGCTCGCGCATGATGAAAGTGACCGCCAGGGCGGGCAGCATCAACAGGCCGAACAGCACATAGGTGCCGGTCCAGGCCGAGTGCTTGTAGGCAAAGCCGGTGGAGCCAAAGCCTTCGGCAAAGTACAGGGCGCCGGCGGTCGACAGCAGGGCGGCAACCCGGTAGCCGGACATGTAGCTGGCCGCCAGGGCGGCTTGCTGGGTGTCGTTGGCGATTTCCAGGCGGTAGGCGTCGATGGCGATGTCTTGAGTGGCCGAGGCGAAGGCCACCACCACGGCAATGGCGATCAACCAGGACAAGTGCTGTTGAGGGTCGCAAAAGCCCATGCCGATCAGGCCCAGGATCACCAGTGTCTGCGACAGCACCAGCCAGGAACGGCGACGCCCCAGTTTGCCGAGAAACGGCAGGCGCCATTGGTCGAGCAACGGCGACCACACCCATTTGAATGCGTAGGCCAGGCCGATCAGGCTGGCATAGCCGATGGTTTCGCGGGCTACCCCGGCTTCGCGCAACCAGACCGACAGGGTGGAAAACACCAGCATGTAAGGCAGGCCGGCGGCGAAACCGAGCAGCAACAGCACTAAGGTCGACGGGCTGGCATAAGCGGCGAGCGCGGCGCGCCAGGTTTTACGGGGCATGAGCTGGGAACTGCCTCAGGTAACTAAAACAAAGGGCGCACTCTAACCGCTGTGCTGTATGAGATGCCAGCCATGGCGTTGCATATCCACACGATTATTACGGATGGTAATGCCTTCGGCGCGCAACCGGGCGCGTTGCTCATCCCCTGAAGGCGTGCCGGCTTGCAGGCTGAGCCGACCGCCGGCGCCCAGTACGCGGTGCCACGGCAAGCTGGAGCCTTCCGGCAACTGGCTCAAGGTGCGCCCGACCCAGCGTGCCGCGCGCCCCAGCCCGGCCAGCTGGGCCAGCTCGCCATAACTGACGACATAACCTGGCGCGACCTGGCTGAGGGTCAGGTACAGCGCGGTGCGCCGGGCTTCGGCAGGGGAGAGCCCACCAGCGTCGTCGACAGGTGAAGGTGCGGTTTTGTTCATGTTTATTCGATGTAAGGTCAGTAGGATTTGAACTACAGAATATTCGCGGGGTCAGTGATAGTCGCGCCCCGCGGCCGTTCTTCCTGAAGCGCGCCAGACGGATAATGCCTGATTTTTCGCCAGAGCCCGGTAGTTGCTTATGTTGTCCAGAACCCTGTTGTGCCTCGCTGTAACCTGCGCTTCTACGCCACTGCTTGCCGACACCGTGTGGTTGAAGAATGGCGACCGCCTGACCGGCACGATCAAAATGTTCGACGGCGGCAAGCTGCTGTTGCAGACCGACTACGGTGGATCGATTCCACTGGACTGGGCTCAGGTCAAGACCCTTGAAAGCAAGGAGCCGTTGCTGGTCAAACAGAACCAGTACACCGGTGAAGTCGCCCAGTCGCTGCAAGCCAGTGATGACGGCAAGGTGGTGCTGGCCAATGGCGCTGCGCCCAAGACCGTCGAGCTTGCCAGCATCCAGCAGATCATCAAGCCGAAACCTGTGGTCACCGACCTGGTCTGGAAGGGCAATATCGATGCCGCGCTGGACTTCCAGAAGGCCGAGAACGACACCGACGACTACAACCTGTCGTTCAAGACCTCGGCGCGTCACGACCGCTGGCGCCACAACGCCAAGGGCGAATACAACCGCGAGACGCAGGACGATGTGGTCAGCACTGACAACTGGAGCGCCGAGTACTCGCTGGATTACTTCCTGACCGACAAGTTCTTCTGGGACGGCCGGGTCAATTACAAGCGCGACAAGATCGAAGACCTCACCCGTGAACGCACCGTCGGTACCGGTCCTGGCTACCAGTTCTGGGACGACGAGCTGGGCGCCTTCAAGGTTGGCGCCTTGCTCAACCGCACCGACTACGAGTTCTCCAACGGCGAGAAGGAAAACTTCTACGCCGTGGCCGGTACCTGGGACTACAACCGCTATCTGGTCGGCAAGAAGTTCGAGTTCTTCACCAACGGCGAACTGGGCAAGCCGCTGAGCGGCGTGGCCGATTACGCGCTGGATGTCGAAGTCGGCCTGCGCTACAAGGTCACCGACTGGGCCTCGCTCAACCTCAAGGCCGAGAAAGACATCATCAGCGGCTCCAGCAACGGCGACGTCGACAAGACCCGTTACACCGCAGGGTTTGGCGTGACCTGGTAAATCCAGTGGCGGTCAAATGCGCATGGCGCCATCGAGCTCCAGCACCCGGCCGCTGAAATAGTCGTTTTCCAGAATGAACGCCACCGCATGGGCAATCTCTTCAGGGGTGCCCATGCGTTTGAGCGGGATGGCCGAGGTCATCTTCTCCAGCGCTTCGGGCTTCATGCTGGCAGTCATTTCCGTTTCGATGAACCCCGGCGCCACCGCCGCCACGCGAATGCCATAGCGCGCAAGCTCGCGCGCCCAGGTCACGGTCGCCGCCACCACACCCGCTTTTGACGCCGCATAATTGGTCTGGCCGATGTTGCCGGCCCGCGAGATCGACGAAATATTGATGATCGCACCCTGGCTGTTCTGCTCGACCATCTTGGCCACCACCTCGCGGGTACACAGGAACACCCCGGTCAGGTTGACATCGATCACCGACTGCCACTGCGCCAGACTCATGGTGCTGATCTGCCCGTCCTTGACCTTGACCAACAGCCCGTCGCGCAAGATACCGGCATTATTGATCAGCCCGTGAATCGTGCCGCCGTCGGCAGCAATGCACGCCACCGTGTAGACCACCTGCGCTTCATCGGCCACGTTGCACAGGTAACCACGCGCCTCGATGCCCAGCGCCACAAGCTGCGCCACCGCCACATCGAGCTTGCTCTGGTCGAGGTCCAGCAACGCCAGGTTGGCGCCACGAGACGCCAGGTTGCGCGCCATTGCCAGGCCCAGACCCTGGCATCCGCCGGTAATAATGATTAACTTGCCTTTCAATTCCATGTGCGTGCCCATTGAACAAGTCATAGTGATGGCATGGCGGGCATGCCGTTGACTCATAGTTATAGCAGTCGACCTGCAAGCGTTGGCCTGCCACAAAACCATAAGCGAAGGAGACATGATGAGCGTGAAAGCCTCTCGATCGGCCCGCGAGCTTCTGCTGCGCGAATACCGCGGCGTACTGTCGACGCACTCCAAATCGATGCCCGGCTTTCCGTTCGGCTCGGTGGTGCCTTATTGCCTGGACGGGCAGGGCCGGCCGCTGATCCTGATCAGCCGTATCGCCCAGCACACGCATAATCTGTTGCAGGACCCCAAGTGCTCGTTGCTGGTGGGCGAGCGCGAGGCTGCCAATGTCCAGGCGGTAGGGCGCATCACACTGATGGCCGAAGGGCACAAGCTCACCGACCCTGAAAGCATCGAAGCGGCCGCCCAGCGCTATTACCGCTACTTTCCCGAGTCGCAGAACTATCACAGCGCCCACGACTTCGACTTCTGGGTGCTGACACCGGTGCGTTACCGCTACATCGGCGGCTTCGGCGCGATTCACTGGCTGGACGATGTCGCCTTGCCCAACCCGTTTGTCGGGGCCAGCGAAACCGGCATGGTCGAACACATGAATCAGGATCATGCCCAGGCCATTGCCCACTATGTACAACTGGCGGGTCTGCCGCAGACCGAGCCTGCGCAGATGGTCGGTGTCGACAGCGAGGGCCTGCATTTGCGTATTGGACAGGCTTTGTTCTGGTTACCCTTTGCGCAAACCTGCAACACTCCGATACAGGTTCGCGAAGCCTTGGTTTATCTGGCTCGCGCCCAGCAATGGCCGACTCCTGAAACATCCGGGGCTTGATTTAACGACTTTCCGGCTGCAAATAGAGTCTATTGGAAGACGTTCTTCCGTAGAGGAATAGATTTGATGCGTGTTTTTCTGCTGCTTTTTCTACTTTTTCCGGTGCTTGAGCTGTTCATACTGGTGAAGGTCGGCATGTCCATCGGTTTCCTGTGGACATTCCTGCTGGTGCTGGCCACCTCGATGCTTGGCCTGTTCATCATGCGCGTGGCCGGTATCGCCACGGCCTTGAGCGCCCGTGAAAGCCTGGCGCGTGGCCAGTTGCCCGCCCAGCAGATGCTTGAAGGCCTGATGGTTGCCGTCGGCGGTGGCCTGCTGCTGTTGCCGGGTTTTCTCAGCGACATTCTGGCCGTGGTCTGCCTGTTGCCGTTCACCCGCCGCCTGCTGATCGGCAAGCTGCGCAAGCGCGCCGAAGACCAGGCCATGCGCCAGCGCGCGTTTGCCGATGACCTGCAGGCTTATCAGCATGCCCCGCAACAGCCTGGCACCGATCGCCCGAGTGCGATTCATGCGCCTACCCGTCAACCCGATGTGATCGAAGGCGAGTTCGAACATCGCGATAAATGACCCGTGTTTGCGGGGCGCACGGCACCTTCGGGTGCCGTGTGCATTTAAAGCCGATGTAAAAATTTTCGAGCGCTGCACTTGTAATCACCTTGGGTGCCCTTATGTATGGGTCACCGAAAGGTTTCTGACTGAACGTCAGACCGTATTCTGCGGTTCGCACGTCGAGCCGTACCCGGCCAGACCGGATTAAACAACTCGCCGGTGCCATCACCGGACGTAATTAACAAAATCAGGAGATCGACAATGAAGCTTCGTCCTCTGCATGACCGCGTCGTAATCCGTCGCAGCGAAGAAGAAACGAAAACTGCCGGCGGTATCGTGCTGCCAGGTTCGGCTGCCGAAAAGCCTAACCGTGGCGAAATCGTCGCTGTAGGTACCGGCCGTGTTCTGGACAACGGTGAAGTCCGCGCGCTGGCCGTGAAAGTGGGTGACAAAGTGGTATTTGGTCCTTACTCCGGCAGCAACACCGTGAAAGTAGACGGCGAAGACCTGCTGGTGATGAGCGAGAACGAGATTCTTGCCGTCATCGAAGGCTAAGTCCTTCGCGCTCAATTTCCCTCTACTACAAAGTATTTAAGGAATAACGATCATGGCTGCTAAAGAAGTTAAATTCGGCGATGCCGGCCGCAAGAAAATGCTCGCAGGCGTTAACGTCCTGGCTGACGCGGTAAAAGCAACTCTGGGCCCTAAAGGCCGTAACGTGATCATCGAGAAGAGCTTCGGTGCTCCTCTGATCACCAAAGACGGTGTTTCGGTTGCCAAAGAAATCGAACTCAAAGACCGTTTCGAAAACATGGGCGCGCAGCTGGTCAAGGACGTTGCCTCCCGTGCCAACGACGACGCCGGTGACGGTACCACCACCGCTACCGTTCTGGCTCAAGCCATCGTCAACGAAGGCTTGAAAGCCGTCGCTGCCGGCATGAACCCGATGGACCTGAAGCGCGGCATCGACAAGGCGACCATCGCCATCGTTGCCGAGTTGAAAAAGCTGTCCAAGCCATGCACCGACACCAAGGCAATTGCCCAGGTTGGTACCATCTCGGCCAACTCTGACAATTCCATCGGCGACATCATTGCCGAAGCCATGGAAAAAGTGACCAAAGACGGCGTTATCACCGTTGAGGAAGGCACTGGCCTGGAAAACGAACTGTCGGTTGTTGAAGGCATGCAGTTCGACCGCGGCTACCTGTCGCCGTACTTCATCAACAAGCCGGACACCATGGTTGCCGAGCTGGACAGCCCGCTGCTGCTGCTGGTCGATAAAAAGATCTCCAACATCCGCGAAATGCTGCCAGTCCTGGAAGCCGTTGCCAAAGCTGGCCGTCCGCTGCTGATCGTTGCCGAAGACGTCGAAGGCGAAGCCCTGGCGACTCTGGTTGTGAACAACATGCGCGGCATCGTTAAAGTGGCTGCCGTCAAGGCGCCAGGTTTCGGCGACCGTCGCAAGGCCATGCTGCAGGACATCGCTGTTCTGACCGGCGGTACCGTTATCTCCGAAGAGATCGGTCTGAGCCTGGAAAGCACTACCCTGGAGCACCTGGGTAACGCCAAGCGCGTCGTGCTGAACAAAGAAAACACCACCATCATCGACGGTGCTGGCGTTAAAGGTGACATCGACTCGCGTATCGCTCAGATCCGTCAGCAGATCGGTGACACCAGCTCCGACTACGACAAAGAGAAGCTGCAAGAGCGTTTGGCCAAACTGTCCGGCGGTGTTGCCGTGATCAAGGTCGGCGCCGGCTCCGAAGTCGAAATGAAAGAGAAGAAAGCCCGCGTTGAAGACGCCCTGCACGCGACCCGTGCAGCCGTTGAAGAAGGCGTGGTACCTGGCGGTGGCGTGGCTCTGGTTCGCTCGCTGCAGGCTATCGAAGGCCTGAAAGGCGACAACGCCGATCAGGACGTGGGTATCGCTCTGCTGCGTCGCGCTGTTGAAGCACCACTGCGTCAGATCGTTGCCAACTCCGGCGACGAGCCAAGCGTTGTGGTCGACAAGGTCAAGCAAGGTTCGGGTAACTTCGGTTACAACGCTGCGACCGGCGAATACGGCGACATGATTGACCTGGGCATCCTGGACCCGGCCAAAGTGACTCGCTCGGCTCTGCAGGCAGCGTCTTCGATCGCCAGCCTGATGATCACCACCGAAGCGATGATCGCCGACATCCCGGAAGACAAGCCAGCCGGCGGCGGCATGCCTGACATGGGCGGCATGGGTGGCATGGGCGGCATGATGTAAGCTGCTTCACCCTTTAGCGTCACCTGAAGAACCCCGCCCTGTGCGGGGTTCTTTTTATTCTGGCGCGTGAAAATGTATTGCGGCGTTTTAATGTCTGGCTGTAGCGGGTGGCTTCGGCTTGCACTGTAACGTCAACAGCCCCTAAGCTGCGCCAGCCCTAACTGCATGCGGAGAACCCTATGCGAATCCTTCTGGTTGAAGACAACCGCGATATTCTGGCCAACCTGGCCGATTATCTGGGGATGAAGGGATATACAGTCGATTGTGCCCAGGATGGCCTTTCAGGCCTGCACCTGGCAGCCACCGAACATTACGACCTGATCGTGCTCGATATCATGCTGCCTGGCATCGATGGCTACACCTTGTGCAAACGCCTGCGTGAGGATGCCCGGCGCGATACGCCGGTGATCATGCTCACCGCCCGTGACCAGCTCGACGACCGCCTGCAAGGCTTTCGCTCGGGTGCCGACGACTATCTGCTCAAGCCTTTCGCGCTTTCGGAACTGGCCGCCCGCATCGAAGCGGTGCTGCGCCGTGCCCAGGGCGGCGGGCGGCGGACCTTGCAGGTTGCCGACCTGGTTTATGACCTCGATACCCTAGAAGTCACCCGCGAGGGGCGCCTGCTCAAGCTCAACCCGGTCGGGCTCAAACTGCTGGCCGTACTGATGCAGAAAAGCCCGCACGTATTGCGCCGCGAGATTCTTGAAGAAGCGCTGTGGGGCGACGACTGCCCGGACAGCGACAGCCTGCGCAGCCATGTGCACCAGTTGCGCCAGGTGATCGACAAACCGTTCCCCAAAGCCTTGCTGCACACCGTGCATGGCGTGGGCTACCGTTTGGCCGAGGGCCGGGATGGAGTTTAAACAGAGTCTTGCACAACGGATCATCATCGCCTTTGCACTGATGAGTGCACTGGTGGCCGGATCGTTCGCCGTGGGCATTATTTCCACGGTCCACCTGGTCGAAGAAAAGCTGATTTCGGCAGGCCTTGGCGGCGACCTCAATCGTCTGTTGCTGGCCGACAGCGTCAGCGACTGGAGCCATCGGCCCAAACAGGATCAGTTGTTCTACTTCAGCAATGGCCCTGGCGATTTCGACCTGCCCCAGGACTTGCGCCATCTGGAGCCCGGCTTTCATGAAGTGTTTCGCGGGCCGCTGTCCTACCACGCGATGATCGAGGTGGTCGAAGGCCGCCATTATGCGTTGCTACAGGACCAGAGCGATTTCGAAGAGCGCGAGCGCGTGCTGTTTGCCGTCGTGCTGGTGGGCTTTGTCATGGCCCTGGCACTGGCCGTCTTTCTCGGCTGGGTGCTGGCGCGGCGCGTCATTGCGCCGGTGTCGCGCCTGGCCCGTCAGGTACGGCACCGCGACCAGTTGCTGGGTCTGGCGCCGCCGCTGGCGCCGGATTACGCAGCCGATGAAGTCGGCGAACTGGCGGTGGCCTTCGATGCCACGCTGGGGCGTTTGCGTCAGGCGTTGAGCCGCGAGCGGATGTTCACCAGCGATGTCAGCCACGAACTGCGTACGCCGTTGATGGTGCTGGCCAGCTCGTGCGAACTGCTCCTGGAAAATCCGGCACTTGACCAGCGCGCCAGGCGCCAGGTCGAGCGTATTGCCCGGGCCTGCGAAGAGATGCGCGACCTGGTGCAGACCTTCCTGATGCTGGCCCGAACCCAGCGTGAAGACCCCACCATGACGCCCAAGGCAACGCTGAACAGCGCCGCCGAGCAACTGGTTGCCCAATGGCGTGGCCCGATTGAAAGCAAGGGGCTGCAACTGATTTACAACCCGTGCGAAATCGATCCACTGCCGGATGTGAGCTACAACGCCACGTTCCTGCTCGCCGTCATGGGTAATCTGTTGCGCAATGCGCTGCATTACACCGACAACGGTTTCATTGCCCTGACCTTGTACGAACAGGGCTTTATGGTCGAGGACAGCGGCGTAGGCATTCCTGAGGAGAAGCGCGAAGCCATGTTCGAACCGTTCGTGCGTGGCAACGAGCAGCGTGGTGAAGGGCTGGGCCTTGGCTTGTCGCTAGTGCAGCGTATCTGTGCCAACCAGGGCTGGACCGTGAGCCTGACGCCAATGGAACCCAATGGTTGCCGGTTCAAGGTCAGCCTGGAAGTTGCCCGCTCATAAAGAGCGGGTAGACAGCTCACAGGCCTGAATGTATCGATGTCGAGAAAGTGTCGTACACACCTGTGACACCCTTGAAACACTCGTAAGTTCTTGTAATTTCTGGAAACATCCACGCTCGACGCAGTACGTTTTTTTCACAAACGCATGACCTGAAGATGACGCGAAGCTACTTATTGTGGCCGGCATCTGAATCGGGAAGTGCTGACATGAACGACCGCATTGAACTGGAATTTTCCAGCAAATACGACAATGACCACGCCCAACAATATCTGCGCAAACACCAGAACGGATTGTGGCGTCAGATGTCCCATCGTCGCGATGAGCAATTGGCCCGCAAGGCCTTGCGCCTGGCCGGCGACCCCGGGCTTGTGCTGGATCTTCCGTGCGGGGCCGGGCGTTTCTGGCCGCTGCTGGCGGAAAAACCCAACCGCTTGATTATCGGTGCCGACAATTCGGCCGATATGCTCAGGACCGCATGCAAGGCACAACCTGCTGAAATCGTGCAACGGGTACAACCTTTGCAGACATCTGCCTTTGCCATCGATCTGCCCGACAATGCCGTGGACAGCATCTTTTGCATGCGCTTGATGCACCATATTGGTCAAGCAGAGCATCGTATCGCTCTGTTACGGGAGTTTCAGCGGGTTACCCGTGATAGCGTCATTGTTTCGTTATGGGTAGATGGCAACTTCAAGGCCTGGAAACGCAAGCGCCTGGAACGCGATCGCAAGCGTTCCGGCGAACAGGCCGATGGGGAGGACAGTTACCAGAACCGCTTTGTGTTACCGGCCGCTACGGTGGAAGCCGAGTTTGAACAGGCCGGTTTTCGTATTCAGCAACGAATGGATTTCCTCCCGCTGTATGCAATGTGGCGAGTTTATTTGTTGCGCAAGAAGTAATCAGAACAGGTGTGCACGATGGGACAGGCAGTACTGACAGAGTCTGAAAGTGAGTTCGAGCACTTCTGGCGTATGCACGGTGAGTGGGTCGAGCCGCCCAATCTGCGGCGTGGTGGCGAAAGCGGCGTGCAGCGCGTGCAGAGTGACGATGGCAGGCTCTGGTACATAAAGCGCCAGACCGGGCATATCTACCGCAGTTGGCTGTATCCGTTCGGGCGCCCTACGGTGCTGCGTGAACGTGACGCCCTGAAAGGTTTGCACCGCCTGGGTGTAGCTGCGCCGACCACTGTGTTCTGCGGTGCCGAGCGCAATGAGCAGCAGCAATGGCGAGCCCTGCTGGTGACCGAGGCCCTGGAGGGTTACGAGCCCCTTGACGACTGGTACGCGGCGGGTGGTCGAGAGTGCTATGGCGAGGCGCTGCATGAGCAGATGCTAAAGACCCTGGCCGATAACCTGGCCCGCATGCACCGGGGTCGCTGGCAACACAGTTGCCTGTACATCAAGCACGTGTTTGTAAAAGTCAGCGGTGAGGGCGAACAGGCCCGTGCGCACGTCGCGTTGCTTGATCTGGAAAAAGCCCGCAAGCGCCTGACCGCACGACGTGCTGCGCTGCACGACATCAAGCAATTGCGACGCCATTCGTCATTCAACACCCCTGACTGGGAAAAGTTCATCTACTTTTATCAGACAGCGTTTGGCAGCGCTCTCAAGGGGTTGGAGTAATGAAGCTAGAAATGGCTCGAGGTTTATTCGTTGTAGCCGCCCTGGCGACTGCAACTGTGGCAACGGCTGCCTGGGAGCAGCCGGCCACTAAAATTCTGAGCGCCGTACACGGGGAGGGCCACTGTCCCTTGCCGCGTATCGCGAAGCCTCAACAGGTGATTCAGCCCGATCATGATCTGTTGCTGTTTCTGTACAGCATGGCTCAGGGGACCCGGCAAAGAGGCTGAATCCATGCGTGACCCGACAAGCCCCGAGCGTTTTCTGCCCGGGGCTTTTTTTCGTCCGGGCGTTACTGCCATGCACCCCTGCATGAGTAAAACTTCAAGCCGCGTGGAAGTTTCTTACTTTCCTGGTCGCGTGTTTCCGGCATCTCTGGAGCAATACATATGTCATCGTTTTCCCTGAACGGTTGGATCTCTCGTTTTCATTCATCTCGCGACTGCGCAGAAGGGAATTGCCATGGGCATGATCTGGACAAAAATATTGATCGCCCTGCGGGGTAGTACCCATGAAGCAGATGACGCCATCATGCCTCGGCAGGCCTTGCGCATACTCGACCAGGAGATTGGTGAGGCCGAAGAGCAGGTGAGTATCGGTCGTTCGAGCCTTGCCAATCTGATGGCCAAGAACATTCTTGCTGCCAGAGAGGTCGAGCAGACAGCCGGGCGGCTGGCGGAACTGACCGGCAACGCCGAGAAATCCCTGGCGCTGGGGCACAATGAACTGGCCCTTGAGATCGCCGCTCATATCGGCAGATGTGAACTGGTACTGGCCGAAGACGAGCGCGTCTCGCAGCAATACGCCAGAAGCGTAGAAACCCTGCGCACTTCGCTGGAGAGCGGCGAAGATACGCTGCGTTTACTCAAACGGCAGATTGACGTGTTTCGCAACCCCGGGATGGGGCGCAAGTTTTCAGCCACGCATTGCGAGGCGAGCGCCCGTCTTCAGGCGGCGGCAGACTCGCTCGATGCCATCCGCCAGCGCCAGCAGGAAGTGGCTGAACACCTTGAAGCGCAGAATGCACTGTGCACCCGTGACCAGCGCCTGGAAGAACGCCTGCGCGAGGCATTGGTCATTCCCGATGAATCCAGTGCCCATGCGGTACTGGCACGGATCAGAGCGACAACGAGCTGTTAAGCCACATGCAAATGCAGGTGGTTGTCCCAGAATGCACTCGGCAGATCCAGAGGCCGGGCTTGCAAATCCGCCTGACGACAATCGTAAAAACGGCAACGCCCCTGGCCGGAAGTGACCACAAAGCCATCGGTTACCGCACCCACGCCGGCACAATCGGGCATGGACGCATCAAGGCGCAGTGCGCCACTGTCCAGATCCCAGATGAACAAGCGGTTGGCCCGCGGTGCGGTGAGGGCCACCAGGCGCAGGTCGTCATGAATAGCGACACTGGCCGTGTAATGGTTCATGGCGCGCAGTTGCTCGACGGCCACCGGAAATGCCTGGAACGCCTGGCCGGGTCGCTTGATTGCCAGCAGTTCGGCAGTCTCGTGAGCATCGCCCATGAACTGTTGGCCGGCGACGATGGTGCCATCGCTGGCCACTGCCAGATGACGTACGCTGTTCATCTGCTGGGCCAGGGTTTCCTTGCTCAACAACGTACCGTCGCGCTGCATCAGCACCAGGCTGGGCTGCATCGCATCCAGGTTCATCTCGACCCGGCTCTCGGCCTCGGTGCGGATACCGCCATTGGCCACGATCAGCGTCTCGCCATCCGGCATCCACGACACCTGATGCGGGCCGATGCCGTGAGTCGGAATCTCGCTGTCGCGCACCAGCCGCTCATTCACGAAGCGATAGATACCCAGCACGCCACGACCAGGATCACGGGTATCGTTTTCAGTGGCGTACAGCCATTCACCACCTTGATGAATGACCGCATGACCATAAAAATGACGGCCCGGCGGTGAGACGATGGTTTGCAGCAAGAGACCATCGCGCAGGTCGATCAGGTAGCTTTCAGTCCCCGGACGCCGGGCAATGAATACCGCCAGCGGCAGATCGGGGTGGTTGATGATGTCGTGGCAACGCAGGCGCACTTCGGTGGCAAACACCTCCTTGCCGTCGAGCCGATAGCCCACGGCATAGTGCTTGCCGTCGCCATCGTCGCGGGCAGACAACAGCAACGGGCTGCTGCCCTTTTGCCGAAACAGGGTCCAGCCGCCAAGGGTGAAGGCGCTGAGCAACAGGCTGCCAAGGGCCAGGGCCTGACGTCGCAACATCATTTGTTTCCTCCTGGTCAGTCGCCGTCGTTAGCGTTGAATCCCAACTGAATGCCCAAGGCCTTGGCCAGCTCGCCTTCATGCAGACGATGAACCACATTGAGGCTGTCATAAAAGGCATTGAGCTGCTGGCGCCCGGCTTCACTGGCGAGCAAATCGGACAGCGGCGGGGTGAGTTGCGACAGCAACTGTTTGCTGTTCGCGTAAGCCGCATCGATCTTGTCGGCCAGCGCCTTCTGGTCGCTTTTCAGCAAGCCGCGCAAGCCCTTGTTATCCACGCCGGCCCAGACGGTTTCGGCACTGCTCAGGCTGGCTTGCAGGCTGCTCAGCGATGCCTGGCTGCGCCAGGAATCGGCCTGGAATGGTTGCGGCAGGCCTTTGGTTTGTCTGCCCAGCGGCGTACCGAGTTTTTTCTTCAATGTATCCAGTGCGGTGACCTGCACGCGCAGCAGTTCAGCGATGGCTTCATGCGAGTCGGCATAACGCTGGTTGGGGAACTTGCTCAGTTGCGCAAGCATGCCATCGTTGCTGTTCCAGCTATTGAGGATCTCCTCGGCAAGCACCTTCTGGCGCTCGCCGATGGCGGTCAGCAGCGGGCAGTAACGGGCTTTCTGCTCGGCATTGGCCATGTCGATATTGGCGTCGAACAGAATGTACTCGTACGCCGACAGGCCCTGAACCACAACGCTGGCCTTGGTCAGCTCTTCGACGCTGACCGATGGCTGGGCGTTGACCAGTTGCTCGACCTGACGGCCGACCAGGTTTTTCTTGTCGGGCCAGAACTGCACCTGCCAGGCACGATTGCCCTCGGCCAGCGGACCGATCAGCAGAGGTTGCAACTCGGCCCAGCTTTTTTGTGCCTTGAGAAAATCGGTGCGTGCGCTTTGCAGGTCGGTCTTGCCCTGGCAGAACGCCAGGGCACTGGCCGCCAACTGACGGTCGGCTTCGACCCAGCGGCTGTAAGTCGGCAGGATTACCTGCTTGGCAATGGCTGCCGAGGTGACCGCCTGTGGGTCGGCGGGCGTACAGGCGCCCAGGGCCAGGGCTGCAAGGCCGGTGAACAACAACTTGGGACGGAACATCTCTGGCTCCTTGGTTAAAGGGACGCAATCATAATGAATTAAGGAAGGCCAGCAAGGCTGCCCGTTGTTCTGCATCAAAGGCCAGCACCTGACGCTGCGCGGCCTGGGCTTCGCCGCCATGCCACAGAATCGCTTCAAGCACATTGCGGGCCCGGCCATCGTGTAACAGCTGAGTGTGTCCGCTGACCGTCTGTGTCAGCCCCAGGCCCCACAACGGCGGTGTACGCCACTCGCGGCCCGTGGCCTGAAATTCGCTGCGATTGTCGGCCAGACCTTCGCCCATGTCATGCAATAACAGGTCGGTATAGGGACGAATGATCTGATTGGCCAGCTCGGGTTCTGCGGCATCGGCACGTGTGGTGAACTGCGGCGTGTGGCACTGCTGGCAGCCGGCCTTGAAAAACAGGTTCTTGCCGGCCAGCACCTGAGGGTCGTCGACATCGCGGCGAGCCGGTACACCCAGGTTGCGAGTGTAAAACTCGACCAGGCGCAGAATATTGTCGCTGACCTCAGGTTCGCCCTGCGGCCCGTTGCCGTTCGGGGCTTGCAGGCAAGCGATCTGGGCCGGCGTACAGTCATCGGCGGGAAGCAGACGGGTGGTCAGGCCCAGATCTCCGGAAAACGCATGGGCATTCTGTTGGTTGAGATTGGGCTGCCCGGCCTTCCAGCCAAAACGCCCCAGTGCGACCTGCTGGCGAGCAGCATCCCAGACCCAGTTGGGTCGCCCGGAAATCGCGTCGTCATCTTTGTTGTCGGGATCGGCGTTGGCCAGAATCGCCGCCTCCGGTATGGCTTCAAGCAGGCCCAGGCCAATCATCGGCGGCGCGATGCGTACCGAAATGTGCGTGTCGGGGTGCAGCGGGCCATAACCCAGTTGGGTAATGCGCAACGTGGGCTGGCGCAGCTCCACTTCGGTGCCATCGCGAAAGCGCACCGTGAGCGGATCGTATTCGACCCGCACCTTGCCTTCCGGCGCGACACCAGGCACGGCCATGTCCTGCAACTGCGTGCCGTACACCGGCTCCGGCACCACACCGAGACGCTGCACGATATCGGCAGAACCCGCACGATCAGGGATCGACAGCCTGACCAGCATCGACACCGCATTACTGTCGCCCGCTTGTGGCGGATGACCGCGACCATCACGGATATGGCAGTTCTGGCAGCCATTGGTATTGAACAACGGCCCCAAGCCGTCGCGCGCAGTGGTGGTCGACGGAGCAATCACCCAAGGGCTACGGAAAAAGCTGTTACCAACGCTGAAATCCACCCGTTTGACCGGCGGCAGATTGGCCGAGGGCAGTGAAAAGGCATTCTTGTCGCTGCGCTGCACGGTCGTAGCGCCGCCCGACAATGCTTCACCCGGCTCGGCCTGGGTGAAACGCGGTGCGTCCTCACACCCACTCAGGGCCAGGGCTAACAGCAAAGCCTGGGATGAACGCAACGACACAGTCATACGCAATCTGCAAACAGCCAAAAATCAGGGCGAGCAAGCTTAACAGCCCTATAGGGTTTGAATAAGAGGGATTATCGTTTGCTGGCGCTGGTGCAATTTGTTGTTACGAATTGGTGTCTTTAGTCATCTTCTCCCGCTGCATCCAGAAGAAGCTCTCTTTCAACTTCGCGTTGGTAGTCCTCAAGAGTGCCTCCCGCCTCAAAATATTTATTCATTTTCCAGGTTTCGTAGCGACACCAAGGGTCCGGACGCTTCCATGATTTGAATGGAATCGGCTGTGACCATTCTTCCATTTCTGTTGAATGATCTGATCGGGGCAGTTTCTTTATCCATTTAGCGATATGAAAAGAGAGGGTCCATCCACTGAGGAGGTTGGGTAGAACAAAACCCAACAGATAGTGCAGGTAGCCATGGTCCTCCCGAAAAATTTGACGCTGCAGGCGAAAGAGCTCGAGCGCATCTTTGGGAATCTCACTGAGCACATCGGTATCCGGCAAGAATTTCGGGCCCTTCTCCATGAAGACGCGAATGCTCTCCCATTCCCCTATAGCCATCTCCAGGCTTGAGTGAAATGAAAGCAGCACGTTCACCTCTTCATCATCTTTCGCACACAGGCATATGTTCAAGGCGTAGTAATGGAATGGGCCTGAGTGTGTATCTATTTCCGTTGTTCTGACAAATGCCAGGACTTCCTCCCAGCGAATGAAGTAAGGAGGTTGATCAGCGTCGTTAATGTAGGCCATCTCACGCCGCTGGCGGTTGAAACGCACAGGGTAGGGACGCGTCGATGTCCAGATGCTCCAGGCGATCGAGGCGGCCAATGCACATGCCATCAAGGTGGCACCGCTCAGAATGATCGTGCCGTCTGCTAGCAGCATGCGCAAGATTCCAAAGGCCGGGCGGTCCTCTGTGAGAGTGGCGCTGATATCCATGAACATGATTGGTGATAGAAATAGCACGGTCATTATGAGTACGACGTTCATGCAGCTGCGAATCACCTTTTCAGGTGCGCGCACCTTAGAAATGAAATCCAGATAAACATCATTGCCTTTTTGTAGGGCCAGTCGTGGTGATCGGTAGGCAGGGAAGCCAGTGGGACGCGGTCTAGGTGATAACCAGACGACATTTCTGTCTTCATCGTCTTGCGCTTGAAGAACAGATGCGTCTTGAGGGGTAGGGCCGGATTCAAAATCAGACATGCAGGTGCGCCTTGAACAGGATCAAGGCGCGATAGTCGACAGGAGTAGTAAGACAAACAATACGCTGAACAGCGTTTCGGAATAGCCCTACAGCATTTGCAGACGGATCACGGTGCGAGGCGGCTCTTTACCAACGCTTTTTACGAAAAGAAGCCATAAAAAATGCCGGTCAGCGAACTGACCGGCATTCTGTTTGACGCCTTACAACATGATCAGAATTCGTGATCGGCGTTGTCCGGGTTCAGGTCGGTGATGCCCAGTTTGCCGGCGGCCTGTTCGATGGCGCCGGTCTGCTTGACCAGGGCGGCGATGGCGTCGCGTACCACTTGATTGCCTTCGGTGTTGCCGGCAGCAATCAACTGGTCGAAATGCTCACCCTTGTTGGCACGGTCGACCAGTACCTGAAGCTTGGCCTGGGTGTTGTCCAGGTCGGCGCGCAGGGTGGTGTCGGTGGCGGCGTCAGCCTTGGCGACCAGCGAGGACAGGCTCGGGCCGCTGACTTTGCTGCCGTCGGTGCGGGTGTACTCGCCCAGGTAGACATTGCGGATGCCCAGGCCGTTGTAGAAGTGCGAGTTGTGGGTGTTGTCGCTGAAGCAGTCGTGCTCGTCTTCGCTGGAGTTGGCTTCCAGTGCAACTTTCATGCGCTCGCCGGCCAGTTCGCCCAGCGACAGGCTGCCCATACCGAACAGGATCTTGCGCAGGCCGTTCTCGCCCGACTCGCCTTCCAGCGTGGCGCGGTAGTTGTCGGCCACACCCGGTTTCCAGTTGTTGACCATTTCTTCGAGGTCGGCCACCAGCAGTTCGGTCACCGCCTTCAGGTACGCGCGGCGGCGCTCGTTGTGGCCACCGGTGGCGCCAGCACCTTCCAGGTAGTCACTGGCCGGGCGCTCGCCGGCGCCCGGGCCGTTGCCGTGCAGGTCCTGGCCCCAGAGCAGGAACTCGACAGCGTGGTAGCCGGTGGCGACGTTGGCTTCGGAACCGCCCAGCTCATTGAGGCTGGCCAGTTTCTCGGCGGTGATTTCCTTGACGTCGACCTTGTCTTCGCCGACCTGAATCTCGGTGTTGGCGATGATATTGGCGCTGGCGCCCGGGTTGCCCAGCGCGTGTTGGTAGTCCTTGGCGACGTAGTCGATCAGGCCTTCGTCCAGTGGCCAGGCGTTAACCTGACCTTCCCAGTCGTCGATGATGGTGTTGCCGAAGCGAAACACTTCGGTCTGCATGTACGGCACGCGTGCGGCAACCCAGGCATCACGGGCGGCCTTGAGGGTGGTGTCGTTCGGCGTGGCGAGGAATTCGTCGATGGCGACCTGCAGCTTTTTGGCGCCCGCTTCGGCATCGCTGAACACCGCATGCACGATGTTGGCGTAGTTGGCGACCACGGCCTTGGCGGCTGCATCGTTGGTCTGTGCCGCGGCGGGTGCTGCTGGTGTTGCAGGTGCTGCGGCAGCCGGTGCGGGCGCTGGTGCAGCGGCCGGAGCAGGGGCTGCGGCAGGTGCCGGGGCGGCTGCCTTGTCCTTGCCTTCGCCGCAACCGGCGAGAGAGATAGCGATGGCCAGCAGACTGGCGCTAGCCAGGGGCATACGAATCATGACGAAATCCTGCGTCTAGGAGAGGAAGTGGCGAGGGCGCCCGAAAAAGCTGCGACATAATGCGAAACATTCACATTCGGTGTAAAGGCATAACGCCCGTAAACCGGGGGGCATCGCCCCTGCGGATGTAACTAAAGTTTTCGGGGTATGAATCGGCGTGACCGGCAAGCCGGTCATCCAGGCGCCATGACGCCTGAACGACCGCTCTATAACGTTGCGGCGCTGCTGCGCCTGGCCTGTTTGAGGTAGGTGAGCAATTCGCGCGCCGCCAACGGCTTGCTGTACAGGTAGCCTTGGCCCTCGTGGCAACCTTCGGAAATGATATAGGCCTCTTGCTCGACGGTTTCCACGCCTTCGGCGATGACCTGCATGCCCAGGCTTTTACCCAGTTGGATAATGGCGCGCACGATGGTGGCATCGTCATCGTCGTCGATCAGGTCCTGTACGAAGCTCTTGTCGATCTTGATCTTGTCCAGCGGCAGGCTCTTGAGGTAACTCAGCGACGAGTAGCCGGTGCCGAAGTCGTCGATGGCAATCAGCGCGCCGGAGCGGCGCAGGCTCAGCAGGTGCTGGGCGGCGGTGCTGATGTCTTCCATCAGGCCGGTTTCTGTGACTTCCAGCTCCAGGCTGCGCGGCGGCAGGCGATAGATCTGCAGCAGGTTGTTGACCACCCGTGGCAACTCGGCGTGGTGCAACTGCACGGTGGACAGGTTCACCGCCATGCGCAGCTCGACGAAGCCCTGATCGTGCCATTCGCGCAGTTGGCGGCAGGCCTGGTCGAGTACCCATTCGCCGATGGCAATGATGGTGCCGTTTTGCTCGGCCAATGGAATAAACACGTCTGGCGGGACCAGGCCATGTTCCGGATGTTGCCAGCGGATCAAGGCTTCAACGCCCATTACCGCATGGTCGCGATAACTGACTTGCGGCTGGTAAACCAGAAACAACTGATTGCGTGGCAGGGCTTCGCGCAGGTCTTTTTCCAGTTCGCGGCGCCTTCTTATTTCGCTGTCGACGCTGGCGATATAGAACTGATAGCGATTGCGCGAGCGGGTCTTGGCCAGGGTCATGGTCTGCTCGGCTTTTTGCAGCAGCTTTTCAGTGCTGTCGCCATCCTCCGGGAACAGGGTGATGCCGATGGTGGCGCGCAGGCGGATTTCCTGCTGCTCCAGCGCAAACGGTGCTTCCAGGCCGTCGAGAATGTTTTGCGCCAGTTCTGCGGCTTCGTAAGGCTGTTCGATATCGGCCTGGACCAGCGCGAACTGGTCGCCACCCAAGCGGGCCAATGCGCCCAGCCGGCCACTGTGGGCGCGCAGGCGATCGGCCAGGGCCAGCAGCAACTGGTCGCCGGCCTGATAGCTGAATTGCTCGTTGATGCCCTTGAAGTCGTCCAGGCCCACGCACAGAACGGCCACCCGGCGCTGTTCGCGCCCGGCGGCGTCGAGGATCTGGTCCAGTTGCAACTGCAGTTGCAGGCGGTTGGGCAGGCCGGTCAGGAAGTCGTACTGGGCCATGCGTTGCAGGCTGTTTTCGGCTTCGTGACGTAAGTGGGTATTGCGCTCGATAGAGGCCAGCAACTGGTTGGCGGTATTGATCCACACACCCAGCTCGTTCTTTTCATGGCCCTTGAGCAAGGGCAACTGATGCTCGCTGGGCCGGTCTGGATTGATGTCGGTCAGGTGTTCGATGATTCTGGACAGCGGTTTGGTCAGCATCCAGTGGTAGATCAGGTACAGCACCAGACCCAGTGCCAGCGCGCGCAAGGTTCCTGACACGAAGATGATCAGCGCACTGATCAGAAAGCTTTCGCCGTAGTTGGCGGTGTCCAGGGTGATGCGCAGGTCGCCGTAGTATTCGCTGTAGGGGCTGCGGCCCATCAATTGTGTGGTGAAACTGCGCTCCTGGCCGAGGATCAGGTCGGTCAGCCAGCGGCTCGAAGATTCCTTGAGCGGGCGTTCCTTTTCCGCCAGCAGGGTTTCGTTGGGATGGCCGATGGATGCCTGGCGCACCGAGCCGTCCTGGAACAGACCCTCGATGACCTGCATGCCCATTTCGCGGTCAAGGCTGTACACCGCCTGAGTCGACGGGTCGCGAAACATATCGAGAATGCGTTCGGCGTCATACGCCAGGGTCTGGCGAGTCTTGTAGGCATCGAAGACGATCTGCGCACAACTCAGTACAACGCCTACGATCAGCGCGGCCAGCAGCACGACACGCAGTAGCTTCACCGACAGGCTGTGTTTGAATTCCAGCTTCAAATGCTCATTCCTTTAATCGGTTCCGGGAGCTTGCTGATCAACACACCTTGAACAACCCGCGACGCCGGCAAACCAACAACTGGCCGGGTTACGCTGCCATTGCCTCCTTGCGCAGGGAAGGGCGTCTCATAATGTCGGACGCATACGCCAAGAACTTGAGCGAGAAATAGCACGATACAAAAAGTGATATTGCTCCGCTATCGCTTTCTGACGTTCTACAAAGCAGTAGGGCATTTTTTGCGCTGTATTTTGTGCAGGCAACAAAAAACCCGGACTGGCCGGGTTTTTTGTGTGCAACGGGGGATCAGGCGGCGTATTGCTTGGCCACGAAGTCCCAGTTCACCAGGTTCCAGAACGCTTCTACGTACTTCGGACGCTGGTTGCGGTAGTCGATGTAGTAGGCGTGTTCCCAGACGTCGCAGGTCAGCAGCGGGGTGTCGCCGCTGGTCAGCGGGCTGCCGGCGCCGATGGTGCTGGCCAGGGCCAGGGAACCGTCAGCCTTTTTCACCAGCCAGCCCCAGCCAGCGCCGAAAGTGGCGATGGTGACTTTGCTGAATTCTTCCTTGAATTTCTCGAAAGAACCGAAGGAAGCGGTGATGGCGTCAGCCAGTGCACCGGTAGGCTCGCCGCCGCCGTTTGGCGACAGGCATTCCCAGTAGAAGGTGTGGTTCCAGACCTGGGCCGCGTTGTTGAAGATACCGCCCGAAGAGGACTTGATGATCTCTTCCAGGGTCTTGCCTTCGAACTCGGTACCAGGGACCAGGTTGTTCAGGTTCACGACGTAGGTGTTGTGGTGCTTGTCGTGGTGATATTCCAGAGTTTCCGGGGAAATGTGCGGCAACAGTGCGTCTTTTGCGTAAGGCAGCGGCGGCAATTCAAAAGCCATGGTTTATCTCCTTTCAGGTCGAGTGCGAATATCGCGAGGCCACTCACGGTGCGGCCGTCTACAACAACATGCGCCGGGAGTTTTCTACTCTTTTGCGACGCAGACCCCGGATCATAGCACCGGCCCTTAAGCATAACCACGCAACAACTGTGTGGAATAGGGGTTCAAGGGTTTTCGATAAAAAGGCATAAGCGCCTTTCATGCGCTGCGGATCAATTGCACCACAACGCTGAACATCATCACTGCCACCATCAGGTCCAGCAGCCGCCAGGTGGCGGGGCGGGCGAGCCAGGGCGCCAGCCAGGCAGCGCCGATTGCCAGCACCGAGAACCAGATAAAGGAGGCGCTGGCGGCGCCGAACACGTAGGCGCCGGGGACACTTTGCTGGGCGCCCAGCGAGCCGATCAGCAACACCGTGTCGAGATAAACATGCGGGTTCAGCAAAGTGACGGCCAACGCGCTGAGCAACACGGTGCGTAGTGATTTGACGCCTTGGTTGGCGCCGTGGGTCAGGCTCTGGCGAGAGCAGGCCCGGCGCAGCGCCTGAAGGCCGTACCAGCTCAAGAACACCACGCCGCCCCAGCGCGCCACCGCCAGCAGGGTCGGGTTCTGCACCAGCAGGTTGGCCAGGCCGAAGACCCCGACGGCTACCAGCAGCGCATCGCAAACAATGCACAGCAAGGCCACAGGAATGTGATGTTCGCGACGCAGACCCTGAGCCAGCACAAAGGCGTTCTGCGCGCCGATCGCCATGATCAGTCCGAGGGCGACCAACAGGCCGTTGATATAGCTTTGCCACATGGGGAAATTGTCCGGGAGCAGGTTGAGCTGGCGATTCTGCGCGGATTGGGGTTATAAGAAAAATCAATCCTGCTCATTACTCATTAGGAAAAGTGATGTTCGATTACAAGCTTCTGGCCGCCCTTGCCGCCGTCGTCGAACAGGCCGGCTTTGAGCGCGCCGCTCAGGTGTTGGGTTTGTCGCAGTCGGCGGTGTCGCAGCGCATCAAGTTGCTGGAGGCGCGCGTCGGCCAGCCGGTGCTGGTGCGCGCCACGCCACCGGGACCGACCGAGATCGGCCGGCGGCTGCTTAACCATGTGCAACAGGTGCGGCTGCTTGAGCGTGACCTGCAAGGCCAGGTGCCGAGCCTGGACGAAGAGGCCATGCCCGAGCGCCTGCGCGTCGCGCTCAATGCCGACAGCCTGGCCACCTGGTGGGCCACGGCGGTGGGCGAGTTCTGCATTCGTCATCGTCTGTTGCTCGACCTGGTGGTAGAAGACCAGGACGTCGGCCTCAAACGCATGCGCGCCGGTGAAGTGGCCGCTTGCCTGTGTGCCAGCGAACGCCCGGTGGCCGGTGCGCGCAGCCTGCCCATCGGGGCGATGCGCTATCTGGCGGTGGCCAGCCCCGCCTTTATCGAGCGGCATTTTAGCGCCGGCCCGGACCCGGCGGGGCTGGCCCAGGCGCCCGCGCTGGTGTTCGGCCCCGACGACACCTTGCAGCATCGCTACCTGGCAGCGCTTGGCCTGCATGGCGGTTTCGAGCATCATCTGTGCCCCTCGTCCGAAGGCTTCGTGCGCATGCTCGAAGCCGGGCTGGGCTGGGGCATGGTGCCCGACCTGCAAGTGCGCGAGCAGCTACACGGCGGCACATTGCGCGATCTGTTTCCCGGACGCTGCATCGAAGTGCCGTTGTACTGGCATCATTGGCGCAATGGCGGCCAGTTGCTGACCCGGCTGACAGAGCACCTGGCCCAACAGTCCGGTCAATGGCTGGTGCCGCGCGGGCCTGATGGAGCGTCATTGCCCACTGGTTAATGTTTGTGTCGCGGTTTGCGTCGAAAGTGTCAAGGGAGCGGTCAATGAAGATTCTGGTCACCGGCGCGAGCGGCTTCATCGGCGGGCGCTTTGCGCAACACGCCCTGGAGCGTGGCCTGAGCGTCAGGATCAATGCCCGGCGCAGTGAGGCACTGGAGCACCTGATCATGCAGGGCGCCGAGTTCATCCCGGGCGACTTGGGCGATGCCGAGCAGGTCCGGGTGATGTGCCGCGATGTCGATGCCGTGGTGCATTGCGCAGGGGCGGTAGGCGTCTGGGGCCGTCGTCAGGATTTGCAGCAGGCCAACGTGCAGCTCACAGAGAATGTCGTCGAGGCCTGCCTGAAACAGAAAGTCCGGCGGCTGGTGCACCTGTCGTCGCCATCGATTTATTTTGACGGCCGCTCGCACCTGGGCCTCAAGGAAGATCAAGTGCCGCGGCGGTTGGGGAATGCCTATGCGGCGACCAAGATGCTGGCTGAGCAAAAAGTCTTCGGCGCCCAGGAGTTCGGTCTGCAGGTCATCGCCTTGCGGCCGCGACTGGTGACGGGCGCGGGCGATCGCAGTATCTTCCCCCGCTTGTTGCGCATGCAGCGCAGCAAGCGCCTGTCGATCGTTGGCAACGGCCTCAACAAGGTGGATTTCACCAGCATGGCCAACCTCAACCAGGCGCTGTTCAGCAGTTTGCTGGCCGGTTCCGCGGCGTTGGGCAAGGCCTATAACATCAGTAATGGCCAGCCGGTACCGTTATGGGACGCCATCAACTATGTGATGCGCCGCCTGCAGTTGCCGCAAGTCACGCGCTATCGCGGGTACGGCCTGGCCTATACGCTGGCGGCGCTTAACGAAGGTGCCTGCCTGTTGTGGCCCGGCCGGCCGGAGCCGACCCTGTCGCGCCTCGGCATGCAGGTCATGAACAAGGATTTCACCCTGGATATCAGCCGTGCCCGGCATTATCTGGGCTACGAGCCGCAGGTCAGCCTGTGGGCGGCACTGGATGAATTCTGTGCCTGGTGGCAAACCGGTCAAGGTCACTGATCGCTGTGCCGCCTGTTCGCAAGGCTGGGCCGTTTATACTCCCCGCCTGCTTCTAACCGTTCTTGAAAGGGTTGCTTATGCGCAAAGATCCCCACGACGACGTCGATGACATTCCTAACCTCAGTGCCAGGGATGACGACGATGACGACTTCGTGCAAACCCGCGGCGCGCGCGAGCGCACTACGGTGTATTCGCGCACCCCGCCGGTGGTCAAGGTCAAGAGTCCGAGCACCGGGCCCTTGTGGGCATTGGTCGGGGCGCTTGTCATCGCGTTCTGCGGGCTGGGCTGGTGGAGCTTTCAGCAGATCTCGCTGATGGAACAGCAACTGGTCGCAACCCAGGAAAGCTTTGCGCGCATCAGCGAAGAGGCAGCCGGCCGCTTGCAGGACATCTCCGGCAAGATGGTGGCCACCGAAGCCTTGAGCAGCGATGGCGAGGCGCTCAAGCAGCGTATCCGGCTGCTTGAAACGCAACTGCAAGAGCAGGACGCCGCGCGTGAAAATGCCCAGGGCGCACAGGGCAGCCTGGACAAGCGCCTGGAACTGATCGGCACCCAGTCCACTCGCCAGCAGGACGAACTGGCCCAGTTGCAGGAACAGCTCAAGGGCCTGGTAACCGAGCTGACTACGTTCAAACAGGCGCTGCCCGAGCAGATCAAGGCCGCCCAAGGTGACCAGAGCAAGCTTGAGGCACAGCTCAAGAGCCTGGGGACGGATGTCGCGAACCTCAAGAAGCAAGACAATCCGGCGGCCGCCATCGAGCGTCTTGAACAGGAACTGCTGGTGATCAGAAGCGAGCAGGACAGCCGCGTCGCTTCAGGCTCTGCACAGGCTTCGAGCGCAACCAATACCGCCGAGTTCGATGCCTTTCGTGCTCAGGTGACACGCAATATCAACGCGCTGAGTGGCCAGGTGCAGAGCCTTTCTCAGCGGCTTAATACCCGTCCCTGATTTCGGTCCGGAATAAATTCGCTGCACTACATATGTAGCGAATTGATGCGGCAACGCCACCGTACAGTAAGCCCATTGTCAAACCCAATGGGGCCTTAGCATGAATGGAATCAAGGATATACCGGGCGCTCTGGCGACCGTTGAGCAAGATATCGAATACATCGATAACGTTGAAGTCGATGAGGATAAAAGTGCCGATCAACGCTTCAAGCCGCCAATCAAGAAGCCGACGGTAAAAAAGGACAACCTGGTCAAGCCTCCGGTCACCGCCGGCGGCTCGGGCAAGGTTCCTGACACCCGGCCGAAGAGGCCTGCGGTCAGGCACGTGGCCGGCCAGCCGTTAAAACCTCTGAGCCGCAGCAGTATGCCGGTTGTGCCGACACCGCCCTCGCGGCTTGATCGACTGTTGTCGATCGTTAATACAGCGACCGGCGTGCTGGGCCTGATTCACCCGCTCCACAGCGTATTCAACCCCGACGGCACGACCACCTGGCCCGATGGCAGTGTCGTCGATGCGCAAGGTCAGTCGGTCAGGCATGTGGATGGCAGCGTGCAGAACATCGATGGCACGACCGTGCATGCCGACGGCTCGACAACCCATCCCGATGGCAGCATTGAGTACAAGGACGGCACCTGGAAGCTGGCAGACGGTACGGTGAAATATCCCGATGGCCGCTGGCAGCATCCCGACGGTACGGTCACCGACGCCGAAGGCAATATTTTGGGCATGGTCAAGCCTTCCTGACCGCCCTGACGGGCAAAACCCTGGCTTGCCAGGGTTTTGTCCTGTCGATTACAGGCGTGGGTAATCGATGTAGCCGACCGGGCTGTTGCCATAGAAGGTCTCAGGATTGGCTTTGTTCAGCGGCGCATCCTGAGCCAACCGCTCGGGCAGGTCGGGGTTGGCAATGAACGGCACGCCGAATGCCACCGCATCGGCCTTGCCGCTTTGCAGCCATTGATTGGCGCTGGCCTTGGTGAATTTCTCGTTGGCGATGTACACGCCGCCAAACTGCTTTTTCAGTTGTGGCCCAAGGCTGTCATCGGCATCGCGTTCGCGGGCGCAGATAAAGGCAATGTTGCGCTTGCCCAGTTCTGTTGCCACATAGCCGAAGGTTTCAGCCAGGTTGGCGTCGCCCATGTCATGGGAGTCGGCGCGTGGCGACAGGTGTACGCCTACGCGACCGGCGCCCCAGATATCGATGACCGCATCGGTCACTTCCAGCAGCAGGCGAGCACGGTTTTCCAGCGAGCCGCCGTATACGTCGGTGCGCAGGTTGGTGCTGCTCTGCAAGAACTGATCGAGCAGGTAACCGTTGGCGGCATGGATTTCCACCCCGTCGAAACCGGCGGCCTTGGCGTTTTCAGCCGCCACTCGATAGGCATCGATGACATCACCGATCTCGGCCAGCTCCAGAGCGCGGGGTGTCGGGTAATCGGCCTGCGGGCGCACCAGGCTGACATGGCCTGCAGGTTTTACCGCGCTGGGTGCGACCGGTGCCTCGCCATTCAGGTACGACGGGTGCGAGATACGCCCGACATGCCAGAGCTGCACCACGATACGCCCGCCGGCGCCATGCACCGCCTTGGTGACATTGCTCCAGCCGCGCACTTGATCGTTCGACCAGATGCCGGGAGTGTCCGGATAACCCACGCCCATCGGCGTGATCGAAGTCGCCTCACTGATGATCAGGCCGGCCGAGGCGCGCTGTACGTAGTACTCGGCCATGATCGCGTTGGGCACCCGGCCTTCGTCGGCGCGGCAGCGGGTCAGTGGCGCCATGATGATGCGGTTGGGCAGGTGCAGGTCGCCCACGGTGATCGGGTCAAAGAGTGTCGTCATTCAAAATGCCCTCAATGCGTCGCAGGAGCCAGATCGGTAGTGGCGGTCTGGCGGAAGGTAAATCAGGGTCAACGCGGGGCGTCGAGTTCGTTCACCAACGCTTTGACGAAAGCCTGCAGGGTTTCTTCATTACGTTTGAAGAAATGCCATTGGCCGACTTTCTTGCTGGTGATCAGGCCTGCGCGTTGCAACGTGGCGAGGTGAGCAGACACGGTGGATTGTGAAAGCCCGGCACGCTGATCGATCTGGCCGGCACACACGCCGTGTTCCAGCGAGTGCTCCTGGCCTGGAAAGCAGGCATGCGGGTCTTTGAGCCAGAGCAGAATCTCGCGGCGAACCGGATGGGCCAGGGCTTTGATGATGTCGTCGAGGTCGATAGGCATGTCGTTCTCAAGGGGTTGTAGCGGTGTATCGCGATACGACGAACCTTATATCGATATTTAGCGATATGAAAATATCAAGAAGGACTGAGGACTGGATAAATCGGTATATCGGGTTATAACGATATGGTGGCCGTTACCCTGGCTTACGGCGTAGGCTTGCCCCATGAACTATCTCGCACACCTTCATCTTGGCGGCCAGCGGCCCGCCCAATTGCTCGGCAGCCTGTATGGCGATTTCGTCAAAGGTCCGTTGGCAGGGCGCTTTGCCCCGGAACTGGAAGCTTCGATCCGCCTGCACCGGCGCATCGATGTATTTACCGACCAGCACCCGTTGACCCGCACCGCGCTGCAACGCTTTGCGCGTGAGCAGCGGCGTTATGCCGGGATCGTTCTGGATGTGTTTTTCGACCATTGCCTGGCGCGCGACTGGCAACGCTATGCTGCTATCCCGTTGTCGGACTTTACCGGCAAGGTCTACCGCGTACTGGCCGCCGAGCCCGAGCTGCCAGAGCGCCTGGCGCTGATCGCGCCGCGCATGGCCGCGCAGGACTGGCTGGGTTCATATCAGGACTATGACGTGGTCGAGATGGCCTTGAACGGCATTGCCCGGCGCCTGACCCGGCCGGCGGGGCTGTTCGAGGCCATGCAGCAATTGCCTGACCTGTACGAGCCCTTGAGTGCCGATTTCGAGGCGTTTTATCCGCTGTTACAGGAATTTGCTCAGGCGGCTCTGGCGGAGGAGGCCGGCAGTTCGACCGGCACATCAGTGACAGTGGCTGCACCAAACAGCGCTTGTTGAACCGCCTGCTGCGCCTGCCAGGCCAGCGCTGCACGTTCTTGCCCGGCACTGGCAATCGGCTTGAGCAGGTGCACGCGCACTTCGCCCTGTTCATGGGCAAACAGCCTGCGAATATGCGAGAGCAGATCGTCATCGCCAATGAACGGTGCGAGGGTGTCCGGCTGGCCATTGCGCAGGTACTGGATCGCCACCGGTTGCAGGTCGACGTCAACGTCGATGGCGCTGGACAGCAGGCGGCCATGGAAGGTGCGCAGGCTGCGGCCATCGGTGGTGGTGCCTTCGGGGAAGATCAGCAGCGGGCTGCCTTGTTGCAGATGCTGGCTCATCTGGCGTTGCACCAGACGACTGTCGCCGGCACCACGGCGAATAAACAGGGTTCCGGCCTTGAGCGCCAGCCAGCCGGCAATCGGCCAGGTGCGCACCTCGGCCTTGGACAGAAACGACAACGGCGCCAGCCGGCCCAGCAGCGGGATATCGGTCCACGACACGTGGTTGCAGACCCACAGCATCGGCTGGCGCGGCACCTCGCCAATCACCGTGACGCGAAACGGCAGGGCATTGCTCAGGCGCGCCATGAACCAGCGGCTGCAGCGCTGGCGCAGCGCCATCGAGCCGCCCAGTTTCAGACGCTCCAGCATTGCAACCACACTGGCCATCAATAAGCCTGCGGCAATCACCAGCAGCACTCGGGTCACCCGCGCAAGGCTGCGCACCCGACTCATCACACGGCGGCCTTGAAATGGCGGGCGTAGCGCGGGCACAGCTCGTCGCGCTTGAGCAAGATGAACACATCGGCCACCTGGAATTCCTGGTCCCAGCAGGGTTCGCCACAGACCTTGGCGCCCAGGCGCATATAGGCCTTGAGCAAGGGCGGCATTTCGCAGATCACGTTGCCGGGTACATCAAGGCTGGGCAGCGGAGTCTTGGGTTCGGCGCGCAAGTGTTCGTTGCACAGGTAGCGTTCGCGCAAGCGCTGCATGATGGCGTGGGCCTGCACGCCGCCGTCCTGCATCGGAATGCTGGCGCAGCCCATCAGGTAGCTGTAATGGCCTTCGTTGAGCACTTCGGCCAGTTCGCTCCAGAGCACGGCAATGGTGCCGCCGTTGCGATAGGCCGGGTCGACGCAGGTGCGGCCCAGTTCCAGGATCGGCCCTTGCAGATGGCGCAGGCCGTGCAGGTTGAATTCTTCTTCGCTGTAAAAGCGGCCCAGGGTATCGGCGGCTTTATGGTCGAGCAGGCGCGTGGTGGCGACCAGTCGGCCAGTGCTGAGGTCGCGCACGCCGATGTGCATGCAATGGACATCGTAATCATCGATGTCCAGGCCCAGTTCGGCACCCTTCAGGCGCGCATTGAATTCCTGGCTGAAAACGCTGAAGCGCAAGGCCTGAGCTTCCTGGAGGGCACGCGGTCCGGTCAGGCGTTCGGCCTGAAGACGACGTTCGGAGCGGGTTTCACGAATGCGAGCGATCTGGGTCATGCGAACTCTCCGGGAGCCAGCCTGTAGGGCTGATCGACTGATGTGTCCAAGCGCTTTGCTGTAGATGCAGGCTAGGGAGGCGCCGTGTCATGCCCATGAAGCTTTGGTGATGGTTGTGTTACGAGGGGTTTCGGGGTGGTTGACGTTTTGTCATTTACGCCTGCTAGCGTTGCCTCCACCGTTTTTCCGGAAAACCTCCGATGATCCAGCGTCTGGTTCTGTTGCTGTCAATCAGCCTTTGCGCAAATGCCAGCCAGGCCGAAAGCTGGCCGAATCCGCAATGGGCCGTTGCCCCCGTGACGGCCAGCAGCGCCGTGCAGGCACTGGAAACCTATGCCTTTGCGCCGCGTGACGAGGTCAGCCGTCAAGGTGTGCGCAGCGATGCGTTGCTGGTGGTGCGCGACGGGCAAATCGTTTATGAGCGGTATGCCGGGGTAACCACGGCCGAGACGCCGCACCTGACCTGGTCGGTGAGCAAAAGTGTGCTGGCCACGGTGTTGGGCGTGGCGTTTGGCGAAGGGCGTTTCAGGTTGCAGGACCCGGTGGCAAGCTTTTACCCGCCCTTCAAGGCGCACCCGCGCGTGACCATCGAGGATTTGCTGCATTGGGCTTCAGGGCTGGGCTGGCAGGAAGGCTACGAATACGCACCGCTCAACTCCTCAGTGGTGGCCATGCTCTATACCCGTGGCCGACAGGACATGGCGCGCTTCACCGCCGATCACGGCGCGGCCTGGGCGCCGGGCACGGCCTGGCGCTATTCCAGCGGCGACAGCACGGTGCTGGCCGCTGCCTTTAAGGGCATGGTCGGCTCCCAGGCCTATGGCGATTATCCCTGGACCGCGCTGTTCGAACCGCTGGGCATTCGCAGTGCGGTCTGGGAAAGCGATGCCAGCGGCACCTTCGTCGGTTCGTCCTACCTGTACATGAGTGCCCGCGACCTGGCGCGTGTCGGGCTGTTGATGCAGCGTTCGGGGCGCTGGCGTGATACGCAATTATTGCCGCAAGCCTGGATCGACTTTGTGCTAACGCCCTTTGCCGGGCCCGATAGCGACGCCGGCAACGATGCCATCGGCGGTCACTGGTGGCTCAATCGCACCTCTAGCGGTGCGCCGGGTCCCTGGCCGCAGGCGCCGGCCGATACCTTCGCCGCCCTGGGGCATTGGGGCCAGGCGCTGTATGTCATTCCGAGCGCCAATCTGTTGATCGTGCGTTACGGCGACGACCGCGATGGCAGCTACAGCCACGACCGGCTGCTGCAACTGGCGCTGGCCGCCTTTGGTACGCAGGTACAGCCATGAACACGCGCAAAGGCTTTATTCGTCGTCACCCTCTGGTCAGCCTGTTGTTGCTGGGCATGGCGGCGCTGGTGGTGTGGCTGTGGCAGCAGCGGGTCGCCTTGCAGGCCTTTCCCGACATCATCAGCGCCTACACGGCCAAGGAGTACTGCTCGTGCCGTTATGTCACGGGCAATCCGGCCGAGTATTGCCGTGGTTACGTCAAACAGTACGTGCCCGGCACCCTGAGCGACGATGCGGCCACCCGCACCGTGACCGCCAGCGGCATGGGCCGCAGCAACCGGGCCATGTGGCTGGGCGAGCGGCAGGGCTGCCGGTTATTGCAGGCGCCTTGACTATGGGCGGCGAACCGGGTTGATTGGCAGCGGTCTGACAGCCGACAGGTTGTCCCTTCATGCTCCGGAGTCCGCATGTTCAATTTCATTCGTCTGTTGCACGCCGATCACGCTGTATCGATCGTTGCGGCGTACTGAATATGGCCGGGGCGATTTTTCCGTGGCGTAACGGCAACCGGTTCGAGTTATTGATCGACGGTCCGAATTTCTTTCCGCGCATGCTGGCCGCCATCGATAAGGCTGAACAGCAGGTCGATCTGGAGCTGTACCTGGTCGAAGCCGGCCATTGCGCCGACGCGGTGGTCAAGGCGCTGGTCGAGGCTGCGCAGCGCAAGGTGATCGTGCGTTGCCTGTTCGATGGCTACGGCGCCCAGGCGTTTGATTCGCGCCTGCGTCAGCGGTTGACCGATGCCGGAGTGATTCTGCGTTTTTACAACCCGATCGGCTTGCGCCGCGGCTTTCGCAATCTGTACCGCGATCACCGCAAGCTGTTGCTGGTCGACAAGCGGCTGGCGGTGGTCGGTGGCACCGGCGTGACCGATGAGTTCTGGGAGCCTGACAAGCCGGTCAGCCAGTGGCATGAGGTGATGGTCGAAATCACCGGCGACATGGTGATCGACTGGCAGGCGCTGTTCAATCGGCAGTTTCATGCCAATGAAAAGCCCACGGCTTGGCGTCCGGTGGAAAACTTCGGCCTGACCCATCTGCCCAAAGTACCGTCCTCCGGTCAGGGGCTGGGGCGCGTGGCCTATGCCGACTCGCGCCAGCACCGCGACATCTTGCAGTCGCTGGTACGCGCCCTGAACAGCGGGCAGCGGCGTATCTGGCTGGCGACACCGTATTTTCTACCCACCTGGCGCGTGCGTCGTTCGCTGCGCAAGGCGGCCCTGCGCGGCGTGGATGTGCGTCTGTTGCTCACCGGGCCGCGCACCGATCATCCGTCGGTGCGCTATGCCGGGCATCGCTATTACCCGCGCCTGCTGCGCGCAGGCGTCAAGATCTTCGAATACCAGCCGTGCTTCTTGCACCTGAAAATGGTGTTGATCGACGACTGGACCAGCATCGGCTCGTGCAACTTCGATCACTGGAACCTGCGCTTCAATCTGGAGGCCAATCTGGAGGCGATCGATCCTGCGCTGACGGCGCAGGTGGTGGCCAGCTTCGACACCGACTTTGCGCGCAGCAAGGCAGTCACCCTGGCCGACTGGAAGGCCCGCCCGCTGTGGCGCAGGGTCAAGCAACGGGTGTGGGGATGGCTGGACCGGCTGGTGGTCAATCTGCTGGATCGGCGCGGTTGATGCGCTCGTGAAAATGCCGGAGCGCCACAAGGGCGTTCCGGCAAAGTAATTCTGTGCGGCCTTCTCCCTCTCGGCATTGCCGATGGCCATCCGTTCACCGATCAATACAGGCCTGATAAAACTCCCTGATCGTTCACGGTGGCAACACCACCAGTGTTGCCAGCACTACCCTGTTACTCGGTCACGCCCGACATCCTGACGGGCCTGGCCACAAGAGAGAAGGACTTGTCGTCCCTGACGTTTTCTGCGACTACGGGGCCAGTGTGCGAGTCGGCAGGGCAGGCGTCTACTGACAGTTATGACAGTAGACGCCCAATGGTCATCAGAACCGCAGGCATGAAAAAGCCCGGCCATTGCGGGCCGGGCTTGATCTGTACGGTGAAGATTTACTGCACTTCTACCGCCAGGCTGTCGCTGATCTTTTTCTGCCAGATCGCAGGACCGGTGATGTGTACCGACTCACCTTTGCTGTCCACCGCGACGGTGACCGGCATGTCCTTGACCTCGAACTCGTAGATCGCTTCCATGCCCAGTTCGGCAAAGGCCACGACTTTCGACTTGCGGATCGCCTGAGCCACCAGGTACGCGGCGCCGCCGACGGCCATCAGGTACACGGCCTTGTAATCCTTGATCGCGTCGATGGCGGTCGGGCCGCGCTCGGACTTGCCGATCATGCCCAGCAGGCCGGTCTGATCGAGGATCTGCCGGGTGAACTTATCCATCCGCGTCGCGGTGGTCGGGCCTGCCGGGCCAACCACTTCTTCGCGCACCGGATCGACCGGGCCGACGTAGTAGATGAAACGACCTTTGAGGTCCACCGGCAGGGTTTCGCCCTTGTTGAGCATTTCGACCATGCGCTTGTGCGCGGCGTCGCGGCCGGTGAGCATCTTGCCGTTGAGCAGGACGGTTTCGCCCGGCTTCCAGCTTTGCACTTCTTCAGGCGTCAGCGTGTCGAGGTTGACGCGACGGGCCGACGGGCCTGCTTCCCAGACGATTTCCGGGTAGGCATCCAGCGACGGCGCTTCAAGCTCGGCAGGGCCGGAACCGTCGAGCACGAAGTGGGCGTGACGGGTGGCGGCGCAGTTGGGGATCATGCACACCGGCAGCGAAGCGGCGTGGGTCGGGTAGTCCATGATCTTGACGTCGAGCACAGTGGTCAGGCCGCCCAGGCCCTGGGCGCCGATGCCCAGCTGGTTGACCTTCTCGAACAGCTCCAGGCGGATCTCTTCGATGCGGTTCTGTGGGCCGCGAGCCTTGAGCTCGTGAATGTCGATGGACTCCATCAACACTTCCTTGGCCATGACCGCAGCCTTCTCGGCAGTACCGCCGATACCGATGCCCAGCATGCCGGGCGGGCACCAGCCGGCACCCATGGTCGGTACGGTTTTCAGTACCCAGTCGACGATCGAGTCGGACGGGTTGAGCATCGCCATCTTCGACTTGTTTTCCGAACCGCCGCCCTTGGCAGCAACGTCCACTTCGACGGTGTTACCCGGCACGATGGAGTAGTGGATGACGGCCGGGGTGTTGTCCTTGGTGTTCTTGCGGGCACCGGCCGGGTCGGCCAGGATCGAGGCGCGCAGGACGTTTTCCGGCAGGTTGTAGGCGCGGCGCACGCCTTCGTTGATCATGTCGTCCAGGCTCAGGGTCGCGCCATCCCAGCGCACGTCCATACCGACGCGTACGAAGACGGTGACGATGCCGGTGTCCTGGCAGATCGGCCGGTGGCCGGTGGCGCACATGCGCGAGTTGATCAGAATCTGGGCGATGGAGTCGCGGGCTGCCGGCGACTCTTCACGCAGATAGGCTTCGTGCATCGCCTGGATGAAATCCACGGGATGGTAGTAGGAAATGAATTGCAGGGCGTCGGCAACGCTCTGAATCAGGTCGTCTTGCTTGATCACGGTCATGCGGCGCGCTCCTCTATCTGGACGGGAACATTGATTACGCTATCGGCGCACATCTGGCACTGCGGTACAGGTCCAAAGTGTCAGGTTAGCCGTAGCGGGCGCAAAAAGGCGCGGCAGTATAACCTGCCCGGAAGGTGTACCTGTACAATCGCGCTTATTTTCTACACGCGGCGCCAGGACGTTTTCGATGCCCCAGTTGCGAATCGGTGCAAGGCAGTGGCCGGTTGCCGTCGCCAGTAATCTTCTCGATGCCTTGCATGCGGCCGGTATCGCCATCCCCTACAGTTGCCGGGCCGGCAGTTGTCATGCCTGTCTGGTGCGTTGCGTGGAAGGTGAGCCGCAGGACCTGCTGCCCGAGGCGCTCGCGGTCGACAAACGCCGCGAAGGCTGGCGGCTGGCGTGCCAGTGCCGGGTCGTCGACGATCTGGCGGTAGAAGTATTCGATCCGCTGCACGACGGCCTGCCGGCCCAGGTGCAGGGCTGCGACTGGCTCAGCCCGAACGTGCTGCGCTTGCGCCTTGTGCCACAACGGCCATTGCGTTACCAGGCCGGCCAGCATCAGGTGCTGTGGATCGGCAGCGACATTGCCCGGCCTTACTCGCTGGCCAGTCTGCCGGGCGAGGATCCGTGGCTTGAGTTTCATCTCGATTGCCGGCAGCCGGGCGCGTTCTGCGATGCCGCTCGCCAGTTGCGGCCCGGCGACAGCCTGCGCCTGGGCGAACTGCGTGGCGGCGCCTTGCACTACGATGCCGACTGGCAAGACCGGCCCTTGCTGCTGCTGGCCGCCGGCACCGGGCTGGGACCGTTGTGGGGCGTGTTGCGCGAAGCCTTGCGCCAAGGGCATCAAGGCACTGTGCGCTTGCTGCATCTGGCGCATGAGCAGGCCGAACATTATCTGGCCGAGGATCTTCAGCGCCTGGCCGAGGCGCATCCGCAGGTACAGGTCCGGCTGATTACCGCCGATCAACTGACGCCGGCACTGGACGAGTTGCGCCTGCTGTCGCGCAAGGCCGTGGCGCTGGCTTGCGGCAGCCCGGGCAGTGTCGAGACCTTTGCCAAGCGCCTGTACCTGTCGGGGTTGCCGCGCAACCAGTTGCTGGCAGATGTGTTCGTCGGCGCAGGACACGGCAAATAAAAAGCCCCGGCGCATGAGCGACCGGGGCTTTTGGGTGTTGCTTGCGCCGTATCAGACCAGCGGGTCGCCAACGTGCAGGATCTTCATGCCATTGGTGCCACCGATGGTGTGGTAGCTGTCGCCCTTGGTCAGGATCACCCAGTCACCTTGCTCGACCAGTCCGCGCTTGAGCAGCTCGTCGACCGCCGCCTGGCTGACCTGGCCTGGTGGCAGGGCCGCCGGATCGAACGGCACGGTGTAGACGCCACGGAACATGGCGGCACGGGCCTGGGTACCGCGGTGCGGAGAGAAGGCATAGATCGGCATCGAAGAACGGATGCGCGACATGATCAACGGGGTGTAGCCACTTTCGGTCAGGGCGATGATCGCCTTTACACCGGGGAAGTGGTTGGCGGTGTACATGGCCGCCAGCGCGATGCTCTCGTCGCAACGGGTGAATTGTTCACCGATGCGATGCTTCGAGGTCTTGCCGGTCGGATGACGTTCGGCACCCAGGCAGATGCGCGCCATGGCCTGCACGGCTTCGACCGGATAGGAGCCGGCGGCGCTTTCAGCCGAAAGCATCACGGCATCGGTGTAGTCGAGCACGGCGTTGGCCACGTCGGACACTTCGGCGCGGGTCGGCATGGGGCTGGTGATCATCGACTCCATCATTTGCGTGGCGACGATCACAGCCTTGTTATGGGTGCGCGCGTGAGCAATGATTTTCTTCTGTACGCCAACCAGTTCGGCGTCGCCGATTTCGACGCCAAGGTCGCCGCGAGCAACCATCACCGCATCGCTGGCGCGGATCAGTGCATCGAGCACTTCATCGTTGGCCACGGCTTCGGCGCGTTCGATCTTGGCCACCAGCCACGCAGTGCCGCCGGACTCGTCGCGCAACTGGCGAGCGTATTCCATGTCGGCAGCGTCACGCGGGAAGGAGACGGCCAGGTAGTCCAGGTCCATCTCGGCAGCCAGCTTGATGTCACGCTTGTCTTTCTCGGTCAGCGCCGGCGCGGTCAGGCCGCCGCCACGACGGTTGATGCCTTTGTGGTCCGACAGCGGGCCGCCAACCACAACGGTGCAGTGCAGGGCATCGGCGGTCTGGGTATTGACCTCCATGACCACACGGCCATCGTCAAGCAGCAACACATCGCCTACACCGCAATCCTTGACCAGATCGGGATAGTCGATGCCCACGATTTCCTGATTGCCATCAGTCAGCGGATGAGCGGTGGAGAAGGTGAACTTGTCACCGACCTTGAGCTCAATACGCTTGTTGGTAAATTTGGCGATACGGATTTTCGGCCCTTGCAGGTCACCCAGCAGGGCAACGAAGCGGCCGTGTTTAGCGGCAATCTCGCGGATCAGCACGGCGCGGGCCTTGTGCTCGTCCGGGGTACCGTGGGAGAAGTTGAGGCGGGCAACATCCAGACCCGAAAGGATCAGTTGCTCGATGACTTCCGGTGAGTTACTGGCAGGGCCCAGTGTGGCGACGATTTTGGTGCGGCGAACGGTCATGCACAAACTCCTAGATTGAAGCGCAGCGAAAGGCTACTCCTGTCTGGACCTGTAGTCATTGTTCCTTTGCACTACCTGTCACCGGTTACACAGGGCAATCGTCTGACAGTTGGTGCTGAAGAAATCCTCGCTGCGGCCGATATGGGGCTCAGAACAGGAGATTTTGACCCATGCGTATCGTGATGCTTGTCCTATTGCTGGCCGCTGCCAGCGGTTGCACCCGTTGGGCCATGAATTCCAACCTCGACGACGCCTATGGCGCCTACGAGCGCGGCGATTGCGAGCGCGTCATGCTGCTGCTTTCCAGAGTCGACCGGCAAAGCCGCTCGCGCCGCTACGTACAGCCTGAAGTGTCGATGCTGCGCGGTCAGTGCCTGGAAAGGCAGAATCTGTTTGTGGATGCGGCGCAGACTTACCTGTTTATCGTCAATCAGTTCCCGGGGCACGAATATGCGTACCGGGCACGGGCGCGTCTTGATACGCTGGCGCAACTGGGACACTACCCGCCACGTGAACCAGCCAGGACCTTTCCTGCTTCACGCTAGTTACACCCGATTGGATGATTGGTACTGTGATCGGGTGGATCTTCGCAAATAGTGCGCTAGTCTGACTGTTAACGGAATGAAAGGGCCGAGAGGTTCTGTATCCATGGATTTTCGTGCAGCGGGCAGGTTCACGTTTGCAGTGCTTCCACGACGTTGGCGTGATGACCTCCCGTAGTCATTGAAGGGGCTGCCAGGCTTATGGAAAGACGAATAGAGCGACACCAGTTGCAGTATTACCTCCAGGTCTTCAATCGGTACACCGATCGCCCCATGGGGTGCCTTGGTAATGTGTCCGAAGACGGTTTGATGCTGATCAGCGATCTGCCAATGCTGGTTGGCGGGCGTTTTGACCTGCGCCTGAAAGTGCCTTACGGCAATGACGGGTTTCGCGCAGTAGATGTCAGCGCAACATGTCAGTGGTGCCACGAGGACGAAACACCAGGCTGCTACGATTCAGGTTTTCATGTGCAGGAAGCACCAGCCGAATACCTTGATCTGATGCACAGCCTGCAACACTACTTCAGCTTCTACCCTCTCGAAGCTTCGGCTTGAGATCAGAGGGTGAGCTGGAAACCTGGCCGGCGCCTTTATAAGGTGCCGGCTTTTTTCCAGCCCAGATAACGGTTTACCAGCTGCGCGCCCAGCTCGTCGGGGCGTGCATCGATCACCGGTATTCCCAGTGCCGCCAGGCGTTCATGCACGCTGCTGCGAGCATTGTAAAACTCGATCGCGCCGCAATAGTCCAGGGCCTGGTCATGGCGCTCTACCGGCGCCTGGCGCAGTTGATCCAGCACGCCTTCGCGCAGGCTGGCGACCAGCACCCGATGCCACTGACCCAACTGACGGGCGGCGCTCAATAACTGCTCATCGTCTTCATCGCGCAGGTTGGTGACCAACACCACCAGAGCGCGACGTTTCTGCCTGGCCATCAGATGCTGCACCGCTGCGCTGTAGTCGGCAGGCTGTTGCGTGCTCTGCAGATCGAATACCGCATCAAGCAACAGGTTCAGTTGCCGGTTGCCCTTTTGCGGCTGCAGGTAGCGATTCTGCTCGCTGGCAAAGGTCGACAGGCCCACGGCGTCACCCTGACGCAATGCGATATGGCCCAGCAGCAGGCAGGCATTGAGGGCGTGGTCGAAATGCGCAAGCTCATCGTCCTGGCTGCGCATGCGCCGGCCGCAATCGAGCAGAAACACAATGTGCTGGTCGCGCTCGTCCTGATATTCCTTGGCAATCGGGGTGCGATGCCGGGCGGTGGCTTTCCAGTCGATCTGGCGCAGGCTGTCACCTTCGCGAAATTCACGCAGCTGGTGAAACTCCAGGCCCAGCCCACGGCGCGGACGCTGGCGCACGCCGATGCGGCTCAGCCAGTTGTCTACCCCATGCAGGTGTCCGTCGTGCAGGCGGGTGAAATCCGGGTAGACCCGTACCGTGTCGTTCAGTACCAGGTAGCGGCGGGTTTCCCAGAGACGCAAAGGGCTGCGCAGAATCACTTCGCAGCGCTCGAATAGCAGACGCCCGCGCTTCAGCGCGCGCAAGCGATAGCTCAGGCGCGCCTGCCCGGCAGCGGGCAAGGTCAGGTTCTGTGGCAGATGCTCGAACTCCAGCCCTTGGGGCGGATGGTCGAACACCTGTAACTGCAGCGCATGGGCGCCGTCGTGCTCAAGGCTCAGATGCGCCTCGTTCCAGCGGCCCAGCGCCAGGCTGCCGGGCAGATGCCGTTGCAGGCGCGGCGAGGGCAGGCGGGTGGCCCGAATGGCGTCGACCAGCGCCAGGCCGGACAGCGCCAGCAAAGCGCTCCAGAACAAGGTGATGACCTGTACCGGCACTTCAATCGCCAATGCATCAAGGACTCCCAGCACCAGAGCGCAGCCCAGCAACAGAATGATCCAGCCCAGCAAGGCAGCAGAGGGGCGCAATAGCTGCTTCACAGGCGCGGCGCCGGAACCTGATCGAACATTTGCCTGAGCACCTGATCCACCGACAGCCCTTCAATGTCCAGCTCCGGCGTCAGTCGCACCCGGTGGCGCAGCACCGCCAGTGCGCAGTGACGAATATCGTCGGGGGTAACGAATTCGCCGCCACGCAACAACGCCCGGGCGCGTCCGCCGCGTACCAGAGCAATCGACGCCCGTGGCCCGGCGCCCAGGGTCAGCCCTGGCCAGCTACGGGTCGCGCGTGCCAGGCGCACGGCGTATTCCAGCACCTGTTCGTCGACCGGCAGTTCGCTGGCGATGCGTTGCAGCGCCTGCACTTCACGCGGCTGCATCACCACCCGCAGCGGCTGCACATCGAGCATGTCGGTGCGTGTCGAGCGGGTCACCTGGCGGACCATGAGCAACTCTTCATGGGCTGCCGGGTAATCCATGTGCAGCTTGAGCATGAAGCGATCCAGCTCGGCCTCGGGCAATGGATAAGTGCCTTCCTGCTCAATGGGATTCTGAGTGGCCAAAACCATGAACGGCTGAGCGATAGGCAGCGTCCGGCCCTCGAGCGTGACCTGGCGTTCCTGCATGGCTTCAAGCAGCGCGGCCTGGGTCTTGGCCGGGGCGCGGTTGATCTCGTCGGCCAGCAGCAGATGGGTGAACAACGGCCCCTTGCGCAGCTTGAACTGCTCGCTCTGCTGGTCGTAAACCGCATGCCCGGTCACATCGCTGGGCATCAGGTCGGGGGTGAACTGGATGCGCGCGAATTCACCACCGAAACAGCGGGCCAGGGCGCGCACCAGCAAGGTCTTGCCCAGCCCCGGCACGCCTTCGATCAACACATGGCCGGCGCCGATCAGGGCGGTCAGTACATCGTCGATGACCGCCGGCTGGCCGATCACGGCCTTTTGCAATTCCTGGCGCAAGGCCTGAGCCAACTGGCTGGCACGCTGGCGCTGACGGGTCTGGTTGCTGTCGACAGCTTCATCAAGGATGGCGGGGGTTTCGCCAGGGGGCAGCGGGTTGTTGTACTCGCTCATGATTTTCTCAGCCCTGCTCACGGTTAGATGGATTTTTTATCCAGGTTAGAGGGCATGCTTCCAGGTGCTGGCAACACTGCCCTGTGGATCTGACAATCATGTTCAGGCGTTGTGATTCAGTAACTGCTCTGCAACAGCCGCGAAAGCGGCATAACAGCTTTGAAAGTCCGGCTTGTCTGCGCTGTAGAGCAGCGGCTTCAGGCGCCGCTCAAAGTTCGCCTGTAGCCCTTTGTGGGTAGCTGCACAGGCCAGCGTTCGGCGAAGCACCGCATAGGGAGCCTGGTCAAATTCCGGATGCTGCCCCTTGAATTCTTCCACATCCTTTTGCACCAGCGCGGCAAAGATCTGGCAGGCCGGTTCTATGGCATCAGGCTGGCTCTGCGCGATGCGCCAGACATCGTAGACATGGCGAACCAGGGCAGTATCAAATTCGCCGCGTTGATGTCCATCCCGGTTCCAGGCGCAGCGACGCAAGAGCGAGAGCACCTTTTCAGCCAGCGTCTCTGCCACTGTGATACACGTCATGGAAAAGCGGTAGGGGGTTGGACGAGAGACGAACTGGTCAAGCATATATCCCATTTCGCGCTTCTCACCGGCCAGCAGCGGCGGGCGGTGAATCAGTTCAAGCTTGAGTTGGGGGCGAAGCACGCCAGAGACGTCCTGAAAATGTGCAACGTACGAAACCAACAGGCAGTAATAGCGGCGGCTATCGCGCAATACCGGGTTTTCGTCGTTGTCATGAGCTACGCATTCAAAGCCCGCTTCCGTCAGGCAGCGCTCTACTTCTTGTTGCAAATCCTTTAAGCGGCCCCGATTGCCTTTTTGCAAAACGTAGCCTTCAGGCACTTCTTCAAGCATGACCTTGATGTCAATGTCTTCGGACATCCGCTCAATAAGGCCATGAGCTTTCGAAAGGCAGGTGCCGCCAGCAAAAATCAATCGTGTGGCTACATTGATCGACGCTGGCGTGGGATTTCCCCTGCGGCGATCCCTTTGCTGCGCGGTGTGAGTGACCTGGATTTTGGTCAGAATGCGCAGTGCGTCAGTGATGTGCTGGTCTTTTTCAGCAACGGCAGCGGGTAGATTTCCCAACAGACCTGCGGTGGCAGCATCTTCGATGTCAGATTTCAGATCGTCTGGAATTTTTTTCATAAGTTAAAGTGCTGTTTCCTACAGTCACTTTCCGCGAAATACGCCGACGTCCGGTGTTAACAGTTGCTCCCATGGGAATCTGGGTCGACCTGCCGCTGTTGTATTGCGAAACGAGTGAACTCGGCTCTACGGAAATCTTGAGCTTGCGGAAAAGCTCCGCTGCGATCATTTCCAGCGTTCCCGCTGGCGTTGGCTTGCCGGTGAACTTGTTGATACGAGTCTTGGCGAACGCTCCCTTGCTCACTCGAATGAGCATTCCTTCTTCTACAAAACGAGCCAGTACTCGTCCGACCTGAGAGTCACTGCCCATTCTGGCAAAGTCCGAACGCAAGACGACCACGCTTGCGCGCTGGTTGATTGAGCGAGTCATGCGATCTTCAAGTTTCATTCCTTACCTCCAGCGCGACGCTATATGCCATGAGGTGACTGTAGACGCTGAATGCCATTTTTTCCAGTATTTACAGGGGTTTTACGAGATAAGAACTGCGCATCGATGCGCGGGTTTTTCTTAAAGATAACCGAAGCTTTCCAGAGGCCGGATCACAAGGCATTCCTGATTGTTTGCAGGTGGGCGACCTGGCGGGTGAATTCAGCGCTGGACAGGCGCTGTGCCGGACGCGGGTGCAGGGCTTCGCCGATGGCGCTGGTGGGTTGCCGGGTCAGTCGGGCCAGCACCTGCCACTGCTCGGCAACGACCAGTGTTTCAAAGCCCGGATGGCGCAGGCGGGCGCGGCGCAGAATATCCTGTTGCAGATGCTTCAACAGCGCCTGGTGGCCGCGGCGGCGCAGCAGAAAGCTGGCACTGGCACGCAGATGCTCGGTGAGTTGCCGGCGCGCCAGCGGTGCCGGCCATTGCACGGGGCCTTCACGCAGCGCCACACGCCATACGCTCAGTGCCACGAGCACGGCCAGCGCCACCAGCGCCAGCGGGAAGTGGCGCAGCAACAGGGTCAGCAGGTTTTCGTGGTCGGTGTCGGTGATGAGTGTGACCGTGCTGTTCTGGGTCAGGTACCAGAGCAACCAGGCATTGTCGTTGCGGGCGATGACGTGGTTTTGCCACAGCTGCGCATCGGTGAGAATCGTCACCAGACCCTTGCCTTGCACCAGTTGCAGCAAGTGCGTGGCGTTGGCGCTGTTGGCCCAGTAACGGGCGTGGTCTTCGGGGTCTTCGAGGTGAAAGGTCGGGTCGAAACTCAGGAAGGCCGGCGCATCCTCGTTTTCAAGGTACAGGCGTGTCAGTTCCGGCCAGCGCGGGGTGGGCATTTCGGGGGATGCATAGGGAATCGCCGGCTGTTCATGCTCGATCTCGGGCAGATCACGGGTCAGCAGGCGGCGGATTTGCAGGCGATCGAGCAGCAGGTCGCCACTGCGCTGGGTCTGCTCGTTCCAGGTCTGTTCGGCGACCAGCACCAGATGCCCGCCTGCTCGGGTCCAGGCAAGCAATTGTTCGACCTCGGGAGGGCGCATGTGCGTGCGCTTGCCGAGCAGCAACAGCGTCTGGCGTTGTTGGCGGGTGTCGGGCAGGTCGCTCCAGGTGTTGGACCGCCGCACATCGATTGTGCGCTCGCGCAGAAAGTGCTCGGCAGCCAGCAAAGGGTTACGCCGGGCTTCGGGCGAAGGCCCTTGGTCGACGACTTCTTCATAGGGCTCCAGTTGCGCGATGAACAAAGCAGCCAGCCCGGCCAGAGCCGCGATCAGCAGCAGCCAAAGCACACGATAGCCGGGCTTCATGCGTGCTTCCTGCCATCGAACAGATGTCGCCAGCCATCACAGAGCCGCTGCTGAATATCGGCTTCAGGCAGTCGGTGGCCATAGGCGAGGTTCTGCCAGTGGCGGGTCAGTTCCTGGCTGAACGCGCTGAGTGCCGGGCGGTTGAGCCGGGCGATGCGTTCGAGCACTTGTTCTTCGGTGTCGGCCTGGCTCAGGGGCAATTGGTAATCGCTGATCAGCCGGCTGAGCAGCGCCCGATACAGCAGGCCAAGCGCTTCGCGCGGCTGGCTGGCCCACAGCGCCTGCACGCTGGCGGCAATGTCGTCGGGCAGGCTCTCGGCGCTCACCTGCAAGCCGAAAAACTGCTGCGGCGCAACGGGGGCCACGCGCTTGCGCTTGCTCAAGAGGCTGACAAACAGTTGCAACCATTGACGGTAGCGCCAGACCAGCAATACCAGCACACCAATAGCCAGACCCCACAGCAGGATTTCGATCATGCGGGCGATCAGGCTTGCGGCTTCGAGCAGTCGAGCCAACCACTGCGGCGCAGCAGAGCGTTCGGCGGACGGGCTTGCGTCCTGAGGGGCTTCGGCAAAGCGCCAGCCCGATACGGTTTCAGGATTCTTGAACGGTGGCTTGTCGAGTAGCTGATCGATGGCCTGACGCGATTGCTGGCTGTCGAGCGGCTGGTGAGTCAGGCGCGGGCTGTCGGGGCCTGCCTCGTTATCAAGGTCAGCGGCCCAGCTCGATGAGGGCACAGTGGCGAAGATCAGCGCTACGCCGAGCAACAGGCTGGTGGCGCCACTGGCCAGCCGCTGGCGCAGGCGCCTGAACACCAGTTCGATATCCCAGGCTTCCAGCCGGGTGCGTCGATTCAGATACAGCGTGAAGCCGCAGGCCACATAGATCGGCTCCCAGACAAGCAGCGCCAGGGCATAGAGCAGGTTGAGCAAGTGATCGACCCACAGCATCGGCTGGCTGTCCTGTAACAGTCCAGGCCAGTCCAGGTCATACGTGAGTGACTGTGGCGTGAGCATGTACAACAGCATGATCATGCCGATGCACAGGACCATTTCCAGGTGCATACCTACCAGCGTCAGGACGCGCGCGGCGTGCATGTCGCTCTGGCACAGCACGCTCAGGCGTCGGGTGCGTTCAGCGCCGCTCAGGCCTTCGAGCTGTTGCACCGGCAAGGTGAAGCTGCGCACCAGGCTCAGGCGCCGCCATGACAGACTGGGCAGCCATTGCGACCTGAGCGTTGCCGGCCAGGCTTTGAGAGCTTCTTTAAGGGTAGGCGTCGCGCCAAACAGCGCGCGCGAAAGAATCAACAGCGGCAGGCGCTCATAAAGCGGTTTCAGCCACCAGAACAGCAGCATGACAAGTGTCGGGTAGTCCCATAACAGCAGGCTGAGCAGCGCCAGCACCGGCAAGGTGACCAGCGCCCAGGATGTCATCAGCAAGCCGCGATGCTCGCGTACCAGCAGAATGCCCAGGTCCAGCGCTTCCCAGGCCGGGCGCGGACGGACGGCGATGCAGGCTTCAGTCAGGCGCATGTGCGGTGCGTCCTGCCAACAGCAGCCAGACGGCCACCAAAGTCCATAAAATGCCGCCCACCAGGTATTTGATCCAGACTGCCGGCCAGGCCATGGATGACCAATAGGCTTCGATGAAGGCGGCGATCAGCAGCATGACAATGACGCCGGCCATCAATTGCATGCTGTGCCGGGCCGCTTCGCGCAGTGCGTGGCTGCGGGTCATTCTGCCCGGCGCCAGCAGCGCCCAGCCCAGCTTCAGGCCCGCAGCGCCGGCCAGCGCGATGCCGGTCAGCTCGAAGGCGCCATGCGCGACGACAAAGGTCCAGAAGGTCTGGCCATAGCCGATTTCAGTCAGGTGGCCTGCGAACGCGCCGATCAACAGGCCGTTGTAGAGGAGAAAGAACAGGCTGCCCAGGCCCAGCAGCAGGCCGGTGGCATAGGTCTGAAAGGCGATGCCGATGTTGTTCATGATGTAGTGACCGAACATCACCCAGTCTTCGCTGGAAGAGCGTTCTTCGGTTCTGCCGATGCGGCTGGCGCCAGGGTCGTACATGGCTTGCATGTCGCGCACCTGATCCGGGCTGACGATGCTGTAGATCAGGTCGGGCACGTGATAGACCAGCAGGCCCATGCCCAGCAGGCTGGCGAATAACAGCACGGTCGACACCGCCACGAAACGCCACTCGGCCCTGACCCGCCTCGGAAAACCCGCCAGTATGAACACCAGCAACTGCATCGTCCGGGTACCTTGATGGCGATACAGTTGCTGATGACCGCGCATGGCCAGTTGTTGCAGCGAGTCGACCAGAAACGTGCTGTAGCCACGCGCCTGGGCCAGCGCCAGGTGCTGACAGATGCGTCGGTAGTCGCGGCTGAAGGTTTCGTGGGGCAAGGATTTGCGCGGCTGGCGTTTACCCTGTCGAACCTTGCTGAGACGCACGTTACGCGTGTTGCGCTCCAGCCGATTCAACTGTTCGGCAAAGGCGTCCCAGTCGGCCTGATGGCGTGATTCGAACAGGGCCTGTTTCATGCCGAGCCCACCAAGGTGCGAGCGATGCCATTGAGGCGGGCCACAACCTGATCGGGATGAACGTGCAGGGGTTCTGCAAGATAGGCGGCCAGTTCCTGAGTACGGGCGGGGGACAATTGGTCCTGGCGCTCGGCCAGTTCGATAATGGCGCGCTGTTCATCCAGGCTCAGGACGAAGGGGGCTATCGAGGCCGGCGCCTCGGGCAATACCGGACGCTGCCAGGGCTGATCGCGGTAGATCACCAGCGTACCGGCCGCCAGGTCGCCCGCACGCTTGAAGTGCGCATGATTAAGGCAGGCGACCGCGCCAAGGGCATAGCCGAAGGGCAGCATGTCGACCACTCGCAGCAGATTGCGAATCAGCGATGACGACCAGCCCACGGGCGTGCCGTCATCGTGCATGACGCGCAGGCCCATCAGCTGTTTGCCGGGCGTACGGCCCTGGTTGAGGACCTCGAACAAGACCGGGTACCACCAGTTGAGCAAAAACACGGCAATGGCGATCAGCCCCGCGCCCAATTGTTCGAGCAGCGAAAACAGCGCGTAAATGCCGAACATCAGCAGGCCGCGCACGCCCAGATCGATGCTGAAAGCCAGTGCGCGCACCACCAGGCCCGCAGGGCGCAGGATCAGGTCGATACCCTCGGGCGTCTCGATCCTGAGTCGGGTATCCAGTGGCGGGGCCGGCCTTGGCGAAGCTGCAAGCATGATCATCGCACTTGAGAGTGAACGTGGATGCTAGGGGCTGCGGGCGTTGTAACGCAAGCCACGTTGCCGCTCGCCAATTGGCTATTTGCAACCGGCAGGTTCTACACTTCACGCTTACCTGGTTCAGGAACAGCCCGTGACCTCAAGCATCTTTTGGTACGACTACGAAACCACCGGCATCAACCCGCGCAACGACCGTCCGTTGCAGATGGCCGGTATCCGCACCGACGCTGAACTCAATGAGATCGATACCCCCGTCAACCTTTACTGCCAACCCAGCGATGACATCCTGCCACATCCGGCGGCGTGCCTGATCACCGGCATTACCCCGGCGCGGCTGGCCGAAAAAGGCCTGTGCGAAGCCGATTTCATGGCCCGGGTGCATGCGCAACTGGCTGCACCGGGCACCTGTGGCGCGGGTTACAACACCTTGCGTTTCGACGACGAAGTGACCCGCTACAGCCTGTATCGCAACTTTTATGATCCCTATGGCCGTGAATGGCAGGGCGGCAACAGCCGCTGGGATCTGATCGATGTTGTGCGCGCAGCGTATGCGTTGCGTCCCGAGGGCATTGTCTGGCCCGAAGAAGAGGGGCGCGTCAGCCTTAAACTCGAACGCCTGACCGCCGCCAACGGCATCGAACATGGCCAGGCTCACGATGCGCTGTCGGATGTACGCGCGACCATTGCGTTGGCGCGCTTGATTCGTGACCGGCAGCCCCGACTGTACGATTACCTGTTCAACCTGCGTAACAAACGCAAGGTGCAGGAGCAGATCAACCTGTTACAGCCGCTGGTGCATATATCCGGTCGCTTCTCGGCCGCCCGGCATTATCTGGGCGTGGTGCTGCCACTGGCGTGGCACCCGCATAACCGCAATGCGCTGATTGTCTGTGACCTGCACCTGGACGCTGCGCCGCTGCTTGAGGAGGACGCCGATACGCTGCGCCAGCGTTTATATACCCGTCGCGAGGACCTGGCCGAAGGTGAACGGCCGGTGCCGCTCAAACTTATTCATATAAATCGCTGTCCGGTATTGGCGCCGCTGAATGTTCTGCGCGAACAAGATCAACAGCGTTTGCAACTGGATATGACGCTCTTGCGCGAGCGGGCAGTGTCGTTGCAGCACAGTCAGCAACTTTGGCAGGCGCGCATTCAGGCGGTGTATGGCAAAGAGGATTTCAGCGCCAGTGAAGATCCCGAGCAGCAGTTGTACGACGGTTTTATTGGTGACCGTGACCGCCGTTTGTGCGAACAAGTACGCACGGCCGAGCCGGAGCAATTGGCGCAGCCGGTATGGCCTTTCGATGACTTGCGCTTGCCTGAGTTGTTGTTTCGCTATCGGGCGCGTAATTTTGCCGACACCTTGAGTGGCGATGAACAACAGCGCTGGCTGGATTTCTGCCGGGCACGCTTGAGTCGTCCTGAATTAGGCGCTCCGAATACTTTGCAAAGTTTTACCAGTGCCTGGCTTGAGTTGTTGCCAAGTGCCAGCCCTGCGCAGCTCAAGGTATTGAATGAGTGGCAGGATTATGTACAGCAATTGCGTGGCAAGCTGGGGCTTTAGCATCAGGTGTCAGGCGCGTTGAGTGCCTGACAGCGTTTGTCTGAGCATTAACAGCGCTGCGAATTTTCGTACAAGTTTATACAAATAAAAAACGCCAGCAGGCTGGCGTTTTGGGTGCTGCAGGCGCAGTGATCAGCCCAGCAGAGTGGCCCAGCTTTCAACTTCGTCACCGCCCCAGCGAGCTTTCCACTCTTTCAGGGTTTTGTGATTGCCACCTTTGGTTTCGATGACTTCACCGTTATGCGGGTTCTTGTATTGCTTGACCTTGCGCGCGCGCTTGGTAGTGGTCGTTTTCACGACGCCGCCGCGGGGTGCCTTGTTGATCTTGGCGTCCGGATCGAGCAGGGCAATGATGTCGCGCAGCGACTTCTGGTACTCACCCATCAGGGCGCGCAGTTTGCCTTCAAACTCGAGCTCGGCTTGCAATTTGTCATCTTGGGACAGATTTTTCAAACGCGCCTGCAGCTCTTTGATAGCTTCTTCAGTGGCGCGGTATTCGATGATCAGTGACATGAGGCATACCTATTGTGCGAAGGGTTGCAGGGAGACAGTGCGGCAATAATAGTCAGGCGGTTTGAGCAAGTAAACATTTAATAGGTTTTATTTGAAGTGGTTCGTAATACTACAGCGTCTGTACAGCATCGCAGAACTAGGCGTGCACCAGTGCATTGCCTAAACAGGTGGGTCTTGGCTGTACAGAATGTCGCGGCCAGCGCCCATGCAGGTGCGCATAAAAAGCGTCATATCCGCCAGTTAAATCGTTCTTAGTCTGCTTTATGACAACGACAAGGCACTGTTTAAGCGCAGGTGGAAGAGGTGTTATGTCGGAATTTATTGCGTGAAAAGTCCGTCTTGAATGTCAGCCTTTTTCCTGCAAGCTGTCGGGCTGAAAGCATACTGGCAAGATGCAATGCAAAAAATAAGGCTTTATGCCATATCGGGTCGCTCAAAGGCATGACAGCAATACTGCAGTTTTGCAGCACAGCGGCTAGAATGGCGGCCTTTACGGAGTTCTGGAGTTTTACCCATGCGCACTTTTCGCCTGGTGACCGCTTGCCCGGATCGGGTCGGCATCGTTGCCAAGGTCAGTAACTTTCTGGCGTCCTACAACGGATGGATTACAGAATCGAGTCATCATTCTGACAATCTCAGTGGCTGGTTCTTCATGCGCCACGAAATCCGTGCTGACACGCTGCCTTTCGATCTCGACGGTTTTCGCGAAGCGTTCGCGCCGATTGCCGAAGAGTTTTCCATGGACTGGCGCATTACCGACTCTGGCCAGAAAAAGCGTGTGGTATTGATGGCCAGCCGCGAGTCCCACTGCCTGGCCGACTTGCTGCACCGCTGGCACAGTGAAGAACTGGACTGCGAAATCGCCTGCGTGATTTCCAACCACCAGGATCTGCGCAGCATGGTCGAGTGGCATAACATTCCTTACTACCATGTACCGGTCGATCCCAAGGACAAGCAGCCTGCGTTCGCCGAAGTGTCGCGTCTGGTGGGCGAGCATCAGGCCGATGTCGTGGTGCTGGCGCGCTACATGCAAATCCTGCCGCCGCAGCTGTGCCAGGAATATGCTCACCGGGTCATCAACATCCACCACAGCTTCCTGCCGTCGTTCGTGGGCGCCAAGCCTTACCACCAGGCCGCGCTGCGTGGTGTGAAGCTGATCGGTGCCACCTGCCACTATGTGACCGAAGAGCTCGACGCCGGCCCGATCATCGAGCAGGACGTGGCGCGCATCAGCCATCGCGACAGCATCGAGACCACCGTGCGTCTGGGCCGCGATGTCGAGAAACTGGTTCTGGCCCGCGGTCTGCGTGCCCACCTGGAAGACCGGGTAATGGTCCACGACAACAAAACCGTGGTCTTTGACTGATCAAAGGCATGGCCAACCGTAGCGGTCCGCGATACGGTTGGCAGCGTCTTCCCCCTTGCAGTCCTGGCCATGAGCGATCCACTCGATAAAGCCACTTCAACAGCCCCGCCGGTGATTGGCGAGGGTTGCCTGAGCCGTTATGACCCCGATGCCTTGAGTCCCGAGGACGGCACCGAGTTTGCCGGCGCCGCCGAGTTATGGCGTCAGACTCATTCTGCGGACCCCGACGACAATACCGACCCCGACCCACAGCCCTGAGTGGCGAGCCAGGCCTGTTTGGTCAATGGCTGACGGCCCTGGTCGAGCAGGCGTTGCACCACTGCCAGCCAATAATTGCGTGCCAGCGCGTGTTGCATGTCGACCGGGTGCAAGCCCAGGCGGATCACCGGCGCCTGTCGCCACTGTCGTTCCTGCCATTGACCCACCAGCCATGAGGCCCCTCGGCGCAGCGGGCTGCGGGCGCTCCACACCAGGCCCGGTGCCGCAAGCCGCTCAAAATCGGGCAGCCGGTACAAGGCGCGCGCGTCGCTGGTGTAGTCCAGCGGCCGCTGGGCAAGTGCCTGGCGGGTGCCGTTGCTCATCAACCAGGCCGGTGCGACAAAACCGTGCAACGGCCATGCATGCCGTCTGAACGCCTCGATGCCAGCGTCCAGGCGCACCAGCGCCTGCTGCTCTGAAAGGGTGTAGAACTCGCCTTCGTGGGTGTACAGCCGGCGCATGACGTAATCAGCCGCCTGGCGCGGGGCGGGCGCGTCGTCGCAGTGGTAGTAACCGTGCAATACCAACTCATCGCCGCGCATCAGGCGCTGGTGCAGCAGGTTGAGCAATTGTGGATCGCTGTCCAGCGGATGGCGCTTGTGAAAATCCGGCACCACCAGCCAGGTGACGGGAATTGGCCCGAGCGCATCGACGGCGGCAATGAAGCTCAGATACGCCCGCCAGTTACACGCCGCCACATCGTGCAGAACCAGCAGCAAGGCCGGCTTTGGCGGCTTAGCCATGGACTGCGGCCGGCAGGTGGCAGCCCAGCACGGTGCGGTAATGGTCCAGCAGCCCGGCGACCACGCTGTCCCAGCTGTAGCGCTGTTCGACATGACGCCGGGCGGCTCGCCCGATGGCCTGTACATCCCGGCTGAACAGCTCGCGTACGGCGCCAGCCATGGCCTGTGGCTGATTGGCCTCGCACAACAGGCCGCAGGTGCAAGGAATGATCTCGCTGAACGCGCCGGCATCGACAGCCACCACGGCAATGCCGCAGGCCATGGCCTCAAGCACGATCAGGCCAAAGGTTTCCTGGTCGCCGGCGTGCAGCAAGGCGTCGGCACTGGCCAGTAGATGCGCCACCTCGCAGGGCGCGCAAAAGCGCTCGATCACCGACACATTGTCCGGCACCTGAGTCGGCATGTGCGAACCCACCAGCAGCAGGTGATAACCCGGCCCAAGTTGCTGCATGCAGCGCAGCAGCACAGGAAGATTTTTCTCTCTGGAACCGCGCCCGGCAAAGACCAGCAGCCGGGTCTCGGGCTTCAGCCCCAGCGCTTGTCTGAGGCGCGGGTCGCGCTGTCCGGGATGAAACATCTGCAAGTCGACACCGAGCGGCTGCACGTACACCTGCTCGACCCCCATAGCCAGCAGCTTGTCGGCCATGGCCTGGCTGGGGGCCAGAACCCGGTCGAAGTGGCCATACAGCTTGCTGATATACGCCTGCGCACTGCTGCCCATCCAGTGGCCCATGCGATTGCTGACCAGCAAGGGCAGGTCGGAATGATAGAAACCGATGACCGGTATATCGAGCTGACGGCGCGCATCCAGTGCGGCCCAGGCGGTCAGGTAAGGATCGGCGACCTCGATAAGGTCCGGCTTGAGGCTTTGCAGGGTCGTCCGCCAGGGACTGACCCGCCACGGAAAGCGATAGCCGTTGCCGAAGGGCAGCGGCGGGGCGGGGACTTCATGCACGCCGTCGTTATGGCAGCTGCGCGCGCCCGGAATCAGCAGGCTGTGACGCACACCCGGATAGCGCATCAGGCGGCAATGCTTGGCGTCCAGATACGTGCGCACACCTCCGCTGGCCGGGGCGTAGAACATGGTCATGTCGGCAATATGCACAAGGCACACTCCTGCAATGCGTGGGTGTCTGTGGCGAGCCATTGACAGAATAGTTGTTCAGGCCGCACCGCGACCGTCCGCCGGGTAGAAGGTCATGCGCGGCGTTTTGGGAGGACACTGGGCAATCCTGCCAAGAGGATTGAGTCAATGCCGGATTCTCAAGCAATCGTGCTGGGGGCAGACCCTGCTGCCCAGCCGGTGGTCCAGGCGCTGCGCCTGGCCAACCGCCATGGCCTGGTCGCCGGTGCGACCGGGACTGGCAAGACCGTGACCTTGCAGCGTCTGGCCGAAGCCTTCAGCGATGCCGGAGTGGCGGTGTTTGCCGCCGACATCAAGGGCGACCTCTGTGGCCTGGGGGCTGCGGGGGCGGTGCAGGGCAAGATTGCCGAGCGACTGGCCGGCATGCCCTGGCTGGCTCACAGGCCTCAGGCCTATCCGGTCACCTTGTGGGACATCCACGGTCAGTCCGGTCATCCACTGCGCACCACGCTGAGTGAGATGGGGCCTTTGTTGCTGGGCAACTTGCTGGCGTTGACCGACAGCCAGCAGGCCGCCTTGTACGCCGCCTTCAAGGTGGCCGACCGTGAGGGTTTATTGCTGCTCGACCTCAAGGACCTCAAGGCCTTACTGGCTCATTTGCGCGAACACCCGCAATTGCTGGGTGAAGACGCAGCGCTGATGACCACCGGTTCCAGTCAGGCCTTGCAGCGGCGTCTGGCGGTGCTGGAGCAGCAGGGCGCCGAAGCCTTGTTCGGTGAGCCGGCCCTGCAATTGCAGGACATCCTGCAACCGGCCAGCGATGGGCGCGGGCGTATTCACCTGCTCGATGCCAGTCGCCTGGTACACGAGGCGCCCAAGGTCTATGCCACGTTCCTGCTGTGGCTGCTGGCAGAACTGTTCGAGCAGTTGCCCGAGCGTGGCGATGCTGACAAACCGCTACTGGCGCTGTTTTTCGATGAGGCGCACCTGCTGTTTGCCGATACGCCCAAGGCGCTGCAGGAACGGCTCGAACAGGTTGTGCGGCTGATCCGCTCCAAGGGCGTGGGGGTATTTTTCGTCACCCAGTCGCCGAGTGATTTGCCCGATGATGTGCTGGCCCAGCTCGGCCTGCGTATCCAGCACGGCCTGCGGGCCTTTACCGCGCGTGAGCAAAAGGCACTGCGAGCGGTTGCCGAAGGTTTCAGGGCCAATCCTGCCTTCGACGCACGGGCGGTATTGACCGAGCTGGGGACGGGGGAGGCGCTGGTTGGCACGCTGCAAGACAAGGGCACGCCGGCGATGGTCCAGCGCGTGCTGATCGCCCCGCCGCAATCGCGCATCGGACCGCTGAGCGAAGCTGAGCGCAGGGCGTTGATAGCGGGGTCGCCGCTCGCCGGCCGGTATGACAAACCCATTGATCGAGAGTCGGCTTACGAAATACTCGCCGCACGCAAAACAACGGTGGCCGTGGGCGATCAAGCAGCGCCGCAGGACGCCAGCCTGAGTGACAAGGCCGGTGATTTTTTTGCAGGGCTGGCCGGGCAGGCGATGAAAAACGTCATGCGCCAGGCCACCGGCCAGCTTGGGCGGCAACTGGTGCGTGGCTTGATGGGCTCGTTGCTGGGCAGTAAAAAGCGCTGAAAGAAAAAAGCCCCCGGACGTTCATCCGGGGGCTTTTCAGGTCAGCTCGGTCCAGGCCGGATCAAGACAGCGCCATGGACGCCAGCCAGAACAGGCCGGCAGACAGCGAGACCGTGGCCGGCAGGGTCAGCACCCACGCCAGCAGGATGGTACGCACCGTGCCGCCTTGCAGGCCACTGCGGTTGGCGACCATGGTGCCGGCCACGCCCGACGACAGAATATGCGTGGTGGACACCGGCAGGCTGAACACGTTGGCCAGGCCAATGGCGGTGGCGGTGGTGATCTGTGCCGACATGCCTTGCGCGTAGGTCATGCCTTGACGGCCGATTTTCTCGCCGATGGTCAGTACCACACGTTTCCAGCCGACCATGGTGCCGATACCCAGCGCCAGTGCGACCGCCAGAATCACCCAGAACGGGGCGTACTCGGTGGTGGCCGTCAGGTCCTTGCGCAGCTTGTTCAGGTCGGATTTTTCACGGGCCGCCAGGTCAGGCAGCTTGCCGACCTTGCGTGCGGTGTCGTCCAGGCACAGCAGGTAACGACGCACTTCGATACGATCTTCGGCGTTAAGCGCGGTGTAATCGGTCACGCCTTGAAGCTTGGTCAGCAGGGCATCGATGGTCGGCATGGTCTGCTTCACATCACACGCCGCCGTGGACGGCAGATCGCTTTGTGCCGCCTTGCCCATGGCCAGGTATTCACCGAGGGTAGCGTGGTTACGCTGGTAGAACTGGCTCAGGTGCAAGGTCGCGTCACGGGTACGCTCGATCTGATAAGTGGTGCTGTTCAGGTCGAGAACGAACTGGGACGGCACGATACCGATCAGCACCAGCATGATCAGGCCGATGCCTTTCTGGCCATCGTTGGAGCCATGCACGAAGCTGACCGCCATCGCCGAAATGACCAGCACCAGACGGTTCCAGAACGGTGGGTGCTTCTTGTCATCCAGCGTGCGGCGCTGCTCGGGGGTCTTGTGCATCTTCGACAGCGGACGCCACTTCTTCAGTGCCAGCAGCAACAGGCCGGCTACCAGAAAACCTGCCAGCGGCGAGAACACCAGCGACGCACCGATATCGATTGCTTTCTGCCAGTTCACGCCGTCACTGACCGGAATGCCATTGATCAGGGCATTGGCCAGACCCACGCCCAGGATCGAGCCGATCAGAGTGTGGGAACTGGAGGCCGGAATACCGAAATACCAGGTACCCAGGTTCCAGGCGATGGCAGCGGTCAGCAGCGAGAACACCATGGCCAGCCCGTGGCCGGTATTGACGTTGATCAGCAGCTCGACCGGCAACAGGTGGACGATCGCATAGGCCACGCCGACACCGCCGAGCAGCACGCCGAGGAAGTTGAACACCCCGGAGGCGAACACCGCCAGGTGCGGCGGCATGGCTTTGGTATAGATGACCGTCGCCACCGCGTTGGCAGTGTCGTGAAAGCCATTGATGAACTCGAACGATAGGACGAATGCCAGGGCGAGCAACAGGCTCACAAGCACCCATGCATCAAGCCCGCTGAATAAATCGATCATGTAGAATTTCTGACCCGTTCTGAAGGGGGCGGGATTATGACAGAAAAAATACACTTCCATATATCGGCCGCTGATCGGTATCGATAATCAGCAGCCTGCGGGCACGACCAAACCGCCCCGAAAAGGGGAAAACATCAGGTAAAAGGGCAGTTGTCGCTCTGTCGAGCCGACGGTCACTCGTCTTCTTTAAGCTCTTTTTCCATTCGTTGCAGCTCTTGCTTGAACGCCTGGTCCTGCACCGTGGCGCGCTTGCGCCAGGGTTTGCGCTCAGGTTCTGGCTGTGCGGCATAGGTGGTCACTTCACCACCGTAAACTTCCTTGTAGCGTTGTTCGTGGCGCTCAAGTTCCGCGCGCAGTTCATCTTTAGTCACGGGTGTTACCTGATCATGTCCAATGAGTTCCAGTGATAACGCCAGGCACTGCAAGTGCGAGCATTCGCTCACTGCACCGGAGGGCAGGACAGACAAAAAAGTCGGGCCGTGCAGGCAGTCCGGTACTTCGAGGGTAATGCTCGACGCTTGTGGTGGCTCGCGGCTACGGGCACCAGAAAAAAACAGCTGTCGTAGCGACATTCGTATGAGTAAGACGCAATGCTGGACATTGCGGACATTGACTGAACCTTGCATCGAGGTTAACGCAACAGGGCATTGCGTGACGCATCGAAAAATGGCGATCGGCCCGGGATGGCACGGAGGGCACAATCACGACGCAAGGTATAAGCAGCCAAGTGAGGGCTACTATCTCCAAGAAGTACCGGGACGTCAACTACAGGGGCTGCACAATGTTAATTGTTTTGCACCGTGGCAATTGTCAGGGAACTTTCAGCGGCGAACGCACAATGATGTGCTAACAAAACAGGCGGGGAGAGGCAGCAATAAAAACGGCCTTGCTTCGTGGACAAGGCCGTTGCCTTGGACTTCTCAGTGGGTACCTGACCAGGATTTCCAAGAAGCCACTTCATGGCAGGGGTAAAGGTATAAGTATATTTGTCAGGGGTCAATTGCGATTATCGGCCACTTGTTCGATAATCGCACGCCTGGGCCGCCTGCATTGTGTCGTATAAAGGCCTGAACCTTTGAAATACAAGGTCTGCAAGGATAATGCTGAGGTTGTGGTCATGAATGAAGAACTGCGTAATTCTTTTGTCTCGCTGGCGCCGCCCATTGTTGCCTCACCTGCCAAGCGCATTCAGGCGCTGACCGGTGACCCCGATTTCATGACCTCACTGGCGCGTGGCCTGGCGGTCATTCATGCCTTTCAAGAGCGCAAGCGGCACCTGACCATTGCTCAGATCAGCCACCGCACCGAAATCCCGCGGGCGGCCGTACGCCGTTGCCTGCACACGCTGATCAAGCTCGGCTATGCGACGACAGACGGTCGTACCTATTCGTTGCTGCCCAAGGTGCTGACCCTGGGCCACGCCTATCTGTCGTCCACGCCGTTGGCGGTGTCTTCGCAGCCTTATCTGGACCGCATGAGCGATCAACTTCACGAAGCCTGCAACATGGCCACGCTGGAAGGTGAGGACATCCTTTATATCGCCCGTTCCGCGACCACCCAGCGGCTGATTTCCGTCGACCTCTCGGTCGGTGGCCGCCTGCCGGCCTATTGCACCTCAATGGGGCGCATTCTGCTGGCGGCGCTGGACGATGTGACCCTGCGTGAATACCTTGATCACGTCGACCTGCAACCCAAGACCAGCCGTACCTTGCGCACCCGCGAAGCCTTGTTCGAATGCCTGCAGCAGGTTCGCCAGCAAGGCTGGTGCATCGTCGACCAGGAACTTGAGCAAGGCCTTCGTTCGATCGCGGTACCGGTGTATGACGCCTCCGGCCAAGTGTTGGCGGCGCTGAACGTCAGCACCAGCGCGGCGCGGGTGGCGCGTCATGAACTGGAGCAGCGTTTCCTGCCCATCATGCTCGAAGCCAGTCGCGAATTGAGCGCGCAGATTTTCACCTGAGGACGGCTTGCGATCCTGTTCGATTATCGAACGAATAATCGATTATCGGATTGTTTGCCGCCCGGCTCGCGCATAACCTCATGCTCATCGCGGCGCCTGTTATCGCGCCGATCATTGAACGTGACGTTGGGTTCGGGAGCACCTCATGGCTGAAATCATGTCTTTACGTGATGCGGTGAAACAACTGGTCAACGACGGCGATACCGTCGCGCTGGAAGGTTTCACGCATTTGATCCCCTCGGCCGCCGGCCATGAAATCATCCGTCAGGGCAAGCGCGACCTGACCCTGGTGCGCATGACCCCGGACCTGATTTACGACCAGTTGATCGGCGCCGGTTGCGTCAAGCGTCTGATCTTCTCGTGGGGCGGTAACCCGGGTGTCGGTTCCCTGCACCGTCTGCGCGATGCCGTTGAAAAGAAATGGCCGCGCACCCTTGAGCTGGAAGAACACAGCCATGCCGACCTCGCCAACGCCTATGTCGCCGGCGCCTCGGGCCTGCCGTTCGCCGTACTGCGTGCGTATGCCGGCTCCGACCTGCCCAAGGTCAACCCGCTGATCAAGACTGTTACTTGCCCGTTCACCGGCGAAGTGCTGGCGGCGGTGCCTGCCGTACGCCCCGATGTCACTGTGATTCACGCGCAGAAGGCCGACCGTAAAGGCAACGTGCTGATCTGGGGCATTCTCGGTTCGCAGAAAGAAGCGGCCCTGGCGGCCAAGCGCTGCATCGTCACCGTCGAAGAGATCGTCGACGACCTGCAAGCGCCGATGAACTCCTGCGTGCTGCCGACCTGGGCCCTGAGCGCCGTCTGCCTGGTGCCGGGTGGTGCCCATCCGTCGTACGCCCATGGCTACTACGAGCGTGACAACCGCTTCTATCAAGAGTGGGACCCGATTGCCCGCGACCGTGAAACCTTTCAGGCCTGGGTCAAAGAGTACATTCAGGACACAGCGGATTTCAGTGAATTCCAGAGCAAGCTGGCCAGCGCTGCGGAGGCAAAGTAATGACGTACACCACCAGTGAAATGATGACCATTGCCGCCGCGCGTCGTCTGAACAACGGCACCGTCTGCTTCGTGGGCATCGGCCTGCCATCCAAGGCCGCCAACCTGGCGCGCCTGACCTCTTCGCCAGATGTCGTGCTGATTTATGAATCGGGCCCGATCGGCGCCAAGCCAACCGTGCTGCCGCTGTCGATCGGTGACGGCGAACTGGCCGAAACCGCTGACACCGTGGTGTCGACCAGCGAGATCTTCCGTTACTGGCTGCAAGGCGGCCGCGTCGATCTTGGCTTCCTCGGTGCTGCGCAGGTCGACCGCTTCGGCAACATCAACACCACCGTGGTCGGTGACTACCACAACCCGAAAGTGCGCCTGCCGGGTGCTGGTGGCGCGCCGGAAATCGCCGGTTCCGCCAAGTCGGTGCTGATCATCCTCAAGCAATCGCCACGTTCGTTCGTCGAGCGCCTGGACTTCATTACCTCGGTCGGCCATGGCGAAGGCGGCGACTCGCGCAAGCGTCTCGGCCTGCCAGGCGCCGGTCCGGTCGGCATCATCACTGACCTGTGCATCATGGAGCCGGAAGAGGGCAGCAACGAGTTCGTGGTCACCACCCTGCACCCAGGCGTGACCCGCGAGCAAGTGACCGCCGCCACCGGCTGGCCGGTGCGCTTTGCCGAAAACGTGACGTTCTCGGCCGACCCGACCGAAGTCGAACTGACCGCCCTGCGTGACCTGGAAGCGCGCACTGCCGCCGCCCATGGTCAGGCGCCAGGAGAAGCATGATGCGTGACGTTTTTATCTGCGACGCCATCCGCACCCCGATCGGCCGCTTTGGCGGTGGCTTGTCCACCGTGCGTGCCGACGACCTGGCTGCCGTGCCGCTCAAGGCGCTGATCGAGCGCAACCCTTCGGTCAACTGGAGCGATGTCGACGAAGTGTTCTTCGGCTGCGCCAACCAGGCCGGCGAAGACAACCGTAACGTGGCGCGCATGGCCGCCCTGCTGGCCGGTTTGCCGGCGAGCATTCCGGGCGTGACCCTGAACCGCCTGTGCGCTTCGGGCATGGACGCCATCGGCACCGCCTTCCGCGCCATTGCGTCGGGTGAGATGGAGCTGGCGATTGCCGGCGGCGTCGAGTCGATGTCGCGTGCGCCGTTCGTGATGGGCAAGGCCGATGCTGCGTTTTCGCGCAACATGAAGCTGGAAGACACCACCATCGGCTGGCGCTTCATCAACCCGTTGATGAAAGCCCAATACGGCGTCGATGCGATGCCGGAAACCGCCGACAACGTGGCCGACGACTACAAGGTTTCGCGCGCCGACCAGGACGCTTTCGCCCTGCGCAGCCAACAGCGCACGGCCGCCGCCCAGGCAGCGGGCTTTTTTGCCGAAGAAATCGTGCCAGTACGTGTGGCGCACAAGAAGGGTGAAACCATCGTCGACAAGGACGAGCATCCGCGTGCCGACACCAGCCTGGAAACCCTGAGCAAACTCAAGCCGGTCAACGGCCCGGACAAGACCGTGACTGCCGGCAACGCCTCGGGCGTCAACGACGGCGCCGCCGCGCTGATCCTGGCCTCGGCGGAAGCGGTTAAAAAGCACGGCCTGACGCCGCGTGCACGGATTCTCGGCATGGCCAGCGCCGGTGTCGAGCCGCGTGTCATGGGCATCGGTCCTGTGCCTGCGGTGCGCAAGCTGGTCGAGCGTCTGGGCGTTGCCGTTTCCGATTTCGATGTGATTGAACTCAACGAAGCCTTCGCCAGCCAGGGCCTGGCAGTCCTGCGCGAGCTGGGCCTGGCCGACGACGCGCCACAGGTCAACCCCAACGGCGGCGCCATTGCCCTGGGTCACCCACTGGGCATGAGCGGCGCCCGTCTGGTACTGACAGCACTGCATCAGCTGGAAAAAACCGGCGGCCGCAAAGGCCTCGCGACCATGTGCGTTGGCGTAGGCCAGGGCCTGGCACTGGCCATCGAGCGCACCTGACGGCTGCGCAACTCACAAAGCTTTTACCTCCTCTTCGCAGGCTTCGGCCTGCGTCTTTTTTTCCAGCTCCTGGCGTCTGCGCCGGGGCTCGGCGTGTGGAACTTTAATCCCATCAGTTGTGACCAATTGTTTCGTGATAAGGGTTATCCTGAACCCAGCAATTGCGCCAATAACACACCAGGATGGGGAGAAAGACACATGACAACAACCACGCAGCCGCACTACACCGGGGAGGAGCGCCGCAAGCGCATCTTCGCCATCGTAGGGGCCTCGTCAGGCAACCTCGTCGAGTGGTTCGACTTCTACATCTACGCCTTCTGTGCGATCTACTTTGCACCTGCGTTCTTCCCCTCCGATGACCCCACCGTACAACTGCTCAACACCGCTGGCGTATTTGCCGCAGGCTTTCTGATGCGTCCTATCGGTGGCTGGCTGTTTGGCCGGGTCGCCGACAAGCACGGGCGCAAAAGCTCGATGCTGATCTCGGTCAGCATGATGTGCGCAGGCTCGCTGGTCATCGCCTGCCTGCCCACCTACGCCAGCATTGGCGCCTGGGCACCGGCGCTGCTGTTGGTGGCGCGCCTGGTTCAAGGCCTGTCGGTAGGCGGCGAATACGGCACCACCGCCACCTACATGAGCGAAGTGGCGTTGCGCGGCCAGCGCGGCTTCTTTGCCTCGTTCCAGTACGTGACCCTGATCGGCGGCCAGTTACTGGCGGTGCTGACCGTGGTGATCCTGCAGCAGTTTCTCAGCACTGAAGAACTGCGCGATTACGGCTGGCGCATCCCGTTCGTGGTCGGCGCCTGTGCGGCGGTCATCGCGCTGTTCTTGCGTCGCAGCCTGAATGAAACCACCACCGCCGAAAGCCGCAAGGACAAGGACGCCGGCAGCGTCGCGGCGCTGTTCAAGCACCACAAGGCGGCCTTTATCACGGTGCTGGGCTACACCGCCGGCGGCTCGCTGATTTTCTACACGTTCACCACGTACATGCAGAAGTACCTGGTCAATACCGGTGGCATGCAACCCAAGACCGCCAGCTACATCATGACCGGCGCGCTGTTTGTGTACATGTGCATGCAGCCGTTGTTCGGCATGCTGGCCGACCGTATCGGGCGTCGTAACTCGATGCTCTGGTTCGGCGCGCTGGGTACGCTGTGTACCTTCCCGATCCTGATGGCTCTGAAGACTGTGACCAGCCCGTTCGTGGCCTTTGCGCTGATTACTCTGGCGCTGGCCATCGTCAGCTTCTACACCTCGATCAGTGGTCTGGTGAAAGCCGAAATGTTCCCGCCGCAAGTGCGTGCGCTTGGGGTAGGGCTGGCGTATGCGGTGGCCAACGCGATGTTTGGTGGTTCGGCTGAGTATGTGGCGTTGAATCTGAAGAATGTGGGGATGGAGAACAGCTTTTATTGGTATGTGACGGTGATGATGGCCGTGGCTTTCCTGTTTAGCCTGCGCTTGCCTAAAGAGCCTGCTTATCTGCATCACGATCATTGATGGTTTTGATGGTTTTCTGGGTGGGGATTGTGTTGGATTGACTGGTGGTTGTGGTCTGTGGGGTGGGTTCCGACCCTCCTCGGGCCGGGTTACTTTGTCTTGGCAAAGTAACCAAACCGCTTGCTCCTGGTTCCGGCCCCTTCGGGGTCCCCTCCTTCCGGCATTACTCCGGGGGTCGCCGCTTATGGGCCCTCCATGGCCCAAGCGGCTAACGGGCCGTCCAGGCCCTTTTCCCCCCTGCGCAACGCCTCCACTCGGCCTGCACAAGTCGCGATTTGTGTCGTCTGTGCCATCGGGCATGAAAAGCAGAGCAAAAGCTTTTGATCTTGATCTTCTACGCAAATGTCACAGGCGCCGCAGAACGCGACTTGGGCGCAAGGCCGAGTGCAGGCGACACGGAGTCGGGGAGCGAGGCAGGGAAGCCGAGCCAGCGCCGCTGGGCCATGGACGGCCCATCGGCGCGGCCCGATGGAGTGGCGCCGGAAGGAGGGAACCCGAAGGGCCAAGCCAGGAGCAAACGGTTTGGCTACTTTGCCATGACAAAGTAGCCCGGCCCGAAGAGGGTCGGAACCTATCTCACAGACCGCCCCAATAAGCCCATCTACTCCAAAAACAACAAACCCGCCTGATGGCGGGTTCATTGTTTTTCAGTCCAGCACGATCAGAACAACTGCACCGAAGGTTTTTCCTTGGCGATAGGTTGGTTCTGCGCGCTGTTCTCGTACCAGCCGCCACCGAGGGACTTGTACAGGTTGACCTCGCTGGTGAGCTGCGCCAGGCGGTCGGTGATCAGTGTCTGTTGGGCACTGAACAGTGAGCGCTGGGCGTCGAGGAAGGTCAGGTTGCTGTCGATGCCGATGCGGTAGCGACGTTCGGCCAGGCGGTAGTAATCCTGGTTGGCGGTCACGAAATCACGCTGCGCCTGCAACTGTTCGTCGTAGGTCTTGCGTGCGGCCAGGCCGTCGGACACTTCCTGGAAGGCGGTTTGGATCGCCTTCTCGTAGTTGGCGACGCTGATTTCCTTCTGGATCTTGGAGTAGTCCAGGCTGGCACGCAGGCTGCCGGCGTTGAAGATCGGCAGGTTGATGCTCGGCTGGAACAGCCAGGTACCCGAGCCGCCATTGAACAGCCCCGACAGGTCCGGGCTGATGGTGCCGGCATTGGCGGTCAGGCTGATGCTGGGGAAAAACGCTGCACGTGCCGCGCCGATATTGGCGTTGGCAGCCTTGAGGCTGTGCTCGGCCTGAAGGATGTCAGGACGGCGCTGCAACAGGTCCGACGGCATGCCGGCCGGCATTTCGCTGAACAGGTCTGCGCTCAGCGGCTGTGCTTGAGGCAGGCCGGCGGGCAGGCCGGTGCCCAGCAGCAGGGTCAGGTTGTTCTGATCCTGTGCCACCAGGCGCTGGTACTGGGCCAGACGTGCCTTGGCGCTTTCGACCGAGGTGCGTGCCTGGCTCAGGTCGAGCGCCGACGCCACGCCGACTTCGTTGCTGCGGCTGGTCAGGCGCAGGCTTTCGTCGTAGGTCTTGAGCGTGTCCTGGGTCAGCTTGAGCAGCTCTTTGTCGGCCTGCCAGGTCAGGTAGGCATTGGCCACGCTGGCCACCAGGCTGATCTGCGTGCTGCGACGGGCTTCTTCGGTGGCGAAGTAGTTTTCCAGCGCTTGTTCGCTGAGGCTGCGCACCCGGCCGAACAGGTCCAGCTCGTAGGCGCTGATGCCCAGTGTTGCCGAATAGGTGCTGCTGATGCTGCTCTGGCCGGTGGTCGACATGTCGGCCGGCAGACGCTGGCGATTGCCGCTGCCGGTCGCCGAAACGGCCGGGAACAGGTCGGCGCGCTGGATACGGTACTGGGCGCGGTAGGCGTCGATGTTCAACGCTGCCACGCGCAGGTCGCGGTTGTTGACCAGCGCGGTCTGAATCAGCTGTTGCAGCGCAGGGTCGCGGAAAAACTGCCGCCAGCCTTGCTCGGCCGCCGCCACATTGGCCGCCTGGGCCGGCTCGTAGGCCGGGCCTTGCGGGTATTGCGCGGCCACCGGTGCGGCGGGTTGCTGATACTCGGGTATCAGCGAGCAGCCGCTAAGAATGAAGGCGGTGACTGCAAGGGAAATCAGGGACTTGCTCATTGGCCAGCCTCGTGGTTTGGAATGTTTTTCTGTTTGCTCTTGAACATCGCGGAGATCGAGACGAAGAACAGCGGCACCCAGAAGATCGCCAGAACGACGGCGGTAATCATACCGCCGATTACGCCGGTACCAATCGAATGTTGGCTGCCGGAACCGGCGCCTGTCGAGATCACCAGCGGCACGACACCAAGGATGAAGGCCATGGACGTCATGATGATCGGACGCAGACGCATGCGGCACGCTTCGACCGTGGCCTCGACCAGCCCCTTGCCCTGTTCGTGCAGTTCTTTGGCGAATTCGACGATCAGAATGGCGTTCTTCGCCGCCAGACCCACCGTCACCAGCAAGCCGACCTGGAAGAACACATCGTTGGACAGCCCGCGCAGGCTGGTCGCCATCAAGGCACCGATAACCCCCAGCGGCACAACCAGCATGACCGCGATCGGAATCGACCAGCTTTCATACAGGGCTGCAAGGCAGAGGAATACCACCAGCAACGACAGCGCATACAGCGCAGGCGCTTGCGAGCCCGACAGGCGTTCTTCGTACGACAGGCCGGTCCAGGAAATACCGATACCTGCCGGCAGATCCTTGGCCAGACGCTCGATCTCGGCCATGGCCTGACCGGTACTGTAGCCCGGCGCCGGAGTACCCAGCACTTCCATGGCCGGCACGCCGTTATAGCGCGTCAGCTTGGGCGCACCGAAGACCCACTCGCCGCTGGCAAAGGCCGACAACGGCACCATTTGCCCCTGGTTGTTGCGCACATACCATTTCTTCAGGTCTTCAGGGTTCATCCGCGAACCGGCATCACCTTGCAGGTAGACCTTCTTGACCCGGCCACGGTCGATGAAGTCGTTGACGTAGCTGCCGCCCAGCGCAATGGACAGGGTGTCGTTGATGTCCGACAGGGTCACACCCAGCGCACTGGCGTGTTCGTCGTCGATGATCAACTGGTATTGCGGCTCATCGTTCAGGCCGTTCGGACGCACACCGGCGAGGATCTTGCTTTGTGCTGCGGCCCCAAGGATCTGGTTACGTGCTTCAAGCAGTTTCTCGTGGCCGACGCCGCCCTGGTCTTGCAGGTAAACGTCGAAACCGGTGGCGTTACCCAGTTCCAGTACCGAAGGCGGTACGACAGCAAAGACCATCGCATCGCGCAGGCTGAAGAAGTAGCCCTGAGCACGCTTGGCCAGTTCGAACACACTGTTCTCGGCGTTGCGTTCATCCCACGGTTTGAGCAATACGAAGGCAATCGCCGAGCTCTGGCCGCGACCGGCAAAGTTGAAGCCGTTGACGGTAAAGACCGACTTCACGGACCCCGACTCTTTGGTCAGCAGGTGTTCGCGCATGGTGTCCAGCACTTCTTGAGTGCGTTCGGAGGTCGAACCTGCCGGGGTCTGGACCTGAACGAACATTACGCCCTGGTCTTCTTCAGGCAGGAAGGCTGCCGGAATGCGGTTGAACATCCACACCATGCCCACGCAGATCAGCACATAGGCCAGGTAGGCCGGCCACTTGTGCTTGAGCATGCCGTTCACGCCGCGTTCGTAGCCGTGTACGCCACGGTCGAAGGTGCGGTTGAACCAGCCGAAGAAACCGCGTTTCTCCAGGTCATGGGAGTGATCGATAGGCTTGAGCATCGTGGCGCACAGCGCCGGGGTGAAGATCAGTGCCACCACCACGGAAAGGGCCATGGCCGAGACAATGGTGATCGAGAACTGCTTATAGATGACGCCGGTCGAGCCGCCGAAGAACGCCATGGGCAGCAGTACTGCCGACAGCACCAGCGCAATACCGACCAGTGCGCCCTGAATCTGGCTCATCGAACGAATGGTCGCGTCACGCGGTGACAGCTTGTCTTCGATCATCACCCGTTCGACGTTTTCCACCACCACGATGGCATCGTCCACCAGCAAGCCGATGGCCAGAACCATACCGAACATGGTCAGGGTGTTGATGGTAAAGCCGAAGGCCGCCAGGATGCCGAATGTACCCAGCAATACGACCGGAACCGTCAGGGTAGTGATCACCGTGGCGCGGAAGTTCTGCAGGAACAGGTACATCACCAGGAACACCAGCACGACCGCTTCGATCAGGGTGTGGACAACCCCGGAAATCGATTCACTGACCACCGGCGTGGTGTCATACGGGAAGACCACTTCCATGCCTGGCGGGAAGAACGGCTCCAGCGAGGCCACGGTTTCGCGGATGGCCTTGGCGGTGTCCAGGGCGTTGGCGCCGGGCGCCAGCTTGATCGCCAGGCCCGAGGCCGGCTTACCGTTGAACTGCGAGTCGACGCTGTAGTTCTGTGCGCCCAGACCGACTGTGGCGACATCCTTGATGCGCACTTGCGAGCCGTCGGTGTTGACCTTGAGCAGGATGTTTTCAAACTGTTCGGCGGTCTGCAGACGGGTCTTGCCGATAATCGTGGCGTTGAGCTGCTGGCCACTGATCGACGGCAGGCCACCGAGCTGGCCGGTCGCGACCTGTACGTTCTGCGCGCTGATGGCGGTTCTTACATCGCCTGGCGTCAGCTGGAAGTTGTTCAGCTTGGCCGGGTCGAGCCAGATACGCATCGCGTACTGGGCACCGAACACCTGAAAGTCACCCACACCCGAGGTCCGCGAAATCGGGTCCTGCATGTTGGACACGATGTAGTTGGCCAGGTCTTCCTTGGTCAGGCTGCCGTCTGCGGACACCAGGCCGATCACCATCAGGAAGTTTTTTACCGCCTTGGTGACGCGGATACCTTGCTGCTGCACTTCTTGAGGCAGCAGCGGGGTGGCCAGGTTCAGCTTGTTCTGCACCTGAACCTGCGCGGTGTCAGGGTTGGTGCCCTGCTCGAAGGTCGCGGTGATGGTCATGCTGCCGTCGGAGTTACTTTCCGAGCCGACATAACGCAGGCGGTCGATACCGTTGAGCTGTTGCTCGATGACCTGGACCACGGTGTCCTGAACGGTCTGCGCCGAAGCGCCCGGGTAGGTAACCTGAATGTCGATGGCCGGCGGGGCGATGCTCGGGTACTGGTTGATCGGCAGCTTGAGAATCGACAAGCCGCCGACCAGCATGATCACCAGGGCTATTACCCAGGCGAAGATGGGACGGTCAATAAAAAATTTCGACATGGGTTACTCCCCTTGGCTGCCGGCGGCTTTATCGGTGGCCGCAGCAGGTGCCGGGTTGGCGCCTTTGACGTTGCTCGCTTCGCTGGCTTTGACTTCAGCGCCCGGTTTTACGTATTGCAGACCTTCGGTGATGATGCGATCGCCTTCGTTCAGGCCTTTCTCGATCAGCCACTTGTCGCCCACGGTGCGGTTGGCCACCAGGGTGCGTTGCTCAACCTTGTTGTCCTGATTGACGACCAGTGCGGTCGGAGTGCCTTTCTGGTCGCGGGTCACGCCTTGCTGCGGGGCCAGAATCGCTTTGGCATTGGTACCGGCCTGCAGTTGCGCGTGAACGAACATGCCAGGCAGCAAACGGTGCTCGGGGTTAGGGAACACGGCGCGCAGGGTGACCGAACCACTGGTCTGGTCGACCGTCACTTCGGAGAACTCCAGGGTGCCTTCCTGCGGATAGGCGCTGTTGTCTTCAAGGGTCAACTGGACCTTGGCGGTGTTGTCGCCGGTTTTCTGCAACTTGCCGCTTTCAAGGTCGGCGCGCAGCTTGAGCATCTCGGCCGAGGACTGCACCACGTCGACATAGATCGGGTCGAGCTGCTGGATGGTGGCCAGGGCGTTGGTCTGGCCACTGGTAACCAGCGCGCCTTCAGTCACGATCGAGCGACCGATGCGTCCGGAAATCGGCGCCAGCACCTTGGTGTAGCGCAGGTTGATCTGCGCAGTCTGCAATGTCGCTTGAGCTTCAAGGCTGGTGGCCAGGGCCTGGTCGTATTCCTGACGGCTCACGGCTTGCTCGCTGACCAGTTGCTTGTAGCGGTCAGCCAGCGACTTGGCCGATTGCAGCGTGGCCTTGGCACTGTTGGCGGTGGCTTCATACAGCGCAGGGTCGATCTGATAGAGCTGCTGACCGGCCTTGACGTCGCCACCTTCGGTGAACAGGCGCTTGAGAATGATGCCGTCGACCTGCGGCCTGACTTCGGCGACCCGGAAGGCGGTGGTCCGGCCCGGGAGTTCGGTGGTCAAGGTGTAAGGCTGGGCTTTGAGGGTCACCACGCCGACCTGAGGAGTCTGAGCGGGCGGAGCCGCTTCTTCCTTCTTGCTACAACCGCTGAGCAGTGTTGCCAGGGCGACGGCAGTGACCAGAACGGGAACAGCTGGCTTGAATTGCATGAAGATCCTCGGGGTCGGAAGCCTTGATTGCTCAAGAATTTAGAGATTTGTAAAAACTTTGTTGCTAGATGCGTAGCATGCTAACTAATATACTTACATTCACGGCTGTTTGTAAACAGCACGCTATGGGGCCAAAGGCCGCACACAGCGGATCGGGACGCCGTAAAAAACGCTCGCCCGATCACGACTCCATTGCCCTCTGCACACAGGCTGGAGCATTTTTATTGAGGTTTTACTGCCATGGTTCGCCGCACTAAAGAGGAAGCACAAGCCACCCGTAGCCAGATTTTGGAAGCTGCCGAGCAGGCGTTCTATGAGCGCGGCGTCGCGCGAACCACGCTGGCCGACATCGCAACGCTTGCCGGCGTGACCCGAGGCGCGATCTATTGGCACTTCACCAACAAGGCAGAACTGGTGCAGGCGATGCTCGACAGCCTGCATGAACCCCTCGAAGAAATGTCGTTGGCCAGCCAGAACGAGGCCGAAAATGACCCTCTTGGCTGCATAAAGAAGCTGCTGATTCATTTGTTTCATCAAGTTTCCAAGGATCCGAAAACCCGACGCATCAATGAGATCCTTTTTCATAAATGCGAGTTCACTGACGAGATGTGCGATTTTCGCCGTCAGCGCCGGGCCAATGCACTGTTCTGTAACGAACGGATCGGTCTTGCATTAAGCAACGCCGTGCGCAAGGGACAGTTACCGGCGACGCTGGACATCTTCCGGGCCTCTGTATGCATGCATGCCTATATCGATGGCATCCTCGGCCAGTGGCTGTTGGTGCCGGACAGTTTTTGCCTGCACGAGCAGGCCGAGCCTCTGGTCGACACCTGCCTGGACATGTTGAAACTTAGCCCGGCACTGCGAACGGCTTGATGAAACTGGCGAGCAATTTTTCGGCCATGTCCGAAATAATCCGCCCGCCAGGTGCGCATATCGTCATTGAGGGTAGGAAACCGCCTCGTCTGACAGACCCCAAGTCAGATATTTCCAGATATGTGTAGCTGATTTCCCAAACTTGTCTGGCCATATTGCTCACGCGCCCATCTGTCTTCACTCTTCGGCCCTCGACAGTGCAGGGCAGGAAGGCAGACATGTTGCAAGCAACTCCGGAATCGGAGCGTTCACTGGCAAGGCTGGCGCACCAGGCGCAGTCGTTGGCCATCAATAATGCTCGCGGCATTCCCATCGTCCGGTTGGGCCTGATCACTACGCTGTATTTCAAGAATGGTCATACGCAGGCTGTGCGCGAGCGCCTTGAAGCCTGCTTCATGCGGTTTTACCAGGCGTTCAGGTCCGAGCTGAAGTGCCAGTTTTTCCAGCATCGACGCACACTCACCGCCTCCGGCTTTGCCGCTTGTCGACGACGGGTGCGTGAGATCGCGCAAGACCGGCCACTGCTGTGGTCGCTGGCCAGCAGCAGTGCCGAGCAGGCGGCGACGTGCAGCCTGTTCGTCATGGGCACCACCCGGGTGCAGGCTGAAAACGACCTGTCCTGTCTGAAAATGGTGCTGCCCGTGTCATGCCTGAGCGAGCCCGACGGGCTGCACACCTACGATGGCTGGATTCGCTACCTGTGCAGCGCTGTACAGGCCGAGCATGGTTTTGGCGGGCTGGCTTGCGTGCTGCCGTCCGAAGGGCATCGCTATCTGCCGCTGGAATATCAGTTCGCCCGGCAATACAACGGATTGATGGTTGATCCTCGTCCGCATATCGACAGCTTGCGCCTGCTCAACCATATCAAGGGCGTGAGCTGGTACACGGTGCTGGGCCAGTCGTTCGTCAAGCGCCTGGGCGGCAGCGATGCCTTGCGGGCGCGATCAAGCGGCTGGAGCGATGTGCTGTTTCAGGCCTACGACGGCGGGCTGTTGGTGCGTGCAGGTTCAGTGCCGGAGCTGGGCGATGTGAAGTTACCGGCGCCCAAGGCTTATGTGCAGGTCAATCGGCTGGTCAGCCCGGTACGTTTGCAGGACACCGGTTGCCTGCATCCGTATCTGCCGACCGATAAGGGCTTCACTGAGGAAAGCACCGCCCGCTGGTATGCGCGCTTCGACGACAAACCCGTGCCGCCGGTGAATGCCGGCACTGCATGCCCGCAAAGCGGCTATTGGTTCAGCAACGCCAGGGCCGGTTCCAGGCGCCGGTTTTGCGAGGGCGACATCATGCCCGGTTTCGAGGGGCTCAAGCCTGAACGTACGCAGTGGTTCATGGACAAGCTGCAGGGCTAGCGCCCGCGTAGTACGGTGTTTGGCATTGCCACTGCCACGCCCACGCCCAGCAGGGCGATGCCGACGCTGACCAGCAATAGATGGCGAAAGGTCTGCGCCAACTCGGCGCGCAGCGCTTCAAGTGCCGGCCCATGGGGCGCATCGAGGCTGGCGAGCAAGGCATTGCCCGAGTGGCCCTCGCCACCTAAAGCACCTGCACTCAGCCCGCCTGCGCCCAACGCGGCAATGCCGGTGGTTTGCAGCATGGCCAGCAACAGCGCCGACATCAGTGCCACGCCCATTGCACCGCCCAGCGAGCGGAACAGGTTGCTGGTGCTGGTCGCCACACCGATATCGCGCGCCTGCACGGCATTCTGGCCGCCCACCAGGGCGGTGGGGAACAGCATGCCGGTGGCAATGCCGGTCAGCACCATGAAGACGCAGGTCATCAGCACCTGCTGCGGTGCGGTGAACGCAATGCCCAGAATGGCCAGCGGCAACAACAGCGCGCCGCCGAGAATCAATGGCTTGTAGCGCCCGGTCAACGACGCGCGCTTACCGGCGCAGTAAGCGCCAATGGGCATGCCCATGGCCAGGGGCAATAGATGCAGGGCTGCGCTGTCGGCGCCCGCACCGGTCAGTGTCTGATAGCGCAAGGGCATCAGCACCGTCAGCGAAATGGATTGAAAGCTGGCGAAAAACACGGTCAGCCAACACAGCACCGCGCTGCGGCTGGCAAACAGGTGCATCGGCAACAACGGTTCCGCCGCGCGACGTTCATAGGCAATAAAGGCCACCAGCGCCAGCACGGCGACGCCCAGCAGTACCTGCACTTGCCTGTCTGCCAGGCCATGACCCTGACCGATTTCGGTGATCCCCAGCAGCAGGGCGCTCAGGCCGACAATCATCAGCGCCGTGCCCAGGTAATCAATCACCGGTTTGCGTTGCGGGACAGGCAGGCCCTTGAGTGTGCGATGGGCGACGATCAAGGCGACGATGCCCAGCGGCAGGTTGATCAGAAACACCCAGCGCCACGACCAGTACTCGGTCATTACCCCGCCCAATACCGGGCCGGCAACACTGGCCAGTGCATACATGCCGATGAAATAGCCTTGATAGCGCCCGCGTTCACGGGGCGGGATGATGTCGCCGATGATCGCCTGGCTGACCGAGACCATGCCGCCGGCACCAATGCCTTGCAGCACCCGCGCCAGAACCAGTTGCTCCATGCTCTGCGCCAGGCCACACAGCAGCGAGGCCAGGGTGAACAGGCCCAGGCCAATCAGCATCAACCGACGACGTCCATACAAATCGCCCAGCTTGCCGTAGATCGGCACGGCGACGGTCATGGCAACCATATAGCCGGAAATCACCCAGGCCAGCAGATCGACTTCTTTCAATTGCGCAGAAATGGCCGGCAGTGACACCGCAACAATGGTTTGGTCCAGTGCGCTGAGAAAGGTCGCCATCATCAAGGCGAACAAAATGCTACCAATTGCAGGCGGGGTCGGGCTGGGACGGGTCACGGCAAAACCTGAGGGCAGTTGTCCCGCTCACGGGCGGGTTGTAATGCCAGCCAGTCTAAGCCGTTAGCTTGCTAATCGATAGCCTTGAACAGCAGCGTCATCGCAAGGCGGCCAGAGACGCATTGGCCGGCGAGCAGTGGCCAAAGGCGCACGCTGCGACACGGGGTGCTTCACGGATTTGTTCGATGCGCCAGGCACCTGCCGCATACAGTGCGACGACGCCAATCAGACCCAGTGCAGCCAGGCATTTTCTTGTTGTGACTCTCATGTCGCACCCCTTGGATCAACCGATGGAGTAGTGAAAGAGTTACTTGAAGTGTAGGACAAAGTCCTGCCTTGCAAAGAAAATTGGCACAACGCTATCTATAGGGTTTCGCGCCAGGGTTAGAATCCCCGGTTTGATGTTCATGACAGGAGCAAGCCATGGCCCGCAAGGCATTTGCACATTTTGAAGCCGTCTCGGCGGTGATCCCGGCGCAGGGCGTTTATCAGGCGGCGATTGCCGTCAAGGCGCTGGAAGGTGGCGGGGCGCCGCGTTTTCATGCCGTGCTGAGCGGGCAGACCTTCAAGACTGCCGATGAGGCCGACCAGGCCGCTGTGGACGAACTTGAGCGCCTGCTCGACGTTGATGCCGAAGCCGAGCTGGTGTGGCGCCCACTTTCGTAATATCAGGCTGCAAGCCGGATCAGGCGTCGGGCCTGCGCATCTTGAACAACGCTTCTGGCCCCAACTGGAAATAATCGGCAGGGCCGCCGCCGCGCAGAATCGGCCCGGCGGCGGCGGTGTCGTAGATACCGTCCTTGAGCAGCCAGGTGGCGATGTGCACGGCCACCACTTCACCCAGAATCAGCCAGCTCGGCACCAGTTGCTGATCGGCGCGTTTGAGCTGCACGATCTGGGTCACCTTGCATTCGAACGCCACCGGCGTTTCTTTCACCCTCGGCACCGCCACCTTCTGAGAGGCCTGCGGCGTCAGCCCGGCCAATTGAAACTCGTCGACTTCGGCCGCTACGGGCGCGCAGCTCTGGTTCATGGCCTCGGCCAATGAGCGGGTGGCCAGGTTCCAGACAAACTCGCCGGTCTGCTCGATGTTATTGAGGCTGTCCTTGCGGCCGACGCTGGAGAAACCAATGATCGGCGGCACATAGTTGAAGGCATTGAAAAAGCTGTAGGGCGCAAGATTCAGTACGCCCTGAGCATCCTGGGACGAGATCCAGCCGATGGGGCGCGGGCCGACGATGGCGTTGAACGGGTCATGAGGCAGGCCGTGGCCCTTGGACGGTTCGTAGGAGTAGATGTCATCTGACATGGCGAGCTTCCTGGCAACAGTTTTTTGTTGAGGCACATAGTGCTGGCGCAGGCGGGCTGTGGCAATCGGTGCGGTGAGATGACTGAAGGCCAGACAAAAAAATGCCGGTCAGCGGGGGACTGACCGGCATTGAACAGGAGCATCAAGGAGAAAGAACACAACGTAAATCTTCGGATCAGATCAGACGGTTGGCACCGACACGATCAGCACCGTCAGCGGCCAGGCGGTTTGCACCTACGTGGTCAGCGCCGTCGGAAGTCAGGCGGTTGGCGCCTACGTGGTCAGCACCGTCGGAAGTCAGGCGGTTGGCGCCTACGTGGTCAGCGCCGTCGGAGGTCAGGCGGTTGGCACCTACGTGGTCAGCACCGTCGGAGGTCAGGCGGTTGGCACCTACGTGGTCGGCACCATCAGCGGCGAGGCTCTGGTCAGCGCGGTCGCTGTCGATCAAAGGCTGGCGGTTAGGGCCGACATTGTCGGAACCATCGGCAGCGATGTAGTCAGCGCTGATGGCTTGTTGAGTGGCGTCAGTGGCTGGCAGGGCGAAAGCGCTGGAAGCCAGGACGGAGAAGATCAGGCCGGCGAATACAGTAGTCTTTTTCATGAGGGTGTCTCCAAGTTCGGGAAGTCAGGTCGGGTGGGTTGTTGTCCCGGTATGGAGGCAATGCTACGCCGCTCATGATTATTAAGAAGTTAATAGGATTGCTAGCCAACATTGCTGAAAATGATAGTTAGCCGCAACGCCCGGTTTTCGGGCCGCGCAGGCAAAAATGGGCACTGGCGGTGCATTTGCGGAAATATCGTGAAATAAAGCCCCTTGACAATATTGAAATCGTCTTCTAGCGGCTCTGGATCAAGGAAGGGAGGACTGTCGCGTGCACCGTCATGGGCCGGATGACAGAGCGCAGCTGAATGAAAAAAGGGGCAGGCCACGAATGTGGGTTGCCCCTGTGTATCACCGTGACGCGAGGCCAGGCCTCTGTCAGTCGGTTTCGATACGCGAGTGCTTGCGGGTGTCCTTCATGAACACGTACACCAGCAGCGAGCAGGCGATGCAGGCGGTGACATACCAGTAGTAACCGGTTTCCATGCCGACGCTCTTGAACCACAGCGCGATGTATTCAGCCGTGCCGCCGAACAGCGAAACGGTCAGGGCATATGGCAGGCCGACGCCCAGTGCGCGGATCTCGGTCGGGAACAGCTCGGCCTTGACCACCGCGTTGATCGAGGTATAGCCGCTGACGATGATCAGCGCACCCATGATCAGGAAGAACGCGCCCCACCAGCTCTGGATGGTGTGCAGGGTGGTCAGGATCGGCACCGTGAACAGCGTCCCCAGCACGCCGAAAGCAATCAGGATCGGGCGGCGGCCGATCTTGTCGGACAGCGCGCCAATCACCGGTTGCAGCAGCATGAACAGGAACAGGGTGGCGGCCGAGATGCTGGTCGAGTCAGTGATACTCATGCCCACCGTGTTGACCAGATACTTCTGCATGTAGGTGGTGTAGGTATAGAACGCCAGGGTGCCGCCCATGGTCAGGCCGACCACGGTCATCAGTTCCTTGGGATGGCGCATCAGCGTGCGCATGAGGCTTTCCTTGGCCTTTTCTTTCTTCTTCTTGGTAAACGACTCGGTTTCTTCCATGCCGCGGCGCAGGTACAGCGCGACCACAGCGCACAGTGCGCCGATCACGAACGGAACACGCCAGCCCCAGGCATACAGCTCTTCGGTGGTCAGTATGTTTTGCAGGACGATCAACACGCCCAGCGCGATGAGCTGGCCGGAGATCAGCGTCACGTACTGGAAGCTGGAGAAGAAGCCGCGACGCTCCTTGGTGGCCATTTCACTGAGGTAGGTGGCCGAGGTGCCGTATTCGCCACCCACCGACAGACCTTGCAGCAGGCGGGCGAAGATCAGCAGGATCGGCGCGCCGATGCCGATGGTTTCATAGCCCGGTGTCAGGGCAATGACCAGCGAGCCGAAGCACATCAGGATAACCGAGGCCATCAACGCAGCCTTGCGACCCTTGTAGTCGGCATACAGGCCCATCAGCCAGCCGCCGATAGGGCGCATCAGAAAGCCGACGGCGAAGATCGCAGCGGTGTTGAGCAGTTGTGCGGTGGTGTCGCCCTTGGGGAAGAATGCCTTGGCGAAATACAGCGAGAAGGCCGCGTAGACATACCAGTCGTACCATTCGACCATGTTGCCGACAGAGCCGCTGAAGATCGATTTCAGGCGCGAGGAAGTGGTTTTCGGGGTGGCGGAGGTGCCCGCCGACTCATTGGAAGAGGTGGGAATAGCCATCTTGATCCTTGCCAGTTCATTGTTGTTAGTAAGGGGCGCGTGACTGCGGCCCATGAGCTAGACATAGCAGGACTTGTGCCAGACCTTTAAGGCCCGCAATAGAGCGGTTTACCTGTGGTGGGTGAGCAATAATCCGCTCGTTTGCCTGATTGCAATGAGCGGATTATTGCCGATAGGCGTGATTCAGCGTCGGTGTTGCCGGACACCGGCATGCAGGCGCGCGCACAGATCCTCGATCCGGTAGGGCTTCTGCAACAGCTCGAAACGCCGGGCTTCACCCTGGCTGAAGTCGGCAAACTCGGTGCTGTAGCCGGTGGTAAGAATCACGGGCAGCTCAGGCCAGGCCGTTTCTATGGCGGCGCACAGTTCGATGCCGCTCATGCCGGGCATGGCAATGTCGGAAAACACCACGTCAAAGCCTTGAGCGTCAAGGTTCAGGGTCTGCAACGCCAGCTCTGCGGACGGTACCCACACGACCTGAAAGCCGCTTTGTTCAAGCATTGCCGAGGTATAGGTGCCGATCTCCGGGTTGTCTTCGACCATCAGCACCGTCAGCCCGGTGCCCACGGTCGTTGCAGCCTGCACCGGTCGTGTGTGCGGTTCCGGGGGCTGAGTGGAACTGGGCAAATACAGGGTAAAGCGGCTACCGCTGCCCAGCTCGCTGTGTACGGCGACTTCACCACCGGACTGCTTGGCAAAGCCGAACACCTGGGACAACCCAAGGCCGGTGCCCTGGCCAATGGCCTTGGTGGTATAGAACGGCTCGAAGATCACACCCAGCTTCTCGGCCGGGATGCCGGAGCCGGTATCGGTCAGGGCGATGGACACATAGTCGCCTTGCGTCAGGGTGGGCAGCGGCGGCGCCGTTGAGCGTTCGATGCGCTCGATACTGATACTCAGATGGCCGACACCGGCCATGGCGTCCCGGGCATTGACGACCATGTTGATCAGTGCGGTATCGAACTGGCTGCCATCGGCGTAGATATAGCAGGGTTCTGCCGGTACCTGGATGTCGACCTGAATGCGTGAGCCGGTGAGGCTGTCCATCATTTCGCCGATGCGCGACACGCTCTCGTTGATGTCGAACACCTGCGGCTGCAAGGCCTGGCGACGGGCAAAGGCCAGTAACTGGCCGGTCAGGCGGGCGGCGCGGTCCACGGTGCTGGAAATGGCCTGTACATACTTGGCACGCTTGGCCTCAGGCAACTGCGCAGGCTTGAGCAGGTCGGTACACGATTTGATCACCGTCAGCAGGTTATTGAAGTCATGGGCCACCCCGCCGGTCAACTGGCCGATGGCTTCCAGCTTCTGAGCCTGGCGCAAGGACTCTTCGGACACCCGCAATGCTTCACTGGCTTCGACCTGGTCCTGGATATCGCGCCCCACGGCATGTGCAAACTGCTGGTCGGGCACGGCGGCCCAGGCGATGGTCCGGTACGAGCCATTGGCATGTCGGTAGCGGTTCTTGAAATCGGCAATCCTCAAGCCATGCGCAAGGCGGAGCATGGCGGCGCGGGTTGGCTCGACATCGTCGGGATGCACCAGGTGCATGAAGTCAGTACCCAGCAGTTGCTGGTCGTCCCAGCCCATCACGCTGCTCCAGGCAGGATTGAGCGCATGAATGGTGCCGTCGAAGCGCGCCACCAGCATCAGGTCGGTCGACATCTGCCAGATCCGGTCGCGGTCGCGGGTGCGTTCCAGCACCCGTTGCTCAAGCGAATCGTTGAGGGCGCGCAGGGCTTCTTCGGCGTTATAGACCGCTGTCATGTCGCGCGACACGCACAGAATCTTCTCGGGCTTGCCGTCCTTGTCCAGCACCGGGCTGACCTGCACATGCCACCATTTGCGGGTGCCGGCCAGCGTCTGCGCCATGCCGGTGAAGCTTGCGCTGCGCCCGGCCTGAGCCGCTGCGATGGCGGCCTTGGCCTCATGGTTGCCCTGGCCTTCCCAAAAGTCCGGCCAGGGACAGCCGCGCACCGCATTGAAATCGCTGATTTCCATCAACTGCTGGCCGCCTTCGCTCATGAAAGTCAGCCGCGCCTCCAGGTCCAGCACCTTGATGCAGTCGTTGATACTGGCCAGCACTCGCTGGGTGAACGCGTGCTCTTCGTCCTGATGCGCTTTGGCACGGACCTCTTCAGTCAAATCGCGCAGCACACAGAACGCACCTTCGACCTGGCGGGTGTCGTCGTCCAGCAGTGAGGCGTACAAGGGAGAGCAAGAGAGCGCCCACCAACGGGTTTCAGTCTGCAGTCGTTTTACAGCGATGGCGTCGCACTGCGAACTGTGCCCGGCCAGTGCCTGTTCAATCAGCGGACTCAAGTTTGCCCAAGGCAGGTCGGGCAGGGACGCTGCGGGCTGGCCTTGCAGCAGATGCGCCGCGATGCCCAGCGCCGCGCAGCAGGCGTCGTTGGCAAATACACTCTGTTGTGGGCCCCAGACCAGCAGCATGCAGGCAGGCGAGGCGAATATCAGGTTCAAGGCGCCGAGCAAAGACGGCGGCCAGTGCTGGCGGCTGCCCAGCACATTGCTCGACCAGTCATGATCGCGCACGAAACACGTCGCTTCTGTGCCGCTCACGGGCACGGTCGGGGAAATGGTCACGGCAAGCTAAACCCCAGGTATGGATCCATGAAGCGCAAATTTTCGCGGGCGTATGATGTCATTGTGCTTTGCGTCTGGCGAGTACCGGCGGCTCAGGGCAATGCTCAATTCAGGAACATGTCGCGGGCCAGACCATGGCGCTGCATTTTCTCGTTCAGGGTTCTGCGCGGCAGTTGCAACTCAGTGAGCACCGCCTTGATATCGCCCTTGTGCCGGGTCAGCGCTGCGCGCAGGCACTGAGCTTCAAATGCTTCCTGTTGATCGACCAGCGATTGCCCCGAAGGTTCGTTTGGCGGCTGGCTCAAGCCCAGCACCTCACGCTCTGCGGCGTTGGCCAGCTCGCGCACATTGCCAGGCCAGTCGTGCGCCAGTAACTGCCCCAGTTGTGCCCCGCCCGGCACCGGTGTCGGGCGACCCAGGCGCTCGGCGGCCGCCTGAGCGAAATACTTGAACAGCATGGCAATGTCTTCGCGACGTTCACGCAGGGCGGGCAGGCGCAGCTCTGCCACGTTCAGCCGGTACGCGAGGTCTTCGCGAAAGCGCCCGGCGCGTGCTTCGTCCAGCAGGTCGGGTTTGGTGGCGGCGATGATGCGCACATCCACCGTGATGCTGTGGTTGGAGCCCAGGCGTTGCAGTTGTCGGTCCTGCAGCACGCGCAGCAGTTTGGCCTGCTGGGCCAGTGGCATGCTTTCAATCTCGTCGAGAAATACCGTGCCGCCATCGGCGTATTCCAGCCGGCCGATGCGCTTGCCCTGAGCGCCGGTGAACGCGCCGCTCTCATGACCGAACAGTTCGGCCTCGAACAACTGCTCGGGAATCGCCGCGCAGTTCAGGGCGACAAATGGCTTGCCGGCGCGCGGGCCGAAATCGTGCAGGCAGCGGGCAACCAGCTCTTTGCCGCTGCCGGTTTCGCCGCGAATCAACACGTTGACCGGCATGCCCGCCAGTTCCAGCACCTGTCGGCGCAGGGTTTGCAGGCTGGGCGAAACCCCCAGCAGCGTATTCTCCAACCGGGTGCGCGCATCGGCCTGTTCGTGCAGGCGGCGGTTTTCCAGAATCAGCTGACGTTTTTCCAGAGCGCGGCGCAGGGTGTCGAGCAGTGCTTGCGGGCTGAAGGGTTTCTCCAGAAAGTCGTAGGCGCCTTCGCGCATGGCCTCAACGGCCATCGGCACATCGCCATGCCCGGTCAGCAGGATCACCGGCAGGTCCTTGTCGCGCGCCTGCACCTGCGCCAACAGGGCCAGGCCGCCGATGCCGGGCATGCGCACATCGCTGATGATCACGCCGGGAAAATGCTCGGGTAAATTCGCCAGGCACTCTTCGGCGCGGCTGTGAAGCTTTACCTCAAAGCCTGCGAGGGTCAGCCAGGGCTCGATGGCCTGGCGAATGGCCGCTTCGTCATCGACCACGATAACCGAGTTCAGAATCACGATTCGGACTCCAGGAAATCATTGTTCAGGCTGAAACTGAACACCGCGCCGTCATCGTGATTACGCGCGCTCAGTTGCCCGCCCAGGCTGTGGATGATCGCATAAGACACCGCCAGCCCCAGGCCCAGTCCGTCGCCCACAGGCTTGGTGGTAAAGAACGGATCGAACAGGCTGGGCAGGTGTTCGGCGGCAATCCCGGTGCCGGTGTCGATGACGCTCAGTTGCCATTGCTCACCCTGTGCTTCGATGCGCACTTCAAGGCGCTTGCGCGGCTGGTCGCGCATGGCATCCAGGGCGTTGCGCAACAGGTTGATCAACACCTGCTCCAGGCGGATCGCGTCGCCGCGCACCCAGGCGGGGCGCGCCAGATACAGCACGCATTCGATCTGTTCATCGCGCAGCCGTGTATCCAGCAGCAGTAGCGCCTGGTCGACCACGGTGGCCAGGTCCAGGCGCTCGCGCAAGCCGTCGGGGCTCTTGCGGGCGAAGGTTTTCAGGTGGCCGGTCAGCGCAGCCATGCGCGTCAGTTGCTGGTCGAGCAAGCTCAGCGCCTGGCTTGCATCTTCTATACGGCCCTGATCGAGCAGCAGGCGCAGGGTTGCCAGTTGCATGCGCTGGGCGGTCAATGGCTGGTTGATCTCATGCGCCAGGGCCGCCGACATCTGCCCCAGGGCTGCCAGTTTGGTCGATTGCACCAGGCCTTCCTGAGCGGTGCGCAGGTCGCGGGTGCGTTCTTCGACCAGGCGTTCCAGCTCATTGCGGCTGCGTTCGCGCAAGCGCGCCATGCGCCAGCGCTGCGACAGGAACAGGGCGAGAAACACCAGCGCCAGCCAGATACCGGCGGCAGCCAGGCCGGCATTACGGATGTCTTCGTTGACGGACTCCGGTTTGCGCAGCAGGTGCAGGGTCCAGCTTTCGTCGACCATTTCCCGCGATTGCCACAGGTAATCGGCGCTGCCTTCGGGGGCTTCGACGCGGCTCAGATGGCTGTTGGGACCAAAGCTTTGCAACACCCGGCTGCGCAGCGGCGACAAGGGCTTTTTGTCGTATTGACGGGTGCTCAGCAGTTCAGCGCGATCTTCGACGGAAATCGATTTGAGTTCGCGGTAGCGCCAGTCCGGACGGTTGGCAATAAACACGATGCCCTTGGCATCGCTGACCATCAGCAGGTCATCGTCCTGCGCCCATTCCCTTTCAAGGGTCGGGAACTCCAGCTTGACGACCATGGCGCCCATGAACTCGCCGTCGTTATCAAGCACCGCACTGGAGAGGAAATAGCCGGGGATGCCGGTGGTCACGCCCACCGCATAGAAACGCCCCGTGCCTTTGGCGCGGGTTTGCAGAAAATAGGGGCGAAAGCCGTAGTTGTTGCCGACATAGCTTCTGGGACTGCGCCAGTTGCTGGCGCCCACGGCCAGGCCGTGACGGTCCATCAGCTCCAGCGATGAGGAATGCGCCGCACCATTGATGCTTTCGAGCTTGCGATTGAGCGAGGCCTGCGCCTGTTCGCTCAGCGTGCCGCGCACGGCATCGCGAATCTCGGTGTCCAGCGCCAGCACGGCCGGCAGCGCACGATAACGTTCGATCAGGGTGTGCAGGGTGTTGGCATACAGGGCGAGCCGGTCGCTGGCGCGCCTGGCGTCTTCGCTCAGTACATGCTGCTGCGTCTGACGCATGGCCAGCCCGGCGCAAATGGCGGCGCCGGTGACAATGACCAGCACATAGACAAACAGTCGCAGGGTGCGTTGCGTGAGCGTCATCGAAGGGCTGCCGGCAGTCTGAGTACTGGCGCAGGGCCGGGCATCATGCCGGTCCCTGCGCCGCCAACCGCTTTACAACAGATTGAAGCGGGCCTCTTTGACGTCGGCCGAGTCCAGACCGATCATCACCTTGAACTCTCCGGCTTCGGCTGCGTACTTGAGTGCAGAGTTGAAGAACTTCAGGTCATTCTCGCTCAGGGTGAAGGTCACGACCTTCTCCTGGCCGGGCTCCAGGCTGATTTTCTCGAAGCCTTTGAGCTCCTTGACCGGGCGGCTGATCGAGGCGGCCACGTCACGCAGGTACAACTGCACCACGGTGGCGCCGGCAACTTTACCGGTGTTCTTCACCGTCACGCTGGCGGTCAGCTTGCCCTGGCGGGTCAGCTTGTCGTCGGACAGGGTGATGTCCGACACGTCAAAGCTGGTGTAGCTCAGGCCATAGCCAAACGGGAACAGCGGACCGTTGGTTTCCTCGAAGTACTGCGAGGTGTAGTTGCCCGGCTTGCCCGGTGTGTACGGCCGGCCGGTGTTCAGGTGCGCATAGTAGCTGGGCAACTGGCCGATCGAACGCGGGAAGGTCATCGGCAGTTTGCCCGACGGGTTGTAGTCGCCGAACAGCACATCGGCCACGGCATTGCCGCCTTCGGTGCCCGAGAACCAGGTTTCGAGCACGGCATCGGCCTGCTCCAGTTCGTCGCCCAGCGCCAGTGGCCGGCCATTCATCAGTACCAGCACCAGCGGCTTGCCGGTGGCCTTGAGAGCCTTGATCAGGTCGCGTTGCTTGCCGGGAATGTCCAGGCTGCTACGGCTGGCCGATTCATGCGACATGCCGCGCGATTCACCCACCACCGCGACGATCACATCGGCCTGTTGGGCAACCTTGACCGCTTCATCGATCATTTCCTGGGCCGGACGCGGGTCTACATCAACTTCTTTCTCGATGAAGTTCAGGTAAGTGAGCACGTTCTCTTTATCGCTGACGTTGGCGCCGCGGGCGTAAACCAGTTTCGCCTTGTCGCCGACGGCCTGGGTCAGGCCTTCATAAATGGTGACCGACTGGTTGGGACGCCCGGCAGCCGACCAGCTGCCCATCATGTCCAGCTTGCTTTGCGCCAGGCCGCCGATCACTGCGATCGTGCCTTGCTTGTTCAGCGGCAGGGTAGCGTTCTGGTTTTTCAGCAGGACCAAGGTCTTGCGCGCCACATCGCGGGCTTCGGCGCGGTGCAGGCGGTCATCGGAATAGGTGTCGGCCGGGTCATCGGCGGCAACACCGATACGCTTGTACGGATCGCTGAACAGGCCCATGTCATACTTGGCGCCCAGCACTTCACGCACGGCGTTATCGATTTCCTTGACCGACACTTCGCCGGCCTTGACCAGCTCCGGCAAGTATTTGCCGTAGGCCACATCGTTCATGCTCAGGTCGATGCCGGCCTTGATCGACAGCTTGGCCGCTTCACGCTCGTCCTTGGCCACGCCGTGCTGGATCAGTTCGCCGATGGCGCCGTGGTCGCTGATGGTGACACCCTTGAAGCCCCATTCCTTGCGCAGCAAATCCTGCATCAGCCAGGTGTTGGAGGTCGAAGGCACGCCATTGATCGAGTTCAGCGCGACCATCACACCGCCTGCACCGGCGTCGATCCCTGCGCGATACGGCGGCAGGTAATCCTGGTGCATGCGCGTCGGGCTCATGTCGACGGTGTTGTAGTCGCGACCGCCTTCGACCGCGCCATACAGGGCGAAATGCTTGACCGCAGCCATGATGCTGGCCTGCTCGGCAGGGCTGTTGCCCTGGAACGCGCGAACCATGGTTTCGGAAATCCGCGACACCAGGTAAGTGTCTTCACCGAAGCCCTCGGAGCTACGGCCCCAGCGCGGGTCGCGGGAGATATCGACCATTGGCGCGAAGGTCATGTCGATGCCGTCGGCGGCGGCCTCTTTGGCCGAGATGCGGCCGCTCAGGGCAATGGCGTCGATGTCCCAGCTGGCGGCCATGCCCAGGCTGATCGGGAAAATCGTCCGATGACCGTGGACCACGTCATAGGCGAAGAACATCGGAATTTTCAGGCGGCTCTTGGCGACGGCGGCCTCTTGCAGAGGACGGTTTTCCGAGCGTGTAATGGAGTTGAAGGTACTGCCAATCCGACCGGCGGCAATTTCCTTGAGAATCATGGGTTGTGGCATTTCCCCGCTGATGCTGATCAGGCGCAACTGGCCGATCTTTTCATCAAGGGTCATCTGTTTCATCAAATTGGCGATGAAGGCATTCTTGGCTTGCAGTGGCGTTTGCTGCGCAGCACTGGCTGGGGTTGCGGCCAGCGCCGAGTGGCTGGCCATAACGACCAGGAAACCTGTTAAGCACAACTTGTTCATGGATTATTTCTCAAGGCGTTTGCCAGTAACTTGCGTTAAATACTGGCCACCAGATTTTAGGGTTTGAACCTTTGGCGGTATTGTCAGGACAGAGCACAGGGTAGTCGCTGGACGTTTTGTTGCATCATATCGCTCTGATGCAGCCAGTTTTGACCGATACTCCGGCATTGGCGCCGGATTATGCCGGGGAACTTGCGGTTTGGCTAAGGCAGTCAATTGCAGCCGCCTCAAAAAATACAACAGGAGACACTCCAGGATGCATGCACAGGGTTGCAGCGATACCCAGAAACTGCGGCATAGAAGGCCCAATGGCCAATGGGTTACCCTTTACAGGTTACGGATTGGCAAGGTCTGGCAGGTGAAGATTTGAAGGTTGCTCTACACATGATGCTGTCCTGGCTGTTGCTGTGCGTCGCCAGCACGATGGCACGGGCCGATGAGCCTGCTTTATTGTTTCCACCCATGACCGGCAGCGTGGTCGATGCCGCCCAGATGCTCGACAACCCCACGACCGTGCGCCTGTCGAACATGCTCGGCGAGCACGAGCAGGTGACTGGCGAGCAAATCGTGGTGGTGACGCTGGTCGACCTGCAAGGCACCACCATCGAAGACTACAGCCTGCGCCTGCGCCAGGCCTGGGATGTTGGCCGCAAGGGACGTGAAAACGGCGCGCTGCTGATCGTTGCACGCGATAACCGCAAGGTGCGCATCGAAGTCGGTACCGGGCTGCAAAGTCGCCTCAACGAGGCCCAGTCTTCGATGATCATCAACATGCTGATCACGCCGGAGTTTCGCGAGGGCAATTTCGCCACGGGCATCGAGCGCGGTGCCCAGGCCATGGTTGCCGCGTTGGGCGGGCATGTGCCGGACGACCCTGACCCTTTCCCGGACAACACCTATGTCGGGCAGACGGGCAGTATTGTGTGGTCGTTGCTACTGCTGTTGCTGGCCTGTGTCGCGTTGTTCATGGCGGTGCTGGCGATGACCAACCTGGGCCGCCGCCTGCGCAGCAAGGCGGGCGGTGGCGGGGCCAAACTCGATCCTTCCGGCAGCCGCGTGATTCGCGGCAGCGGCAAGGGCTTTGGCGGTGGCGGTGCTTCCGGCAACTGGTAAAACAAGAATTGAACACGAGGCACCGATGGCTTTACTCACAGAAGACGAACAGCGGCTGGTTGCTGAAGCGATCAGCCGCGTCGAACGCCGTACCGATGCCGAACTGGTCACTGTAGTGACCGCAAGGTCCGACGACTATGCCTATGTGCCGCTGGTCTGGGCGGGCGTCATGGGGCTGCTGCTGCCAGGCATCGCCAGCTACGCCACCGGCGCTTTCTCGGCCAATCAACTGCTGTTGACCCAGTTGGCGACGTTCGTGCTGGTTGCCTTGCTGTGCCGCATTACCCGGGTCACCAGTCAACTGGTGCCCTCGTCGGTACGTCGCTGGCGGGCCGGTAACCTGGCGCGCCGGCATTTTCTTGAGCAGAACCTGCACATCACGCCCGGTGGCAACGGCCTGCTGCTGTTTGTCAGCGAAGCCGAGCGCTACGTCGAGATTCTGGTCGATCAGGGCATTTCCAGCCGTTTGCACGACGAAACCTTTAAAGCCATGGTCGATGTCTTCACCCAGCAACTGCGCAACGGTCAGAACCTGCAAGGGTTCCTGGGCTGCATTCATGCCTGTGGCGAACTGCTGGCCGACCACATTCCGGTGACCCGCAGCCGCAATGAGTTGACCAATCGTCTGGTCGTGCTCGGCTAGCGGTGCATTTGGCAGGCAGACAAAGCGGACTTCTGACGGCACTGCCGTTAAAATGCCCGGCTTCCTGATCTGCCCAGCCGCCCGAGGCGTTTTCGATGTCTGCCACTGCTTCCACCCCCGCGTCCGCTACCGAACCACGTGCCCGATTCCTCGGTTTGCTGGACGACTGCCTGACGCAGAACGCCCTGGTCAAACTGGTCCTGGCCCGTCATGTGGGCAGCGAGCCGGACCTGCAGCGCATCCTTATTACCCCGGTGACGATCAAGGATCAGGCCTGCCTGTCGTTCGTCTACCGCTACAAGACCCGCGATATCACCAAAAACCATTCACTGAGCGAGGCGCAGGCGTTGATTGGCGAGCTGTTGCCTGGCTCGTTTCGCAATGCGCACCTGTTGACGCTCAGCGATGAAGCGCAGCTGGAGTTCAGCAAGAAGGGCAAGGCCAACCTGTCGCGGCACACCGGCCAACAATCGCGTGAAGCGCCGTCGGCCGGGCATGATCGTGAGAAAAAACGCTATCTGGAACTGACCCGGCCGTTTCTCACCGACCTGGGCGTGACCAATCGCCAGCATGAGCTGATCCCGGCGATGTCGCGCAAATGGAAGCAGATCAACAAGTTCATCGAAGTGTTTTCCCATGCCTTGAGCAGCTCGCCACTGAGCCTGGAAAAACCGGTTCGCGTGGCCGACTTCGGTTCGGGCAAGGGCTATCTGACCTTCGCCATCCACGACTACTTGCGCAACACCTTGCAGGCCGAAGGCGAAGTGACCGGCGTGGAACTGCGCGAAGACATGGTGACGCTGTGCAACAACGCCGCCGCGCAGCTTGAGCATCCCGGCCTGGTGTTCCGCTGCGGTGATGTGCGCAGCGTCGCGCCGAGCGAGCTTGATGTGATGATCGCGCTGCATGCCTGCGACATCGCCACCGATTATGCGATTCACACTGGAATTCGCTCAGGCGCGGCCATCATCATGTGTTCGCCGTGCTGCCACAAACAGATCCGTCAGCAGATTCAGAGCCCCGGCCTGTTGCAGCCGATGCTGCAATACGGCCTGCACATGGGCCAACAGGCCGAAATGGTCACCGACAGCCTGCGCGCCCTGTTGCTTGAAGCCTGCGGCTACGAGACCAAGGTGTTCGAGTTCATCTCGCTGGAACACACCAACAAGAACAAGATGATCCTGGCGGTCAAGCGCGCAGAACCTGGCGACCCGGCGCGTTTGCTGGCGCGCATTGCAGAGCTGAAAGCGTTCTATGCGATCAGCGAGCAATGCCTCGAAACCCTGCTGCGTGCCGACGGCCTGATCAACTGACCGCAGGCTTGGGTGCAACCACGGTGGTCTTGCGTCCCAGAACCACCGTGCCGATCACGGCAATGGCAAAGATCCAGGTGATCGGCTCGACGTGCTCGCCGAACAGCAGCGCCGACAGGGCGATGGTGAAGAAAATCTGCAGCAGCTGGATCTGGCTGACCCGCGAGATCCCGCCCATCGCCAGCCCTGAGTACCAGGCAAAGAAGCCCAGAAACTGCGAAAACAGCGTCACATAGCCGAACGCCCACCAGACCTGCGACGAAATCGCTCCTTGATGCTGGCTGGCCAGCCACGCCACCGGTCCCAGCAGCAGCGGGAACGACAGCACCAGCGCCCAGCAGATCACCTGCCAGCCGCCCATTTCCTTGGCCAGCCGGCCACCTTCGGCATAACCCAGCGCACCGACTGCGATGGCGCCGAGCATCCACAGATCGCCCACCTGAATAGTGCCAGCGCCATTGATCAGCGCATAACCGAGCACCAGCGCGCTGCCCAATGCCGCGCAGCCCCAGAAGGCCCGCGACGGGCGTTCGTGGGACAGCCAGGCGGCATAAATCGCCACGAACAGCGGCTGAATACCGTTGACCAGCGCGCCGTGCGACGCCGGCAGGCTCTGCATGGCCCAGGCCGACAACACCGGAAAACCGACGATCACACCCAGCACCACCAGCGCCAGGCCCTTGAGCTGCGCGCGGGTCGGCCATTTCTCGCGGCGCCACAGCAACAACAGCGCCGCCGGAATCGCCGCCAGCAGGGCGCGGCCCATACCGTTGAGCAGTGGGTGAATTTCCTGAACCACGATGCGCGTCATCGGCAAGGTCAGGCTGAAGATAATCACGCCCAGCAGGCCCAGGGCCATGCCGGTATTTTCACGAGAGGACATAAGTGACGCCGGTTGCTTGTGGTGGGTTGCAAGGCGGCATCTAGCCATAGACCGCCGTCTTTTTCCTTTACAGCTGCGCAGCGATTGAGCCGTACAGTTTGTCGGGTCAACGCATTGCAGTGCCGGTTTCGTTGCGCTGGGTCAATACCGCAGGGCTGTGTCAGGCCGATGCTGGTGCTTCGAATCAGGAGAATCCGCCATGAGCAGCACCTTTTTCATTCCCGCCGTCAACATGATCGGCAGCGGTTGCCTGCAAGAGGCCATGCAGGCCATCCGCAAGTACGGCTTTCTCAAGGCGCTGATCGTCACCGACGCCGGTCTGGCCAGGGCGGGTGTGGCCAGCCAGGTGGCAGGCCTGCTGGTCGAGCAGGGCATCGATTCGGTGGTCTACGATGGCGCCCGGCCCAATCCGACCATCGCCAATGTCGAGCAGGGCCTGGCGCTGTTGCAGGAACGGCAGTGCGACTTCGTCATTTCACTGGGCGGCGGTTCGCCGCATGACTGCGCCAAGGGCATCGCCCTGTGCGCCAGCAACGGCGGGCACATCAGCGACTATGAAGGCGTGGACCGCTCGCAGAACCCGCAACTGCCGCTGATCGCCATCAACACCACGGCCGGCACCGCCAGCGAGATGACCCGCTTCTGCATCATCACCGACACGGCGCGGCACGTGAAAATGGCCATCATCGATCGTAACGTCACACCAATCCTGTCGGTCAACGACCCGCAAATGATGGCCGGCATGCCGCGCTCGCTGACCGCCGCCACCGGCATGGATGCCTTGACCCATGCGATCGAAGCCTATGTGTCCACCGCCGCCACGCCGATCACCGATGCCTGCGCGCTCAAGGCCATCAGTCTGATCGCCGGCAACCTGCAACGTGCCGTCGACCACGGCGACGACCTGCAGGCCCGCGAAAACATGGCCTACGCGCAGTTTCTGGCCGGCATGGCGTTCAACAATGCATCGCTGGGCTATGTCCACGCCATGGCGCACCAGTTGGGCGGCTTTTACGACCTGCCTCACGGCGTGTGCAATGCGGTATTGCTGCCGCATGTGCAACGCTTCAACGCCAGCGTCAGCGCCGCCCGGCTGACCGACGTTGCCCACGCCATTGGCGCCGACATTCGTGGCCTCGACTTCGAAGCCGGTGCCCAGGCGGCCATCGAGGCGATCAGTCGCCTGGCGGCCAGCGTCGAGATTCCGGCCGGTCTGACCCAACTGGGCGTCAAGGAGGCCGATATTCCGACCCTGGCCGCCAATGCCCTGAAAGACGCCTGCGGCCTGACCAACCCACGCCCGGCGGATCAACAGCAGATCGAGGGCATCTTCAAGGCGGCGTTGTAGGGTTGTTTGCGCTATCTGGCCTGGCCGATGTCCTGCACCATTTGCCGGGCAATGGCTTTTAGCTGTTTGTCGGTCATGGCCGAGAACCACATCTGCCAGCCCTTCGATTTCGTGTCGTACTGGCGTGAACCCAGCAACCGGCCGGTGCGCAGGTCCTTGTAGTCGACTTGCGCATTGACCCAGGCATTGCCGATGGCAAAGCTGCCCGCCGCACGTGCGGCACCGGTCAGATAACGAAAGTTTTCGACCCGGATTATCACCATCAGCCCGTCACGCGCTTGCGTTTGCGGTCTGCCGGCCAGAAACGTCGTGCGATAACCGGCAGCGGCTGCATCGCTGGCCAGCGCTTGTGACCAGGTGCCCTTGACCAGATACCAGTCGGTATTGGCCTCAACCCGTTGGGTGCCAATAAAGGTCACTACCAGATTGGCTTTAGCCGCCTCGCTGATTGCCGGTGGCGGCGCACCGCTGGATTCCAGACGTGCCGCACAACCACCCAGCGCAAGGCTTGCCACCAGCACTATCGACACGAGCCTGTTCATCAATGAAAGTCCTTATTCACGGCCTGAAACAACAAGGGAGTCCATGCCTGTGCGGGTGATGGCACAGAGTATCGAACTGAGACTAGCCAGTTTTTTCAGCTGTGCATAAGGCGTCGGCTCACGATCATTTAACCGCCCATAACTGATCGATGCGGGTGGTGTAGGCCGGGCTCAGGAATTCACGCTTCATCGCCCAGTCGGGGTCATGGGGCACGGCTGCGCTGCGCAGGGTGCCGCGTCCCCAGCGTTGGTTGATATCGTCCAGCACGTTCATCACCCTGGTGCTTTGCAGCGATTGGGACGGTGCGAACAGGTCGTCGGTGAATTGTCCTTGCTGGCGCAAATCGAGCAACAAGACCTCGGCCTTGCTGTAGTTGAAATTGTCCAGAAAGATTCGATCCACCGCTTGCAGCGCCAGGCGGGTCATCAGCCGCACATCGTTACAAGGGTAGGGCAGCTCGACCAGTGTGCCGCTGGCCCATTTATGCTCTTCAGGGTTGTGCATGCCGGTGCGGATGCTGATGCGCATCTGCTTGCACAGCGAGCGCTGGACGCGCAGTTTTTCTGCTGCCCGCATCACGTAAGTGGCCACGGCCTGCTTGATCGGTTCGATAGTGGTCAGGCGCCGGCCGAACATGCGGCTGCAACAGATCGCCTGTTTGGCAGGCTCCTGGTCGAGCAGTTGCAGGCAAGGCGTGCCGGTCAGTTCACGGGCGGTCTTTTCCATCACCACGCTGAAGCGCCGGCGCAGCAGGGCAGGGTTGGCCTGGGCCAGGTCCATGGCGCTGTGAATATTCAGGGCCTGCAGATTCGCCTGCATGCGCCGGCCCACGCCCCACACGGCACAGGCCGGCATCTTGTTCAGCACCCAGTCACGAATGCGCGGGTCGCGCAGGTCGATCACGCCACCTGTGCGCTCCATGTAGCGCTTGGCGGTGTAGTTGGCCAGCTTGGCCAGGGTCTTGGTCGAAGCAATGCCGACGCTCACCGGTATGCTCGTGCAGCGCTCGATCTGCGTGCGCAACTCATGACCGAAAGCGGTCAGGTCGCCAGGCATGCCGGTGAGGTCGGCAAACGCTTCGTCGATGCTGTAGACCTCAAGCACCGGCACCCGTGACTCGATCAGGGTCATCACCCGCTCGCTCATGTCGCCATACAGCGCGTAGTTGCTGCTGAAGACGCGAATGTTCTGCTGACGCAGGATGTCCTTGATCTGGTAATAGGGCGCGCCCATGGCAATAAATGGCTTGGCTTCATGGCTGCGGGCGATGACGCAACCGTCGTTATTGCTCAGTACCACAATGGGCGTTTTGTTCAGGTCCGGCCGGAACACCCGCTCGCAGCTGGCGTAGAAGCTGTTGCAGTCGATCAGGGCGAAAACCGGCTCAGGCTTTCTGGCCATGGGTGCGCACGCTGAACTTCACAACGCCCCAGATCAGCAGCTCTTCACCCTGGCCGATGAGGCGCTCCGGGTAGTCGGGATGTTCGGACAGCAGCGAGATTTGCGTGCCATGCCTGGCCAGGCGCTTGCACAGGGGATCGCCATCGATCGCGGCAATCACGATATCGCCATGACCTGCGGTCGCCGAACGGTCTACCACCGCCAGATCACCTTCGAAAATGCCCGCACCTTCCATACTCTGGCCGTCGATACGCACCAGGTAAGTGTGAGGGGTACGGATGTTCAGCAACTGGTCGAGCGAAATCGTGTGTTCAAGGTGGTCGGCTGCCGGCGAAGGAAAGCCGGCGGGCACTTTAAAGGCGTACAGGGGTAACGCCTGGCCGATATCGGACAACGTGCCGAGGAAGGTGATGCTCATGGAGGCTTCCTTGATATTGTTTTGCTGTATGCATATACAGTTAACGATCAAGGCGCCGACAGGTCAACAGCGCTGTCAGGCGAGGCGACCGATGGTGCTCAGACCACAGCGGCGCGAGGCGGATGTTGTTGATGACAACGCAGGCACCACACCACGCCGATCACCAGTAACACCATCGCTACCCACTCCACGCTTTCGGGCCAGCGGCCTTCCCAGAGAAAGCCCAGCAGCAGCGCGGCCAGGGTTTCGATGACCAGCACCTGGCCGCTGAGCGCGAGCGGCAACAGGCGGCTGGCCTGATTCCACAGGGCGCCGCCAATCACCGACGCAAGTAACGCTACGCCACCGGCAACCAGCAGAAATTCCAGCCAGGTATGGCTGTCATGCGTATTCAGCGCCGGCCCCAGCAACGGCACGGCCAGCACCAGCGACTGCGCGCCGGTCATGACGCCGGCCAGCAGCGCCCAGTCGTTGGCTGACACACCGGTCATGACGCTCAGGCGCCTGGCATTGCTGACCGCGAACCAGCTCCAGCTGATCAAGGCACCGACGGCGCACAGCAGGCCCCAGATAATGTGTGTGGGTTGTTCGCCGTGGCTGCCGGTGTGCAACGCATGCAGGCTGATCAGTACCGCGCCGGCGGTGGCGCAGCACAGTGACGGCGCCAGCCGGATCATCGAGACGGCATTGGCATCCTTGCGCCCGGCCAGCGCCACCAGTACCGGAATCAGGCCGACGATCAGCGACGTAGTGGCGACGCCGGCCAGTTGCACGCCGCTGCCGACCAGCGAGTAGTACAGCAGGTTGCCGATCAGGCTGAGCCAGAACAGCGAAACCCAGTCTTCGCGGCGCAGCTTGGCGCACGCTTGCCGCCAGCGTGGCGCCAGCAACAGGGCTGAAATCAGCCCGTAACAAAGAAAGCGCAACACCGCAAACTGCGCGCCCGACAGGCCGGGCGTGAGCTTGGGGCCAAGAAAGATCACGCCCCAGCACAGGCCGGCGCCCACCCCGAAACCAATGCCTTTGAGAAGTACCCGATCAGCCAACATGACAGCCACCGCCGTGCAAATTCAAAGCGGCCAGTCTGGGGCGTGGGCGAGCGGTTTTATTGTCCGGGAGTCCCGGATTTTTTACCCAGGCTCTTGCGATAAGCCGCCGGCGTCGTGCCGCACAGGCGGCTCATGGCACGGGTCAGCGCGGCCTGATCGGAAAAGCCGCTGCGCAGGGCGATTTCAGCGATGGGCAAATGACTGTCGGCCAGCCACTGCCGGGCTTTGTGCATGCGCACGTTCGTCAACCAGGCCTGTGGCGTCTCATCGAACAACTGCCGAAAGCGCAGGTGCAACTGGCTCAGGCTCATGCCGGCAATCCGCGCCATGGCTTCGTTGCTCCAGGCCGCGGCGGGGTTGGCCTGCAATTGCGCCAGCAACGGCTGTATACCGCTCGGCGCGGCCAGTGGCCCGCTGGCTAACGACGACAACAGCAGGGGCGCGAGTTGGTCTGCGCTATTGACCAGGGCTTCCTGGCCGACCAGTTCGGCAAATTCGATCAGGCGGCGAGTGGCCGGCGAGATCGGCACATAAATGCGCTGCGCCAGGCTGTGCAGCGCCTGTTCCTGAAGCCAGGTCGACGGGCAATCAAGGATCAGAAAGCGACTGCCCGGCTCCGCCATCTGCGCATGCGCCGCACCCGGCGCGACCAGCGCCGCCGTGCCGGCATCAAGCCGGGCGCCGCGACCTTCCACATCGATTTCCATACGCCCGCTGATGGGCAGCACCAGTTGCGTAAACGCATGCTGGTGCCGAGGGTGCTCGCCCCGGTAGCGGCGGATGTCGAGAGTGGGGGCCATATGAGGCTCCTGTTGGGGTTCGGGTTGGCCGAATCCATTACAGTGGTTCGCACGCTTTAAATCAACGCAAGGAATGCTGTCATGAATTATCGGGTCATCAAATCTCATCGCAGCGAAGCAGGTGAGCCGCTCAGTTTCAGACAGGGTGACAAGTTGATCGCCGGGGAAAAATACCAGGGCCCCCAGGGTTGGGATGGCTGGTACTACTGCATCGGCGCTGAGCAAACAGGAGGCTGGGTGCCCAGGCAACTGATTCACTGGCTGGATGAGAAAAATGTACAGGCGCTGGAGGATTACAGTGCTCAGGAATTGGATGTAGATGAAGGCGACAGTCTGGTGGGTGAGCGGCAGCTCAATGGTTGGGTGTGGTGCCATCGACCATTGGATGGGGCTGCGGGTTGGGTGCCGCTGGATAACCTTCAGATGGAGGCCGGGCTTTGTCGCTGATAAAGCGCGGTCGCACAACAAGCGGACCCTCATCAAACACAACGCAGAGCTATCTGATTGAACGCATTTGTAGGAGCCCGCTTGCCGGCGACCGAGTGTGCAGCACTCGCAGAAATCTATGAAACGCTTAAAGTTTACGAGCGCTAGCGCACTCGGTCGCGGGCAAGCGCGCTCCTACAGTTGTCCTGTGTTTGCTGCGAGACTGCGCTGTGTCAGTGACAAAGCGTGCATTCCTACGGGCGAATCCTTTTCCATTCCACCCCGAACCGCGCCAGATACTTGCGCAGCCGGTCCGCATCATTGGGGTTGGCTTTACCCTGACGCGAAACCCCGAACAGTTTGCGCCCGGCGTCGGACAGGCTGTCGGCCTGGCGGCAGACGTCGATGACGGCTTTCAGTTGCAAGCGGTCGAACAGGTCCAGTTCCAGACCGTCTTCAAGCAGCGGTTGCAGGTCATCCTGTTCCTGGCCCAGGTGTTGACTCAGCCCCCAGGCAAAGCGCAGGCGCTGTATTTCTTCTTCGACCTGAGCCTCATCAACGCGCCCGCTGTCGGCCAGCGTGGCCATGCGGGTGATCGAGGCTGACAGTTCGCGAAAGTTGCCCAGCCAGGCGGCTTCGCTGGCACAGGCAAAATCCAGGTAGCGGCGTCGTGCTTCCAGGTTGAAGCGCACCAAGCGGCCTTGTTCGCGGGCGTGGCGTTCCAGCTCGAAGTCGATGTTCGGCTCGATGTCTTCGCGACGGCCACTGAGGCCCGGCAGGCTGAAGGTCCACAGGTTGATCCGCGCATACAGGTCTTCACGAAACAGTCCTTGGGCCACGCGCTCGCGCAGGTCGCGGTGGGTGCCGGCGATGATCAGAAAATCGCTCTCGACTTCCTTGTCCGCGCCCATCGGAAAGAAGCGTTTTTCTTCGATGGCCTTGAGCAGCATTGCCTGTTCGTCGGCGCCCAGTTCGCCGATTTCGTCGAGAAACAACATGCCACCATCTGCGGCGCGCAGCAGGCCGTCGCGGGCGTTTTGTGCGCCGGTGAAGGCGCCCTTGATATGGCCGAACAACGCCGACATGGCGCCGTCGCCCCGCAGGGTCGCGCAGTTCACCTCGACGAAGCGGCCCTGCACCTGATGCCGGCTGCGCTTGAGTTCATAGATGCGCCGGGCCAGAAACGACTTGCCCGCACCGGTCGGGCCGATCAGCAACATCGGCGCGGTGGAGCGCACGGCAACGCGCTCGATCTGTTCGATCGAGCGGTTGAACACTGCGTTGCGCGTAGCGATGCCGGACTTGAGAAAGGCCAGGCCTTGCAGGCGCTTGTCGGCGAAGCGCGAGGCGATGTGGTCGTAGCACGACAGGTCGAGGTCGATGATGCTGTGTTTGCCCACGGCCAGTTGTTCATTGCCCAGCCGCCGGGCCGGCGAGGTCTGGATCAGTCGCGCCGGCAGGTAGCGCGCCTCGGTCAGCAGAAACCAGCAGATCTGCGCCACGTGGGTGCCGGTGGTGATGTGTACCAGGTAATCCTCACGCTCGGTATCGAACGTGTAAACGGTCGCAAAGTCGTGCAGTGCGCCGTACACCTCCTGAAAGTCCCAGGGGTCTTTCAGCGCCATGGGGTGCAGGCGCACCTCGGTTTCCGGTGACACTTGGCGAATGTCTTCAGTTACCCGCTGGGCCAGGCTGACGTCGCGGGCATCCACGCCGTGGATCAACTCCAGGCGATGGATCAGCACATCCGGCTGCTGACACAGACTGATGCTCGGGCGCCAGTGGCTCCAGCGCGTGGCGCCCTTGCCGACCCGGTCGAGGGTGGCGCCGACAAAACCTATGGCAACGGTTTGCTTGGCTGACATGCTGATACCTGAAGATAAATGCTGATAACAAAGGATAGAATTTTAAAGGGTCGACTGTCTCTCTGAACGACGTATAAAATCCGTTTAAAAAATAAAGTACATATAAATCAGTAGTTTAAAAAATAATCTGTCATTAAAAATAAACCTGGCACGTCGACTGCAATATCTCTGGCAACACAGGATAAACAGAGCGAGATGCCAAGATGGCCAACGTCAAACTGTTCAACAGTCACCCGGCAACACTGCCCGACAGCGACACGCACAATGCGGCCAAGGCCCCGGCCTATGCCTACAGTGCCCGGCACCAGCTGGCGCAACTGGCAGTCACCGGCTGCCTGAACCAGACGTTCTATGCCTCTGCCCAGACGCAGCTCGACAGCGTGCTGCGACTGGTCGGCGAACTGGACAGCCGCTACGTGGCCAAGGCCGCTCTGTATGCCCGCCGCAAGGGTCATATGAAAGACATGCCGGCGCTGCTGTTGGCCGCCCTGGTGGCGCAGCGTTCCGCGCTGGTGCCGGCACTGTTCGAGCAGGTCATCGACAGCGGCAAGATGCTGCGCACCTTTGTGCAGATCCTGCGCAGTGGTGTGACCGGGCGAAAATCCTTGGGTTCGCAGCCCAAGCGTCTGGTGCAACAGTGGTTGAACAGCGCCACCGAGTACCAGTTGTTGCAGGCTTCGGTGGGTAATCAGCCGTCGCTGGCGGATGTGGTGAAGATGGTTCACCCCAAGCCGGTCGAGGTCTGGCGCGAAGCATTCTTTGCCTGGCTGATCGGCAAGCCGGTGGATGTTAAGGCGCTGCCTGAACTGACCCGCGAGCTGCTGGCGTTTCGCAGCGGGGCGAGCCTGATCGTACCGGCAGTGCCGTTTCAACTGCTGAGCAACGAAACCCTGAACGCGACGCAATGGGCGCGCCTCGCAGGCAACATGGGCTGGCAGGCGCTGCGCATGAACCTCAACACCCTGGCGCGCAATGGCGCGTTTCAGGTGCCCGGTTTCACGCCGTTCATGACTGCACGGCTGGCGGATCCGGCGGCCGTGGCCAAGGCGCGGGTGTATCCGTACCAGTTACTGGCCGCGTATCGAATGGCCGGCGATGCGGTGCCGCAAAGCGTGCGTAACGCCTTGCAGGATGCGCTGGAGTTGTCGCTGAGCAATGTGCCGGTGTTGCCGGGTGCCGTAGTGGTTTGCCCCGATGTCTCGGGCTCGATGCACAACCCGGTGACGGGTTACCGCGAAGGCGCGACCACGGCGGTGCGCTGCATCGATGTGGCGGCACTGGTGACGGCCGCGGTGTTGCGCAAGCAGCCAGAGGCACGGGTGATGCCGTTTGAACGCAGTGTCGTGGACATAAAGCTCAACCCTCGCGACAGCGTGATGAGCAATGCGCAAAAGCTGGCCGCCATTGGTGGTGGCGGCACTAACTGCTCGGCGCCACTGGCGCGGTTGGCCGATGCCGGCGACAAGGTCGACACGGTGATTCTGGTCTCTGACAACGAGTCATGGATCGACGCACGGCGCCATGGCGCCACCGAGACAATGCTGCAGTGGGAGCGGATCAAGCGGCGCAACCCGCAGGCACGGCTGGTGTGCATCGACATGCAACCCGGCGCGACGACTCAGGCGGCAGACCGCGAGGACATCCTCAATGTCGGCGGCTTCAGTGATGCGGTGTTCGATGTGATCGAGCAGTTCATCGGCGGGCGCTACGGCGCTGGCCACTGGGTACAGGCCATTGAGGCCATGGAGTTTTGATTCACCGGCGCTGAATGCCGACGGGACTACATTCCAAGACGTCTCGTTATCTCTTGTCAGCGCCTGTGAACGGCACGAATGCGGGTGGCTTTACATCCAATGTTCTTATAAGTCACCGATTTTGTCGTGCCACCTATTACCGAGTTTGCCCGGCGAATGCAGGTGGAACTACACACTATTGAGGTCGCGGGTTCGAGTCCCGTCAGCCGTCAGGCTGTAGCTCAGTGGTAGAGCACAATGCAATGTTTCACCGACGATTGTCGCCTGGGGATATGGAATAAATGCCGAGTGTTCGGCCAGAAAAAAGAAGTGAAATCATGCAAGAGAAAACTTACCAACTGCTGGAAGTCGCCAACGGTAAACCCATCAAGATGTGGACCCAAGGCGTGCCGGTAGAAAGCGAAGCGCGCGAGCAGTTGATGAACACCGCGAAGATGCCGTTCATCTTCAAGCACCTGGCGGTGATGCCCGATGTGCACCTGGGTAAAGGTTCGACCATCGGCAGCGTGATTCCCACCGTTGGCGCAATTATCCCGGCAGCGGTCGGGGTCGACATCGGTTGCGGCATGATCGCCGCGCGTACCTCGCTGACCGCCAGCGACCTGCCGGACAACCTCGGCGGGCTGCGCAGCGCGATCGAAAAGGCCGTGCCGCACGGGCGCACCGTGACCCGTGGCGGCCGCGACAAAGGTTCATGGGAAGACGTCCCGCAGCAGGCCGATGACGCCTGGGGCGCCTTGTCGACACGCTTCAAGCTGATCACCGACAAATACCCGAAACTGAGCAACACCAACAACCGCAAACACCTGGGAACCCTGGGCGGCGGTAACCACTTCGTCGAGGTCTGCCTGGATGAAGCCAACCGGGTCTGGTTCATGTTGCACAGCGGTTCGCGCGGGGTGGGCAATGCCATCGGCAACCTGTTCATCCACCTGGCCCAGGACGATATGCGTCAGCACATCGCCAACCTGCCGGACCGCGATCTGGCGTACTTCGAAGAAGGCAGCCAGCATTTCGATGACTACGTTGAAGCGGTCGGCTGGGCCCAGGATTTTGCCCGGCAAAACCGAGAGTTGATGATGCGGGCGGTGGTTCAGGCGGCCCGGCAGATCATCAGCAAACCGTTCGAGGTGGCGCTGGAGGCGGTCAACTGCCACCACAACTATGTGCAGAAAGAGCGGCACTTCGGTCAGGACGTACTGATCACCCGCAAAGGCGCGGTGTCGGCGAAGAAGGGCGAGCTGGGCATCATTCCAGGCTCGATGGGCGCCAAGAGCTTTATCGTTCGCGGCCTGGGTAACGAAGAGGCGTTCAGCTCGTGCAGCCATGGCGCCGGACGCACCATGAGCCGCACCAAGGCCAAGAAGCTGTTCACCGTCGAAGACCAGATTCGTGCGACCGCGCATGTCGAATGCCGCAAGGACGCCGATGTCATAGACGAGATCCCGATGGCCTACAAGGACATCGATCAAGTGATGGATGCCCAGCGCGAACTGGTGGAAGTGCTGCATACCCTGCGTCAGGTGGTGTGCGTGAAAGGTTAAGAAAGGAGATGTGAAAATGGATCACACAGAGGCTCATCCGCTCAACAGCGCCATGCGCGAGCGCGTGCTGCAAGAACTGCAACGCATAGAGCGCGAGCACAACGTCACGGTGCTGTATGCCTGTGAATCGGGCAGCCGCGCCTGGGGCTTTGCCTCGAGCGACAGCGACTACGACGTGCGTTTTGTCTACGTCGAAAAGCCTGACTGGTTCGTGCAGGTCGACACCCCGCGCGATGTGATCGAGCGACCTCTGGACGATGAGCTGGACGTCAGCGGCTGGGAGCTGCGCAAGACCCTCGGGTTGTTGCGCAAGTCCAATCCGACCTTGCTGGAGTGGCTGGATTCACCGCTGGTTTATCGCCAGGAAGCGGCGGCCACCGCACGTTTGCGTGAACTGGCCGAGACGTTCTACAGCCCGCCGGCGGCGCGTAATCATTACCTGTCGATGGCGCGCAAGAATTTTCGCGGCTACCTGCAAGAAGAGAGCGTGCGCTTCAAGAAATACTTCTATGTGCTGCGGCCACTGCTGGCCGTGCGCTGGATCGACCAGGGCCGTGGCCGTCCGCCGATGACCTTCAGCGAGTTGCTGGGCACACTGGATGACCGGCCGTTGCTGGCCGAAATCGATGAACTGCTGGTGTTGAAACGCAATGCCGACGAAGCCACCTACGGCCCGCGTCGACCCTTGCTGCACGCGTTCATCAAGGCCGAGCTGGAGCGCGAAGTGCCCAGCCTGCCGCGCACCCAGGAAGACAACACACTGCTCAACCAGTACCTGCGCGACACCGTGGCGCAATACGCCTGACACATACGGTCTTGCGGCCTGCAACAGTAGGAGCGCGTTTGCCGGAATGCCGGACCACCGCGACCGGCTGCGTTAGCAGTCGTAAGATTTCAGCGTTTCATGGATTTTGCGAGCGCTTACGCACTCGGTCTGTTCCGGCATTCCGGCAGAGCGCGCTCTTACAAGGGACACCGTGGCGCAATACGGTCTTGCGGCCTGCAACAGACGGGTAGGAGCGCGTTTACCGGAATGCCGGACCACCGCGACCGGCTGCGTTAGCAGTCGTAAATTTGTGGCGTTTCATGGATTTTGCGAGCGCTTACGCACTCGGTCGCGGGTAAACGCGCTCCTACAGGAGGGTGTTGGGCCACAGCGTGTGTGTCGGTACAACAATTATTTTATGTGAAGAAAAAAATGAAAATGGACGTCATTGAACTGGACGGCAGCATCGGCGGCGGACAGGTGCTGCGTAGCGCCTTGAGCCTGTCGATGGTGACCGGCAAACCGCTGCAAATCACCAATATCCGTGCCCGTCGTACCCGGCCTGGCCTGCTGCGTCAGCACCTGACCTGCGTGCTGGCCGCCGCCGAGCTGTGCGGCGCCACGGTCGAGGGCGCGCAGATGCATTCGCAGTGCATCAGCTTTGCGCCTGGCCCGATTCGCGGCGGGGATTACCGTTTCAGCATCGGCACCGCCGGCAGTTGCAGCCTGGTGCTGCAAACCCTGCTGCCGGCCTTGCTGCATGCGCCTGAGCCCAGCCGTGTAAGTGTCAGCGGCGGTACCCACAATCCGCTGGCGCCACCGGCGGACTTTCTGCAGCGGGTATTTCTGCCGCTGCTGCAACGCATGGGCGCCAGGGTCGAACTGCAACTGCTGCGCCATGGTTTCGTACCGGCGGGCGGCGGTGAACTGCTCGCGCTTGTCGAGCCTTCGGCCTTGCAACCCCTGCACCTGTGCGAGCGCGGTGCGCGGTTGAGCCGTCGGGCGACTGCCGTGATCGCCGGCATACCGGGGCATGTGGCCGAACGCGAATTGAGCCGTATCGCCAAGCGCCTGAACCTGCAACCTGAAGAGCTGCACTGGCAGGTCCTCGATCCCGAATGCGGGCCGGGCAATGCGCTGATGATGGAAGTCGTTTGCGAGCACCTGAGCGAACTGTTCATTGCCTTCGGCCACTCCGGCCTGCGGGCTGAAAGGGTCGCCGATTACCTGGCGGATAACGCCCGGCCCTGGCTGGCCGGCACGGCGGCGGTGGCCGAACACCTGGCCGACCAGTTGCTGCTGCCCATGGCCCTGGCCGGTGCCGGAAGCTTTACCACCACTCACCTGAGCGAGCACCTGCAAAGCAATATCAGCGTGATCGAACGCTTTTTGCCGGTGCGTATTCGCAGTCAGCAACAAGATGAGCGGGTGTGGAAGGTGGAGGTCAGCGGCGCCGAGGTTTGATTCACGCCTCAAGCCGGTTGATTTCCACCGTCACATGCACCAGTTCTTCATGGATGGACAACGCGTGCCGCACGCTGTCGGCATCCAGCGCAGCGGTGGTGGCCAGTGTCAGCACGCAAGCGTACTGGTCTTTACTGACGCGCCACACATGCAAATCCGTGATGCCTGCCGGAACCGGTAGCTGTTCGACGACATCACGGATTTCCTGCACCACCGGCGCGTCCATTTCTGCATCCAGCAACACACGGCCGGTGTCGCGCAACAGTCCCTTGGCCCATACCCCCACCAGTATCGCGCCGACCAGCCCCATGACCGGGTCAAGCCAGCCCGCGCCCCAGAATTTGCCTGCCAGCAGGGCAATGATTGCCAGCACCGAGGTGGCGGCATCGGCCAGCACATGCAGATAGGCCGAGCGCAGGTTGAGGTCGTGATGGTGTGCATGGCCGTGATCATGCGCGTGGTCGTGGTGGTGAGCATGGTCGTCGCGCAGCAGCCAGGCACATAGCAGATTCACCGCCAGCCCGACGACGGCGATGACGATGGCCTCGTCATAGCGAATCGGCCCCGGAGACAACAGCCGCTCGATGGACTGAAACACCATCAGCCCGGCCACGCCCAGCAGCAGGATGGCGCTGGAGTAACCGCCGAGAATCTCGATTTTCCAGGTGCCGAAGGTGAAACGCTTGTCGTGCGCCAGGCGCCGGGCTGCCGCATAAGCCAGCAATGACAGACCCAAGGCCAGCGTATGAGAGCTCATGTGCCAGCCATCGGCGAGCAGAGCCATCGAATTGAATTGCCAACCGCCCACGATTTCCACGAGCATCATCACCGCCGTGACCCATACTGCGACCCGCGTTTTACGCTCGGCCGACAGATCGGGCTGATGGAACTGGTGGGAATGCAGATAGCGTTCCGAGGTATGAAGGGTCATGCCGGCATGCTCCAGATGAACAGGTTTTATACTGTACCCCAGTATAGTTTCGAGGAAAGATAATGGCTCATACCGTCAAGGGCAAGAAACAACTGCTGACCCGCGTGCGCAAGATCAGGGGCCAGGCCACGGCGCTGGAAACTGCGCTGGAACAGGAAAAGGACTGCCTGGCAATTCTTCAGCAGATCGCCGCCATTCGTGGCGCGGTCAATGGCTTGATGGCCGAAGTGATGGAAGGGCATATTCGTGACCACCTGGGCGATGCCGAACTGAGCACCGAACAGCGCCAGACCGAGATCGACCAGATTGCGACGCTGCTGCGTTCGTACCTGAAATAGAACCGACAAGGCAGCTCGCGGCCATGAGTGCACACGACTGGGTACAGCACGGAGAATCGCCCACGCGCATCGAGCGCATCGAGGCGTTTTTCAGTGGTCATGGCTATGACCCGCACCGGCATGACACCTATGCCATTGGCCGCACCCTGGCCGGTGTGCAGAGTTTCGAGTACCAGAAAACCCTGCGCCACAGCTTGCCGGGCGGCACGCTGGTGCTGCACCCCGATGAACTGCACGATGGCATGGCCGGCACCGAAGCGGGTTTTCGCTACCGGATGATTTACGTCGAACCGGTGCTGATCCAGCAGATTCTGGGCGGTCAGCCGTTGCCGTTCATCAAGGGCGCGTTGAGCACCGATGCTCGTCTGTACCGCGCCTGCGATGTATTCATGCAGGCCATGGATTGCCCGCTGGAGGCCTTGCAGGAACAGGACGCGCTGTTCGACCTGGCCCAGGCGCTGCAAGCCGTGGCCGGAAAGTCCAGGGCCCGGCGCCGCTTCGATTACCGCGCCGCCGAGCGTGCCCGGGAATACATTCATGGCCGCCAGGGCGCCAGCGTGACCCTTGAAGAACTGGAGCAGGTCAGCGGTCGCGAACGCTGGAGCCTGTCGCGCGATTTTCGGGCGTTGTACGGCACCAGTCCTTATCGCTACGTGACCTTGCGGCGCCTGGACCTGTGCCGGCAATTGCTCAGGTCAGGTTTCAATCTGGTCGACGCAGCCCTGGCCGCCGGTTTCTTCGACCAGAGCCATATGACCCGGCACTTCGTCCACAGCTACGGGTTAAGCCCGGCACGCTGGCTGAAGATGCAGGCGCGATCGCGCTGAAGTTGCACGATCGTACAAGAGCCGGATCCGGCCTGTTGATTAGGCTGGCGATACTTCATCCAACAGGAGTTTCGCCCCGTGAGCCAGTCGATCAACCTTATGCACAAACTGTCGCTGTTCAACGAACAGTGGGCACCCAAAGTGATTGCCGAAATGAACGACTACCAGTTCAAGGTGGTGCGTATCCAGGGCGACTTCATCTGGCATTCCCACCCCGAAACCGACGAAGCCTTTCTGGTGCTCGACGGCACGTTGCGCATCGATTTTCGCGACGGCCATGTGCTGCTCAATAGCGGCGAATTGTATGTGGTGCCCAAAGGCATAGAGCACAAACCGTGGGCCGAACAGGAAGTGAAGATGCTGCTGATCGAACCTCGCGGCGTGCTCAACACCGGCCATGAAGGCGGCGAGCGAACGGCGGTGAACGATCAGTGGATCTGAGCAACAACAGCCCGCTGCAAGGCGGGCTGTCGGGTTTGTCAGGCGATACGCCGCACTTTGCGGCTGGAGGAGCGGGTATGGCGAAACAGGTCCTTGGGATCGTTCTCGTCATCGTCCCGGCCCCATGGAACCAGCTCGATACCGACGCCGAGATTGAGCCGTTCGGCCTGGTCATTGATGTAGCGCAAGGTCGAGTAGTCCTCCAGGGCAAAGCCTACCGAGTCGAAGATCGTCACCTGTGCGTCGCTGACCCGGCCGGGCACTTCGGCGTTCAGCACCCGCCACAGATCAGTCACCGCGAAGTCCGCAGGCATCTGCTGAATGTCGCCTTCGATGCGGGTTTGCGGCTCGTACTCGACGAACACCGTGCCGGCGCGCAGCACATCGGCATGCAGTTCGGTCTTGCCGGGGCAATCGCCGCCGACACCATTGATGTGCATGCCCGGCTCGATCATCTCCGGGGTCAGGATGGTGGCGTAGGCCTTGTCGGCGGTCACGGTGGTGACGATGTCCGCACCGCGTACGGCTTCGGCGACCGAGCGGGCGCGGATCAGCTTCAGTGACGGAAAGTCTGCCAGGTTACGGATCAGCTTTTCGGTCGCCTGCGGGTCGACGTCATAGAGGGCAATCTCTTTGATGCCCAGGTGAAAGTGAAAGGCCAGGGCCTGGAACTCGCTTTGCGCGCCATTGCCGATCAGTGCCATGCGTTGCGCATTCGGTCGCGCCAGGGCGCGGGCCGCCATCAGCGAGGTGGCGCAGGTGCGCAAGGCGGTGGCGACCGTCAGTTCGGACAACAACACCGGGTAACCGGTGTCGACGTCCGCCAGCACACCAAAGGCCATGACCGTGTACAGCCCGTTCTGGGTATTGCTGGGGTGACCGTTCACATACTTGAACGCATAGCGTTGGGTGTTGGCGACCGGCATCAGTTCGATGACGCCGGTGGCCGAATGATTGGCAACACGGGCTGACTTGTCGAATTCAGGCCATTTCTTGAAGTCATCGGCAATTTCATCGGCCAGTTCACCGATAAAGCGGGCAAGCCCGATGCGCTCAACCAGCTGGGACATTGTAGAAACATCGACGAAACGGGTCATAAGGCCCTCCACTCAGTTCATGGATACGGAATTGGAATCAGGATTGGGTGCGGCTGTCTTGCTGCGCCACTGGTAGGCGAGCAGCAAGGCCAGGAACCAGAACGGCATGACGTAAAGGGCGACGCGGGTGTCGGGCTCCAGCGCCAGCAGGCCCAGCACGATCAGCAGAAAAACCTGTGTGATGACGGCCGCCCACACGCCACCGGGCATGCGGTATTTCGATTGTTGATGGGCCAGCGGGTTGTGTTTGCGGTAGGCGATGTAGGACAGCAGGATCATCGACCAGGTGAAAATGATGATGATTGCCGAGACGGTCGAGACCAGCGTGAACACGGCCATGACCTCGGGAATCAGAAACAGCAGGCACAAGCCCGCCAGCATGCAGGTGCCGGAGAAGAACAAGGCTTGCACCGGCGTGCCGGCTCTGGACAGCCGCGCGAACAGCGCGGGCGCATGGTTGCGCTGCGCCAGGCCGAACAGCATGCGGCAGCCGGAGTAGATGCCGCTGTTGGCCGAGGACGCTGCCGAGGTCAGGACCACGAAATTGATCATGCCGGCCGCTGCCGGAAAACCGGCCAGCAGAAACAGCTCGACGAACGGGCTGCGATTGGCCGGCACTTCGGCCCAGGACACCACGCTGATGATGCACACCAGCGCCAACACGTAGAACAACAGGATGCGCACCGGAATGGTGTTGATGGCCTTGGGCAGCGTCCTCTCGGGGTTGCGCGCTTCGGCCGCCGTGGTGCCGATCAGTTCGGTGCCGGCAAACGAAAAAATGGCGATCTGAAAACCGGCCAGAAAGCCGCTCAGGCCATGGGGAAACATCGCGCCGGGCTCGACCATGTGCGACAACGAGGCCACCACGCCGTTGGGTGAGGTGTAGGACATGCCGATCATGACGAACGCGGTGACGATCAGCAGCACGATGGCAATGATCTTGATCAGGCCAAACCAGAATTCGACTTCACCGAATATCTTCACCGCCAGCATGTTCAGGCTGATCAGCAACAGCAGGGTGATAAACGCCGGCACCCAGGTCGGGGCTTCGGGAAACCAGTACTGAAAGAAGCCGGCGACCACCACCACATCACCGATGGCGACGACACACCAGCTTAACCAATACGACCAACTGAGCACGAAGCCGGCGCGCGGCCCCAGGTACTGCGCAACGATGTCGGCGAAGGATTTGAATTGCAGATTGGACAGCAGTAACTCGCCCATGGCGCGCATGACCATGAACACGAAAAAGCCAATGATCGCGTAGACCAGAACAATCGACGTGCCGGACAGGGCGATGACTTTGCCAGAGCCCATGAACAGCCCGGTACCAATGGCGCCGCCGATGGAAATCAACTGGATATGACGGTTCTCAAGCGTGCGCTTGAGGGTTGTGTTGTGCGCTTTTTCTACGGGGGACGTGCTTGAATATTGACTCATTACAGGCCTCTTGTTGTTATGTCGGGGCACTTCAAAAACGTCAGGGCACGCCCACGCGCCGGCCTCCAGGCCATTGCTTACTGGAATGAATGCGTGAGCGAACAACGGTCTGGAGTCACTAACAATCCGGGCACATGGCCTTAGCGACTGGATTCAAAACCTTGCAGGGTGTTGACGGCGTTGATGCCGATTTCATCGACCATGTAACCGCCTTCCATGACGAACAGAGTGGCAATGCCGGCCCTGGCCAGTTGTTCGCCCATGCGGGTGAAGTCTTCGCTTTTGAGGCGGAAGTGACTGATGGGGTCGTTTTCGAAGGTGTCCACGCCCAGTGAAATCACCAGAAACTCAGGTCGGTAATCGACGATGCGTTGCAGGGCGTGCGCCAGTGCCTGCTGGTACGTCTCCCAGGTCGTGCCTTTGCCCAGCGGATAGTTGGCGGTGAATCCTGCGCCGGCGCCGACCCCGGATTCATCCTGGTAACCGGAGAAGTACGGGTAGGAGACGCGCGGGTCGCCATGAATCGAGGCGAAGAACACATCGGCGCGATCATAGAAAATGTTCTGCGTGCCGTTGCCGTGATGGAAGTCGACATCCAGCACGGCCACCCGTTTGGCGCCGGCACTCAAACACCGTTCGGCGGCAATCGCCGCGTTGTTGAGGTAGCAATAACCGCCCATATATTCGCGCGCGGCGTGATGGCCCGGTGGGCGGCACAGGGCAAAGGCGGCGCTGGCGCCCTGAATGACCCGGTCCATGCCGGTCAGGGCCACATTGGCGCTGCTGCGCACGGCCTCCCAAGTGGTGGCGGTGATCGGCGCGCCGGCATCCATGGCATAAAAACCGAGCTTGCCGTCGATGTGCTCCGGCGGGTTGGTGATGGCCAGGTCGCGCACCGGCCAGACCAGCGGCAAGGCATCATGGGTCTTGCCCGTGGCGCGCCATTCGCCCCAGGCACTTTCCAGAAAGGCCACATAGCGCTCGCTGTGGGCGGCGACATAGCAACTGCGGTCGTATTGCGCTTCGGCAATGACATCGCCCAACCGGCTTGATTGCACGCGGGCCAGCACCGTGTCGGCGCGTTGAGGGTTTTCGAAGGAGGGCTTGATCACGCCGTCCTTGAGTTCTGAGCCGTGGTGCAAGCGGTGCCTGGGACTGAAGATGGTCAGCACGTGACGAAGCCTCTTGTTGGACTGGACAGGGATTTTCTACCGGGAAAATTTTCGCGCTGATCCGGCAGAAATGCTTTGCTTTATCGACGGCTTGATTCAACCATCGAGCAAACTATCGGTGTCTGGAGGCTGTTATGGGCAAAGTCATTGCTTTGGATGAACTGGACAGGGTCGATCGTTCGCTGTTGCGCCTGCTGCAAGACGACGGCGCGTTGTCCAGCGCCGCGCTGGGCGAAAAACTGTCGATGACCGTGACGCCGTGCTGGCGTCGACGTAAACGCCTGGAAGACCTGGGCATCATTCGCGACTACCAGGCCAATCTGGACCGCCGCAAACTGGGCTTCGATGTGCTGGCGTTCGTTCAGGTGCGGCTGGGCGACCACTCGGCGATCAACACCGACGTGGCGGCGCAATTCGAACAGGTCGTTCTGCAACACCCGCAAGTGCTGTCGTGCCACAAGGTGACGGGCGAGGCGGACTACCACCTCAACGTGCTGGCCACCGACCTTGAGAGCTACGGCCGCTTCGTCGAGGATGTCCTGCGCTGCCAGCCGGGCATCCTCTCGATTCAGTCCAGCCTGGCCCTCAAGGAAATCAAGTCGGTGACGCGCATTCCGGTGCCTGACTGAGTGCTAATGGGCCGCTTGCGCCCTCAACGCTTCAAGCGCCTGCGCCAGGCTGGCGCCGGACAGCTCGCCCAGATGATTGCCGACCTGCCGGCCCTGGGCATCATAGAACAGGGTGGTGGGCAGCGCGGCAGAGCCAGCACTGCGCGCCAATTGGCCTTCCGGGTCGAACAGCAGGTTACGCAGGCTCAGTGACTGGCTGCTCAGAAAGCGCTGCACGGTGTCGGGTGTCTCGCCCTGATTGACGAACAGAAACTCGATATCGGCATGCTCGGCCTGGGCGGCCATCAGCACCGGCATCTCGCGTCGGCACGGCGGGCACCAGGTGGCCCAGAGATTGACCACTCGCAGCTTGCCCGACGGGTTACGCCAGTCGGCGGGCTGGCCGTGTTGATCGTAAAGGGTCAGCTCAGGCAGCGAGCTGGCGCGTTGCAGATTCTGCAGGATCAGATTACCGCCGCCCCAGCCCAGCACACCCACGGCCATTGCCACGCCCAGCGGCTTGCGCAGTCCGGGGTTGCGCCATAGCTGCCAGCCGCCCAGTGCCAACGCGGCAACCAGGCCAGGCACCGCGCTGAAACCGCCATCGCGGATATCGACGATGCGCCACAGCACGCCCTGGTAATGCTCGAAGTAGCGAATCACGAACGCCAGCCGTGCCACCACCAGCGCGGCGATCAACAGCCTGAACAGCTGGCGTTCAGGGTTGCAGCCCTGGCGCCGGCCCATCCACCAGCCGGTCAGCGTGGCGACAAGCAGGCAGGCCAGCAGCAAAGCATGGTGCATGCCTAGAGCAAAAGGGCCAATGTTCAACGTCAGCATCATTGCCTCCACGCACGCAACAGGCGGGTGAAATGCCCGGCGGCTTCGGACAGCGGCCGGTCGGTCGGCGTGGTCAGGCCGACCGGCGCACGCAGCAGCGGGCTGGCGAACGGCAACGCCGTCACGATGCCCAGGCGCACATCCAGATCGACCACGCCGCGCTGCACGAACCACACCGCGTCATGGTCCTGCACATACACCCGCGAGAAGGTTTCGCTCACTGACTCAAGGATCTGAAAGCCGGCGCCGGCGTTTTGCGACAGCAGAAAGTTGTCGACGCTGATGCGCACCAGCGTGCCTTGCGGCGAGGCGATCAGCACGTACGGGCGCAGGTCATCAAGGCGCAAATGCTCGCGTGCCGCCAGCGGATGCTCCTTGCGCACCACCATCAACAGGTCTTCTTCGTAAAGCGCCTCGAACGCCACGCCGAGCATGTCGCGGCCGATCAGGCGGCCGACGATCAGGTCGATTTCGTCAGTGCGCAACTTGCCCACCAGATAGTCGTAAACCCCGGACAACACCTGCACCCGCACATGCGGGTAAAGCTCGCGCATCTGCGCAACCACCGGCGCCAGCATGTAGCCGGCGGCGGTGGGCAAGGCACCGATGCGCAGCAGTTGCGGGGTCTCGGTTGCCATTTGCGTCGGGTCCATGGCCTGGCCGAAACTGGCCAGGGTTTGGGCCGCATGCTTGTGAAAGGTCTCGCCGGCCGCTGACAAGCGCACGCCCTTGCGGCCGCGAATCAACAATTGCGTGCCCAGCTCCTGTTCCAGTTCCTTGAGGCTCTTGGACACCGCCGACAAGGTGATATGCAGCAGTTGCGCAGCACTGGCCAGGCTGCCGGCACTGACCACGGCAAGAAATACCCGCAGGTGGCGAAGGTTGATCGGGGACTGGCTCATGTCGCAGGGCTCTTGATGGGTTAACCCACAGGTTGATTAGCGCGGATTTTATATCAATTTAATCAACTTGAGGTTTGACCTAGTATCGGCTCAGGTTCTCGATAACAACTTCAAGGAAAACCTCATGACGCACCCCGCACCGCGCCTGGGGGCTTCAAGCGCCTCGTTGCCCAGCCTCAGCCCCGAAGCACTGGCCGATGAACTGGCCCGCCTGGGTTATCAGGGCGTCGAGTGGCGGGTCGCCGACACCGGCCAGCTCGACCCGCGCCAGCCTTGGGATGCCCGGCACAACAACCGCTGCACCATCGCCCCCGATCAGGTCGCCATGAGGCGTATCCAGCGCCACTGCCAGGCGCTGGGCCTGAAGATCTTCGGCCTGAGCCCGTACCTGGCGGTCGGTGATCTGCCGGCGGCCTTTCACCTGATCGACCTGGCCGCCATGGCCGATCAGGCACGGCTGCGGCTGTGGGCGCCGGGCTATGAACACGAACGCTATCCCGAAGCCTATGCGCGCATGCGCCGCTTTCTTGATCGTCTGTTGCCGCATGCGCAAGCGCAGGGCGTGCGCCTGGCGCTGGAAGTGCATCAGCGCACCATCTGCTCCAGCCCGTCGCTGGCCATGCGCGTCGCCGAGCACTATCCGGCCAGCGATCTGGGCATCATCTACGACATCGGCAACCTGGCCATCGAAGGCCGCGAAGACGTGCAGTTGTCGCTGGACCTGATGGGCGAGCACCTGGCTCATGTGCAGGTCAAGAATGTTGCCTACCGCCCGCTGGAACCGGGGCTTGGCTGGCAATGGGACTGGTGCCCGCCGGACGAAGGCGTGCTGCCGCTGCGCAGCATGCTCGCCACGCTGGCCGCCAATGGCTTTGCCGACTGGGTGTCGATCGAAGACTTTTCCAGCTGCCATGACGACCGCCACAAGCTGTTGCGCAACCGCGACCTGATTCGCGACTACATGCAGTCGAGCGATTCGTCTGCCACGTCCGTCACTCCCACAACGACAACAACGAGGCATCGCGCCAATGAACACTTCTCACGCTGAACGCCGCGTGGCGCTGATAACAGGGGCTGCCGGTGAACTGGGGCGTGCCATCTGCACACGCCTGTGCCGCGACGGCCTGGACATCATTGCGGTCGACCTGAACCTTGAAGCGGCGCAGGCGCAGGTGTCCGACCTGCAACTGGCGCCCGGCCAACGCGCCCTGGCGCTGCACGCCGACCTGGGCAACGAGGCTTCGATCAGCGCGATGGTCGAACAGGCTGGCGCGGCGTTCGGTCGTATCGACGTGGTGGTCAACAACGCTGCGGTCAACCATCGCGGCTCGATCTTCGATTTCGACCCTTTGCTGTGGGACCACATGATGGCGGTCAACCTGCGCGGGCCGGCCTTGCTGTGCCAGAAAGTCGCCCCGTACTGGAAGGCTCAAGCAGGTAGCGGGCGGGTGATCAATATGGTCTCGCGTTGCTGGGTCGCCGGTGGCCCGCCGGCCTATGTGGCGTGCAAGGCCGGGCTGGTCGGGCTGACCCGCTCGATGGCCCGTGAACTGGCGCCGCTGGGTGTCACGGTCAATGCCATCGCGCCGGGCCTGTTGCCGTCGGCCTTTACCCTCGATGGCCGCGACGCCGAGAGCTTCGAACGCATGGCCGCAGGCTCGATTGCCAGCACGCCACTCAAGCGCCTGACCACACCTGAAGACATCGCCGGCACCACCTCGTTTCTGGCCTCTGGCGACTCGGCCTTCATCACCGCCGAGGTGATGCATGTGTGCGGCGGTAGCCAACTGGCACCGTTCGGCAGCTGACAGCAACACGCATTACAACCCTCATAAAGACAAGAAAAGTACAGGTTGAATCATGACGACTTCACACGCAAAAGATCCGCGCATGGCCCGCAAGGCTGCCTTTGGCAGCTTTCTGGGCAGCGTGGTCGAGTACTACGACTTCTTTATCTACGGCTCGGCGGCGGCGCTGGTGTTCAGCACGCTGTTCTTCCCGTCCAGCGACCCGATGGCTGGCACCCTGGCGGCATTGGCCACCTTCGGCGTCGGCTACATCGCCCGGCCCATCGGTGCCTTGCTGTTCGGCCACCTGGGCGACCGCCTCGGGCGCAAGCACGTGCTGATGCTGACCCTGTTGCTGATGGGCATCGCCACCACCACCATCGGTCTGTTGCCGACCTACGCCAGCATCGGTGCGTGGGCGCCGGGGCTGCTGGTGGCCTGCCGCTTGCTGCAAGGCTTGTCGGCCGGCGGCGAGCAGGTCGGCGCCAGCCTGCTGACCATGGAACATGCGCCCGGCAAGAAGAAGGCCTTCTACACCAGCTGGTTGATCAACGGCGCATCGATGGGTTCGATCCTGGCCACCTCGGTGTTCATCCCGCTGTCGATGCTGTCCGAGGAACAACTGCTGTCCTGGGGCTGGCGCATTCCCTTTCTGCTGAGCGCCGTGCTGGTCGGCTTTACCTTGTTCATTCGCCATGGTGTCGACGAGAGCCCGGAGTTTCTGGCCAACCAGGCAGCCAAGGCCCAAGCGCAGCAAGCGCCGGTGATCGAGATGTTCAGCAAGGAATGGCGTGCGTTCATCACCGTGTTCTGCTGCGCGCTGATCTGCTCGGTGTCGTCGCTGGTGATGATCTTCGGCCTGTCGTGGGGCACCAATAACCAGGGCATCGACCGTGCCTCGATGCTCTCGGCCATCGCCGCCAGCCAGGTCGCGGCGCTGATCTGCCAGCCGCTGTTCGGTCTGCTGGCCGACCGCATCGGCAAGAAGCGCATCTTCGTGCTGGGTTCGCTGGCCTGCAGCGTCGGGGTATTCGTGTTCATGTGGTCGATCACCACCGGCAATATCGCGCTGATCATCCTCGCCACCGTGTTGCTCAAGGGCGTGATCTACAGCGCGCCGAACGCCTTGTGGCCATCGTTCTACGCCGAGATGTTCAGCATCCGCGTGCGCTACACCGGTGTGGGCCTGGCCACGCAACTGAGCTTCATCATCGCCGGCTTCTCGCCCAGCCTGTGCTACGCGCTGCTGACACCGGGCGGCGGCTGGTTGCCGGTCGGCTATTTCATGGGCGGCCTGGCACTGATTGCCGCCATCGCCGCGATGCTCTCACGCCCGGCCAGTGAAACCGCTATGGCGCCTGCGCTCCAGCCCTCCGTCCAGCGCCACTGAAAGCCTTATCCACTCACAGGAATTGCTATGCCTTTTGCACTGATTGCCCACGATTACCCGGATGCGCTGGACCGTCGCCTGGCCTGCCGCGAACGCCACCTTGAACGCCTCAAGGCACTGGCTGGCGAAGGCCGGCTACTGGGCGGCGGTGTGCTGCTCGACGAACAGGGCAAGATGATCGGCTCCAACGTCCACCTGGCGTTCGACAGCCGCGCCGACATCGAACGCTGGCTGGCGGATGAACCGTATGTGCTTGAACGTGTGTGGGAACACATCGAGATTCGCGAGATCAGGCTATTGAATCTGGCGTGAATCCGACAGGCGCTGAAACCGTAGGAGCGAGCGGTAGCTCGCGAAGGCGAAGGTGCAGTCACCGCAAATGTGCTGATTTCACTGGCCCTTTCGCGAGCTGCGCTCACTCCTACGCAATGTGTGTCGTGTTTCCGTAGGAGCGAGCGGTAGCTCGCGAAGGCGAAGGTGCAGTCACCGCAAATGTGCTGGTTTCACTGACCCTTTCGCAAGCTGCGCTCACTCCTACGCAATGTGTGTCGTGTTCAATACCAGGCCACCCCCAAAATCCGTAGGAGCGAGCGCCAGCTCGCGAAAGGACCAGAAAACCAGTAGATGCGTGGTGATCCGGCCCAGGCATTCGCGAGCCTTTCAGGTAATCTTCCGGGCACCTTCACCGTTCAGCAGCAACCGCGCCAGCGCCGGGGTCAGGATCAGGGCGCCGAGCATGTTCCAGATAAACATGAAGGCCAGCAGAATCCCCATGTCGGCCTGGAACTTGATCGGCGACAAGGCCCAGGTCGCCACGGCGATGCCCAGGGTCACGCCGGTCAGCACCACCACTTTGCCGGTCGACAGCAACGCCAGGTAGTAGGCCCGCGACAGCGCGATGCCCTGGCGCAAGTTGGCCAGCGTGACGCTGAGAATGTACAGCGAATAGTCCACGCCAATGCCCACGCCCAGGGCGATCACCGGCAAGGTGGCGACCTTAAGACCAATGCCCAGCCCGACCATCAGCGCCTCGCACAGAATCGAGGTGAGCATCAGTGGCAGCACTGTGCACACCACCGCGCGCCACGAGCGGAAGGTGATGTAGCACAGCAGTGTCACCGCCGCGTAAACCATCAGCAGCATCTGCACGTTGGATTTCTTGACCACGATATTGGTCGCCGCCTCGATCCCGGCGTTGCCGGCCGCCGACATGAATTGCAGGGTTTCGCTGTTATTGGCCGCCGCAAACGCCTCGACGGTATTGGCCACCCGCGTCAGGGTGTCGGCCTTGTGGTCGGCGAGAAACACGTTGAGGGTCAGCAGGTCGCAGTTCTGGTTGAACAGCTCGCGCGGTGCGCGGGTGATGATCGCGTTGAGCAGGCCCTGGTTACGCGGAATCTCGTACCAGGTCAGGCTGCCTTCGTTCATGCCGGCGGCGGCTTGTTTGCTCAGCGCGGCCAGCGAGGTGGTCGAGACCACGCCGGGCAGTTGTTGCAGGCGCGCTTCCAGGGCATCGACCTTGACCAGGGTTTCGTAGTTGGCGCAGTAGTACTGCGGGGTCTTGACCATCACCACGTATTTGTCGCTGCTGGCGGCGTAGTTGCTGACCATGAACGCGTTGTCCAGGTTGTAGCGCGACTCGGGGCGCAGCTCTGGCGCGCCGGGGTCGAGGTCGCCGACTTTCAGGTGCAGGCTGACCGCAAAGCCTGCCACTGCCAGCGCGGCGGCGATCAACAGGGCGCCGTTGCTCCAGCGGCCCGGACGGGTAAACAGATCGAGAAACGCCCACAGCGCATTGCGCTCGTTGAGCACATCGCGGGTGGCGCGTTGTTCGGCGTCGGCCTCGCGTTGCGCGGCCTGTTTGCTGACGCCGGTGTACGACAGCAACACCGGCAGCAGCACCAGGTTGGTCAGCACCAATACCAGCACGCCGAGGGTCGCGGTGACGGCCAGGTCCTGAATCACCGGGATGTTGATGATCATCAGCACCGCAAAGCCCACCGCATCGGCCAGCAGGGCCATGGCGCCGGTGAGGAACAGGCGGCGGAAGGTCAGGCGCGCGGCGGTCAGTTTGTCGGCGCCGCGACCGATGTCCTGCATGATGCCGTTCATCTTCTGCGCGCCATGCGACAGGCCGATGGCGAAGATCAGGAACGGCACCAGAATCGAGTACGGGTCCAGGCTATAGCCCAGCGTTGCGAGCAGGCCCATCAGCCAGATCACGGCGATCACCGAACACAGCAGCACCAGCAAGGTGCTGCGCACGCAACGGGTGTACCAGTACAACACCAGCGCGCAAATCAGCAGGGTGCCGGCGAAGAACAACTGCATCAGCGCCAGGCCGTCCATCAGATCGCCGACCACTTTGGCAAAGCCGGTAATCGCAATGTCGACCTGCGCGTTGCTGTACTTGCTGCGCAGTGCTTCAAGTTGCAGCGACAGCGCTTGATAGTCCAGCGCCTGGCCGTTGGCGGTGTCTTGCAACGGCACGATGATCACGCTGGAGCGCAGGTTGGGCGCCACCAGCCTGCCGATCTCGCCGGAGCGTTCGACGTTCTGCCGCACCTGTTCGATGCTGGCCGGCGAGCCGTTGTAATCCTCAGGAATCACCGGGCCGCCGTCGAAGCCTTCTTCGGTCACGCCGATCCAGCGGGTGGCCGGCGTCCACAGCGATTTCATATACGGGCGGTCGACGCCGCCGAGCAGGAACAACTCGTCGTTGAGCTGCTTGAGGGTTTCCAGGTACTGGGCGTCATAGATGCTGGCGCCGTTGCTGCGCACGGCGATGCGCAAGGTATTGCCGCCTTCGCCAAGCTGGCTGCGGTACTTGAAGTAGTTCTCGATGTACGGATGATCCACCGGGATCATGCTCTCGAAGGCCGCGCTCAGGCGCAGGTGCTGCGCCTGCCAGCCGAGCAGTGCGCTGGCCAGCAGGCACAGCAGCACAATCAGCCAGCGAAAGCGGAATAGCACTCGCTCGGGCAGCCCGCCGGAGCGCGGGTCGAACAGGCTGATCGTGGAGTCGCTGCCAGACGTCGGGGGGTTAACGTTACTGTTCACGTGGCGTGCTCCGCTTCTGTGGATCAAGGCTCTGTGCGTCCAGGCTCAGCCGCGACAAGCCGCGCGCGCTGCTGACCAGCACCTGGCCGTCGGCCAATTCGGTGATGCCGGTGAGGTAGGCCGGCTCAGCCAGCGGTGTGGCGCTAAAACCCTGTAGCGGATCGTTGCTGCCCAGCAGCCGGCCGGATTCGTCGACCAGCACCACGCGGCCATCGCTCAGGCGCGTACCGGCGGTGAGGGTGATCGGTTGCGGGTTGGCGATGCCTTGCCAGCTGTCGCCGGCATCGTCGGACAGGAAAATCTTGCCGCGCAGCCCGAACGCCAGCAGGCGTTGCGGGCCTGCCGCGACCAGCCCGAACAAGGTTCCGCTGGCCGGTGAATCCAGCGCCTGAAAGCTGGCGCCGCCATCGCTGGAGCGCAGCAGCAGGCCTTGCTCGCCGGCAATGAACACGGCATCGCCCAGTGCTTGGATGGCGTACAGGTGCAGCGCACCGGGGTTGTCCAGTTGCCGGTCGACCGGCTGCCAGTGCGCGCCGCCGTCCTGGGTGGCAAAGGCCAGACCATAGGCGCCGACGATGAGGCCGCGTTGCGTGTCGAAAAAATGCACTGCCAGAAACGGCTTGTCCGGGCCGTCGGCGAGTTGATTGCGTGCATCGCTCAAGCGTCGCTCGGCCGCCGCGCCAGGTTCAGCCGCCAGGTTTTGCTCGGCGGCCTGCACCAGCAATTGCGCCGCTTCGCGGCCGTCCAGTTTCAACTGCCAACTGCGCCCGCCGTCATTGCTGTGCAGGATCACGCCGGCATGCCCGATGGCCCAGCCCTGTTCGGCGCTGGGAAATGTCACGCGGGTCAGGGTCACGCTGACCGGCGCTGGCACTTGCTGCCAGGTTTGGCCATTGTCTTCGGAACGTACGATAAAACCGCGCTCGCCGACCGCCACCAGGGCGTTGCCGGCGCGGGTGACGTCGAGCATCAGCGAGCGTTGCGCCAGGGCACTGACCAGGGCCGGTTGTTGCAGTGGCTCGGTAAGCACCGGCGCCTCTTGGGCGCTGCTGGTCATGGCGTGCAGGCACAGGCATGCCGTCAGCAGGCTGACTGGAAATCGTTGCATCGTTGAATCCTCGAACGAGGGGCGGGCACGCAGGCCCGCCCTTGAGGCTGGGTCAGCGTGCGGAGTCCGACGCCACCGCATTGCCGGTGAAGAAGTTCTCCGGCTTGCGCGGCACTACCGAATAGCGCTCGCCATTGAGGCCCTGCACCACGCTGTAGGTCCCGGCTTGCAGGTTGTAGATGACCACCGGCTTGACCACCACGGCCGGGATCGACGGCACCACGAACGGCAGCACCTGATTGACCCGCCACAGTTTGCCCTGCGCGTCGTAGCCATCGACCATCGCTACCGTCCAGCTGTCTTCGTCGATGTAGAAGCGCCGCTTGGGCACGGCATGACGTTTGCCGGGCGCAACGGTGGCCTCGACTTCCCAGACGCGGTGCAATTCCCAGCGCAGCTTCTCGGGGTTGAGTACGTCTTTGGTGTTCACATCCTCAGGTTTCTGGGCGTGAAAGTTGTTGGTGTTGTAGGGCACGTACATTTCTTTCTTGCCGATCAGCTTCCACTCGTAGCGGTCCGGGTGGCCAATGAAGCCGTGCACCTCATCGAAGTAGTTGGCGCCGGAGGCGACGAAATCGGGGGTGTCGTAACCCACGGTCGGGGCGCGGCGCACCCGGCGCTGGCCGACCAGGTATTGCCAGGCATCGCGGGGGCTGGCGGCGTTGATGCTGTCGTGGGTCACCAGCGATTCACCGGCCTTGAACGGCGGCTCGTTGGTGATAAAGCGCAGCAGCACATACTGGCCGGGCCATTTCTCGGCGCTGCCGTCTTTGTAGTAGTACGGGTATTGCCAGTTCTCGACGCCCCGGCTGGCCATGGTCCGCGAGCCGTCGGCGTTGCCGATGGTGTTGCGGTAGCCCATTTCGATGGACTCGGCCTCGACGCGCAGCAGCGAGTTCCAGATCAGCTCGTTGCCGTTTTTCGGAATCGGGAACGGAATGCCGCCGTAGCAGCCCTGCACCGACAAGCCGGCTTCGGTGAGCTGGCATTTGCTGGCGTTGGCGGCAGTGTTGTCATACACCCATTGCGGCGCGGCCGCGGTGCGATGGGTGGGGTAAACGTCGATGAAAAAACTGTTGGGGTATTTCTGCAACAGCGCCTGGGTGCCTTCGCTGAGCTTGCCGGCGTACTGGCTGGCATTGGCGGCGGTGATGCGCACCAGCGGTTTTTCACCGGGGAACGGGTCAGCCGGCACATCGCCGAACTTGGGGCCGGCGATGTCTTTGCTCAGTCCGCCGGTCCACGCCGGAATGCTGCCGTCGGCGTTACCGGCACGCTCGGCGCCCAGCGGGGTAAGAGAGGTCTTGAGCTTGGCGGCTTCTTCAGGCGAGACCGCCGCAATAGCGGTGCCGACGATCAGGCTGGCGGCCAGGGCAGTCAGCAGCAGAACTTGTCTTTTCATCTTATTGTTCTCCGTGGATCAGAAAGTGCGCTGGATCGAAAAGGCGATGAAGTCTCTGTCCTTCAGGGTTTGCTCGAAGGTGTAGTTGTTGTCCTGGCCGACGATGGGGCCGCCGTCGCCGAAGAAATTGGTGTAGCTGAGCGAGGCGTACCATTGCTTCTGATAGTCGGCCTTGAGCGCCAGGGTGATGTCGCCACCGTGCTCGGGCGCGAACGCCTGCGGGGTCACCGACGAGCGACCGTAAGGGGTGTAGCCCACGGTGATCGGCAACTGCACGTCGATGCCGGGAAACACCTGGAAGTACTGCGGCTCGAAGGTGGCGCGCACCGAATAGGCATCGCGGGTGCTGTTGGGGTCCAGGCGTTCGGCGTTGCGCTTGACGCTCAGGCGCCGGTTGAAGGCCACCTCGCCGACCAGCGAGGCACCGTCCCACAGCGCGGTGCCGCCGTAGACATTGACCATCGACAGTTGTGCATGCAGCGAGTCGCCGATCGGGTACAGCGCGCGGCTGCTGTTGTTGGCGGTCATGTCGCCGGTGACCACGACACCGCCGTTGGCGGCCAGCGGCGTGTCGACGCGCATCGAGATTTCACCGGCGATATTGGCTTCACCCACCAAGGTGCTGAAGCTGGCGCCGTAGGTCTTGATGTCTTCGGGGTAGACGTTGACGAAGCTGTCGTCGCCGCCCAGAAAGCCCGGGCGCCAGTAAAACACGGGCGTCTTGTCGTGATAGCGCGCCGCGTACAGGCCGAACTCCCAGTCCTGCAGGGCAAAGCGGATCTGGCCGCCGAACTGGCCTGAGTCGCGGGCCTTGATGTCGCTGCCACGCAGCAAGCGGCCGCCGGCGAAATAGATGCTTTCGGCGCCATCGCCCACAAAGTCGCCGGCGCTGAAAAAACTGCCGGAGCCGGGCAGGCGGGTCTTGTTCCACTCGAACTGGTAGTAGGCGCCGACACTGACGGTGTCGGTCAGTTGCCAGTTGAACGAGAACTGCTCGGTGGGCAGCAGGATTTCCTTGAACTGCGAGCCGGGCACCGATTGCAGCTTGACCAGGTCGACGGTGCTTTGCGCGTTGGCGATGCCGTTGGCGCCGAAGAACAGGCTCTCGCCGTAGATCTGGTTGAACTGACCCAGGCGTGCCGACAAGCGGGTTGAGCCGATGTCGGTGGCGCCGTAGACAAAGGCGTCGAGCAACTCGCCGTCACGGCCGTGCAGGTCGCGGGTCTTGCGGGTGAATTCGTTGTAGCGAACGCTCACCGGGTTGGCCGTGCCGGGCGAATTGTTGTCGTTGCGCTCGTTGTACACGGTGTCGTACCAGGCCGCGCCGCTGATGCGCGCGCCGACATCCTTGTACTTGATGTCCAGCTCCGAGAGCAGGTCGAAACGGTTCGAGATCAGGCCGGTACTGAAGTTGCGATCACCGTCGTCGACGTTGGGGTTGGACGCCGAAGACATGACGTTGTCGGCACGCTCGTTGAGGCGCCAGGCGTTGCTGTACTTGACGGTGTTGTCCCAGCGGGTGGTGAGCCCGTCGATGCCGGTATCGAAGGTGAAAGCCATGGCGTTGGCCGAACACAGGGCGATGGCGGCGCTCAGGGTGTTGACCGTACGCCGGGTGAAAACCGGTGTAACGCGGTGGCGTTGCTGGATGTTCATGGATACCTCGTCTGCATTTTTATTGTTGTTACAGGGGGTTCCATCTGTGAGCACGGTGGCTTCAGATGATGCTTTTATTTTTGTGCATTATTAATTCTTTTTTGCTTATTGTTATGCTTTGTGCACAAAAATAGGATGCCTGAGGAAGGGAAGTCAAGCAAAAAACCAAGACTTGCCGCCAACGGCGCCACCACTGGAATGCCATAGGAAGCACAAGAAGATGAAATCTATGTCTGCGCCGCTGCGATCGCTGTCCATCGGCACCCTGCTGGCGTTGGGTTTCAGCCTGCTGTGCGGGTTGAGCGTGCTGCTCGCGGCGGCGATTGCCGGCAACCTGCAAGCGGTGTTCGAAGGCCAGGGCCGGCTGCACAGAATTGTCAGCGTGCACGAAGCGATTCTCGCGACCCGCATCGCTGAAAAAAGCTATCGCCTGGAAGGTCGCCAGGCCGATCAGGATGAGGTGCAGCGCCTGCTGCAAGGCCTTGGAGAGGCGCAAGCGGCGTTGCTCGCCGCAAGCCTGACCGTACTGGTGGTGCTGCTTGGCGCCGTTGCGGCCTGGTTGATTCGGGCGCGGATCATTCATTCGCTGCGTGGCGTCAGCAGCGATGTGGCGACCATTCATCACATGAATCTGCAGATCGCCAGCGCCACCGAAGAACAGAACCGCAGGGCCGGTGAGGTCAGCCGCAGCATGCTGTGCGTGCGTGAGGCGGCGGTGCAGGGCCAGGCTCGCAGCGTGCGCTTGCGTCAGGCCAGCCATGAGCTGGAACAACTGGCCGGGCAACGGCGCGAGGCGTTGGGATATTTCAGGCTTGAATGATGTCAAAAAATTGCACAAAGTTTCCTTTGTGCATAAAATCGACAAGCGTGCAACATCCATGGATACCCACTGACATGCTTACTCCACACAGCGGCTCTCTCATCGAGGTGGCCTTGCAGCAGATGAAAAAGTCGATCATCTGCTGCGACCTGGCCCCCGGCGAAAAACTCAAAGTGGCCGAGCTCTCGCAGAACTACGGCCTGAGCAGCTCACCGATTCGCGAAGCGCTCAATCGCCTGGCCCAGGAAGGCATCGTCGAGGCCGTCGAGAACAAGGGCTTTCGCGTCGCTAAGCTGTCGGTCGAAGATTTCCAGCAGATCACCCAACTGCGCCGCCTGCTCGAATGCGAAGCGCTGGCCGATGCTATCCGCCATGGCGACGATGCCTGGGAGGCCAGCGTGCTGGGCGCCTACCATCGGCTCGGTGTGGTCGAGAAGCGCCTGGGCAGTATTTCGGTGGCGCTGGACGATGACTGGTCGGTGCGTCACAAGGCGTTCCACTTCGCCCTGTTCTCCGCCTGCCCGTCGGTGATGCTGCTGCGCCTGATCGACTCGCTGTTCGACCAGGCCGAGCGCTACCGGCGCTTCTCGGCCTTGCACCGCAAGGTCGAACGCCACAAGGGCGACGAGCACAAGGTGTTGATGGACGCGGTGCTGGCCCGCGACATCGAAGCCTCGACGCAGATGCTGGGCAACCACATCGGCGGCACCCTGAAAAACGTCACTGACGTGCTGCGCCAGCAGCATTCGACGTTGCAGTAACCCGTAAAACCTGACACCGATTGATGGGTGGCAACACGGTCATTGTAGGAGGGAGCTCTGCTCTGGGCGGCATACCGACGAGGAGGCCAGTAAAGCTGGCACATTTTAGCGACTGTACCGCAGCAATCGTCAGCAGAGCTGCCTCTCATCAAGCATAAAATAAGTTATTGATTTTATTGAGTTTAAAATTCACCGTCTGTAGGAGCGCGCTTTGCCCGCGATTGAGCGCAAAGCGCTCACAAAACTCTGCGAAACGCTGAAAATTTACGACTGCTAGCGCAGCCGGTCGCGGGCAGAGCGCGCTCCTACCGGTCCGATGTTTGCTGCGCGACAGCGCGGCGTCAAACCGAGATCAACCGCGCAAGCGGCCCAATGCCTGACGGATCAATTGCACGGCCTGTTCAAGGTCGTTGGCGCCGCCGTAGACGTAATGGTCCGGGCGTACCAGCAGCACTTCGCAACCATGCCGCGCCATCCAGCTGGCCAGCACGCCGTCATGCTCACGGTACTGGTGTGCATTCGATGGCTGCGCGCTCAGTTGCACCACGCTGACCGGAATATCCTGCCCGGCCAGGCTGTCTTGCAGCGCACTCAACAGCACCTCGGTGGCGGCAAACCCTTCACCGATCACCAGCCGCAGACTCTGCCCGGTAAAGCGATCAAGCAGGTCTTCGCGGCCCTTGCAGTCGGTCACCCGTGGCTGCGGGAACAGCTCGCCCGCCGGCGCCTGACCGTCGATAAAGCCGCCCTTGAGCCCCGGAATCAGCGACTGGCGAATCGTGCCGCTGGGTGTGCTTTCCAGGCTGGCCAGCAGCACCCGGTCACGCTCGACGGCGCGCACCGGGTCGCGTTCGCAGATGGTCTGGCCGAACTCCTTGGCAACTTCCGTGGTGCGTTTGACATGCGGCGCGCGTTCGACCTGATAGCTGTCGAGCAACGTCGGCGTGGCGACGCCGCGCCGCACCAGCGCCAGTTTCCAGATCAGGTTCATCGCATCACGAATGCCCTGGCACATGCCTTGCGCCAGGAACGGCGGGGTCATGTGCGCGGCATCGCCAAGGAAGAACAGGTTGCCGACCCGCCACTGTTCCAGGATCAGTGCATGAAAGCGGTAGCTCGACGCACGCCAGATGTCGTAGTCCTGCGCCGGCAGCCAGCGCGAGATCAGTTTCTGGATCGACTCGGGCTGCATGATTTCGGTCGGCGATTCGTCGTCGTTGATCATGAACTCCCAGCGCCGGTGCCGGCCCGGCCCGACCACGAACGTGCTCGGCCGCCCGGTTTCGCAGTACTGCACGTTGGTCACCGGCAAGCTGTCGCCGGCGCCTTCCTTGAGCATCACATCGACCACCAGCCACGGCTCGTCGAAGGCCAGGTCTTCCATGTTCAGTTGCAAGTGCATGCGGATCGGGCTGGTGCCGCCGTCGCAGGCCAGCAGGTAAGCGGCGCTGGCGTGTTCCTGTGTGCCATCAGGGTTGCTGAAGCTGACGCTGACCTGGCCTTCGCGCTGCTGAAAACCGAGCACCTCACGGCCCAGGCGCACCTCGACGTGCGGCCAGTGCTGCAGGTTGCTGCGCAAGGCGCGCTCCAGCGGCGGCTGCGAGAACACGTAGTTCGGCGCCCAGCCCAGCTGGAACGGCGGCTTGGCGGCGTCGATGTGCTTGATCAGCTGCGCCTCACCATTGAGGTAATGCGAGGCGCGATACGGCATCACATGTTCGGCGATAGCGTCGGCCAGGCCAATGTTGTCGAAGGTGCGCATGGCCTCGTGGTCCATGCCCATGGCCCGCGGGTTCTGATAAACGCTGTCGCTCTTGTCCAGCACCAGCGTGCGCAGGCCCCAGGTGCCTGCGAGGTTGGCGGCGGTAACGCCCACCGGTCCCAGGCCGACGATGATCAGGTCGTAATCCATAGTGTTTTCTCTCTTGTTTTCAGTTGCCGGGCGCTGTCAGGCCTGGGTGTAGGCGGTTTTCAGCGTGGTGAAGAAATCGATGGCGTGCCGGCCCTGTTCCCGTGGGCCGTGGCTGGAGGCCTTGGTGCCGCCGAACGGCACGTGATAGTCGACGCCCGCCGTCGGCGTGTTGACCATCACCATGCCGCTCTGCACATGGCGCTTGAAGTGCGTGGCGTGCTTGAGCGAGGTGGTGCAGATGCCGGCCGACAGGCCGAACGGCGTATCGTTGGCGATGTGCAGCGCGTGTTCGTAGCTGTCGGCAACCAGCGTGCAGGCCACCGGGCCGAAGATTTCTTCCTGGGCAATGCGCATCGATGACTGCGCGTCGACCAGCAGCGCAGGGCTCATGTAATAACCCTCGGTGTCGCGCTTGAGCGCTTCGCCGCCCCAGGCCAGTGAGGCGCCTTCGTTGACGCCGATGTCGATGTAGTCGAGGTTCTGGCTGAACTGCGCCCTGTCGGCCACCGGGCCGATCTGGCTGTCTGGCAACAGGGCATGGCCGACGCGCAGGCTTTTCAGGCGCTTGATGGCCGCCTCGACAAAGCGCCCGTGAATGGCCTTGTCGACGATAAAGCGCGACGACGCGGTGCAGCGCTGGCCGGTGGAGAAATACGCGCCTTGCACGGCGCACTCCACCGCGTGTTCCAGGTTGGCATCGGCGAGCACCACCAGCGGGTTCTTGCCGCCCATTTCCAGTTGCAGCCGGGCAAAGCGCGAACCTGCGGTGTGCATCAGGCGCTGCCCGGTGGCGGTCGAGCCGGTGAAGCTGATGGCGCGCACTGCCGGTGACTCGGCCAGCGCCTGACCGATCACGCTGCCACGGCCCATCACCAGGTTGAAGGTGCCCGGCGGCAGGCCGGCGCGGCTGATGATGTCGGCCAGCGCCCAGCCACTGCCCGGCACCAGATCGGCCGGCTTGAACACCACCGCGTTGCCGTAGGCCAGCGCCGGGGCGATCTTCCAGGCCGGAATGGCGATGGGAAAATTCCACGGCGTGATGATGCCGACCACGCCGACCGGCTGGCGCAGCACATCGACTTCGATGCCGGGCCGTACCGAATCCAGATGCTCGCCGCTGACGCGCAAGGCTTCACCGGCGAAGAATTTGAAAATCTGCCCGGCGCGCACCACCTCGCCAATCGCTTCGGCCAACACCTTGCCTTCCTCACGGGCCAGCAAACGGCCGAGTTCTTCACGACGGGCGAGGATCTCGCTGCCGATCAGGTCCAGCGCATCGGCGCGGCGCTGGCTGCCGGCCGCCTGCCACAGCGGCTGGGCAGCCGTGGCGGCGGCGATGGCGCGCTGGGTGTCGTGGGCATCGCCCTGGGCGTACAGGCCGACGCTTTCGGCCAGGTTCGACGGGTTGAGGTTGTCGCGCTGCGTGTGGCCTTCGCACCACAGGCCATCGATGAAATTGTTGTGCATGACAGATTCTGCCCCGAGTGATGTGCGGCCCGGCGGGCCGCACAGAGGTGGCTTGGTTGCAATGCTGTTTGGTCAGAGTGCGCGGTCAATGTGGGAGGGAGCTCTGCTCTGGGCGGCATACCGACGATGAGGCCAGTAAAACCGGCACATTTGCTGCGTCTGTACGGCAGCATTCGCCAGCAGAGCTGCCTCCCACACGTTATGTGGCGCCTGAGTAAACAGTATTTGGCCTGGCCATGATCGTTACCAGCGCACGCGCTGTTCGGCGATGCGCTGGCGCGTCGATTCGATCCACTGCTCGCGGGTCTGGAAGCCCGGACGGCGCCGGCACATGGCTTCGGTGGTGGCCAGAATCTGCTCGCTGCTCTGCTCAAGGTCCAGCGGTTCGCGGCACGGCTGGTTGGTGTAGAACGGCGCATCGACGTACATCTCGATCGGGTTGCCTTCCGGGTCCTTGAAGTACATCGACCAGGCATTGCCGTGGTCGACCTGATCGAGCGGGCCCAGGCCCTTTTCCTTGGCGAAGGCGTAGAAGGCCTTGAGGTCGTCGAGGCTGTCGAGCAGGAACGACAACTGGTTGATCGGGTTGAACGGCAGGTCGGTGGGCTTGCCGTCGAACAGCACCAGTTGGTGATGCACTTCAGGGTTCTGGGTCATGAAGAACAAGCGGTGGCCGGTGGAGGCTACGCCCTTGTCGCTGACGATGAAGCCAAGCGTGCTGCAGTAAAACTCGACCATGTTGTCCAGGTCGCTGCAAAAGGTGCCGGTGTGGGTGAACTCGATGCGGGGCAGGGTGGTCATGTTCTGATTTCCTGGTGTTGTACTTGTTAGAGGATTGATGGCTCAGTCTTCATCGACGACCGGGTTGGACAAGGTGCCGATCTGGCTGATGGTCACCTCGAACACATCGCCCGGCTTGAGAAATATCGGCGGGTTGCGCTTGAAGCCGATACCGCTCGGTGTGCCGGTGGCCAGAATGTCGCCCGGGTTCCAGTCCAGCGCCTGGGAGACATAGGCGATCAGGTGCGGGATATCGAACGCCAGTTCCGAGAGGCTGCCTTCCTGCAGTTGTTCGCCGTTGAGAATGCCGCGAACTTTCAGCTCGCGATAGTCAGCGATTTCATCGGCAGTCACCAGCCACGGGCCCAACGCACCGGTGTTGCGGAAGGTCTTGCCCATGCCGTACTGGTGGGTATGAAACTGCCAGTCGCGCACGCTGGCATCGTTGAAGCAGGTGTAGCCGGCGACGTGGTCCATGGCATTTTCCGGGCTGATGTGCGAGCCGCCCTTGCCGATCACCACGGCCAGCTCGGCCTCGAAATCGAACTCCTGGGACACCTTCGGGCGCACCAGCGGCGCGTCGTGGGCAGTCAGGGTTTCGGCGAAACGCTGGAAGATCACCGGGTGTTGGCCGACCTTGCGCCCGGCCTCTTCGGCGTGGGCCACATAGTTGATGCCCACGCAGATGACCTTGCCCGGCGCGGGAATCACCGGCGCCAGGGTCAACTCGCTCAGGGCGTAATCGCTGTTGCCGCTGGCAACCACCTGACGGGCGTCATCAAGCTTTGCGGAATCGGCCAGCAGGCTGGCCAGATCGGGCACCTCGCTGAAGTGGCGAGCCAGGTCGACGACCCGTTCGCCGACCACGGCGCCGTAGCCGGATTGGCCGTTTAGCGTGAAGGAAATGAGTTTCATGGTGGTGCCTCGCTGTTGTTTTGTGCATAAAACATAATTTCTTGCACAATAAATCGCAAGATGCATAATGCAAACACGCCAATAAATATTTCAGGGCGTTACCAGGAGAGCGAGCATGGCATTGGTGAAAGTCCGCAAATTCAAGCTGGATATCGAGGAGGTTCTGCACGAAGGCGGCCCGCTGGCGGCCACGCCGTTGAAGATTGCCGTGGCCACCGCCGTCATCGAAAACCCCTATGCCGGGCGCTATGTCGAGGACCTTTTACCGTTCATGCAGGAACTGCGTGGGCTGGGCACCGAGTTGTCGCAACGTCTGGTCGATGCGCTGGGCGGGGCCGATCAGGTACAGGCCTACGGCAAGGCGGCCATCGTCGGTGAAGACGGTGAACTGGAACACGGTGCGGTGTGGCACGAAGCCGGCGGCTGGGCCATGCGCGCGCTGCTCGGCGAGCCCAGGGCAATCGTGCCGGCGGCCAAGACCATTGGCGGGCCGGGCAGCCGCCTGATGATGCCGCTGGGACACATTCACGCCGCCTATGTGCGCAGCCATTTCAGTACGGCCGAGGTCACCGTGTGGGACGGTCCGCGACGCAACGAAATCGCCTTTGCCTTGGCCATGGCCACCGGCGGACGCATTCAGGCACGCCTGGGCGGCCTGGCGGCAGACGACGTCAAGGGTGAGGACGGCCTGCGCTGAAACGCTGTACATGCAAGACACCATCAAGGTTTCTGCGCTCGCACCGAAACAGCTGTGAGCGGCCAGCAAAAACAAGAACAAGAGTCGGAGAAAACCAGCATGACCATGAAAATGATGCGTGCCGCACGGATGTACGAAGGCGGCAAACCGATGGAAATCGAACAGGTTGCAGTGCCTGCCATTCGGCCCACCGAAGTGTTGGTGCGGGTCAAGGCCTGCGGCATCGTGCCCAACCTGCACAACATCCTGACCAACTGGAGCACCTGGTTTCCGCACCTGCCGTTGCCCAGACTGCCGGCCATCTTTGGCCTGGACCCGACCGGTGTGATCGAAGCGGTCGGTGATCAGGTCTACGACTTCAAGCCCGGCGACCGCGTCTACGTCAACCCGGCGCGCTTTTGCGGCTCGTGCCGTGCCTGCCGTTCGGGCAACACCACCGCCTGCACCGCCTACACCTTCAACGGTTATTTCGGCTTCACCCCCAACAGCCCGCGCATGTTCGAAGACTACCCGTACGGCGGGCTGTGCGAATTCATGCCGGCGCCGCAATACAGCCTGGTCAAGCTGCCGGACAACCTGAACTTCAACACTGCCGCGCGCCTGGGTTACCTCGGCACCGCTTACCGGGCGCTGCTCAAGGCCAATGTCGGGCCGGGCACCACCGTGCTGATCAACGGCATCAGCGGCACTCTCGGGCTGGGCGCCGTGGCGCTGGCACTGGCGATGGGCGCGCGCAAGATCCTCGGCACCGCGCGTAACGAGGCGCTGTTCCAGCGGGTCAAGGACCTGGCCGCGCCGGGGCGTATCCAGATTCACACCCTCGGCCAAGGCTCGATTGCCGACTGGGTGGCGCAGGTTACCGATGGCGAAGGCCTGGATGTGGTGATCGACGCACTGGGCCCCGGTGCGCAAGGCGAAACCCTGGTCGATGCCATGCGCGGCCTGCACCGTGGCGGTCATCTGGTCAATATAGGCGCGGTGGCAGGCCCGGTACCGCTGGATTTGCACTGGATGATGGACAACGACATCCAGCTCAGCGGTTCGGCGTGGTTCACTACCGCCCAGGGCCAGAACATGGCCGACATGGTGGAGTCCGGTGTGCTGGACCTGTCGTTCTTCGAACACAGTGCCTTTGCGCTGGAGCAGATCAACGAAGCCATCAGCGGCATCGAGAACCGTAACGGTGGCTTTGGCAATTACGTTATTTGCCCGTGATCTGCACCTAAGGGCCGCCGGGTGAAGTGCCACGACTTCACCCGGCGTCATGAACGACCGACTGTTTGAGAACCTGCCATGCACGTCAGAAGAATCGTTACCGGACACGATGAACAGGGCAACGCCGTATTCGTTGCCGATGCCCCGGCACCGCGCAGCAAAGATTTTGAAGACTTGCCCGGCTACGGCATCAGCCAGGTATGGGCCACCCAATCGGGTTGGCCGACCACCCAGGATCTGACCCAGGCCAGCGGCTCACTGATTCCCGGCCCCGGCGGCACTTCGCTGCTGATGGTCAGCCTGCCGCCCGACACCGTCATGGCCGCGCCGCTCGATCCACAACGGCTGGTGGGACAGATGATCGAAGCCATGCCCGGCCTGCTGGAAACCTTCGAGGCTGCAGACCCGGCCATGCATCGCTCACCGACGCTGGATTACGGCGTGCTGCTTGAAGGCGAGCTGTGGCTGGAACTGGACAACGGCGAGCAACGCCTGATTCGCCCCGGCGACGTAGTGATTCAGCAAGGCACCCGCCACGCCTGGCGCAACCGCTCCACGCAAGTGGCCAAGGCCTTGTTTTTCATGGTGGGCACGGTTTAACCCTCCCACCGCCTGATTTTCCTTGAAGGTCCGACAAGCCATCCATTCCAAGGGTGCGGCTTTGTCTTGCCCGTGAGATGTGCAATGAGCGACGCGGTAATAGTGGCAGCGGCCCGCACGCCGACAGGGCGGTTCCAGGGCATTCTGGGCAACGAGTCGGCAGTGGAGCTGGGTGCGGCGGTCATCCGTGGCCTGCTGGAACGCACCGGGCTGGCGGCCGATCAGGTTGATGAAGTGATCATGGGCCAGGTGCTGACCGCAGGCGCCGGACAGAACCCGGCCCGCCAGAGCGCCCTGCGTGCCGGGCTGCCGTATACCGTGCCGGCGATGACCCTCAACAAGGTCTGCGGCTCGGGCCTGAAAGCGGTGCAACTGGCCGCCCAGGCCATTCGTTGCGGCGATGCCGACGTGGTGATCGCCGGTGGCCAGGAAAGCATGAGCAACGCGCCGTACCTGTTGCCCAATGCCCGCAGCGGCCTGCGCATGGGCCACGGGCAATTGCGCGACAGCCTGCTGCATGACGGTTTGTGGGATGCCTTCAACGATTACCACATGGGCATCACCGCGGAGAACCTCGCCGAGCAATACGGCATCAGCCGCGAGCAACAGGACGCCTACGCGCTGGTGTCGCATCAGCGCGCCGAACAGGCGCGCAACCGTGGCCGCTTTCAGGCCGAAATCGTACCGGTGACGGTGCGCGACCGGCGTGGCGGCTGCGTCGTTATCGACCGCGACGAAGTCCCGACGACATTGCCGACAGCCCAGAGCCTGGCCAGCCAGCGCCCGGCCTTTGCGTTGGACGGCAGCGTCACCGCCGGCAACGCCTCGTCACTCAACGACGGCGCCGCAGCGGTAATGCTCATGAGTGAAGACAAGGCCCGGAAACTGGGCCTGCCGATCATGGGCCGCATTGCCGCCTTTGCCAGCGCCGGTGTCGACCCGACGGTGATGGGCATCGGCCCGGTATTCGCCACCGACCTGTGCCTGCAAAAGGCCGGCTGGGCCCTTGAGCAACTGGAGCTGATCGAAGCTAACGAAGCCTTCGCCGTGCAGGCGTTGGTGCTGCAACGCGAGCTGGGCTGGGACCTTTCACGGGTCAACGTCAACGGCGGTGCCATCGCCTTGGGCCATCCGCTGGGCGCTTCGGGCTGCCGCATTCTGGTCAGCCTGCTGCACGAAATGATTCATCGCGACCTGAGCCGCGGGCTGGCCACGCTGTGCATCGGCGGCGGCCAGGGCGTGGCCATGGCCATCCAGCGCAATCCGGAGAAACACCCATGAAAACCCTGAACCTGCTGGGCCTGTGCGGCAGCCTGCGCCAGGCATCCAGCCATGAAGTCATCCTGCGTACCCTGGCCAGCGAACTGCTGCCGGAGCATGTGCAGCTGGTGATTCACCCGTTGCACGATATCCCGATGTACAACGAAGACCACGACGGCGCGGCCTTGCCAGAATCAGTCCGCGCCCTGCGCGAGGCGGTGGCTGCGGCCGATGGCATCGTACTCGCGGCCCCCGAGTACAACCACGGCATGTCGGGCGTGCTGAAAAACACCCTCGACTGGCTGTCACGTCCACACGGCCGCTCGGTCCTGAAAGACAAACCGGTGCTGACCTTTACCGCATCGCCGGCGTTTACCGGCGGCGTGCGTGCGCAGCAGCAGGTGAACGAAACCCTGTGGGCGGTGCAGGCACGGTTGGCGGTGTACCCGCAGATTGTGATTGGCGGTGTGAGCGGCAAGATTCGCGAGGGACGGTTCGAGGATGAAGCGGCGCGCCGGTTTCTGGCGGAAGCAGTTGAGGTGCTGGGTGGCATGTGTGGCCCGACCTTCGGCAACTTTTGCTGAAGTAAAGCGTCAGTACGATGCGGGTTGCCATCGATCAAAAGGGACTGCAGCAATGAAAAAAACGATTCCGGCTGTGCTTTTGTCGTCGGTACTGCTGACGGGCTGTGGTCCTGACAAGGTGGTCTACGAGGTGCCTTCGCCGAGCGGGAAGTATCACGCTCAGGTTCGCCACTGCCCGGAAACCGGGTCAATCACCTGGGGCGAACAGCTGGAGGTCTACATTCTTGAGGCCGGTGTATCGTCAAGATGCCATTCCCTCGTAGAGCCCCTGGTGGGGTTTGATGCGGGACCACCTGGATTGCGGCTCGACCAAGTGCAGGTCGAATGGGTGACAGACACCCAGGTCAGAGCCTGGTACCCGGGCTTGAAGCCGAACGAGTTACCCAATGGGCTGTATCGCAAGAACGGCTCACCGATCGAGATGGTCTTTTTGCCGAAACAATAAGCCCGCCACCGCGCAGGCGCCTACAGCGAATCGTCCTGGATGCGATAGAGCATCCAGCAGGCCTCGCGCTTGAAGAACAATGAGCGTTGGTAATCGGTGTCGGCCTTGGTGAGCTTGATCATTGCCCGGTCTGGTCCGGTGAGTTGTCTGGTGAGCGTCAGGCCTTGTGCGCGTTGTTGCTTGTCGTCAGGCATCAACGGGAAATCCAGCTTGGCCTTGTCGAGAAGTTGCGACACCTGGCGAGGTTCGGGTTGTGCTTCGGGATCAATGAACCCGTTTTGCAGCGGCGTAATGACGAAGGCTTTCTGCTCCTCGACGTCATTGGCGAAACGTTGCAGGAAGCGATCGAAATCCTGAGACGGACACACCGGTTCAGGTTCCGGACTGATCGCCTGCGCTTGCGTGTTGGCGGCGACGGCGAAGGGCAGTTGCAGCGCAATCAGTGCAGTTACCAGCGCGCGTGCCGTGCACGTGCGCCACGTCGTAAATGTGTTCATCTGACCACCTGTTACGGATAGGACAATCCAGCCGGCACCGGGTAGCGCTTGCCGTCATAGTCCAGCGTGAATCGGGAAACGGCGGGTGTGCTTTCGATATCTTCGCAGTCATCACCCTTCGGCAGGTTTTGCGTGCTGGTGACTTTCTGCTCGATCTGCAGGCCGGCAAACCCGTTCTTGCCCTTGTCGCCTATCGAGATCGTGCGCTCGGTCTGGCTGAAGCTGCCGCTGCACGAGCCGTCCCATTCACCGCTACCGTTGCTCACTTCCAGCTTGTCCATGACCGGGCGCACGGTCTGGCCGTCGAGCACATAGAGGTTCAGCAGTGTGCTGCTGGAAGGATTGACTCGCGAGGCGCCCAAATGACTGATGCGTACGCCAAACGCTCGCAGCGCAGGCGTGAGTTGATAGCGCGCGGTGTCCAGCGCAAGGCTTTCAAAATAGATGGCGTCCGACACGATCGCGGTGGGCTGGTAGTGCTGGGCAATGATCTTGCCGGTGTCGGTGTCCGCAACGACCACGCCAAGGCTGTAGTCGCCCTCGCCATTTTCGTCGACGTTCTCGGCAAAGGGCAGGGCGGCCAGGGTCTGACGCGGGTTGCCCGGATTGATCTTGCACACAGCGTGTTCACTGTCGAGCTTCAGGTCAGCACGCACAGTCTTGGCCCAGGCCTGTAAGTGCTCCGTGCAATCGGCTGACACAAACAGCGGGGTACACAGCAGCGCCAGTGCAAAAAGTTTACGCATCGAGCTTCATTCCTTTAAATAACAGCAGGGCCAGCAATAGTGCCACAAGCACGGTTATTGCCAGGCGATTGCGTGAGCGCGGCGTTTGATGCTTGGTTGCGGGGGCGCCGTAACACAGCGCTTGCGTACGCTCTGGCGACAGCACGCGGTTGCCGATGCCCGGCTCAATCGTGCGGGGAAAACCCTGCACCGATACATTCATCAACTCGCCAAAGGTGCGGTAAGCGGAGTTGCTGTTGATGGTGTCACGCAAGAGCCTGAAGCCGTAATTGGGGTAGTTGAGATCTTGTGCGTTGAGCGCGGGTACGGCGTTTACCGCCGTGTTCCAGCGCGCCAGAATTTCATCCCTGTCGCCGATGGCGACGGTGCGTGATTGCTGGTTGGCGCGAATGAAGCTGATGTTGTCGACCCTGGCGCCGATTGACCCGGCATAGTCTGCATCGTGTAGAAAATGCCAGGCCCGCAGCGAATGCCGGGCTTCGTCGGTGCCGATCGGAATGGGCTTGCCGGTGTGTCGCTCGGTGGCCAGGCCGTGCAACTCGGCCAGCGCCTTACCGTGCTCATCGCGCAGCACCCAATAGGTGTGCCCGGCGACACCGACGATTTTAAGTGAGCGTGCTTCGATCGAATAACGGCGCATTCTGCGTTCTTTGGGTGATGTACGGTTTTTACTCAGCAGTTGAATACCGGCGCATAGCGCTCTTCACGTTTTTTAAAGTGAATCGGCGCCATCGGTACTTTTTCACCATTCACGAATATAGCCGGGAAGGTGAGGGTGAAGTCATCCAGATCGCCCTTGCCCAAGGGCGTTCCCTTGCGGCTGCTGCTGGATTGCTCCCTCGGGTCAAAGCCGGTTTTCAGTTGCTCGATACTGACTTGCCAGGTTTCACCTGTGGCCAGCGTTACGCTGACCATGGGGGATGCGGCGCTGACCCAAAGCGGCGGGTCGGTTTGTTTGTAGGCCGCTCGGCGTTGATCCGGGGTATTGAGGTTGCGCAAGCGTGGCGGTGTGTAGAGTCGGCCAAACAGGCGCAGCTCGGTATCGGTCGATCGCACGTTGCCCGGCCAGCTTGAGGTCCCCGGTGGCGCCACATAGACCAGTACATGAACCCAGTCGAGTTCTTCCGAGACAGGGGCATAGCTGATGGCCGCTTTCGGGCCAGGGCAGTTGCGGTCGAGCACGGCATTTGTGCCCACAGTGGATTCCGGATGCAGATAGGGCCCGGTACTGCATCCTGCGAGCAATGCCAAGAGCGGGTAGAGGATGTATTTCTTCATGGGTGCCAACTCAACGTGAAAGCACAGCCGTCGACAGGGGGACGGTTGACAAGGACTTTTGAGAGAGGTCGCAAACGACTATGAAGCAGGATAAAGCGGGGCATCACGAATAGCCAAAGCCAATGACTGCAGGCTTTATGGCTATCGGGGGCGGTAACCTGGGGTTACGCGGAGAAGGCTGGAGCGGGTGAAGGGAATCGAACCCTCGTTATCAGCTTGGGAAGCTGGAGTAATGCCATTATACGACACCCGCGAAAAGCGACTGACGTTGTACCAGATAGCCGAACTGAATTGAAGCGCTGATTTACCCCATGCTGCAAGAATCATTCGCCGAGAGGCTTGGGGTGAGCGTCGGCGAATGGATTCGCGGTGTTGGGTACCGTCGTGGTTCAGAAGGCGAGTGCATGGTGGCCCAAAGTCGGGTTGCTGGAATAACGGGCAGTACCGGAGGCCAGTGGTTCGGGCTTCAGGAATTGCGTCAGTGCGTATTTCGAGTCGCGGCAAGCGGCCTTGTTTTCCATGTCCAGAAAGTGGCCGGCATCCTGGATGACGCTGAAACTGCTGTGTTCAACATAATTGGCGAACAATGGTGCATCGCAGGCGCTGGTGTATTCATCCAGGGCACCGTTGAGGAACAGCACCGGTACATTGATGTTCTGTGCCGCAGCCAGGTAGTTCTGCGGATCGATTTCCAGCACCTGGCTGACGTGGTGGTGCATCTGGTCGTACTCATGCAGGTCAAGGCTGCTGACGTGCCGGTAGTTGAAGCGTTTGAACAGCGATGGCAGGTGCTTGCCAATGGTGTTGTTGACCAGATGGCCCATTTCGTAGCGATTGTGTTCGCCGAGGTGTTTGACGCCGCGCACCAGGTAGTCGCGCATGGGGTCGTTGATCAATGGCGAGAACGAGCTGATCACTGCCTTTTCGATGCGTTTTGGCCGATGCGACAAGGCCACCAGCGTCGGGGCGCCACCCCAGGAAAAGGACATCACGTGCTCGGCCTGGAAGTGGTCGATCAGCTCCAGCAGGATCTGGCCTTCCATCTCGCGGCTCAGCGGCGTGTCGTTGAGGTTGTGCGGCTTGGATTTGCCGGCATAGGGTTGGTCGTACAGCACGACGTTGAATTGGGGGTGCAGGTTGCGAACAGTCTGTGCAAAGGATGCCGTGGTGGCCATTGAGCCATTGACCAGAACGATGGTCTTTTCCGCGGCGTCCGAGCGATAGAATTCGGTGTAAACCCTGAACTGTCCCTGTATATCAAGCACAGCGATTTCTGGCCTCATATGTCTTCTCCTGGCGTAGACAAGTGTGCGCGCAACTGAATTTGCACGAGTTTCGTGACAGGTAGGCATACGCCTGAAAGGCCCATGTCGATCCGAACGATCTGTCCGACAGGTGTTGTTATTAGGCGGGCATTTTGTCGTGGGCCACGTGGCCCGGTACGGCAAAAGGTTTCTTAGAATGCGGGTATGACTCATCGGTCACATGCAGACCGACGATTGGATTCAAGCAGTCGATCCGGGAACCCGCAAGTGCCGTTCGTACCTTGTTGACAATGATTTGCCTGCGTCCGACTGACGGTCTCAGACGGCGAGGATTTCTGCGGCAGTCAATTCGCGGTACTGGCCCGGGGACAGGTTTGCATCAAGCATCAATGGGCCCATGCTTTCTCTGTGCAGAATCAAGACCTTATTGTCGAAGTGGCCAAACATGCGCTTCACCTGGTGATAGCGGCCTTCAACAATGCTCAAACGCGCCTGTCGTGGACCGAGCACGGTCAGCTGTGCGGGCTGGGTGGTGATGTTCTCGAAGGCGAAGTAAAAACCTTCGGCAAAACGTGGCACATACCGCTCGTCGATCACTTGTTCGGTTTCGACGTAATACACCTTTGGCAGCTTGGTCTGCGGTTGCGTCAGCCGCCTTGACCACAGCCCGTCGTTGGTCAGCAGCATCAAGCCTGTGGTGTTGAAGTCAAGGCGGCCGGCAATGTGCAGTTCGTGCTTGTCGGGCACATCGAGCAGATCGAGCACCGTGGGGTGTTGCGCGTCATGGGTGGCGCTGACGCAGCCAGCAGGTTTGTGCAGCATGTAGTAACGCGCCGGTTTGCCGGCTTGCAGCACTTCGTCGTCGAGCTGCACGCAACTGAATTCGCGGACTTCATGCAACGGGTCACGAGCCACTTGTCCGTCGACCTGCACCCGGCCGGCAATCAGCGCCAGGCGCACTTGCTGGCGGTTGAAACGCGGCAGATTGCCGAGAAAACGGTCCAGGCGCATGGCGTCAGTCGCTGTTCTGTGACGTGAGGTCTTCGATGCCGGCGCAGCGCGGGCACAGGCAGGCCTTGTCGCGAAGCTCGGCGGGCAGGGCGTCCAGGCGAGCAGGTTCGATGCTGACACTGAAACACCAGCAGGGGCGCGTGGCGGTGCGCGGGTCGGCCAGGGTGCAGCGGTTGCTGTGCCCGCACGCCGGGCACAGGTTGGGGTCGAGCGTGTTCGGGGTCAGGGTCATGCCGGAACCGCCTGCTCGATGCACACCTGATTACGGCCGCTGAGTTTGGCGCGGTACAAGGCCCGGTCGGCGCGGGCGATCAGGTCTTGCAGGCTGTCGTCGGCCTGGCGCTCGGTAAGACCGGCGCTGACAGTGACTTGCACGGTGATGCCTGAAAACGAATAGTCGTGCTGCTCGGCCAGCAGACGGATCTGCTCGGCGACCCGGCGGGCACCGGCCATGTCGCTGTCCCTGAGCAGAATGATGAATTCTTCGCCGCCCCAGCGGCAGATCACATCCGACTGGCGCAGGCAGCTTTTCAGGTCTTCGGCGAAGCCTGCCAGCACCGTGTCGCCGGCCAGGTGGCCGTGGGTGTCATTAAGCTGTTTGAAGTGATCCAGGTCCAGCAGCATGACCACCACCGGGCTGGCGCTGCTGAGCGTGTTGCCCGCCAGCAGGTTGAAGCCGCGACGGTTGGGCAGGCCGGTCAGGCTGTCGAGTGTGGCCTGGGTTTCCAGGCGGCTCTGATAACGGCGCAGGGTGCGGTGCAACAGCAACACCACGATCAGGGTGACCACCAGGCAAATCACCAGGTTGATATACAGCGACTGGCGCACCTCGCTCAGGGCACCGTCTTCCTGTTTGTCGACGAACAGGTACCAGTTCAGCTCGGGAATGAAGCGCACATTGAGAAAGTGACCTTCGCCCTCGGTGTTGTACTCGTAGGTGCCGCTGTGGGGCTTGGGCAGCTTGTCCTGCAGGTCGCGCAGGTTCGGCAGGTCTTTGAGCGACTGGCCGATGGCCGCGCCACGCGGGCCGCCACTGGCGCCGGTGAGCACGATGCGCCCGGCGGTGTCGACGAAGTACACACTGCGGTCGTAGCGCTGCTGGTAGCGGTCGATCAGCTTGATCACCGCATCGACCGTAAGGCCCACGCCGGCGGCGCCGATGAAGCGGTTATCGTAGTCGAAGACCTTGTAGTTGATGAAAAAGGTCATGCTGTCCTGGTTGGCCATGTCCGGGTCGACGCTGATCTCATAGGGCTCAGTCATGTCGCGTACCCGGTAATACCACTCATCGCGCGGCTCGCCGGGCTTGACCTTTTTCAGCACGCCTTTGGCCTGGTAATAGGTCAGCGTGGCGTCGGAAATGAAAAAGGCCGTGTAGGCACCGTAATGGTCCATCACTTCGCGCAGGTAGCGGGTGATCTGCTCGGGGTTGCGCTCGCCACCCACCACCCAGTCGCGCATGAACGTGTCGCGCGACATCATCGAAGAAATCAGCACCGGGCGGACCAGGTCTTTCTGGATTTCCGAATAGACCGTGTCGGAGGTCAGCGGCAACTCGGTATTGATGATGCTGTCGCGGATCGAGGTCCGCGACGCGTAGTAGCTCAACAGCGAAGTCGCCAGAAAGCCGCTTGCAAGCAGCAACACCAGGGTCATTAACAACGGTCGCTGTGACGTGATGGTGTTGGGCGAAGGCATGGCAAGTCCGGATGGCTGGATAACCCTGAGGGCTGGCATATTAGACGAAACACCGTGTGGCACTCTATCGGGTAATCACAGCATTTATCGGGCCATGCGCAGCTATGGCGTCACCGGCAAGCCCTGACTGAGCGGCGGTGTCCAGACCGGTGCACGGCGCAACAGCCCGTTGATGGCGGTGCAGCGGCAGTGCAACAGAATAATCCGGTCGTAATGAATGCCCTGGCCGGCCAGTGTGTTGAACAGGTCTGCCAAGGCCGGTGACGGGCTGCCGAAACGGTTGCGCACCGACAAGACATCCATGGGCGCGGAAGGCAACTGCCCGGCCAGCGGGCTGTTATGGCTGTTGCGCACGACGCGGGCGACCTCTTGATAGCTTTCGCTGTGGGTGGTCTGGAATTTGGACAGCGTGTAGTTTTTCAGACGACCGGGCAGGTCGGTCCCGGCCACCAGTTTATCGGTCGGTAACAGCGGCGGCAGGGTTGCACCAGAAGGGTTGAGGATGTTGCCGGCTGCACTGGAGATGCCGAATGGACTGACTCGCTGGCTGACGACACGGTGCAGCAGCGGGTCGGCCAGCATGTACCCGTGAGGTGCATAGGTCTGAATCAGTGTGCCGTTGGGGATGGACACCGTTCTGCTCCACGGCAGGGCGTAGCCATGGGTGCTGACCACCAGGATGCGGGCCTGTCCCCGGTCCGAGGTCCATAACAGAAAATTACGCCCCAGCTTCCAGGCGTGGACCGGCAGGCTGCCAAAATAAGGACGAGGCTGGATCGTCCAGCGTTTGAGCAGGCTGTCGGTATGAAAGAACTTTTCCAGGCGCGTCTGGCGCGGGTTTAGCGAGTGACGTCGCCAGGCACCGAATTCCTGCAAGGGCCGCGTTCCGGTCTGCGGCGCCCGCAGCACGGCCTTGCTGGCGGTTCCGAGTTTGCTCATCGCACTCAGCAGCCGTGGCGTCTGCGGCGCCAGGCCAAGCAATCCCAGCGAGAGCATCGACAGCAGCGCCTGGCGCTTTTCGGCCTGGCGGTGGCCGGGCAGCCGGGCTTGCGCGATATCCACAGTGACCAGGCCGATTTCAGCGGCCAGTGACGCAATCAACGCCGGTGTCATCAGCAGCGACATCGGCGCCAGCAAGTAGCGCAGGTGCAGCACACGTGTCCTCCAGAACTGCAACGAAGCCTGGCGGGAGGTCACGATAAGCTGGCGAGCATCCTCCAGCGTGTTGGCCTTGAGGGTCTGACGCATGAAATCCATGGGCGGTCCGGGCGGCAGAGGGTGTTCGTGCAGCGAATGATCGAGCGTGCGGTGCGCATCGGGCTGATAGATCGCGTCTGTCCAGGGCCTGAGCATGGAGGCGGGCGGCAAGGCCGGTATGATCCCGCTCCAGTACTTGAACAGGTAGGCGAGCCGCTCGCGATGATGGCTGGGCACATAGTGCAGCACCGCCGTGCGCCAGTGCTCGTGGGCGGCGGCGGTTCTGAGGTACGCACTCAAGGCATCGGTGTTCTTGAACTCTACAAAGGCCTTGTGCTGACCGGCCTGGTACAGCACGCGGCGTGACGTATTGGCCGGGCACAGAATCAACAGGCTGGCGCAGGGCTGGCGGGTCAGGCCTTCGATAAAGGAGCTTTGAACCTCGAAGCCCAGCGCCCTCCAGCACGGCGTGGTGCTGTTCAATCCCTCGACGACGTCGTCAAAGCCACTGCGTTGCAACGTGCCGTGCTTGAGGCTGATCACCGCCTGGGTGATCAGCAGGGTGCGCAGGGCTCGTTCGATCTTGCCTTGCTGCCCCTCCCAGAATTGATCGATATGCCGGGTCATCACCGCAAGAAAGTCGACTTTCTCGATGTACGCGCACAGCGCCGCAGCACGGACCGGCAGCACCCGCTCCTCGGCCCATTCACCTTTGCCGCCGGGGTCGTGGTAGACCACGGTCTGTGCGTCCGGGTCGATGTAACCGCTGGGCGATTCGATCTGGTAATAGCCAATCAGCGCGTTGACCAGGTTCAGTGGCGTTTCGTCGGGCACATGCACGAAAGTGTTGGCGTGCCTTACATGGCCCAAGGGCGTGTGGGCAGGCCCTGGCCGGTAGGCAATGAACACCTTGCGCGGGTCGAGGTCCAGGCCCTGGCGTTGCAGCCAGCGTTTCATCCGTCCTGCGGCAATATCATCGGGCCTGGGCAACGCCTCGAGAATTTCAGGCGTTGTCTGCCAGAGATCGACGGCGCTGGCCAGGGTCAGGCCACGGGCAATGAGGCGGTAAAGCAGCGCATCGCCATGCGGGACTGGAGGCCGCTCGGCAACGTCGCGTGCGGCGAGCAGCAGTTGGTTGAAGACATCGCCTGTGAACGGCCGCGACTCGATGTGCGGTGACTGATCGTGCCGGGGCTGGCGGTCACCCAGCCACTGACGGTGCCACTTCGAGCCGTTCATGGCGTCGAGCAGACGGGCCGTCATGACGCTGCTGTCCTCGCTGATGTATTCGAAGGCGGACTTGGCGGTGCCCGGCAGATGGATAAAGCAATGCGAGTTGAGCCTGGAGCGAATCTGAAACAGGCCGGGCACAACCTCATCGTCTATGTACAGCAGGCGAACCTCTGCCTTGTCGCCCGGATCGCCAGGCTTGAGTGCCTGGCTGTCGGTCGGGAGCTGCGGATAACCCAGCGCATCGAGGGTCAGGTACAGGCCCGCCTTGCTAAGGACGTTGCGCTTGCGCTGCCGGGCCAGGCCATCGAGAAAAGACAGTCTGGCAAGGTTTAGCCATGTGTCGGTATGACGCTGCCAGAAGCTCTGGAGCTGCTGCCCGTAATCGTGGAACCAGCGGTTGTCGAGCACCTGCCTGAGCAGCGCGCTGACGGTGAACCGCGGCAGGGCGGACAGTGGCTGGTCGTCGATCGGGACGCAATTGGCCAGTGCTGACACGTGCTGCCGATCGGCGCTGGCAATGGCCAGCTCGGTCAGGCTCAGGGCAAAGCTGTCGCGTTCATTGTCTAGCGCATCAACCCAGGCATGCGGGCTGTTCAGGTACAGCTTCAGGGTATCGGGGTCCAGCGCTGTGCCGGTCACCTCCAGCAACCATGCGCTCAGGCGCTGGCGAACATACAGGTGCCACGGCAGCGGATAGTCGATGTCCAGTTGCACCGACTGCAACAGCAGCACCGAGTCGGCGAGCAGCGCAAAGCCTGGGCTTCTGCGCAAGCGTTGCAGGTGTTTGAGAGGCTGTGTGTCGACCTCGCGGGTGGAAGGTGGCGCGGTGACCGGCGCCGGAAGACGCTGATCGGCGGTTGAATGATGGAAGGGCGACAGGGCAAAGGCATCCGCTGCCGGCAACTGGTCAGTGCGCTCCTGATCCTGGCCGGACAGCAGGGCTCTGTCAGGAAAGACCGGTTCGAAAAAGGCAGGTGGCGGGTTCAAGGCGTCGTGCATGGCAAGGTTCACAAAAGGATGGAAACCCACTATGTCGCGGCCCTGACGGCGCATGCGGTTAACTATATATAGCGCCTGGCTGGATGCCTCGACAGCCGGTTCTGAATGGTACTTGAAATGTCTTGTTGCACATTCTTGTACGGCTTGTAACTGCCCTGAAATCCTTGCGCGGCAGGGCTTGCAGGCCTTTATCGAGGTTCTTTGTAGACGTCCGGGTACGGGCGGTATCGCACTTGAAGGACGTTTTCCAGTCTGATGTATCGTCCCCCGGTTTATCCCGGCGGGCGCCGACCAGCGTCGCTGGTTGTGACCACCTGCGGTCCAGGAGGCCGCCATGTATCGACAATCCTTGCTTGTCTTGCTGCTGTCTCTATTCATTACCGGCTGTTATGGAGGCTCTTCGTACTACGAGTCCGATGTGTACACCCGGCCGACTGAGGTCAGGAGTTACTACGACACCGGTTACAGTCCGACTTACTATCAGGAGCGACGCATCTACGTCGCACCCCAGCCACGTTATTACAGCCCGCCACCGAGGGTTTACTACCGCGCACCACCGCCGCCACCGCGCTATTACGCGCCAGGCCGCCCGCCTGGGCATGGCTGGGACAACCACTGGCGAGGCGGCGATCGCGACCGTCATGACCGCCGTCCCGAGTACCGCTCGGAACGTCGTGACCGTGGCGATTACCAGCGCGGAGGTCGCGACCACCGGCCCGGCAACTGGGATCGTCGTTAAGGCCTTTATTTACCCCGATCAACGGCGCTCATTGCAGCGCCGTTTTTTATGGACCCCGACGCAGGGCATTTGACTTTGCCGGCCAGCTTTCCTAGTGTCCGCGCATTGTTTCTAGCGGGTATTACCATGACAAGCGATGACCGGATCAAACTCGAACCCAGCTGGAAAGAGGCCCTGCGCCCCGAGTTCGAAAAGCCCTACATGAGCGAGCTGCGCGAGTTCCTGCGTCAGGAGCATGCCGCCGGCAAAGAGATCTATCCGCCGGGACCGTTGATTTTCAATGCCCTGAACTCCACGCCGCTGGACAACGTCAAGGTGGTGATCATCGGGCAAGACCCCTATCACGGCCCGGGCCAGGCCCATGGCTTGTGCTTTTCGGTGCAGCCCGGCGTGCCGACGCCGCCTTCGCTGGTGAACATTTATAAAGAGCTGCACCGCGACCTGAATATCGACATTCCCAATCACGGCTATCTGCAATCCTGGGCGGATCAGGGCGTGCTGTTGCTTAATACCACCCTGACGGTGGAGCGCGCCAATGCGGCTTCGCACGCGGGCAAGGGTTGGCAGCATTTCACCGACAAGGTCATCGAGGTGGTCAGTGCGCACCAGCCGCATCTGGTGTTTCTGCTGTGGGGCGCGCATGCGCAGGGCAAGCGCAAGCTGGTCGATGCGACCAAGCATCTGGTGCTGACCTCGGTACATCCTTCGCCGCTGTCGGCCTATAAAGGCTTTATCGGCAACGGCCATTTCAGCCGCGCCAACAAGTACCTGGAGCAGAACGGGATGACGCCGATCGACTGGCGACTGCCGCCGGCCTAAGCAACCTCTCAGGCGACTTTTCTGGCCCACAGCCGATAGAGCGGCTCGGCCAGAAACAGCACGAACAGCAAGCGCATGACCTGCATGGCGGTGACCAGCGGCACCGACAGTTGCAGCACCTCGGCGGTCAGGCTCATCTCGGCGATGCCGCCGGGCATCATGCCCAGTGTCAGCGAACGCACGTCCAGATGGGTCAGCGTGCCCAGGCCCAATGCAGCCAGTGCGGCGGTGAGCATCATCAATGAGGTGCCCAGCAGGGTACGCGCCAGAAACGATGGCGCACGGCGAAAGAATGCCCGGTTGAAGTGACAGCCCAGGCCGCTGCCGATCAACAGCTGGCCCAACTGGCTGGCGCCGTTGGGCAGGCCGAGGTTGAGGTCGCAAGTGATGCTCAGCACCGAGGTCAACAGCAGCGGCCCGAACAACCACGGGTTGGGTTGTTTGAGACGTTGCCAGAGCACGGCCATGGCCGCGCCGCCGAGGCTCAGGCCCGCCAGCCAGCGCCAGTCAACGCTGGTGGCGTGCGTGACCACGGCGCCATCGCCGAGCAGGTATTTGAAGATCGCCGGTACGCAGAGCACCACCGCCAAGACCCGCAGGCTTTGCGCCGCCGCCACGTTGCTGAGGATCGCGCCATTACGCGCGCCCAGGTTGACCATCTCTTGCGAGCCGCCGGGCATGCTGGAGAAGAACGCCGTGGGGCGGTCTTCTCCGGTGCGCAGCATCAGCCAGACGCCGATCAGGCTGGACAGCCCGGTGATCAGCGCGCCGAAGAAGATCAGGCCGAAATGCGTCATCACCTGCTCGATGATCTCGGCATTGAAATGCAGGCCGATGCCCACACCGATGATCAACTGCCCGAACTTGCGCCCGCCGGGGATTTGCGTCACCTGCCAGGGTGTCAGGCAGCGCACCAGGATGATCGCCAGCAACGAGCCGACCATCCACGGCAGCGGCCAGCCCACCAGGCTGGCCAGCCAGCCGCCCAGCAGGCCGATCAGCGGTGTTGGCCACCAGCTACGCCACGTGCTGTCAGGCATCGGCCAGCGCGCTGCGTTGCTTGGCACGTTTGCGCCAGATGCGGTACAGCGGGAACAGCAGCATGAACGTGGTCAGAATCCAGACGCCCAGTGTGATGGGGCTGTTCCACAGAATGCCCAGCTCGCCATTGGAGATCGACAGCGCCCGGCGCAGGTTCTGTTCCATCAGGCCGCCGAGAATGAAGCCCAGCAGGATCGGCGACAGCGGGAAATCCATCTTGCGCAGGATATAGCCGAAGATACCGATGCCGACCATCAGGAACAGGTCGAACGTGGTGGCGTGCACCGCATAGACGCCGATCGCGGTGATGATCGCGATCACCGGCACCAGCGCCCAGTTCGGCACGGCCAGGATGCGGGTGAAGATGCGGATCATCGGAATGTTCAGGATCACCAGCATGACGTTGGCGATGAACAGCGACGCGATCAGGCCCCAGACGATGTCCGGTTGTTGCTGGAACAGCATCGGCCCCGGCGTGATGTTGTACAGCGACAGCGCGCCGATCATCACCGCCGTGGTGCCGGAACCCGGAACGCCGAGGGTCAGCATGGGCACCAGCGCGCCGCAGGCAGTAGCGCCGATGGCCGTTTCCGGTGCCGCCAGGCCGCGCATGTCGCCCTGGCCGAATTTGCCGCTGGCGCCGGCAATGCGTTTTTCAGTCATGTAGGCCACGGCACTGGCCAGGGTCGCGCCGGCACCCGGCAGCACGCCGAGGATGAAACCCAGCAGGCCGCAACGGATGTTCACGATGAACACCGAAGACGCTTCCTTGAAATTGAACAGCATGCGCCCGGTGGCTTTTACCGCTTCCTGGCCACGGTGGGTTTTCTCCAGCAGCAACAGGATTTCGCTGATCGAGAACAGGCCCAGCACCAGCACCACGAACTGAATGCCGTCGGTGAGGTGAATGTTATCGCCGGTAAACCGGTATACGCCGCTGTTGGCATCGATGCCGACCGCCGACAGAAACAGGCCGATCAACGCTGCAATAAAGGTCTTCAGCGGTCGATCACCGGCCATGCCGCCCAGGCAGACGATGGCAAAGACCATCAGCACGAAATATTCCGCGGGTCCAAAGGCAATCGCCCATTTGGCCAGCAGCGGGGCAAACAGCACCATGCCGCAGGTGGCGATAAACGCCCCGATGAACGAACTCCACGCCGACAGCGACAGCGCCACACCGGCCAGGCCTTTGCGGGCCATCGGGTAGCCGTCCAGCGTGGTCATCACGGTGGAGGCTTCGCCCGGAATGTTCAGCAGGATCGAGCTGATCCGGCCGCCGTATTCACAGCCCAGGTACACCGCCGCCAGCAGGATCAGCGCCGATTCCGGCGGCAGGCCCAAAGCGAAAGCGATAGGGATCAGCAGCGCCACGCCGTTGATCGGTCCCAGCCCCGGCAGCAGGCCGACGATGGTGCCGATCAGGGTGCCGGACAGCGCCGTAATCAGGTTGTAAGGAGTGAGGGCAACGCCAAAGCCCTGACCCAGATAGCTGAAAGTATCCACATTAATTCTCCAGAACGCTGAGCAGGCCCAAAGGCAGGGGAACGTCCATGGCTTTATCGAACAGCAGGTAAAGGCCGACGCTCATCAAGGTCACGACCACCGCGCCCGGCAGCCAGCGGCCACCGTACAGACGGGCCATGGGGATGCCGATCAGGATGCTGCTGAGGATGAAGCCCAGCGGCTCGAACAGACCTGCAAACACCAGCAGAAGGGCAATGCAGATGCCGATCTTGATCAGGGTTTCGCGGTCCAGGGGCGGCTCTTCTTCGGTGTGGACGATCGCTGTCGGGCGAAAGATCATGTACAGCAAGGCGGCGCTCATCAGCCCCAGCATCAGCAGGGGAAAGGCGCGCGGGCCGACCGGTTCATAGGAAAACGGGGCCTCGTAAGGCCAGGCCATGACGGCCAGGGCGGCGCAGACGATCAGCAGCGCGCCAGCAAAAATACGTTGCAGGACCATGGGATTCTCCCCAATTGCGCCTGGGGTTCAGGCGCAATGGCTAGTCAGGTTGGCAGGTTCGCTTACTGAATCAGGCCAAACTCTTTGGCCAGCAGCTTGTAATCGGCGACCTGCTTCTTGACGTAGGTGTCCAGCTCCTGGCCGGTCATGGCGAACGGGAACAGCTCGCGCTGGTCACGCAGCTTGGCGAAGTCTTCGGAGGCCAGCACTTTGTCGAACGAGGCTTTCCACCAGTTGTAGTCTTCGTCGCTGACCTTTGGCCCCAGGTAGAAGCCGCGCACCACCGGCCAGACGATGTCGTAGCCCTGTTCCTTGGCGGTCGGGATGTCTTTCATTTCCGGCTCGTCGATGCGCTTGTCGGCAAACACCGCCAGCAGGCGCATGTCGCCGCTGAGGATGTGCGGCATGGAGTCGGAAATGTCGGTGCTGCCGACCTGAATGTGCCCGCCGAGCAGGGCGGTGGCGATTTCACCGCCGCCTTCAAGGGCCACATAACGCAGTGCGCGCGGGTTGATGCCGGCGGCCTTGGCGATCAGTGCGGTCTGCATCCAGTCCTGGCTGCCGACAGTGCCGCCGGAGCCGATCACGACCTTGCTCGGGTCAGCCTTGAGGGCCTTGACCAGGTCATCGAGGTTTTTGTACGGCGAGTCGCTTTTCACCGCAATGGCGCCATAGCTGGTGCCGACCGCTGCCAGCCAGCGCACCGCGTTTTCATCGAAGCGACCGAACTTGCCCTGCGCCAGGTTGAGCAATGAACCGCTGGACCACGCCACCAGAGTCCCGGCATCTGCCGGCCGCTGGGCGACCACCGCGTTATAGGCCACCGCGCCTACGCCGCCGGGCATGTAGGTCACGCGCATCGGCGAGGTCAGGATCTTCTCGTTGATCAGCGCGCTTTGCACCAGCTTGCAGGTCAGGTCAAAGCCGCCGCCAGGTGAAGCCGGGGCGATGCACTCGGGGCGTTTGGGTTCGGCGGCGAACAGTTGGCTGGCGATCAGCATGCTGCCGGCGGCCAGGGCCAGATGACGAAGGGACAGGTTCATGGTCAGTCTCCTGAAGCGTTTCTTGTTTTTGGAAGGGTGAAGCGGTTGGCGGCAGCCTGTGTTTCAGACAGCGGCCTGTGTCTCACAAAGCGAAAGGCATCATCAACGCAGAGGGCTGCATCGAAGCGTTGAAATCGTATGGGGGGAATGCTGCGCAAGGGCAGTCGAGGGATGGACGTGGTGTCCGGCCGCAAAGGGCTTGGTCATGAGTAACTCCGTTTACTTATTGTTGTTATTCGCCACGCCTCATTTTCGGGCGTTTGCTCGATGCTAAATCACCAACCTTTCACAAACCTTTCAGCTACCTTTCTGGCAAGCGTTTAATCGCGTCGAGTTGTTTCGGTGCTTCACAGGCCTGGGTGCGCCTGTAAACTCCGTGTCCACAAGCCATCATGGCAACATCCTGATTCTGGAGACGTTGATGCGCGTTCTGCTCGTCGAAGACCATCTGCAACTGGCTGAAAGTGTCGCGCAGGCGCTCAAGGGCGCAGGTTTGACCGTTGATGTGCTGCACGATGGCGTGGCCGCCGACCTGGCCTTGAACAGCGAGGAATATGCCGTGGTCATCCTCGATGTCGGCTTGCCGCGCATGGACGGCTTCGAGGTGCTGGGCCGGTTGCGCGCACGCGGCAAGAACCTGCCGGTGCTGATGCTCACCGCGCGCAGTGACGTCAAGGATCGGGTATTGGGCCTCAATCTGGGCGCCGATGATTATCTGGCCAAGCCGTTCGAGCTGTCGGAGCTGGAGGCGCGGGTCAAGGCGCTGTTGCGCCGCAGTGTGCTGGGCGGTGAGCGCCAGCAGCGTTGCGGCCCGCTGTCGTATGACCTGGACACTCGGCGGTTCAGCCTGGCGGGCGAGCTGCTCAACCTGACCTCGCGTGAGCAGGCCGTGCTTGAGGCGTTGATTGCCCGGCCCGGGCGGGTTATGAGCAAGGAGCAACTGGCCTCGCAGGTTTTCGGCCTGGACGAGGAGGCGAGTCCCGACGCCATCGAGATTTATATCCATCGCCTGCGCAAGAAACTCGACGGGCAGTCGGTGGCGATCGTGACCTTCCGTGGCCTGGGCTACTTGCTGGAAAGCCGCGATGCGCAATAACAGCCTGCGCGGGCGGCTGCTGTGGAACTTGGCGTTGCTGTTGATCGTACTGATGCTGGCCAGTGTCATGAGTGCCTACTGGAACGGCCGTGAAGTGGCCGACACCGCCTACGACCGCACACTGCTGGCCTCGGCGCGGACTATCGCGGCCGGCCTGACCCAGCGCGACGGCACCTTGAGCGCCGAGATCCCCTATGTGGCGCTCGACACCTTTGCCTACGACAGCGAGGGGCGGATTTACTACCAGGTCAACGACATCAACAAAAAGCTGATTTCCGGCTACGAAAACCTGCCATCGCCGCCGCCCGGCACCTTGCGCACCGATGACTACCCGGCGCTGGCCAGCTTTTATAACGGCGTTTATCTGGGCCAGGACGTGCGTGTGGTCAGCCTGCTGAAGCCGGTCAGCGAGCCGGGCATGAACGGCATTGCCGAGATTCGTGTGGCCGAGACTCAGGAGGCGCGGGTCAACATGGCCCGCAGCCTGATGGCCGACACCTTGCTGCGCCTGGGCATGCTGGGTGGCGGTGCGCTGTTGCTGGTCTGGTTCACGGTCAGCGCCGCGCTGCGTCCGCTGGGCCGCCTGCGCAGCGCGGTGGAAGAGCGTCAGCCTGACGACCTGCGCGCCTTGCCGATGGTTGAGGTGCAGCACGAGCTGCGTCCGCTGGTCGGCGCACTGAACCACTTCACCGAGCGTTTGCGTGTGCAGTTTGAGCGACAAGGACAATTTATCGCCGATGCGGCGCATGAACTGCGCACGCCGCTGGCGGCGCTCAAGGCGCGGGTCGAGCTGGGCTTGCGTGAGCAGGACCCGGCGCAGTGGCGGCGTACCCTGGAGCTGGCGGCGCAAAGTACCGATCGGCTGACGCACCTGGCCAATCAGTTACTGTCGCTGGCGCGCATCGAAAACGGCGCCCGGGCGATCAGCGAGGGTGGCGCGCAGCAACTGGACCTCAGCCAGTTGGCCCGCGAGCTGGGTCTGGCCATGGCGCCGTTGGCGCACGCGCGAGGCGTCGCGCTGGCGCTGGAAGCCGATGAACCGGTGTGGCTGCGTGGCGAGCCGACCTTGCTCAACGAGCTGCTCAGCAACCTGATCGACAACGCGCTGGCGCACACGCCGTCGGGCGGCAACGTGGTGCTGCGAGTGCATGCGCCGGGGATTCTGGAGGTCGAGGACGACGGGCCGGGTATTCCGGAAGCCGATCGGGTGCGGGTCTTCGAGCGTTTCTACCGGCGCAGCCAGCAAGGGCCGGGTACGGGCCTGGGTCTGGCCATCGTGGGTGAAATCTGCCGCGCCCATCTGGCGCAAATCTCGCTGCACGACGGCGCCGAACGCGGATTGAAGGTGCGGGTGAGTTTTGTGTGATCACCCGCAGATTCAGTGTCGTTCAATAGAGCATCTTGCGCGCTTCATCCATCTCTACGCTCAGCTGCCCGCCGGCCGGGTCGAGCCCTAACTGGTTGAACGCTGGCAGGTCGGTCACATCGACCTGGCCAAACGGGTGGTTGCTGCCTTTATAAAGATGCACGCTCGCCACCTGTACCAGGTCGACATAGTCAGCCTTTTTCGACACCCGGCTCAAATCCTGGAACTGGCTGGGCAAGGTGGCCAGCGGTTCAGGAAAGTCCCAGGAGCGCAGCAGGCGTTCGCCGATGGTTGGGTGAATGTTGTCGATGACATGGTTGAGGCTGACCGGGTCCGCCAACAGTTCGAAATGATCTTCAGCGTAGGTCAGGATTGGCAAGATGCCGATCAAGTGCACCAGCCCTGCCAGTGTGGCCTGGTCGGGCTTGAGCCTGGTGTAGCGCTGGCACAAGGTGTGGCCGATGCCGGCCACTTGCAGGCTCTGCTGCCAGATTTCGCGCATTTTCTGTTCGACGACTGGCGACTTGGCATGAAACATCTGCTCGACCACCAGACCAATCGCCAGGTTACTGGTGTAGTTAACGCCCAGGCGCAGGATGGCGGTGTTGACGTCGCTGACCTCGACGCTGCCACGCAGCATTGGGCTGTTTGCCACTTTGATCAGGCGTGCCGACAGGGCGGTATCGCTGCCGATCACCCGGCTCAGCGCGGCGACGCTGATCTCGGTGTTTTCGGCAGCCTGGCGGATTTTCAAGGCAACTTCAGGCAAGGTCGGGAGAAACAAGGCATCACGGTCGATAGCCTTGATCAGATCTTTTTGTACCTCATCAGCCATCTTGCTCATGCTAAGTCTCGTAGCTGTGGGTGTCTTATAAAGCCGACAGGTCTATAGCCTGTCGGTTTTGTTCAGCGTTGGGTTTCCAGTTTGCTGTCCAGCGTGTAAGGCAGGTCTTGCAGGTGCAGGGCAGGGCCTTCGGCGCTACCCAGATGAATCAGCCCGGCTTCGGCGACATCGGCTTGCAGGACTGCGAGCAGTTCACTGGTGCCTGCGCTGTTGGCGGCCAGCACCACGTTGCCCACGGCGCTTTTGTGCGCGGGCGAAAACAGCGGGGTGCCCGGCTCGGGCAGTTCGGCGCCGTCCAGGCTCAGGCGATACAGATGGCGCTTGAGCTTGCCCAGATACTGCATGCGCGCCACGATTTCCTGGCCGGTGTAGCAGCCTTTCTTGAAACTCACGCCGCCCACCGCCTGCAGGTTGATCATCTGCGGGATGAATTCTTCGCGGGTGGCGGGCATGACCTGGCCGATGCCTGCGCGAATCTGCCCCAGCAGCCAGTCGTTGAGCGGGCCTTCGCTCAAATGGCTGGCCAGTTTCGCCTTGATCGCTTCAGCGTGAGCGGCGCGCACCCAGAGTTCGGCCCGGCCGGGGCTGACACGGGTGGCAATCAATTGCTCGTTGCGCACCAGGCTGTCGGTTTCAGGCGGCAGGGCAAGATCCAGCGCGGCCAGCGCGTGGTCGCCGTCCTGTAGGCCGAAGCGCACCCACTCGGCGCTTTCATCGGTCAGTTTCGATTTGGAAAACACCGCGTACTTGCGCAAGTCGAGCAGTTGCGGCTCGACCAGTTCGCTTGTCATGGCCAGCAGGCAACCATCGGCTTCGAACAGGATGCGGAAGCTCGATTGCATGCGGCCCTTTTGCGTGCAGCGTGCGCCCAGGCCTGAGCGCGTTTCACTCAGGTAATTGATATTGCAGGTCAACTGACCCTGGAGGAATTTGCCGGCATCCACGCCGCGAACGGCCAGAATGCCTTCGTGAGACAACGTGCAGAAGAAAGCTGAGTCGGCCATGGTCATCGCAAAGGTTGAAAAGAATGACGCACATCATAGTGCTGCGACATCAATAAAGGTATACGCAAACCGCCAGGCACCACGTACGGCGGCATGGCTGTATACTTGCCGGCTACTTTGAGGAGCGATCCATGGTCGAAGATGTAGAACTCAACCGCCTTTTCTGGCACAGCCGTCGCGGCATGCTTGAGCTGGACGTGCTGCTGGTGCCGTTTGTCCGCGAGGTTTACGCCAACCTCAATGACGTCGATCGGGCGCTGTATCGCCGTCTGCTCGAATGTGAAGACCAGGACATGTTTGGCTGGTTCATGCAGCGCGGCGAGTCTGAAGATCCCGAGTTGCAGCGCATGGTTCGCATGATTCTGGACCGTGTCCAGCCCAAGTGAGTCGTTCGAATGCCGTTGGCAAGCCTCCAGAGGGTTGCTGACGGGTTATCTGCTTGTCCAGGCGCTGGCATGGCTGGCCTTGTGGCAGCTGGATATCCCTTTCTGGGCTCAGGCGGCTAGCCTGTTGCTGTGCCTGGCGCATGCGGCGTATACCTTGCCGCGCGCGATCCTGCTCAGCCATGCGCGTGCATTCAAGGCGCTGCGCCATGGACGCGAGGGCTGGCAGGTATGGAGCGGGCAGGGCGGCTGGCAGCCGGTGCAGATTGCGGCCGACAGCCTGGCGCTGCCCTTGATGGTGGTGTTGCGCTTTCGCCTGCTGCACGGCGAACGGCCCGGCTGGCGGGCGCATTCGGTGTGTATTGCACGCGATGCGCTGGCGCCGGACATTCACCGTCGCCTGCGGGTGCGGCTCCGGTTTGCCCGGCGCGGCTGACTCAGCTCTTGAAGTTGCCCGGTACCAGGATCGTGTCCCTGGCCTCTGGCAGCATGTCCGGATAATCCAGCGTGTAGTGCAGGCCGCGTGATTCCTTGCGCTCCATGGCCGAGCGAATCATCAGCTCCGCCACCTGGGCCAGGTTGCGCAGCTCGATCAGGTCTCTGCTTACTCGATAGTTGCTATAGAACTCATCGATCTCGTCCAGCAACAAGCGCACGCGGTGTTCAGCACGTTGCAGGCGCTTGCTGGTGCGCACGATGCCGACGTAGTCCCACATGAAGCGGCGCAGCTCGTCCCAGTTGTGGGCAATGATCACGTCCTCGTCCGAGTCGGTCACCTGGCTGGCGTCCCAGCCTGGCAGGGAGATCGGCATGTCGATGTCGCCCAGTTGGTCGACGATGTCGGCGGCGGCCGAACGGGCATAGACGAAGCACTCGAGCAGCGAGTTGCTGGCCATGCGGTTGGCGCCATGCAGGCCGGTGCAACTGGTTTCGCCGATCGCGTACAAGCCCGGCACATCGGTGCGGCCCTGGCTGTCGACCACCACGCCGCCGCAGGTGTAATGCGCCGCCGGCACCACCGGAATCGGTTCGCGGGTGATGTCGATCGAGAACGCCAGGCAGCGTTCGTAAACCGTCGGAAAGTGCGACTTGATGAAGGCTTCGGGCTTGTGGCTGATGTCCAGGTAGACGCAGTCGATGCCCAGGCGCTTCATTTCATGGTCGATGGCGCGTGCCACGATATCGCGCGGGGCAAGCTCGGCGCGTTCGTCGAAGCGCGGCATGAAGCGCTCGCCGTTGGGCAGCTTGAGGTAGGCACCTTCGCCGCGCAGTGCTTCGGTGACCAGAAAGCTCTTGGCCTGCGGATGGTAAAGGCAGGTGGGGTGGAACTGGTTGAATTCCAGGTTGGCCACCCGGCAACCCGAACGCCAGGCCATGGCAATGCCATCGCCGGAGGCGCTGTCGGGGTTGCTGGTATAGAGGTAGACCTTGGCGGCGCCGCCCGAGGCCAGAATGGTGAAGCGCGCGGCGTGGGTGTCGACCTCGCCGGTATTGCGGTCCAGCACATAGGCGCCCAGGCAGCGCTGGCCGGGCAGGCCCAGGCGCGGTTCAGTGATCAGGTCGACCGCGACGCGCTGCTCCAGCAGCTCGATATTGTCGCGCTTGCGGGTTTGTTCCAGCAGCGTCCTGAAGATTGCCGCGCCGGTGGCATCGGCGGCATGGATGATGCGCCGGTGGCTGTGGCCGCCTTCGCGGGTCAGGTGGAATTCGAAGCTGTGCGGCTGCTCGTCGCCATCGTCGTCACGGGTGAAGGGCACGCCTTGCTCGATCAGCCACTCGATGGCTTCGCGGCTGTGCTCGACGGTAAAGCGCACCGCCTCTTCGTTGCACAGGCCGCCACCGGCATTGAGGGTGTCCTCGACGTGCGATTCGACGGTGTCGGTGTCGTCCAGCACCGCCGCAACGCCGCCCTGGGCCCAGAAGGTCGAACCATCGGCCAGGTCGCCCTTGCTCAAAATGGCAATGCGCAGGTGCGAGGGAAGGGTCAGGGCCAGGCTCAATCCCGCCGCGCCGCTGCCGATAACCAGAACGTCATGCTGAAAATGTTGGCTCATGTATCAACTCCGCGTCGAGCGGCCACTAGTATAAGTAAGGGGGGACCGGCACAATAGACTCGCTTTACATGGCAATGTGAGACCAGAGGCGGGGTCGAATTGTGCGCCAGTCGCCGATGCCATGCCTACCGTTTTTCGGTGCTATCGCTCGTTGGGGCCTCCCGGCGTCAAGGCGAGGCTTCGATCAAGGTCGGCAAGGTGGGTCTTGCGCCTGCATTTACGGGGCGCGGGAACTTTTCAGCAAACCCTGCGTTCAATAGCAGGTTGCCTGTATCAGCAACAGCGTCGGCCATGCCTGGAAGGATCATCGGCAGCGAAATCGACGACAAGACTATTCACGCAGCCGGGCAGTGTTCGAGCTGCGTTTTTCGTGCGGGCCAGCTTAGTGCCAGCAGGAAACTTGCCTGAAGGGGGAGAACTTTTGTCAAAAGCCCGAGTCTATGTTTGCAAGCCTGAACGATGGCTGATGCAACACTCCTTCAGGCTCAATGAGGAGTGTTCATGCTAACCCAGGAAGAGGATCAGCAGCTGGTCGAGCGCGTTCAGCGTGGCGATCGGCGAGCATTTGATCTGTTGGTGCTGAAATACCAGCACAAGATTCTCGGGTTGATCGTGCGATTCGTGCACGACACCCATGAAGCTCAAGACGTTGCGCAAGAGGCCTTTATCAAGGCGTATCGCGCACTCGGCAACTTTCGCGGCGACAGTGCTTTTTATACATGGCTGTACCGCATCGCTATCAACACGGCGAAAAACTATCTGGTGTCGCGCGGTCGGCGGCCACCAGACAGTGATGTGAAGTCCGAAGACGCAGAGTTCTACGACGGCGATCATGGCCTCAAGGACATCGAGTCTCCGGAGCGTTCATTGTTGAGGGATGAAATCGAGAGCACTGTGCATCGAACCATCCAGCTTCTCCCAGAAGATTTGCGTACGGCTCTAACTTTGCGCGAATTCGACGGTCTGAGTTATGAGGACATTGCGAGCGTCATGCAGTGTCCGGTGGGTACCGTGCGCTCTCGGATCTTCCGCGCTCGGGAAGCCATCGATAAAGCCCTGCAGCCGTTGTTGCAGGAATCCTGAGACAGCGGCGATAGCCAAGAGAGGAACCCGCCATGAGTCGTGAAGCCCTGCAGGAATCGCTGTCCGCAGTGATGGATAACCAAGCGGACGAACTGGAATTACGTCGAGTGCTGAGTGCCATCGACGATGCGGACACCCGTGCCACCTGGTCGCGTTACCAGGTAGCCCGTGCGGCGATGCACAAGGAACTGCTTTTGCCCCATCTGGACATCTCGGCCGCTGTATCGGCCGCGATTGCCGACGAGGCTTCGCCAGTCAAGGCGGGTCGCGGCCCATGGCGTACTCTGGGTCGTCTGGCAGTTGCAGCCTCGGTAACAGTTGCAGTACTGGCTGGTGTACGTCTGTACAACCAGGACGAAATCACCGGTACACAACTGGCACAGCAGAATCAGCAGCCGGCCAACCTGTCGGTCGCCCAACCTCAAGGCCCTGCGGTACTGGCCGGTTACACCGAGGAAGCTGCCGGTCCCGCCAACGGTGCTGTACAGGCTCAGGCCGGTGCAGACGACCAGCGCGTGCCAGGTTACCTGCGTCAGCATGCCCAGCAGGCGGCTTTGAAGGAGACTGAAAGCGCTCTGCCTTACGCACGCGCTGCCAGCCTGGAAAACCGCTAAGGAAGAGTATGCGAGCCATTCCTCTATTGCCGTTGTTGTTCAGTGGATGGCTAGCCGCTCCAGCGTATGCCGACGATGCGCAAGACCTTCTCAAGCGTCTTGCGCAAGCCGAGCAGCAACAAAGCTTTCAAGGCACTTTCGTTTACGAGCGTAACGGTGGTTTTTCCACCCATCGCATCTGGCACAGAGTAGAAGAGGGCAAGGTTCGTGAGCGCCTTCTTCAGCTCGATGGCTCAGCGCAAGAGATCCTGCGTGTCGATGGTCTGACGCAATGCGTCAGTGGCACGCTGGTGACAGGGCTGGCCAATCTGCCTGATCCTTCAGGGCGTGTGCTGGATGCCAGAAAACTGTCTGCGTGGTACGACATGAAAGTGGCTGGCAAGTCCCGCGTTGCCGGACGCCCTGCCACTATTCTGGTCATGTCGCCCAAGGACCAGCACCGTTATGGTGTCGAGCTGCATCTGGACAACGCCACCGGCATGACCCTCAAGTCGCTGTTGCTGAGCGAGAAAGGGCAGCTGCTGGAGCGATTCCAGTTCACTGAATTCGATCCCTCCCAGAGTCCTTCCGAGCAGTCCTTGCAGGCCAGTGCCGATTGCAAGCCTTTGCCCGCGCCTAAAAACAAGCCTGCCTCACAAACGCCATCCACGCCCGTTACCTGGCGTGCGGACTGGCTGCCGTCAGGTTTTGAGCTGAGTAACCAGTCGGTGCGCAAGGACGGCGAGTCCAGCGCTCAGGTTGTCAGCCTGCTGTACGGCGATGGCCTGACCCGTTTTTCGGTCTTCATCGAGCCTGTGACGGCCAAGGTTGCGCCCGACATCCGTACCCAGTTCGGTCCAACGGCCGTCGTGTCGCGGCACCTGAGCTCGGCTCAGGGTGACGACATGGTGACGGTGGTTGGCGAGATTCCGGTCGGCACGGCCGAACGTATTGCGCTGTCGATGCGCCGTGGCGATGCCGCCGGCAGCAAATAGCCGGTGAGCGGGCCGCGCGGTCGCAGATGTAAAAGGTTTCACTTCGGCTGCGGCCGCGATACGGCCTATAGTCTGTCTGGTCTGGAAGCGGTCCGACGGAAATATTTGGTGAGCTTTGCACGTTGCAAAAATGCTGAATTTTTTCTATAGGTCACAGCCTCGCAGCTGTGGCCTTTGTCGTTTATAAGGGCCGAAAACGCTGATCGCCAGGGCAATACCTTGAGCTGAAGGATCAGTCGCTCTATTGCTTAATTTGCTCGTACCAACGGGAGCCGTATGTCGATACCACGCTTGAAATCTTATTTCTCACTGATGGCCGCTGTGCTCATGCTCGGCCAGATCGCTGCGGTCCAGGCAGAGGACCTGCCGGATTTCACCGGGTTGGTTGAACAGGCATCTCCTGCCGTGGTGAACATCAGTACCCGGCAGAAAATGCCGGAGCGCGCCGTTGCCGGCCAGATGCCGGACATGGAAGGCCTGCCGCCGATGCTTCGCGAGTTCCTTGAGCGCAGCGTGCCGCCAGGCTCGCGCTCGCCAGGGCGTGGTGATCGTCAGCGCGAGGCCCAGTCGCTGGGTTCAGGATTCATCATTTCCGATGACGGTTATGTGCTGACCAACAACCATGTGGTCGACGGTGCCGATGAAATCCTCGTCCGCCTGTCCGATCGCAGCGAGCTGAAGGCCAAGCTGGTCGGTACCGATCCACGCACCGATGTCGCCGTGCTGAAAATCGAAGGCAAGAACCTGCCGACTGCCAAGCTGGGCAACTCCAATACCCTCAAGGTCGGTGAGTGGGTACTGGCTATCGGTTCCCCGTTCGGCTTCGACCACTCGGTGACCAAAGGCATCGTCAGTGCCAAGGGTCGCAGCCTGCCGAACGATACCTATGTGCCGTTCATTCAGACCGACGTGGCGATCAATCCGGGTAACTCCGGTGGTCCGCTGTTCAACATGAAAGGCGAAGTGGTCGGCATCAACTCGCAGATCTTCACCCGCTCCGGCGGCTTCATGGGCCTGTCGTTCGCGATTCCGATCGATGTGGCGATGGATGTAGCCAATCAGCTCAAAGCCAGCGGCAAGGTCAATCGCGGCTGGCTGGGTGTGGTCATTCAGGAAGTGAACAAGGACCTGGCCGAATCCTTCGGTCTGGAGCGTCCTGCCGGTGCGCTGGTCGCCCAGGTGCTGGAAGACAGCCCTGCCGCCAAGGGTGGCTTGCAGGTCGGTGACGTGATCCTCACCGCCAATGGTCAGCCAATCGTCATGTCCGCTGACTTGCCGCACCTGATCGGCAACCTCAAGGACGGCAGCAAGGCCGAGCTGGAAGTGATCCGCGACGGCAAGCGTCAGAAGGTCAGCGTCACCGTGGGTGCGCTGCCTGACGAGGGCCAGGAAATGGGTACGCCGGGTTCGGGTGCCGAGCGCAGCAGCAATCGCCTGGGTGTTTCGGTGATTGAGCTGACCGCCGAGCAGAAAAAGAGCCTGGATCTCAAGGGCGGCGTGGTGATCAAGGAGGTTCAAGGCGGACCGGCGGCCCTGATCGGGCTGCAAGGTGGCGATGTGATTACTCACCTCAACAACCAGGCGATCGTCTCGGCCAAGCAGTTCACTGAAGTCGCCAAGAGCCTGCCCAAGGACCGCTCCGTGTCCATGCGCGTGCTGCGTCAGGGCCGTGCAAGTTTCATTACCTTCAAGCTCGCCGAGTAATTTTCGGGGTCAAACAGCGAAAGGGCGGCATCGGTCGCCCTTTTGCTTTACTGTCGGGCTCGCTTTGCGGCGAGCGTGACGCCCCGGCGTTCCTTCAGGTACAATTCCCGGCTATTTTTCAGCGGGCGATTTGCCTGTGCCCCTTTCTGAGTGTTGATCCGTGAGTGATTTGAGCCACATTCGTAATTTCTCCATCATCGCCCACATCGACCATGGCAAGTCGACGCTGGCCGACCGCTTCATTCAAATGTGCGGCGGCTTGTCCGAGCGCGAAATGGAGGCACAGGTTCTCGATTCCATGGACCTTGAGCGCGAGCGCGGCATCACCATCAAGGCCCACAGCGTTACCCTGTATTACAAGGCAAAAGACGGCATCACCTACCAGTTGAACTTCATTGACACCCCGGGCCACGTCGACTTCACCTACGAAGTCAGCCGCTCCCTGGCGGCCTGTGAAGGCGCGCTGCTGGTGGTCGATGCCGGCCAGGGCGTCGAAGCCCAGTCGGTCGCCAACTGCTATACCGCCATCGAGCAGGGCCTGGAAGTCATGCCGGTCCTGAACAAGATGGACCTGCCGCAGGCCGACCCGGACCGGGTCAAGGACGAAATCGAGAAGATCATCGGCATCGACGCCACTGACGCGGTGGCGTGCAGCGCCAAGAGCGGCATGGGCGTTGACGAGGTGCTTGAGCGTCTGGTCGCGACCATTCCGCCGCCGACCGGTGAAATCGACGCGCCGTTGCAGGCACTGATCATCGACTCCTGGTTCGACAACTACCTGGGCGTCGTCTCGCTGGTGCGTGTGCGTCAGGGCCGGGTCAAGAAGGGCGACAAGATTCTCGTCAAGTCCACCGGCAAGGTGCACCTGGTCGACAGCGTTGGCGTATTCAACCCCAAGCACACCGCGACCGTTGACCTGAAGGCCGGCGAAGTAGGCTTCATCATCGCCGGCATCAAGGAAATCCTTGGCGCGCCGGTGGGTGACACCCTGACCCTCAACTCGACACCCGATGTCGAGATGCTGCCAGGCTTCAAGCGCATTCAGCCGCAGGTGTATGCCGGCCTGTTCCCGGTCAGCTCCGATGACTTCGAAGATTTCCGCGATGCCCTGCAAAAGCTGACGCTCAACGACTCGTCGTTGCAGTACATGCCTGAAAGCTCCGACGCGCTGGGCTTCGGCTTCCGTTGTGGCTTCCTGGGCATGTTGCACATGGAGATCATCCAGGAGCGCCTTGAGCGCGAGTACGACCTGGACCTGATCACCACCGCCCCGAGCGTGATCTACGAGATCAAGCTCAAGACCGGTGAAACCGTCTACGTCGACAACCCGTCGCGCCTGCCGGATGTTTCGGCGGTCGAAGACTTCCGCGAGCCGATCGTCCAGGCGACGATTCTTGTGCCGCAAGAGCACCTGGGCAACGTCATTACCCTGTGCATCGAAAAGCGTGGCGTGCAGCGCGACATGCAGTTCCTCGGCACGCAGGTGCAGGTGCGCTACGACCTGCCGATGAACGAAGTGGTTCTGGACTTCTTCGACCGTCTGAAGTCGACCAGCCGCGGTTACGCTTCGCTGGACTACCATTTCGATCGCTATCAGTCGGCCAACCTGGTCAAGCTCGACGTACTGATCAACGGTGACAAGGTCGATGCCCTGGCGCTGATCGTGCACCGCGATAACGCGAACTATAAAGGCCGCGCGCTGACTGAGAAGATGAAGGAACTGATTCCAAGGCAGATGTTCGATGTTGCCATCCAGGCCGCCATTGGCGGGCAGGTGATTGCGCGGACAACCGTCAAGGCGCTCAGAAAGAACGTATTGGCCAAATGTTATGGCGGTGACGTCAGCCGTAAGCGCAAGCTGCTCGAGAAGCAAAAGGCCGGTAAGAAACGCATGAAGCAGGTCGGTAACGTGGAAATTCCACAAGAAGCCTTCCTTGCAGTGCTCAGGTTGGAATAGCAGGTCATATGTCACTAAATTTCCCGCTGTTGTTGGTCATTGCTGTATTCGTCTGCGGCCTGCTGGCCTTGCTCGATCTGGTGTTGCTGGCGCCCCGGCGCCGCGCCGCCATCTCGAACTATCAGGTCAGTGTCGGGCAGCCGGACATGGCGGTCGTCGAGCGCCTGAGCAAGGAGCCGGTACTGGTCGAATACGGCAAGTCGTTCTTCCCGGTGCTGTTCATCGTGCTGGTGCTGCGTTCGTTTCTGGTCGAACCCTTCCAGATTCCGTCGGGCTCGATGAAGCCGACCCTCGATGTGGGCGATTTCATTCTGGTCAACAAGTTCTCGTACGGCATCCGCTTGCCGGTGCTGGACCAGAAGGTCATCCAGATCGGTGATCCGCAGCGCGGCGATGTGATGGTGTTCCGCTACCCCAGCGATCCAAGCGTCAATTACATCAAGCGTGTAATCGGCCTGCCGGGCGACCAGATTCGTTACACCAGCGACAAGCGTCTGTTCATCAATGGGCAGCCGGTGGCCAAGACCCTGATCGGCAGCGAGCCGGGCACGCTGGGCAGCGCCGAGTTGTATTCGGAAAAGCTCGGTGAGGTCGAACACCAGATTCGTCAGGAAATGACCCGCTACCGCGCGCCGCCGGACACCGAGTGGACGGTGCCTGCCGGGCACTATTTCATGATGGGCGACAACCGGGACAACTCCAACGACAGCCGTTACTGGGATGACCCCAATATTCCCAAGGATGAGCTGGGCATGGTCCCGGATCGCAATATCGTGGGCAAGGCCTTCGCTGTATGGATGAGCTGGCCCGAGCCCAAGCTCAGTCACTTCCCGACCTTTTCACGGGTCGGGTTGATCAAGTAATCGCTGCGGCGCTGTCTCGAACAGCGCCGTATGTCATTTGGATCGCTTGAAACCATGGCTCGTAAAGCACCGGTGTCGAGCTACTCTTTGGAAATGGACATGAAGTTCGGTACTACGCAAAAGGGTTTGTCGCTGGTAGGGCTGTTGCTGCTGCTGGGACTCATTGCGTTTACCGTGAGCACTGCCTTCAAGACAGTGCCTCATTACCTCGACTATTTTTCCATGAAGAAGATCATCGAGACGGCCGAAAACAACCCGTCACTGGGGATCGAGTCGGTCGATGACTTTTACAGTTATGTCGGTAAGAACATGCAGGTCAACAATATCCGGAATCTAGATTTGAAACAGGCTTTAAAACTGAAGGTGGAGAACAACAGGTTCGTGGCCCACCTCGATTACGAACAACGTGAACCCCTGATCTTCAATGTCGACCTGGTCATGAAGTTCGACAAGCAATTCAGCGTGGCCAAACCGTGAGTGCACCCTTAAGTCGTCTCGAGCGTCAGCTCGGTTATACCTTCAAGGACCAGGACCTGATGATCCTGGCCCTGACCCACCGCAGCTTCGCCGGTCGCAACAACGAGCGCCTGGAGTTTCTCGGTGACGCGATTCTCAACTTCGTGGCCGGCGAGGCGCTGTTCGAGCGTTTTCCTCAGGCCCGTGAAGGCCAGCTGTCGCGTTTGCGCGCCCGTTTGGTGAAGGGCGAAACCCTGGCCCTGCTGGCTCGCGGCTTTGCGCTGGGCGAGTACCTGCGCCTGGGCTCGGGTGAATTGAAAAGCGGCGGTTTCCGTCGTGAGTCGATTCTTGCCGATGCCCTGGAAGCGCTGATCGGTGCGATCTATCTGGACTCGGACATGGGCACCGCGCGCGAGCGTGTGCTGGCCTGGCTGACCAATGAGTTCGACAGCCTGACCCTGGTCGACACCAACAAAGACCCGAAAACCCGTTTGCAGGAGTTTTTGCAGTCGCGCGCGTGCGATTTGCCGCGCTACGAGGTGGTCGATATCCAGGGCGAACCGCATTGCCGGACATTCTTTGTCGAGTGCGAAATCAGCCTGTTGAACGAAAAAAGCCGCGGCCAGGGTGTCAGCCGGCGTATTGCAGAGCAGGTCGCTGCTGCTGCGGCCCTAATCGCCCTGGGCGTGGAGAATGGCAATGACTGATACAAATGTAACCCGCTGCGGCTATGTCGCGATTGTCGGCAGACCCAACGTGGGCAAGTCCACGCTGCTCAACCACATCCTCGGCCAGAAGCTGGCGATTACCTCGCGCAAGCCGCAGACCACGCGGCACAACATGCTGGGGATCAAGACCGAAGGCGACGTGCAGGCCATCTATGTCGACACTCCCGGCATGCACAAGAACAGCGACAAGGCCTTGAACCGCTACATGAACAAGACCGCCTCGGCGGCGTTGAAAGACGTCGACGTGGTGATCTTCGTGGTCGACCGTACCCGCTGGACCGATGAGGACCAGATGGTGCTGGAGCGCGTGCAATACGTCGAAGGACCGCTGATTCTGGCGATCAACAAGACCGACCGCATCGAAGACAAGGGCGAGTTGATGCCGCACCTGGAATGGCTGCAAAGCCAGCTTCCCAAGGCTTCGATCGTGCCGATCTCCGCCCAGCACGGCCACAACCTCGACGCGCTGGAAGGCCTGATTGCCTCGCACCTGCCCGAGAGCGATCACTTCTTCCCGGAAGACCAGATCACCGACCGTAGCAGCCGCTTCCTGGCCGCTGAGCTGGTACGCGAGAAGATCATGCGCCAGCTCGGTGCCGAGCTGCCGTACCAGATCACCGTCGAAATCGAAGAGTTCAAGCAGCAGGGGCGTGTTCTGCACATCCATGCGCTGATTCTGGTCGAGCGCGACGGGCAGAAGAAAATCATCATTGGCGACAAGGGCGAGCGCATCAAGCGCATCGGCAGCGATGCACGTCGTGACATGGAGGTGCTGTTCGACTCCAAGGTCATGCTCAACCTGTGGGTCAAGGTCAAGGGTGGCTGGTCTGACGACGAACGTGCCCTGCGTTCGCTGGGTTACAACGACCTGTAAGGCTCCTCGATGAGCACGCCCATCGCTCAACTTGCCTATGTGCTGCATAGCCGGCCGTATCGCGAAAACAGTGCGCTGGTCGACTTTCTTACCCCGCAAGGCCGTTTGCGTGCCGTGCTGCGCAACGCGCGGGGTAAGGCCGGCACCCTGGCACGGCCATTCGTGCCACTGGAAGCCGAGTTTCGCGGGCGCGGCGAACTCAAGAATGTCGGGCGCATGGAAGGCGCAGGCATCGCCCGCTGGCTGATCGGCGAAGCGCTGTTCAGCGGCATGTACCTCAATGAACTGCTGATTCGCCTGCTGCCCGCCGAAGACCCGCACCCGGCGGTTTTCGACCATTACGCCGCCACACTGGAGGCGCTGGCTGAAGGCCGGCCGCTGGAGCCGTTATTGCGTTCGTTCGAATGGCGGCTGCTCGATGACCTGGGTTACGGCTTTGCGCTGGACACCGACGTCGACGGCCAGGCGCTGGATGCCGATGGCCTCTACCGCTTGCGCGTCGATGCCGGACTTGAGCGCGTCTGGCTATTGCAGCCCGGCCTGTTCCAGGGTGTCGAGCTGTTGGCCATGAGCAACGCCGACTGGGATACACCCGGTGCATTGCCTGCCGCCAAACGCCTGATGCGCCAGGCACTGGCCGTGCATCTGGGCGGTCGGCCACTGGTCAGCCGCGAACTGTTTCGCAAGCCGTGAACAGGCTTTATGCTCTGCGGCCTGTCTTTTCAGATAACCCTAGACAACCCCTGCTTCCCAGGAGATCCCCGTGACCCAAAGCGCTCGTATCCTTCTTGGCGTGAATATCGACCACGTCGCCACCCTGCGTCAGGCCCGCGGCACCCGTTACCCGGACCCGATCAAGGCCGCGCTGGATGCCGAAGAGGCGGGCGCCGATGGCATCACCGTGCACCTGCGCGAAGACCGCCGGCACATTCAGGACCGCGACATCCTGTTGCTCAAGGATGTGCTGCAAACGCGCATGAACTTCGAAATGGGCGTCACTGAAGAAATGCTCGCCTTCGCCGAGCGCCTGCGCCCCGCCCACGTGTGCCTGGTGCCGGAAACCCGTCAGGAACTGACCACCGAAGGCGGTCTGGATGTCGCCGGGCAAGAAGAGCGCATCAAGGCGGCGGTGGAGCGCCTGTCGCGAGTCGGCAGCGAAGTGTCACTGTTCATCGATGCCGACCCACGCCAGATCGAAGCCTCCAGGCGCGTTGGCGCACCGGCCATCGAACTGCACACCGGCCGCTACGCCGATGCCGAAACGCCGGCCGAGGTCGCGGTTGAACTGCAGCGCATTGCCGACGGCGTCGCCTTTGGCGTCGCCCAGGGCCTGATCGTCAATGCCGGCCACGGCCTGCATTACCACAACGTCGAGGCAGTGGCCGCGATCAAAGGCATCAACGAACTGAACATCGGCCACGCGCTGGTCGCGCATGCATTGTTCGTTGGCTTCAAGGCGGCCGTGGCCGAAATGAAAGCGCTGATTACCGCGGCGGCCCGTTAAACCCGATCAGGGCTTGCGGCCGATGACCACGGCGCGCATCGGGGCCGGCAGGCCTTCCACGGTGCGGCTGTGGTCGTCGGGGTCGAGGAAATCGCCCAGCGATTGATAGCGCATCCAGTCGGTGCTGCGCTGTTCCTGAACGCTGGTGGTGCTCACGTCCACGCAGCGCACTTCGGTAAAGCCTGCGCGGCGCATCCACAGCTCCAGCGCCGCCACCGAAGGCAAGAACCACACGTTGCGCATCTGCGCGTAGCGGTCTTCGGGCACCAGCACCTGTTGCACATCGCCGGGCACCACCAACGTTTCCAGCACCAGTTCGCCGCCCTTGAGCAGGCAGTCTTTCAGCGCCAGCAAATGGTCGATGGGCGACTTGCGGTGATACAGCACGCCCATCGAAAACACCGTGTCGAAACCTTCCAGCCCCGCTGGCAGATCTTCCAGGGCAAACGGCAGGTGCCAGGCCGGCAGGTCGGGCAAGTAGCGCTGCATGGCCTGGAACTGGCAGAAGAACAGCCAGTTGGGATCGACGCCAATCACGCTGTCGGCGCCGGCGCCGAGCATGCGCCACTGGTAATAACCGTTGCCGCAGCCGACATCCAGCACGCGCTTGCCGGTCAGGTTCAGGTGCGGGGCGACCCGCGACCATTTCCAGTCCGAGCGCCATTCAGTGTCGACGTGCACGCCAAACACATCGAACGGCCCCTTGCGCCACGGTGACAGGCCCATCAACGCGCTGCGTACCTGGGCACGGGTCTGCTCGTCGCAGTCCACGTCCAGGGTAAAACCGTCGAGCAGTTCAACGCGGCTGGGCGTCAGCGCCGGCAAGGCTTGCAGCGCATTGCTCCAGCGTTCGAGGTCGCCGTGCCCCTTGGCCATCTTGGCATCAAGTTGCGCTTGCAGGCCTTCGGCCCAAGTGGCCAGAGGCGTGTTCGCCAGGCGGCGAACCAGTGGAGCGAGATCGATCATGGCAGGGCTATCAACGAGGCAAAGTTAATGCATTGAAACCACAGCACCACGCGCGAAAAACCGGCCTCGCGCAGGCGCTGGCGGTGTTCTTCGAGGCTGTCGGGTTTCATGACGTTTTCGATGGCACTGCGTTTCTGGGCGATCTCCAGTTCGCTGTAGCCGTTGGCGCGCTTGAAGTCGACGTGCAGCTCGGTGAGCAGGTCGTGTTCATCGACATCGTTGAAGCGCAGTTTTTCCGAAAGAATCAACGCGCCGCCCGGCACCAGGGTCTGACGAATGCGGCCGAGCAGTTCCAGGCGCCGTTCGGGGGCGATGAACTGCAAGGTGAAGTTCAGCGCCACCACCGAGGCCGGCTGCCAGGGCAGCTCAAGGATATCGCCCTCGATGACCTCGACCGGCAGCAGCTCCTGGAACATCGAATTCTGCGCATTGAGGTATTCGCGGCAGCGTTCGACCATCGCCGAAGAGTTGTCGACCGCAATCACCCGGCAGCCATCCTGGCGCACATGCCGGCGCAGGGCCTGGGTCACGGCGCCCAGCGAACTGCCCAGGTCGTAGAGCACGGTGTCGGGCCTGGCAAAATGCGCGGCGATCACCCCGAGGTTTTCGACGATGGCCGGATAACCGGGCACAGAACGTTTGATCATGTCCGGGAAAACCCGCACCACGTCTTCGTTGAAGGCGAAGTCAGGCACCTGGGGCAAGGGCTGGGAGAAGAGGCGATCGGCTGGATGGGTCACGGCGATTCCGGCGCATGGCGTGCAAAGCCCGGCATTCTAGCCAAGTTGCGGGCCGGATGCATGGGCCTGTGCAGGTTGCCGGACCAGTCGCCGGTTCACTGCACGCTGATGGCACACTCGAATGTGGTCTGTGGCTCGGCATCCGGTTCCCACGGCTGCTTGTAGGTCAGCAGCAAACGGCCGGTACCGGCCTTTTCAGCTTTATAACGCCAGACCGACTGGCCGCCGCTGCCGACTACCATGTCCTGACTGCGGTCGGCGTTATACACCTCCGGCCCCAGGCTGCGCAAAACGCCGGCTGCCGGGTCGCGGACCTGCCAGCGAAAGCCGGTGGTGGGATTGCTGGGCAGGGACAACAACAGCGTCTGGCCTTTGACAAGGGCCAGCGGGCAATCGTCCTGCTCTTCCAGCGAGACGATCGGGTCCGGCGTTTGCGCACAAGCAGCAAGCAGAACAAGGCTGAAGGGCGCAATCAGTCGGGCAGGGGTCATGGCAAGGTCCGTTCGGCAAGACAAGGGCCTGAGGATACCATCACGGCACCGACCGGCAACCCATGGGGCAGGCCGGTGCCGTGCGTGTTTTTAGAACAACACCTTCGCCACATCGCTGAAGCGCTTGGCGAAATGCACCGTCAGGCCTTCCTTCAGGTACGCCGGCAGTTCTTCGAAATTGCCCCGGTTAGGCTCCGGCAGAATCAGTTCGTTGATCTTCTGCCGACGCGCTGCAATCACCTTCTCGCGCACCCCGCCAATCGGCAGCACATGCCCGGTCAGGGTCAGCTCGCCGGTCATCGCCACGCCCTTTTTCGGCGCCTGGTTGCGCGCCAGCGACAGCAGGGCGCTGGCGATGGTGATGCCGGCGCTCGGGCCGTCCTTGGGTGTGGCACCTTCAGGCACGTGCAGATGCACAAAGGCCTCGTCGAAGAATTTCGCATCGCCGCCAAATTTGGACAGGTTGGAGCTGACGTAGCTGTAGGCGATTTCTGCCGACTCCTTCATCACATCCCCCAACTGGCCGGTCAGCTTGAAGCCGCGGTTGTGGGTGTGGATGCGCGTCGCCTCGATCGGCAGCGTCGCACCGCCCATGCTGGTCCAGGCAAGGCCTGTGATAACCCCGGTGCCGGACAGCACTTGCTCGCTGCGAAACACCGGCATGCCCAGCAAGGCTTCCAGATCCTTGGGGCCGATCTTGATCGCGGTGTCTGGCGCATCAAGCAGCTTGACCACCGATTTGCGCACCAGCTTGCCCAGTTGTTTCTCCAGTTGCCGCACCCCGGATTCGCGGGCATAGCCTTCGATCACGGCGCGCAGGGCAGCATCGCTGATCGACAGGCTGGTCTTGGCCACACCGGCCTTTTCCAGTTGCTTGGGCCACAGGTGGCGCTTGGCGATGGCCAGTTTTTCTTCGGTGATGTAACCCGCCAGGCGGATCACTTCCATGCGGTCGATCAACGGGCCCGGAATCGAGTCCAGGGTGTTGGCGGTACAGATGAACAGCACCTTGGACAAGTCCAGGCGCAGGTCGAGGTAATGGTCGAGGAATTCGACGTTCTGTTCCGGGTCCAGGGTTTCGAGCAGCGCCGAGGCCGGGTCGCCCTGGTAGCTCTGGCCCATCTTGTCGATCTCGTCGAGCATGATCACCGGGTTCATCACCTCGACATCCTTGATCGCCTGCACCAGCTTGCCCGGCTGGGCGCCGATGTAGGTGCGGCGATGGCCCTTGATCTCGGCTTCATCGCGCATGCCGCCCACGCTCAGGCGGTAGAACGGACGGCCCAGAGATTCCGCAATCGAGCGACCGATGCTGGTCTTGCCCACGCCCGGCGGGCCGACCAGCAGCACGATGGAGCCGGTGATCTCGCCTTTGTAGGCGCCAATGGCAAGAAATTCGAGGATGCGTGCCTTGATGTCGTCGAGCCCGGCGTGATGCTGGTCGAGCACCTTGCGCGCGTGCTTGAGGTCGAGCTTGTCGACGCCGTTCACACCCCACGGGATGGCGCTGGCCCAGTCCAGATAGTTGCGGGTCACGGCGTATTCGGGCGAGCCGGTTTCCAGCACCTTGAGCTTGTTCAGTTCTTCATCGATTTTCTTGCGCGCCTGGGCGGGCAGGGTCTTGCCCTCCAGGCGCTGCTCGAACTGCTCGATGTCGGCGCTGCGGTCGTCCTTGCTCAGGCCCAGTTCCTGCTGGATGACCTTGAGCTGTTCCTTGAGGAAGAACTGGCGCTGGTGTTCGCCGATCTTGCGGTTCACTTCAGCCGAGATTTCTTTTTGCAGGCGCGCGACTTCGACTTCCTTGCGCAGCATCGGCAGCACTTTTTCCATGCGCCGCAAGATCGGCACGCAGTCGAGCACCTCTTGCAGGTCCACGCCGCTGGCCGAAGTCAGTGCGGCGGCAAAGTCGGTCAACGGCGACGGGTCATTGGGGCTGAAGCGGTTGAGGTAGTTTTTCAGCTCTTCGGTGTACAGCGGGTTGAGCGGCAGCAGTTCCTTGATCGCATTGATCAGCGCCATGCCGTAGGCCTTGACCTCATCGGTCGGCTGGTTGGAGGTCTGCGGGTATTCGACCTCGACCATGTACGGTGGGCGATGGTGCTTGAGCCAGGTCTTGATGCGCACCCGCGACAAACCCTGTGCCACGAACTGCAGGCGGCCGTTTTCGCGGCTGGCGTGGTGGACTTTTACCAGCGTGCCATACTCCGGCAGGGCCTTGGTATTGAAGTGGCGCGGATCTTCCTGCGGCGTGTCCATGAAAAACAGCGCCAGCGAATGATGGTCCGACTTGCTGACCAGTTCCAGCGTCTCGGCCCACGGCTCTTCGTTGACGATCACCGGCAGTACTTGCGCGGGGAAGAACGGGCGATTGTGGATCGGGATGATGTAGACCTTGTCCGGCAGGTTCTGTCCGGGAAGGGCCAGCGAGGTGCCTGAGCCGAGATTCACTTCATATTCAGTGCCGTCATCGGATGAGTCGTGTGTAGCGGTCGGCTGGTCGCTCATGGTGCACCTGGGAGATTGAACATGCCTGTTTAGATGGGGCGATTGGCCTCAGGTTTCAATGGCATCGGTCGATAGCGTGTCATAGGCGTGAAACAACCCTTGCGCGGGCGCAGATAAGAGCCATCCGTCGGCTATAGCTGAATGATGGCCAAATGATTCTATCCATGCGTTCCCTTGGCCCGACGCGAGCGGTAATCTGCAAGCCAGACACATCGCTGCCAGGGTTGGCTTAACTTTCCGGCATTGGCCGTTGTGGATGAGTTCAGTATGACCAACGTTTTTTCTCGCGTGCTGCTGGCAGCCATGTGTGTGTGTTCTGTAGCGAGTGCGAGTGCAGCGACCCTGACCGCACAGATGTTCGATCGCCAGGGCCAGCCGCTGGCCAACACGGTCCTGACCCTCAAGGGCAGTGGCGCGGCACCGTCCGCGGCGCTCAAGGCCAGCATGGACCAGCGCAATCAGGAGTTCGTGCCACGGGTTCTGGCCGTGCGCACCGGCACTCAAGTGTCCTTTCCCAATAGCGATGACATTCGCCATCAGGTGTATTCCTTCTCGCAAGCCAAGCGCTTCGAACTGCGGCTTTACGAGAAGACCCCGTCGGAGCCTGTGCTGTTCGACAAGCCCGGTCTTGTGGTGCTGGGGTGCAATATCCATGACTGGATGCTGGGCTATATCTATGTCACCGACGACCCATGGTTCGGCGTGACCGATGCCAGCGGCCAGCTTAAGCTCGATCAACTGCCAGAGGGGCGCTACACCGCGACCCTCTGGCACCCGCAAAACGAAGACCTGCAACCGGTGGCCGGCGGTGACATCGAGGTTCCGGCAGGCGGCCTGAGCAAGCGTTTCGACCTGGCCATCGATGTCAAGCCTGAAGAGCCGTCGTCACGTCCTGCGCCGGGGGCCTTTGGTGATGCCTTCCATAAGGCTGCGCATTAATGAAGCTTCGTCTGAGCTTTCAGGCGCGCATTGCCGGCGTGCTGATCGCCTTGCTGCTGGTGGTGATCTGCGCGGTGTTTGTGGCCGTCAAATTCGCCACCAGCGATGCGGTGCACAGCCAGGCCCAGGCGCAGCTTGAGGTCGGCAGCCGGGTTTTCGAACGCCTGATCGACCTGCGCGGCCGGCGGCTGCGCGATGCGGTGCAACTGCTGGCGGCTGACTTCGGCTTTCGCGATGCAGTGGCCAGCTCGGATGCTTCGACCATTCGCTCGGTGCTGCTCAACCATGGCGGGCGCATCAATGCCAGCGACATGTTCCTGTTGGGCATGGACGGCAAGGTCATCGCCAGTACCGAGCCTGAAGTGCCCGAGGGCTCGAAGTTCATCTACGATCAGGCGCTGCGCAACGCCAAGCGCAACAACCAGTCGATGCTGATTGTGCCGGGCGGTGGCATCCCGCACCTGTTGGTCGAAAGTACCGTATTGGCGCCGCTGCCACTGGGCCGTGTGGTCATGGGCTTTACCATCGACAGCGACATCGCCAAAGAGATGCTCTCGCTCAGCGGCCTGGAGGTGTCGTTTTTGACCATCGAGAACGGCCAGCCCGGCAACCTGATCAGCACCCAGCCAGAGGGCATGCATCCCAGCCTGGTCGCGCTGATGCAGTCGTCGGCGGGCGGGCAGATGAACATGACCGAACACGCGGACCTCAAATTTCTCAGCCAGACTTTGACCCTTGCCGACTCCGGCGAAGGGCAGGTACTGGCCTTGCTGCAAAGCCCGCTGGACAAAGCCTTGCAGGCCTTTGAGCCGCTGGATCAGAAGATTTTCTGGATATCCCTGGCCGCCTTGCTGGCTTCGTTGATCGGCACCCTGGCCCTGGCGCGCAGCGTGTCGTTGCCGGTGCGTGCCCTGGCGCTGGCCGCCAAGCGTATTGGTGATGGCGATTACCGCACCCCGGTGAACATGGCGCGCCAGGACGAACTCGGCATGCTGGCGGGCGCGATCAACAGCATGCAGCACGGCATTGCGGTGCGTGAGGACCAGTTGGCGCACAACGCCTTGCACGATGCAGTGACCGGCCTGCCCAACCGGGCGCTGGTCATGGAGCGTCTGGGCAGCTCGATTGCGGCCGAACGGCCGGTGGCCCTGATGTACCTGGGCATCGACAATTTCAAGTCGGTTCATGACAGCGTGGGAGCCGAGGCGATGGACCTGTTGCTGCGCGAGCTGGGCCAGCGCCTGCAATCGGGCCTGCATGCCGGCGACACGGTCGCGCGGCTGACCGCCAACGAATTTCTATTGTTGCTCGACCACACCAGCAGCGACAGCGCAGTGGGTCGCGGCGACCAGTTGCAGCGCCTGCTCAACGAGCAGCAGCACGTTGATGGCCACGATATCGCGCTGGAATGCTGCATCGGCATCGCCGTCTACCCCGAGCACGGCGATGCTGCACAAGAATTGCTCAATCGCGCACTGATTGCCCGCAAGGATGCCGCCAGCCTGCCGGGCCGCCTGCATATCTATGAAGACGGCCGCGACCTGGCCCACCAGCGCCAGATCAGCCTGATCCGCGATTTGCGTAAAGCGCCTGGCAACGGCGAGCTGCACCTGCACTACCAGCCCAAACTGGACATTCGCCAGGGCCATGTACGCCAGGCCGAGGCTCTGTTGCGCTGGAACCATCCGCAGTTCGGCAACGTCTCGCCGGGCGAATTCATTGTGCTGGCCGAGCGCACCGGCAGTATCCAGTTGCTGACCACCTGGGTCATCAGCGAAGCCGTGCGCCAGGTGGCCGAATGGCGCCGGCGCGGCCTGTTCGTACAGCTGTCGGTCAACGTCTCGGCCGACGACCTGCTCGGTGGCGATCTGGTCGGGCATGTGACGCATGTGCTGCGCCTGCATCAGGTGCCGGCCGAGCAATTGATTTTCGAGATCACCGAAAGCGCCATCATGAGCGAGCCGGAGCGCGCCCTGGTCGTGCTCAATCGCCTGCGCGAATGCGGCATCAGCCTGTCGGTGGATGATTTCGGCACCGGTTACTCCTCATTGGCGCACCTCAAGCGCCTGCCGGTGCAGGAACTCAAGATTGATCAGTCATTCGTGCGCAACCTGGATGAAACCAGCGAAGACGCGGTGATTGTTCGTTCGACCATCGAGATGAGCCACAACCTGGGGCTCAAGGTGGTTGCTGAAGGCGTCGAGTATGAGCACAGCCTGCAACTGCTCGAACGCTGGCACTGTGATACGGCTCAGGGTTACCTCATCAGTCGACCGCTCAGCGCGGTGGCGTTCGAGGCCTGGATTACCAAGAGCCATACCTCCACCGGCCTGATGGTTCACTGACATGCACTACCGGATTTCATGCTTTTCAAGTTGCCTGCTGAGCTGCGTGCTGGGCGCTGTCGCGCCGCAGGCCCTGGCCGATAATGGTCGTCTGGTTGCTACCGGCGGCGCCGGCAGTATCGAAGGTGCCGCCGGCGGCGGGATCATTCCGTGGGCGGTGATCAGCGGCTACAGCGAAGAGGGTGAGTGGGGTGCGACTGCCGCTGCCACTCACGTCGACCTGCCGGACTACACCTTCGATGTGGCCGGGGTGACGGTGTCGTATGGCAACCGCGTCGAATTTTCCTATGCGCACCAACGCTTCGACCTGGGCACTTTGCAGCGCAACCTGAGCCTGCCCGAAGACAACCTGACCCAGGACGTCTTTGGTGTGAAAGTGCGGCTGTTCGGCGATTTGATTTTCGACAACCTGCCACAGGTGTCGCTGGGCGTGCAGTACAAGCACCAGAACGATTTCCTGATTCCCAGCCTGGTCGGCGCCAGGCGCGATGCCGACGTCGAAGGCTACCTGACCGCCAGCCGGTTGTTCATTGGTGGGGCGTTTGGCTACAACCTGCTGCTCAACGGCGGGGTGCGCTATAGCCGGGCCAACGAAACCGGCCTGCTGGGCTTCGGTGGCGACCGCCGCGACAGCCGCAGCCTGCTCAAGGAAGGCTCGGTGGCGGTGCTGTTCAACCCGCATTGGGCCGTGGGCCTGGAGTACCGCGAAAAACCCGACAACCTGTCGTTCGCCGGTGAAAGCGACTGGGCCGATGTGTTTGTTGGCTGGTTCCCCAACAAGCATTTCTCCGTGGTCGCAGCCTACGCCCGGCTGGGCGAGATCGCGACCCTGGAAGACCAGAACGGCGCTTATGTGTCCTTGCAGGGAGGATTCTGATGAAGCGTCTGTTCGCGTGCCTGATGTTCCTCGTGCTGGTCGGTTGCGCCCAGCCCCCGCAGCCTGCCAAAGACGACAGCCTGTATCAGGCGCTGGGCCAGCGTGCCGGTATTCAGCGCATCGTCGAAGGAATGTTGCTCAACGTGGCGCAGGACGAGCGCATCGTTGAACGCTTTCGCCGGGTCAACATCGTGCTGTTGCGTGACCGTCTGGTGGAGTTTTTCTGCGTTGAGGCCGGCGGCCCATGCACCTACGGTGGCGACAGCCTGGCGGAATCGCACAAGGGCCAGAACCTGACCCGCAGCAACTTCAATGCACTGGTGGAAAACCTGATCAAGTCCATGGATGAACAGAAGATCCCGGTGCCGACGCAGAATCGCCTCATCGGTCGCCTGGCCGCGCTGCGCGGGGACGTGATTGGCAAGTAGGCGTATGATCGTGGCTTTCTCTTGAACCGGGCCTGGATGTCATGACGGCAAAAGACTTCTCCAGCGATATCGGCGCCATCGACCGTATCGATTCGGTGCCGATCATCCTGCGCATGATGAAGCAGATGACCGGCATGCGCTTCGCTGCCGTGGCGCGGGTCACCGAACAGCACTGGGTGGCGTGCGCCGTCGACGACTCGATTGATTTTGGCCTCAAGCCTGGCGGTCAACTGGTGATCGATTCCACCATCTGCCATGAAATACGCCAGCATCGTCAGCCGGTGGTGTTCGGCCATGCCAGCGAACACCCGCTGTATGCCGCGCACCATACGCCGCGTATCTACCAGTTGCAGAGCTACGTCTCGATTCCGATTGTGCAGGCTGACGGGCACTTCTTCGGCACCTTGTGTGCCATTGATCCGGCGCCGGCCGATGTCGAAGACTCCAGCCTGCTGGCGACCCTGACGCTTTTCGCGCAATTGATCGCCGCCAACCTGGATCTGCAACGCGATCTTGAAATCAAAGAGCATGCCCTGTCCGACGCCGAAGAGGCCGGAAGATTGCGCGAGCAGTTCATCGCCGTGCTCGGCCATGACCTGCGCACGCCCTTGAGTGCCATTCGCATGAGCGCCGAGCTGCTGCAGGCGCGCGTCACCAACGAGCGTGAGCAAAAGCTGGCGGCGGCCATCGGCAAGAGTTCACAGCGCATGGGCGCCTTGATCGAAGACGTGCTGGATTTCGCACGCGGCCGGCTGGGCGACGGCATCACGGTGCGGCGTGTCTGGGTCGATGACCTGGAAGGGTATTTTCAAGCCGTGGTCGGCGAAGTGCTGGCGTCGAATCCGGACAGCCAGATAGATGTCGACTTGTGTCTGGGCTCGGGTATTTACTGCGACCCCGGACGGATGGGGCAACTGCTCTCCAATCTGCTGGGCAATGCCGTGATCCACGGTGCGCGGCAATCGCCGATCAAGCTGGTGGCGCGTATCGACGAGGGCGACCTGATGCTGTCGGTGGCCAACCAGGGCGAGCCGATTCCCGTGGCCCTGATGCCTTTGCTGTTCCGGCCGTTCACGCGCTGTGAAGCCGGTGCGCGCGGCGAAGGCCTGGGGCTGGGCCTGTACATCGCCGCGCAGATCATGCAAGGGCATGAAGGCACCTTGTCGGTCACCTCCGATGCGCAGCACGGCACCTGCTTTGTGGCCCGTTTCCCGGTCCGGCAGATGCCAGTACCGGGTTCGGTCCCACCGGTTATTTAGGCAGCTTGTAAGCCACCACATAATCCCCTTGTTTTGTCCCCAGCGAGCCATGACCGCCGGCCATCACCAGCACGTATTGCTGGCCGTCCTTGCCGGTGTAGGTCATCGGCGTGGTCTGTGCGCCTGCTGGCAGGCGCGCTTCCCAGAGTTGCTTGCCGTTACGCAGATCGTAGGCGCGCAGATACTGGTCCAGCGTACCGCTCAGGAAGCCCAGGCCGCTGGCAGTGGTAATCGTGCCACCCAGACTCGGCACGCCCATGGTCAACGGGATCGGCACCGGTGAGCTGTCGCGCACGGTACCGTTCTTGTGTTTCCAGATGGTCTTGTGGGTGGTCAGGTCCACAGCTGCCACGTAACCCCAGGCCGGTGCCTGGCAAGGCAGGCCCATGGGCGACAGCAAGGCCTCAAGAATCACCCCGTATGGTGCGCCCTTGTTGGGCTGCACGCCTTCGGTCTCGCTCTTGCGGCCAGGGCCTGCTTCAACCTCGGCGGCCGGCACCAGTTTGGAGCGGAACGCCATATAGCTTGGGTTGACGAAGGCGATCTGGCGCACCGGATCGACCGAAATACCGCCCCAGTCGAACACCCCGAAGTTACCCGGATACACCAGCGTGCCTTGCAGCGACGGCGGGGTGAACGGCCCTTCGTAACGCAACGACTTGAAGTCGATGCGGCACAGCAGCTGGTCGAACGGCGTGACGCCCCACATGTCGCGTTCGCGCAGCGGCGGCGGCATGAAGTTCAGCTCTGACTTGGGCTGGGTCGGCGAGGTACGGTCACCTTCGACCGCGCCTTGCGGCACCGGCACTTCATGGATCGGCACGATAGGCTCGCCGTTGCGCCGGTCCAGCACATAAATGCTGCCCTGCTTGGTCGAGGCCAGCACCGCAGGCTTGAGGCCGTCGGCGGTTTTCATGTCCATCAGCGTTGGCTGGCCACCGACGTCCATGTCCCACAGGTCGTGATGGGTGAACTGGTAGTGCCAGCGCAACTGACCGGTGGCGATGTCCAGCGCGACCAGGCCGGCGCTGAATCTCTCAGAGTCTTCGGTGCGGTTGCCGCCCCACTGATCGGGCATCTGGTTGCCCATCGGCAGGTAGAGCAGGCCGAGGTTTTCATCGACGCTGAACATTGACCACATGTTGGGCGAGTTGCGCGTGTAGGTCTGGCCTTCGGCAATCGGGGCGGTCTGCGCAGGATTGCCGCTGTCCCAGTTCCACACCAGGCGGCCGGTGCGCACGTCAAAGGCGCGGATCACGCCGGACGGCTCGTCGACCGAAACGTTGTCAGTGACGTGCCCGCCGATCACTACCAGGTCCTTGGTCACCGCAGGCGGCGAGGTCGAGTAGTAACCGCCGGGCGCAAAGCTGCCGATATTGGTTCGCAGGTCGACCGAACCCTGGTTGCCGAAGCCTTCGCAGACCTTGCCGGTGTCGGCATTCAGCGCGATCAGGCGGGTGTCGGCGGTGGGCAGGAAGATTCGCCGCGGACAGCTAGTGGCCGCGACGTTTTGTGCGGCTGGCGTCGCGCTATAAGCCGCTTCGTCGTGATAGGCCACGCCACGGCAGGTCATGTGTGCCCAGCCCTTGAAGTCCTTGGCGCTCTGGGTGCTGATCTTCGGATCGTAGCGCCAGATTTCCTTGCCGCTGTCCGGGTCCAGCGCAATCACCTGGCTGTGCGGGGTACACACGTACAGCATGCCGTTGACTTTGAGCGGGGTGTTTTCTGCGGTGGTCTCGCCCGGATCGCCCGGCCCCGGAATGTCGCCGGTGCGGAATGTCCAGGCCGCTTCGAGCTTATGCACGTTCTCGGGCGTGATCTGCGCCAGTGGCGAATACCGGTCGCCGTAGGCGGTGCGGCCATAAGACTGCCAGTCGCCGTCGGGCATGGCTGGCGCGCTATTGGTGATGCCGGCTGTTTCGCGATCCAGCTGACCTTCGATACGCCCTGGATGGGTGAACTGGCTGGCGATGGCGGCAAGGCCGGCCAGTGCCACGGCAATACCCAGGCCGCCAGTGTGCAGGCGCGCGGGGCGATCGATCTGCAGCGGGCGACGTACCCAGGGCAGCAACAAGACAATACCCAGGGCAAACCACAGTGCCAGGCGCGGCACCAGTTGCCACCAGTCCAGGCCCACCTCCCAGAGTGCCCACACGGTGCTGGCGAACAGGATGATTGCGTACAGTCCCAAGGCCGCGCGATGGCCCTTGAACAGCAGGATCGCAGTCACCATCAGCCCCAGGCCGGTCAGGATGTAATACGTCGAGCCGCCCAGTTGCAGCAGCCTGACCCCATAGGCCAGCAGGAACAGCCCCATCAGCAACACAACTACCCCGAGCAGTCTCGGCAGCAGACGGTTGCGCCCAATAGCACCTTCAGTGCTCATAGTGCGAATCTCCGTGAAGGTTAAGTAACTGGCACCGTATTGATCATTGTTCTGGTGCCACGCCCCCGAACGCCGGGGCAGGATGCAGTTGCACACAGTGCAGACGTCGGTGGTAACAAAACGTTTCAGCGAGATTCGGGAAACAGGACGGATGGCGGGCAGCAAGGCCGGTGCTGCAGCTAGAGTTTTCCAGCAGCACTTCTTGCTTCAGCACTTCCCGCCGCGCACGCGCTGGGCTAAGGTGCGCTGTTTTCACCCAGCCTCACATCAAGGTATGACATGACAACACCCTCCAACGACCCGCTGCACGGCGTCACGCTGCAAGGCATCCTCGAAGCGCTGGTCGCGCACTATGAATGGTCGGGGCTGGCCGAACGCATCGATATCCGCTGCTTCAAGAGCGACCCGAGCATCAAGTCGAGCCTGACGTTCCTGCGCAAGACCCCGTGGGCACGGGAAAAGGTTGAAGGCCTGTACGTGAAGTTGCAGCGCACCAAGCGTCCATCGTAATGCGCCGCTTCGTTCTGGTCGCCGCCTCCCTGGGCTGGTTTGGCCTGGCCGTTCAGCAATACCTGATTTTTCTTGGCCGTTGGGCCGATCACGCCAGCCTGCTGGGCGGGCTGGTGCGCTTCTTCAGTTTTTTTACCGTGCTGACCAATACCCTGGTGGCGGTCGCCTTGACCTGCGCGCTCAGCCGCCGCGATGGTCCCGGCTGGCGGTTCTTTCGTAATCCTGCGGTGTGCAGCGGTATCGCCGCCAGCATCGCGCTGGTAGGGCTTGCCTACAACCTGCTGTTGCGCCACCTGTGGCAACCGCAAGGCTGGCAGTGGATTGCCGATGAACTGCTGCACGACGTGATGCCGCTATTGTTCGTGATCTATTGGGCGTTGTACGTGCCAAGGGCGGCGCTGGGCATCCGCCATATCCTGCTGTGGATGCTGTACCCCATTACCTACTTCGGTTATGTGCTGCTGCGCGGCAATGCGCTCGGCGACTATATGTACCCGTTCATCGATGTCGGCACCATTGGCTTTACCCCGGCGCTGCTCAATGCAGGCGGCGTACTGGCAGGTTTTGTGCTGATCGCGCTGCTGGTACTGACAGCGGACCGTTTGCTCAAGAAGGCTTGAGAGGCCCGACCCGCGAGGATCGGGCGATGGCGATCAATGCGCTTCGGGCTCGGATTCATCCAGGCGCCAGTAACCGGCGGCCTTGACGAATTCGTCGTCCAGTCCCAGGTCATCCAGCAAGATGCGCCGTGCCTTGCGTGACAGCGCCGCCTCGGTCGCCACCCAGGCGTAGAGCTTGCCTGCGGGTACTTGCACATCACGGATAACGTCGAGCAGGTCCTGCTCGCCGCGCACCACCCAACTGACGTCGACCTGGGCCTGGCTGGTCAGCGGCTGGCGCTCTTGCAGGTTGGCCACCTCGATCAGCACCCGCGCCGTACGTCCGGCCGGCAATTCTTCAAGGCGCCGGGCAATTGCCGGGATCGCGGTTTCATCGCCAATCAGCAAGTAGCTGTCGAAGATGTCCGGCACCACCAGCGAACCACGCGGGCCGGCGATGTACAGAAACTGGCCGGGCTGCACCTGGGCGGCCCAACTGGCAGCAGGGCCGTGACCGTGCAGCACAAAGTCGATGTCCAGCTCGTTGGTGTGCGCATCGTAGCGCCGTGGCGTGTAGTCGCGCATCGCCGGGCGCGGGCCTTCGCTGTCGCGGCCCAGGCTCAGGTTTTCCAGCGCCGCCTGCTCTTCAGGTGTGCGTGCAAACAGCAGCTTGACGTGATCGTCGGCGCCCAGGCTGATAAAACCCGCCAGGTCAGGCCCGTGCAGGGTGACGCGGCGCATCAGCGGCGTAATGTCGGTCACGCGCAGCACTTCGAGCTTGCGGCGTTTGATTTCATGCATGACGCGATGGATCGATTGAGGTGAATTCATAAAGGTTTCTCGGCTTGGGAATGAGGGCCGTCGGCAATGGCTTTGGCGGTGTCGTTGAGCAGGTCGCGCACGCGCAGGATTTCTGCGGGCGACCAGCGGCCGTGGTGCATGTGCAGCGCGTGGCGCAGGTTGTTCACGGCCTCGTGAATTTCCTGGGGCCGGTCATGGCCGCGCAGCGAGCGCTTGCTGACTTCGATGCGCATGCGCACGCCGTCCATGGCGACGGCCTGTTCGTCCAGCCAGGCGCGGCCGGCTTCGGTCAGGGCATAGCGTTTTTTGCCAGCGGCGGCATCGCCCTGAATCAGTTCGCTTTCTTCAAGAAAGGTCAGGGTCGGGTAGATCACGCCAGGGCTCGGGCTGTAGGCGCCCTCGAACATGGCTTCGATCTGGCGGATCAGGTCATAGCCATGGCAAGGCTGCCCGGCAATCAGGTCCAGCAGCAGCAGCTTGAGGTCGCCGGGGGCAAATACCCGAGGCCCGCGCCCGCCACGTTCGCCGCGTTCGCGGCCACCACGCTTGTCGGCGTGAGGGCCTGCAGGGTGAAAGTCATCTTTCATCAGGGTTCTCGTTGTTACGTTTAGATATACCTTAAGATATATCTTTACGTCTTCGCAAGCACCTTGTCTGGAATTATTCTCATTTGAGAATCAAGTATCTGATTCTCTTGCAAATTTAAAGTGGCGGGGCTGGACCACACATGGCCAGGCCATGGTCTTCCAGATACGGCGTGAGAATAGGCGCCATGCCCTTGAGCACCTGCACCGGCAAAGCAGAGGTAAAGCGATAGCCTTCGGCGGCGCGGCCAGGCACATAGGCGGTGAGCGTGCCGAAATGGTGGTCGCCCAGATAGAACACGAATGTCGCGGTACGGTTGATCGCCCGTGACTGCAGAATGCGCCCGCCAGAGCCGACACTTTCGATACGGTTATCCCCGGTGCCGGTCTTGCCGCCCATGGCCAGCACACTACCGTCCTGGAGTTTGAAGGTGCCCAATACGCGCTTGGCGGTACCGCTGTCGACCACCTCCGACAAGGCCTCGCGCATGGCCGTGGCCACCTCGGAGGGCAGCACGCGCTTGCCCAGGTCGGGGTTGATGCTCAGTCGGGTTTCATAAGGCGTGTCGGCGGCAAGGTGCAGGCTGTCGATGCGCACCGTCGGCAGGCGGATGCCGTCGTTCTGGATGATTCCGATCAACTCGGCCAGCGCCGCCGGGCGGTCTCCGGAGCTGCCGATGGCGGTCGCCAGCGACGGCACCAGATGATCGAACGGATAGCCCAGGCGCTGCCAGCGCTGCTCGATATCGAGAAACGCCTCGACCTCCATCATGCTGCGGATGCGGCTGTCGCGGGCGCTCTTGTGCCGGCTCTTGAACAGCCAGCTATAGACTTCCTGACGCTCATGCACACTGGCGGCCACGGCGTCCTTGAACTGCGCTTGCGGGTTGTCGAGCAAAAAGCCCACCAGCCACAGGTCCAGCGGGTGGACCCGGGCAATGTAGCCCTGATCGGGCAAATCGTAAGCGCCGGGGCCATAGTTTTTGTACAGCTCGGTCAGGCGTTTGTCCGTGACCTTGGCCGCTTCGCTGTCGGCCAGGCGCGTACGGACAAAGGTGTTGAAGGTTTTCTGATCGGCCTGGGGCTGCAAATAACGATGCACCGCCGCCAGGCGCGAAGCGGTGGGGCGCATGCCGTCCAGAAAGGTCTCCAGGCGCGCTGGCGAGGTCTTGTCCTTGTAGCGTTTCCAGAACCGCAGCAGGAACACCCGGCCTTCGCGGTCGGCAAACTGGCTCAGGTATTCCTGACGGCGGGGATCGCTATCGTCCTTGAGCAGTTCGGCACTGTTGCCGGGCGCCTGATAGGTGCTGTAGCGCACCACATCGCGCATCAGGCGAATGAACGGCAGGTTGATCGACTCGCGCAGCGACTCACGCAGCGTCGGCAGCCGGCCGTTGTCCTGGCTGCGAAAGTTGTTAAAGCGGTGCAGCCCGCCACCGGTGAAAAAAGCCTCGCCGGGGCTTGCCGAATAACGCCGGTCGAGCGCGGCGGCAAGCATTTTCGAGAGGTCGCGGTCCGGGTTCTGGATCAGGTAATCCAGTGCCCAGCGCGTCAGCCGGTCAGGCTCTTCGACCGGCACCTTGCGCAGCTCGCCGGTGCTGGTCTCGGCATAGCGCTGGTGCAGTTCGGCGATGATTTCCAGGTACGTGGTCAACACCCGCAACTTGGCGGTGGAGCCCAGTTCCAGCTTGCTGCCTTCGTTGATATCGAAGGGCTGGTCGGTGCTGTCGGTCTGCACGCGCACGCGAAAGCCGTCCGGCGTGCCTTCGAACAGCGTGAAGCTGTAGCGCACCTGCGCGGTGCTGGCCGGGCTCAGCAAGCGCTCACCGATCAGGCCCAGGCTGGCCGCGAATGTCGGGTCGGCCAGCTCGCGCAAATAGCGGGTGACCTTGTCCTGCAACTCGCCCTGCAACGTGGTGGTGGCCGACAAGTCGAGCCGGTCCAGGTCGTAGAACGGCCGGTCGAGCATGTTCGACAGGCGACTGCGTGCCACGCTGATGCCCTTGTTGTTTTCGATGGGTTGCCAGGTGGGCTGCTGTTCCCAGTCGCGGTAGGTCAGCTGCCGGGCCAGCGCGGCATCGGCCAGCGGTTGCTCGATGATGCCGGCACCGGCCAGCACGCGCAGATGGCTATCGATCAGGTCCGCCAGTTCGGCGCGGCCCTTGGACAGGTAATACGACGGCCGCCGCTGGGCAATCACCAGCGCCAGCACTTCGCGCAGGGCCAGGGCTTTTTCATCCAGCGCCTGAGGGGTGTCGGTGTTGCCAGACAGAACCTGGTTGGTGCGGGCAAAGTCGGCGCCGAACCAGACCCGCAAGCCTTCGGCCAGGCCATGCACTTCGCCATGACCCGGCACGGCCGACAGCGGCACGCTGTTGAGGTAATCGCGCACCACGCGCTGGCGCGCCGGCAGGGTCTGTTCGCCTTGCTGGTAAACCCGCACGCTGGCCGAGAACATCTGCCGCAGTTTCTCGATGCCGGTCTGGGTCAGGCCATCGGGGGAGTGCCGGTACTTTTCCAGTTGTGTGGCCAGCGTGCTGCCGCCCGCCGACTGGCCGGGCAGTGACAAGCGCTTGGCGACTTGCGACCAGGCCGCTTTGACAAAGCGCGGCCAATCCACCGCCGGGTTGGCCAGCGGCTGTTCGGGGTCAAGCAGGTTGCGGTTCTCGATGAACAACAGGCTTTGCACCACCAGCGGCGGAATGGCGGCAAACTCCGCATAAAACTGCTGCGGATAACTGAACTGGTACAGCGGCGCGGCGCGGCAATCGGTGATGGTCAGCCCGGTCTGGATCTTTTCCTGATAGGGCACGAAAAAACCGAGTTGGCCATAGCGCATCAATTCCGGCGAAAAGCGCGTTTGTTCGGCAATCAGGTAATCGCGCTTGAGCAAACGCTGGGTGAAGACCTCCAGTGCCGAATAGCCCAGGCGCTTGTCGAACGGCCCTTCGCCCGGATAAATACGCAGATCGCTGGGGCCAGGCTCAAGCTTCCAGGTCAGGTCGGCCGCCAGTCGCGAGATTTCTTGCGCCTGCCAGCGCGAGCTGCGGCTTTCCATCGCCAGGGCCACACCCAGCCCCACGCCGCCCATGACCACCAGCACCCAGAACACTCGCCAGCCGTAACGCTTGCGCGGCGAAGGTGAGGGCGGCGCTGGCGGGTGATCAGCGCAATCCGCCGCTTGCTCAGTATCTGAATGCCGTAATACGCCCATAGACAATTGGCTCCGGCCATCCTGTTGAACCTGCTTGAGGGCACCTCTAAAAACTACCTGCGTCGTCATCACTGCGTTAAAAACAGGCTCAAAATGCTCATTTACAATGTGTAAACTCCGCTTTTTCGCCCGTTTTTGCCTTGCGCTGACTTCCTCGGCAACGTTTTTAGAGGCGCCCTGAAACAAGCGTAGACGCAGACCGGAGAGAGCAGCGGAAATTGTCAGGCAATCTGCCGCTATGTCAGCCACTGATGCAGGTTATGAATCACACCGGCAACAGCGATCAGCAGCAAGGCGATGCCCGAGCAGCGGCTGATCAGATGGCCGCCGAGGCGCCGTGCCAAGGTGCCGGCCAGCACAATCCAGGCGCCCAGCACCAATAGATCGATGATGATCCAAAGTAAGGAAAGCAGCGCCAGGCTGGTGTTCAGCGATGTGCTGATCTGCAGAAATTGCGGGAAGAAGGCCAGGAAGAAAATGATGTCCTTGGGGTTGGAGATGCCCACCATGAAGCCGCGCCGCACGCCGCCATGGCCCGTGCTGTGGGTGACGGCTTGCGCGGTTGTGTTACGCAGAATTGCCAGCGCCATCCAGGCGATAAACAGGCAGCCGGCCAGGCTGAGAACCGTCAGCAATTGCGGAGCGATGGTGGTGCTGCCGATGATCAGCCAGGCTGCCACAGCCATCAGCACCAGCGATGCGGCGTTGCTGCCCAGTGCGGTGGCAATGGCCGGGCGACGGCCTGCGCGGCTGGCCGTGTTGACCACCAGCGCCACGACCGGGCCGGGCGTGGCGATCAACAGCAAGACGGTGGCGATATAAGTGAGGGTCAGGGCGATATTCACAGTGCGGTGTCCAGAAGCTGAGGACGCTGATTCTTGCGTTGCACCGCTGCGTTGTAAAACGGGTTAAGTTCTGCCCTACTATTAGCTTTACTCATCATCGGACAGGGCATGACTGAACGGATCCCGGCGCTGTATTCACTGCGTGCCTTTGAAGTGGCGGCGCGTCTTGGCTCGTTCAGCAAGGCCGCGCAGGAACTGTCGGTCACCCAGAGTGCAGTCAGCCACCACATCAAGAATCTGGAGTCGCTGTTCGATTGCGCGCTGTTCGAACGTCATGGTCCCAGGTTGAGCCTGACCGATCAGGGCCGGTTGCTGGCCGATGAACTCAAGACCGGTTTCAAGATCATCGAAAATGCCTGCGCACTGCTCAAGGTCGATCGCCATAACGTGCGGCTGAAGGCGCCTTCGACCCTGACCATGCGCTGGCTGCTCAAGGCCCTCGACCGTTTTCGCCAGGCCGGCAATCACTGCAACGTGCAGCTTTCCAGCGTGTGGATGGATATCGACACGGTGGACCTTTATACCGAGCCCTATGACTGCGCCATCCTGCTCGGCCCCGGTCATTTCGGCGCTGACATCGACAGCTGCAAGCTCTTCGATGAGTGGCTGATCCCGGTCTGTCACCCGGATTACCTGCCCGACGAGCCTGCGCTGTCGCGGCTCAATGACGTCGAGCTGCTGCATCCCTCCGCCGACCGCCGCGACTGGCGCCGCTGGCTTGAGCGCGCTGGCGCCGGTCAGCGAATCAATCTGCAACGCGGTCAGTTGTTCGACACCCTCGACCAAGGCATCAGCGCCGCCGTGCAAGGGCTGGGCGTGTCGGTGGCCGACCTGCTGCTGGCCAACGCCGAACTGCGCAGCGGGCAACTGCGCCTGCCGTTCAAACAGGCAGTGGCGACGGGAGATGGCTATTATCTGGTGTGGTTGAAGAGCAGCCCCAAGGGGAAGCAGATGCGAGTGCTGCGTGATTATTTGTCGGGAGCGGTGCCGGGGGAGGTGGATGAGCGCATTGAGTATTTGAACGGCTCATCCTGAGGCAGAAAAGTGATCAGGCCAGGTCTGGAAAACCTTGGCCTGATCACGTTGCAGAACGTCTGAAGGCGCCGCTTACTGCGAAGCCGTTCTCAACTTGCCACTCTCGACAGGCACTTTACTGGCGCCCAGCCGCTTGTTCAGCTCCAGCCCGTTGGCCATCAGCATCATCAGGCCCAGGCCTGCAATGGCGGTGGTCACCTGCATGGGCCAGGTATCACCGGCCAGGGCATTGGCGGCATCGGCCAGCGGGGCGAGGAGTACGCCCAGGCAGAAGACTTCCAGCGAGTAGCGGCCCATCAGGCAGGTCTGGCGGGCGGGCCAGTTGTCGAGCCAGTTGGCATGAGTGGGCAGCAGTTTGGCGGTGACATAGACCAGCGCCACGAAGTGCAGCAGGCGTACCGGCGCCAGGTCGGTCTTGCTGATCGGGTAGAGGTGTTCCAGATGCAGGCTGGCGACCAGCGCGGTGTGGATGTGCGGCCATTTTTCGCTGAAGGTCAGGGCACCGGCAATCAGCACATAGATCGCGGCCAGCGCGAACAAGGGTTGCTGAGTCAGGGGACGGTTGTCTGCGGTGCGCGGGCGTTCGTTGTACAGGGCAAAGGCGCCGCCCAACACGAACACCAGTTGCCAGGCCACCGGGTTGAAGTACCAGACGCCGCCGCCTTCGTACGAGCGCAGGTTCCAGCCGTACAGCGGCACCATCATGTACAGCGCGAACGACAGGGCCACGGCCAGTTCGACCTTGCGCAGCATCAACGGCAGGATCAGCGGCAATGCCAGCAACAGCAGGATATACAGGGGCAACGGGTCGGTAAGGTTGGGCTTGAAGCGCAACAGCAGTTCATCGGCCAGCGCCTGCTGCGGATTGCCGACAAAGTGTTCAAGGCCCATTTGCTGGACCATGTCGCGGGTTTCGACATAGTTGTTGGCCACGAACACGATGCCCATCAACAGGGTCAGCAAAAAGATGTGGACGACATACAGCACCCAGGTGCGCCTGAGGATGCGTACGCTCGCCACCAGCCAGCCGTCGCGTCGGGAGATGCGTCCGTAGGCCAGGATGGAGGCGTAACCGGCGAGAAATACGAAAATTTCCGCAGCGTCGCTGAAACCGAAATTACGCACGGTCGATTGCGCGAGGGGGTTGTCCGGTACGTGATCCCAGAAGATGAAGATCAGCGCCAGGCCTCGAAAGAAGTCGATTCGATAATCGCGTCCGTTAGTCATAACGGTGGGCTCTTGAAAAATGTCGATGAATTAGAGACAGGCGCATGATGGCCTTGGTTGCCTACCGTCAGTCAGAGTCGCCGGGGCGAGGCAGGGTCGCCGGATTCTACGGCAAATGCAAAAAATGCCCTATTACAGAATGTCTCGGTGCAGCGGTCTGGCCCGCGCTTATGGGCCATAAACAACACGGTGCTGAACTCAGCTCTCCATCACCCAGGGTTTTATCTGCCGGATGCGCTCGACCATGCTGTAGACATCTTCGCGTCCTTGCGGGCTGGTCCAGCGCAAATGCTCGATCAGTTCATGTTCTTTGGGGTTGAGGGCGACAAATCCCAGCTCGTCGGCCTTGCGCATGAAACCGTCACGCGGCTCGGTCGGGGTGCTGGCGGCGATCACTTCCTGCAGCGCACTTTGCAGCATGGCCACATAGCCGACCAGCATCGACGGGTTGCACAGCACATCGGTCTTGTTGACGTAGCTGTCGAGCAAGCGCAACGAGTCGCGAGCCTCGATCAGGCGGGCATAGGCGTGCGGGGGGAGGTCATAGGTGACAAGGGTCTCGGACATGAAAAATCCTGCTGATAGAGGTGATGTCGTGCGCGGCGACCCGATGGCACTCGAGTGAGCGCAGCCGTATGGCCGGGCCACGATCTGCTGGAGGCGGGCGAAACCTTAGCGGCAAGTGCCGGCCTGATCAAGCGACGCCATGGCACCGGCTAGCCGGTTGATAATCGCAGGATGATGCTATATGTTACTGTATAACGTAATCATCAACCCCCGAATCGGAGCTATCATGAGACCTGATATTCACCCTGCTTACCGCACCGTCCTGTTTCACGACACGGCAGCCGATGTGTTCTTCCTGATCGGTTCGACCGTCGACACCTCGCGTACCCATGCGCACAGCGACGGCCAGACTTACCCTTATGTGGCACTTGATGTGTCCAGCGCCTCGCACCCTATCTACACCGGGCAGCAGCGCAAGACCACTACCGAAGGCCGCATCGCGGGCTTCAACAAGCGTTTTGCCGGTTTTGGTTCGGCTGCGCTCAAGGACACAAGCGCCGCACAATGATCTACATGACACCGCCGGGCGGTCATTTATCGTCGTACACATGACCACTCGGCATCTTTTTTTCCGCATTTGCCTGCTGCGACAGCCGGCCCACTGGACTCCCCTCGGTATTGCTTTTATCTTCGCGGCCTGAAAAACAGGAGTACCGCGCTTTGAAAAAATCAGTCGCCATCGTCTTCGGCGGGCAATCCAGCGAGCACGAAGTTTCGTTGCAGTCGGCACGCAATGTCATCAATGCCATCGACCGTGCCAGCTACGACCTGACCCTGATCGGTGTCGACAAGCTGGGGCGCTGGCTGCGCTTCGATGAAAGCGATTATCTGCTCAATGCCAATGACCCGGCGCACATCAGCCTGAGCGACTCAGGCACTCAGCTGGCTTTGTTGCCGGGCAGCACCGGCGGGCAATTCATCGAGGTCGAGTCCGGCCGGAGCCTGCCGCGTATCGAGGTGGTTTTTCCGCTGATTCATGGCGCTTTCGGCGAAGATGGCGCCCTGCAAGGTTTGCTGCGCCTGCTGGCTATTCCTTTTGTCGGCCCGGATGTGCTGAGTTCGGCCGCCTGCATGGATAAAGATGTAACCAAGCGTTTGCTGCGTGATGCCGGTATTGCCGTGGCGCCGTTCGTGGTGCTCGAACGCGGCCAGACGCTGGCCTTCAATGAAGCGGCCGCGCAACTGGGCGTGCCGATGTTCGTCAAACCGGCCAGCCAGGGCTCTTCGGTCGGGGTCAGCAAGGTCACCGATGAAGCCGGCTTGCAGGCTGCCCTGGCGCTGGCATTCGAATACGACCACAAGGTCTTGATCGAGCAGGGCATGGTCGGGCGTGAAGTGGAATGCGCCGTGCTGGGCAACCGCCAGCCGCAAGCCAGTGTGTGTGGCGAGGTGATTGCCAACGACGACTTCTATGCCTACGACACCAAGTACCTCAACGATGGCCAGGCGCGTACCGTGATCCCGGCCGAGCTGGCGCCGGACCTGGCCTTGCAGGTGCGTGAAGTGGCCTTGCAGGCCTACCGCGTGCTGGGGTGTGCCGGGCTGTCGCGGGTGGATTTCTTTGTCACCGAGGCGCGTGACATCGTCATCAACGAGATCAACACCATCCCCGGTTTCACCTCGATCAGCATGTACCCCAAGCTCTGGCAGGCCAATGGCCTGACCTATGCCGGGCTGATCGACCGCCTGATCGAACTGGCGCTGGAGCGCGGTGAAGAGGCCCGTCTGCTGAAAAGAGAGGTCAACCTGTGAACATCATCGACATCGCCGCCGCGCTGCTGGTTGGCGCCGACGGCAGGACCTTGCTGGTGCGCAAGCGCGGCACCCGCGCGTTCATGCAGCCGGGTGGCAAGATCGAAGCCGGTGAGCCGCCCGTGCAAGCTTTGGCGCGGGAGCTCGAAGAAGAACTGGGCCTGCGCATCGACACTGAGCAAGCGCTGTTTCTCGGTGAATTCAAGGCGCCGGCCGCCAACGAGCCGGGGTTTGAAGTGCGTTGCCAGTTGTTCCGCGTGGCCTGTGACGGCCAGGTGCAGCCGGCGGCCGAGATCGAAGAAGCGGTGTGGGTCGATGCCCAGGCCAGCGCTGCGCTGGAACTGGCGCCCCTGACCGGCGAGCTGATTCTGCCGGCCTACTGGCAAACCCTGCAAAGCGCTTAACGCACCGCGCTGACCCCGTCCAGGGTGGCGAAAGAGGTGTCTTTGGCGGTGAGCAGAAAATCCCTCATGTAGGGCACGTCGAGCATATCGGCGCGAATCGCCGCGTGCAGGGTGGCGAACAGGCCCTTTTCGCCCAGGCGCTTGCCCTTCACATAGCCGCGCGAGCTGTATTCATGCAGCGCCCAGTGCGGCAGGCCACAGACCCCGCGGCCGCTGGCCACCAGTTGCATCATCATCACCGTCAGCTCTGAGGTACGCACCTGGGCCGGCTCGACATCGGCCGGCTCCAGAAAGCGGGTAAACACATCCAGGCGGTCACGCTCCACCGGGTAGGTGATCAGCGTTTCGGTAAGCAGGTCTTCCGGCACGATGTACGGCCGGCTGGCCAGCGGGTGCTGGTTGGCCACCGCCAGCATGGCTTCATAGGTGAACAGCGGCACATAGGTGATGCCCGGCAGGTCCAGCGGGTCTGACGTCACCACCAGATCCAGATCGCCACGGGCCAGCGCTGGCAGCGGCGCGAAGGAAAACCCCGAAGACAAGTCCAGCTCGACCTCCGGCCACGCATCGCGGAACTGGTCGATGGTCGGCATCAGCCACTGAAAACAACTGTGGCACTCGATCGCCATGTGCAGACGTCCGGCGGTGCCGCCTGCCAGGCGCGCCATGTCACGCTCGGCACTGCGCAGTTGCGGCAACATCGAATCAGCCAGCTGCAAGAGGCGCAGCCCCGCGCTGGTGAAACGCACCGGCTTGGTCTTGCGCACAAACAGCGGCATACCCAGACGCTCTTCAAGTTCCTTGAACTGGTGAGACAGCGCCGACTGGGTCAGATGCAGACGCTCGGCGGCCTCTACCAGACTGTCGGCTTCGCGCAGGGCATGCAAAGTCTTGAGATGACGAATTTCCAGCACGGCAGACGCTCCATGAGCAGAATTTGTGATTTATTAAAATAAGGTGAGTCTGTCTCATGATCAGGCCGATGTCGATCCCTCCACTCATCTTGGCGCTTGCAGCTCACCACTTGCCGCTGCTTCTGACCGCTGATCCTGGTTCATCAAATCGTCACGAAAGTGTGGCAGCGCGAATGGCAAAACATCATCAGACTGCGCGCCAACTGGGGATCTTTTTTTTGGTGTTTGTGCAATGCGCGTCTTTCTTTTTCTGGCTGCACTGCTGTGCGGCCTGCCGTCTTTCGCTGCCGAAAAATGTGCTGTCGATACACCCGTACAGGTGGCCGCACTCAAGGATGTGCGCATCGCCTACCAAAGCATTGGCGCTGAATCGGACCCTGCGTTGCTGCTGGTCATGGGCTTGGGCGGGCAGTTGATTCACTGGCCCGATGAGGTCGTGGCTGCCCTGTGCCAGCAAGGCTTTCGGGTGATTCGCTATGACAATCGCGATGTCGGCCTGTCGAGCTGGGTCAAGCCTGCGGCCGAGGTCAATCTGACTTTTGAGGTGCTGCGCTTCAAGCTCGGGGTGCCGGTGTCGGCGCCTTACTCGCTCAGCGACATGGCAGACGATGCCCTGGGCCTTATGGACCATTTGAACATTCGCCGTTTTCACGTACTGGGCGCGAGCATGGGCGGCATGATTGCCCAGCATCTGGCGGACCAGGCGCCGCAGCGGGTCGAGAGCCTGACGTTGGTGATGAGCAGCTCCGGCGCAGAAGGGCTGCCGATGCCCAATGCCGCCCTGCTGCAATTGCTCGCCCGCCGCGGCGCGCCGAACCGGGCGATGGCGCTGGAGCAGCAGGCCGATCTGTTGGCCGCACTGGGTAGCCCACGGGTCAAGGACGATCGGCAAGTGCTGTTGCAACAGGCGGCCATCGCCTACGATCGGGCGTTTAACCCCGAAGGCGTCAAGCGCCAGATCACTGCGATCCTGGCCGAACCCAGTCGTGTCGAGCTGCTCAATCGCCTGCGCGTGCCGACCCTGGTGGTGCACGGCACGGCCGATCCGTTATTGCCGGTGATGCACGGCGTACACCTGGCGGCGCACATTCGTGGCAGCCAGCTCAAGCTGATTCCAGGGTTTGCCCACCGTTTTCAGGAAGCCTTCAAGGCGCCATTGCTGGCGGCGGTGCTGCCTTATCTGAGGGCGCATCATGACGACGAACAGCGGCAGATGGCGCAGTTGTAATCAGGCCTTGTGGTACGGATTCACAACCCGTATTTCTTGACCTTGTCGAACAGCGTGGTCTTGGCCATGCCCAGTTCCTGGCTGGCCTGGCTGAGATTGCCGCCGCTGCGTTGCAGCGCTTCGCTGAGCAGGTTCTTTTCGAATGCTTCCACGGCTTCAGCAAAGCTCACGGCAGGGTTTTCGACGCCGCTGCTTACGTTTTTGAATGCCGGCAGACCCAGGGCATAGCGCTCGGCGACATTGCGCAGTTCGCGGACATTGCCCGGCCAGTCATGGCTGTTCAGCGCTGACAGCGTCTGGCGATCGATGCTGCGTGGCTCGCGGTCGAAACGCAGTGCCGAGAGCTGCAGAAAATGCTCGAACAGTTGCAGGATATCTTCGCGGCGCTCGCGCAGTGGCGGCAGTTCAAGGGTCACTACATTGAGCCGGTAGTACAGGTCGCTGCGAAACTGCCCGACCTTGCTCGCGGCATCAAGATCGGACTTGGTCGCGGCAATCACCCGGCAATCCACTTCGACCTGTTGATTGGAGCCCAGGCGTTCCAGCGTGCGCTCCTGCAGCACACGCAGCAGTTTGATCTGCAGCGGGATCGGCATGCTTTCGACTTCATCGAGAAACAGCGTGCCCTTGTGTGCATGCTCGATCTTGCCGATACGGCGCTTGCCGGCACCGGTAAAGGCATTGGCTTCGTGACCGAAGATTTCCGACTCGAACAGGCTTTCTGCCAGGCCACCACAGTTGAGTGCCACGAACGGGTGGCTGCTGCGTCGGCTGAAATCGTGCAGGCAACGGGCAACCAGTTCCTTGCCGGTCCCGGTTTCGCCTTCGATCAACACGTTGGCCGAGGTATCGGCAACGTTGGCGATCAGTTCGCGCAGGTTATGCATGGCTGGCGAACGACCGATGATCTTGCCTTCCAGGCTGTCACGCTCGGCCAGTTGCCGGCGCAACGCCCACACCTCACGCGCCAGGCCGCGCTGTTGCAGCGCGCGGCGCGTGACGTCGACCAGGCGTTCGGGGGAGAAGGGTTTTTCCATGAAGTCGTAGGCGCCGTCGCGCATGGCATTGACCGCCATCGAGATATCACCGTGGCCGGTGATCAGCACCACCGGCAGGCTGGCGTCGCGCGCCTTGAGCAGGCTGAGCAGTTGCAGGCCGTCGATGCCCGGCAGGCGGATATCACTGATCACGATACCGGCGAAGTTTTCGCCGACCCGCGTCAGCGCTTCCTCGGCGCTGCCCACGCCTTCACTGACGATGTCTTCCAGCGCCAGCGCCTGTTGGCAGCCGAGCAATACGTGGGGGTCGTCTTCGACGATCAGCACGGTCAGGTCATGGTTGATGCTCATGGCAGTGGCCTCATGTAGACACATCCGTGCCGGGGGCGGGCGCGCCGACCAGCGGCAGGCTAAGGACGAAGACCGTGCCTGCGCCGAGGGGCTGCTCGGCGCTCAGGCTGCCACCGGCGGCGGCGGCGAGGCTGGCCGACAGGGTCAGGCCAAGCCCCAGGCCTTGTTCGCCTGGCTTGGTGGTGAAGAACGGTTCGAACAGGTGCTTGCGTGCTTGGTCGTCGATGCCGTGGCCATTGTCGCGCACCCGCAATTGATAGCGGTCCTCGACCTGCGCACCGGTCAGCCAGAGCTCGGGCAACGGCTGGGCTTGCATGGCGTCCAGTGCATTGCCGATCAGATTGACCAGAATCTGTTCCAGGCGCGTCTGATCGATGCCCAGCAAACGGTCGGTGTATTCGTGGTGCAAAGTCAGTGCGCTGCTTTCCACGCGACCGGCGAGCAATTGCAGCGCCGCCTCGACCGCCTTGCCCAGCTGCGCCTGGCCGCGATCGTCGCCACGTCGGGCAAAGGCGCGCAGGCTGGCGGTGATGCGCCCCATGCGGTCGATCAGGTCGTTGATGGTGCGCAGGTTAGTGGTGGCGATGTCCAGCGAGCCGCGTTCGATGAACCGAACGGTGTTGCCCGACAGGGTGCGCAGCGCCGCCAGTGGCTGGTTCAGCTCATGGGCGATGCTGGTCGACATCTGCCCGATGGCTGCCAGCTTGCCGGCCTGAACCAGTTCGTCCTGGGCCTTGCGCAGGGTTTCTTCGGCCTGCCGCCGCTCACGAATCTGCGCCTTGAGCCGTTCGTTGCTGGCGCGCAGGTGTTCGGTACGCTCGGCGATCTTGCGTTCCAGTTCATCGTTGGCCGCCTGCAAGGCCTCGCGGGCTGCCAGCCGGGTCGAGATCACCTTGCGCCGTTCGTTCCAGGCGATCAGCAGAAAGGTCACCAATGCGCAGGCCACCGCCATCAACATGCCCTGGTTGGCGGCTTCGCGGCGCAGGTCTTCAAGCGGGGTCAGCAGGGTCAGGTGCCACGGCGTGTCGTTCAGTTGTCGGGTCTGCGCCAGGTAACTGACCTGAGTGTGTTCCTGATCGACTTTGGCGTTGGCCGGGAAGGTCAGCTCTTCGACGCCTTCGGTCAGGCTTTCGCGCTCCAGCGGCACCAGTTCGTTGAGCGGCCACCAGTAATATTGCAGGCTGCGCGCCAGACGCTCCTTGATGGTCGGGGTCAGCGGGCGCACCGATTTCAGGCGCCGGGCCGGGTCGCTGGAGAGAATGATGATGCCGTTCTCGTCGCTGACGAATGCTTCAAGACGCGCCCGTTGCCAGCGTTCTTCAAGGGTGTCCAGGCGCACCTTGACCACCGCCACGCCGATGATCCGGCCTTTTTCTTCCAGGCCGTGAGCCAGATAATAGCCGGACTCGCCAATTGTGGTGCCGATGCCGTAAAAGCGTCCCGGCGTACCGCGCACGGCATCCTGAAAATAGGCGCGGAACGACAGGTCTTCGCCTTGATAACTGTCGGCATCGCGCCAGTTGCTGGTGGCCAATACGCGGCCGGTGGTGTCCAGCACATAAATCACGCGGCTCTGGCTGCGCCGGTTAAGGCCTTCCAGATAGCGGTTGACCTGTTGCTGGAGTTCGGGATTGGGGTCGTTGAGCAGTTGCCCGACACTGTCTTCCAGTTCCAGGATGCTCGGCAGATAGGTGTACTTGCTGATCTCGCTTTCGACGGTGCGCGCGTGCAGTTCGAGCTGGCGGGCGCCGCTCTCGCTCAAATCGCGGATGCCGTAGTGTTCACTGACGCGATAGGCACCAAAGCCCAGTGCTATGACCAGGATCAGCAGCAGCGGCGGCAGGAACAGGTGGCGGATCAGGCGGGGTTTCACGGCAAGTGATGGCGGTGCGGCGCGAGACAGGGTGGGGTCGCATTTCATCACAGTTATTCCGGAGCGAACAGCTGCCCGTGCGCTGGCACGGGCAGCCGGCCGACTTAGTGCTGCAGGATCTTGGCGAGGAACTGCTGGGCGCGGTCGGAGCGCGCCGTCACGTCACCGAAGAACTCTTCTTTGGCGCAGTCTTCGATGATCTGCCCCTTGTCCATGAAGATCACCCGGTTGGCGACCTTGCGGGCAAAGCCCATTTCGTGGGTCACGCACATCATGGTCATGCCTTCGTGGGCCAGTTGCACCATCACGTCGAGCACTTCGTTGACCATTTCCGGGTCCAGCGCCGAGGTCGGTTCGTCGAACAGCATGACGATCGGGTCCATGGCCAGTGCGCGGGCAATCGCCACACGCTGCTGCTGGCCACCGGAAAGCTGGCCAGGGTGCTTGTTGGCGTGCGCCGACAAGCCGACGCGCTCCAGCAGTTGCAGGCCTTTTTGCGTGGCTTCTTCCTTGCTGCGGCCCAGTACCTTGATCTGCGCGATGGTCAGGTTCTCGACGATCGACAGGTGCGGGAACAGCTCGAAATGCTGGAACACCATGCCAACGCGCGAGCGCAGCTTGGGCAGGTTGGTCTTGGGATCGGAAATCGAGGTGCCGTCGACCACGATGTCGCCTTTCTGGAACGGTTCCAGCGCGTTGACGCACTTGATCAGCGTCGATTTGCCCGAGCCGGACGGACCGCAGACCACGACCACTTCGCCCTTGCTGACCTCAGTGGTGCAATCGGTCAGTACCTGGAAGTCCCCATACCACTTGTTAACATTCTTGATGGAAATCATACGGCGAACCTTTTTTGCAGATGCTTCACCAGGCGCGAGGCGGCGAAGCTGATCGTGAAGTACACAAGACCGGCGAAAATCAGGAATTCATTGGCACGGCCAATGATGTCGCCGCTGGCGCGCGAGGCATTGAGGAAGTCGACCAGGCCCACGGTGTAGACCAGCGAGGTGTCCTGAAACAGGATGATGCTCTGCTGCAGCAACAGCGGGGTCATCTTGCGAAACGCCTGCGGCAGGATGATCAGGCGCATCATTTGCCCATAGGTCATGCCCAGTGCCTTGGCTGCACCCATCTGGCCCTTGGAAATCGACTGCACACCGGCGCGGACGATTTCACAGAAGTAGGCCGCCTCGAACATCATGAAGGCCACGACGCAGGAGGTGAACGCACCGATCGGGGTGTCTTCGCCGGTGATCCAGCGCAGCACGAACGGCACCGCCAGGTAGAACCAGGTAATCACCAGCAGCAGCGGAATGGAGCGGAAGTAGTTGACGTAGGCACCGGCAATATTGGCCAGCAGCTTGCTCGACGACAGGCGCATCAAGGCCAGCGCTGTGCCCAGGGCAATACCGCCGACCACACCCATGACCATCAACTGCAAGGTCATGACCATGCCGTTCCACAGGCCGGGCAGGGCAGGAATGATTCCACTGAAGTCCATTATTTACCCCCTACGGAGATCAGGCCGGGCACCGCGACTTTCTTCTCGATCAGGCGCATGAGCAGCATCAGGCTCATGTTCAGGGTGAAGTAGATCAGCGTCGCCAGGGTGAAAGCCTCGAACAGGTTGGCCGAAAACTCGGCGGTCTGCTTGGTCTGCGCGAGCAGCTCCATCAGGCCGATCAGCGACGCTACCGAGGAGTTCTTGAACACGTTCAGAAATTCGGAGGTCAGCGGCGGAATGATGATCCGGTAGGCTTGCGGCAGCAGCACGTTCCAGTAGATCTGCGGCAGGCTGAAACCCATGGCCCGTGCGGCAGCTTCCTGACCGCGAGGCAAGGCTTCGATGCCGGTACGCACCTGTTCACACACCCGTGCGGCGGTAAACAGACCCAGGCACACCACGACGCTGATGAACGCCGAGGTCGTAGGGTTCAGGTCCTGCTTGTACCACTCCTGCATGCCTTCGGGCAGCAGGTCGGGGACCAGGAAGTACCACATGAACAGCTGCACCAGCAGCGGCACGTTACGGAAGATTTCCACGTAGGCGGTGGCGATGCCGGAGACCACACGGTTAGGCACCGTGCGCATGATGCCCAGCACCGAACCCAGTGCCAGTGCGACGATCCAGGCAACGAGAGCAATGGCGATGGTCCAGCCCAGACCGGAAATGTACCAGTCCAGATAAGTCTCGTCGCCGACGCCGGTGGACTTGAAGAACACGCCCCAGTCCCAGTTGTAATTCATCAGGGTCTCCCCCTCTTGTTCGGTGTCGATCGAAATGCACGCTTGCGCCAGGCGCTTTACGAAAAGTGACACGGCCACTTTTCGTAAAGCCTCTGTTGCGTGTTGATTGAGCGAGCCCGGAGCGCCGCGCAGGCGGCTCCGGGCGGACAACGGCGGATCAGCCTGCTTTGGCTTCAGCCGGTTTGTCGGTCGGTTCTGCGATCAGCTTTTTCAGCTCGTCGCTCATCGGGAATTGCAGGTTCAGGCCTTTTGGCGGGATAGGCGACTGGAACCACTTGTTGTAGATGGTGTTGATTTCGCCAGACTTGTACACCGCGACAATGGCGTCATCGACGGCTTTCTTGAAGGCCTCGTCGCCCTTGCGCACCATGCAGCCGTAGATTTCGTACGACTGTGCGGTGCCGGTTACGGCCCAGTCATCAGGCTTCTTGGCCTTGGCCATTTCGCCTGCCAGCAGCGCGTCGTCCATCATGAACGCCACGGCACGGCCGGATTCAAGCATCTGGAAGGACTCACCGTGGTCCTTGGCAGAAATCACGTTCATGCCCATCTGCTTGTCGGCATTCATGGACTTGAGCAGGCGCTCGGAAGTGGTGCCGGCGGTGGTCACTACGTTTTTGCCTTTCAGGTCGGCAAAGTCTTTGTAGGTGGAGTCTTTCTTGGACAGCAGACGGGTGCCGATTTCGAAGATGCCGACCGAGAAGTCGACTTGCTGGCCGCGTTCTGCGTTGTTGGTGGTCGAGCCGCACTCAAGGTCGACAGTACCGTTCTGCACCAGTGGAATACGGGTCTGGGAGGTGACCAGGTTGTACTTGACCTGCAGGTTCGGTACATCGAGTTCTTTCTTGATGGCTTCAACGACGGCCAGTTGCAGGTCGTGGGAGTAACCAACCGGTTTGCCGGAAGCATCGGCAATGTACGAGAACGGGATGGACGCGTCGCGGTGACCAAGAGTGATGGTGCCGGACTCTTTGATTTTCTTCAGTGTGCCGGTCAGTTCGGCAGCGAAAACCGGGGTACTGATCAGAGCGGCAGCGATGGCTGCGCCTAACAACTGGGGAACGATACGCATCGGTGAATCCTCGACTTCATTTTTTATTCGGGTGGCCGATCTGTCGTCAGTCCACGGGTTCAACGAATGCTTCAGCAGCGCCTTTGCTAGACACGCGCCTTGGTGCTGAAGCGGTCGACAATGAGTGTAGAGCATGACTCGTGCCAGATCGGACGATATGGTTATGTTATTGATTTTTAAGGGATTAAATTATTGTTTCAGCCTCGGGACGCTTATAAGGCGTCCGGGAAGCCGAATTTTGACCACGGCGGCGTTCGGAAATCCGAATGATTTATGCAGCGCTTGCGCAGGCTCTCTTGTCCAGCCAGGCCTGCAAGGCGAGTTGCTGTTCGGCGCTGGTAAATAACCCCATTTTGGTACGCCGCCACAGAATGTCTTCAGCGTTCACCGCCCATTCGTGGGTGCACAGGTAGTCGACCTCCCGCGCATACAGGTCGGCACCAAAGTGCTCGCCCATGCCTGCCAGGTTTTGCACGCCGTCGAGCAGTTGCCAGGTGCGCGTGCCATAGGTGCGCACCCAGCGGCGGGCCAATGCGGTCGGCAGCCAGGGATAGCGGGTCACCAGCTCGCTGGCTTCGAGGCTGCGTTCGCCGCCGGGCAATGGCGCGCGGGCGGTCCAGGCTGGCTTCATGCTCGGGAAGCGTGGGGTCAGTTGTGCCAGCGCCGATTCGGCCAGCTTGCGGTAGGTGGTCAGCTTGCCGCCGAACACCGAGAGAATCGGCGCTTCACCGCTGGCGCCGTTCAATGACAGGGTGTAGTCGCGGGTGATGGCCGAGGGATTGTCGGACTCGTCATTGCACAGTGGGCGAACGCCCGAATAGGTGTGCAGGACATCGCTGCGGTTCAGTTGCCGCTTGAAGTGATCATTGGCCACTTGAAGGATGTAGCCCATTTCCGCGTCGGTGATCTTTACCTTGGCCGGATCACCCTGATATTCCCGGTCCGTGGTGCCGACAATGGTGAAGTGCTCAAGATAGGGAATGGTGAAGACGATGCGTTTGTCTTCGTTCTGCAGGATAAAGGCGTTATCGCCCTCGTAGAGTTTCGGCACGATCAGATGGCTGCCCTGAATCAGACGAATGCCATAGGGCGAATTCTGCTTGAGGTCTTCACGCAGTAAACGTGCGACCCAGGGACCTGCGGCATTGACCAGTGCCCTGGCGTGAACCGAAAACGCGTGCCCCTCTCGATCCTGCAGGTTCACGTGCCACAGGCCGTCGACCCGTTGGGCATTCACGCAGCGGGTACGGGTATGGATATGTGCGCCGTTTTCTCGTGCAGCCATGGCATTGAGCACCACCAGACGAGCGTCATCGACCCAGCAATCGGAGTATTCGAAGCCTTGGGTGATGGCCGGTTTCAGTGGGCTGTCTGCGCCGAACCGCACCCTGCGTGACGCGGGCAGCTTTTCGCGCTTGCCCAGATGATCGTAAAGAAACATCCCGGCGCGGATCATCCATGTGGGGCGCAAATGGGGCCGGTGTGGCAACACGAAGCGCATCGGCTTGACGATATGCGGCGCCTTGGCCAGCAGCACCTCGCGTTCGGCCAGCGCTTCGCGCACCAGGCGGAACTCGTAATGTTCCAGGTAGCGCAAGCCGCCGTGGATCAGTTTGCTGCTGGCCGAGGACGTATGGTTGGCCAGGTCGTCCTGTTCACAAAGCAACACCGATAACCCGCGACCGCTGGCATCGGCGGCAATGCCGGTGCCATTGATACCGCCGCCGATGACCACGATGTCGTAGATCTCGGGTGAAACCGATGCATTGATAGTCGACATCGAGTGATCTCCTGCGCAAAGCCTGTGCTGTGCTCTGAAGGTTCATATGAACATTAAATGTTCACTTTCGAAAATCATAGACCACAGGATGACTTACGACCAATGACGGTTACATGAATGTGCGGCAGGTCCGGTTTGATTCGAATGCCTGGCAGTGTCAGGCGACTTCAAGACGAATTTTTTGCAGGGCCAGCAACTGTTGCAGTGCCGGGGCTGGCAACTGGTCGGTGACCAGGCAGTCGATCAGGCTGATCGGTCCCAGGCGAACCATGGCATTGCGTCCGAACTTGCTGGAGTCAGCAGCAAGGATGACCTGACGGGCATTGTCGATGGCTGCCTGAGACACCCGAACCTCTTGATAATCGAAATCCAGCAGACTGCCGTCTTCATCGATGCCGCTGATACCGATCAAGGCAAAGTCGACCTTGAACTGCTTGATGAAGTCCACGCAGGCCTGGCCCACCACACCACCATCGCGCCGCACATTGCCGCCGGCGAGCAGCACCTCGAAGTCGTCCTTGGTACTCAGGATCGAGGCCACGTGCAAGTTGTTGGTGATGATCTTCAGGTTGCTGTGCCCCAGCAGGGCATGCGCAATGGCTTCGGTGGTGGTGCCGATGTTGATGAACAGTGAGGCGTTGTCCGGAATCAGTGCGGCGACGGCCTCGGCGATGCGCTGCTTTTCGTCACGCATCTGGTCGGCGCGCATCGCATAAGCGGTGTTCTCAACACTCGAGTCGTGCGCCGCGCCGCCATGGTAGCGGCGCAACAGGTTCATTTGCGCAAGCTGGTTGATGTCGCGGCGAATGGTCTGTGGCGTCATGACGAACCGGGTGGCCATTTCCTCGATGCTGACATAGCCGCGTTCACGCACCAGTTCCAGGAGCTGTTTCTGGCGAGGAGGCAGGTTCATGGTGTTCCTTGATGTGGGCGCCTTTTAAACGTGGCGCCCATCATGACCCAGCCGTGTCCTGCCTGTCATTGCCCGCGTTTATGGCTCGTCATCATGAGGCGCCCAGTCGCGGGTGCGCTCCACGGCCCTTTGCCAGCCGGCGTAGTGACGCTGTCTTTGCGCCTCGTCCAGTTGCGGCTCGAAGACCCGCTCGATCCCGGCCTTGTTACGCAGTTCGTCCAGGTTGCTCCAGAAACCGGTGGCCAGCCCCGCCAGGAATGCGGCGCCCAGTGCCGTGGTTTCGCGCATATGCGGACGCTCGACGTGGGTGCCGAGAATGTCGGCCTGAAACTGCATGAGGAAATTGTTGGCCACCGCACCGCCGTCGACGCGCAGCGACTTGAGACGTGCACCGGAGTCCTTTTGCATGGCATCCAGCACATCGCGGGTCTGGAACGCGATCGACTCCAGGGTTGCACGAATGATGTGGTCGATCTTCACTCCACGGGTCAGGCCGAACAGGGCGCCTCTGGCATAAGGGTCCCAATAGGGCGCGCCCAGGCCGGTGAAGGCCGGGACCAGATACACGCCATTGCTGTCCTTGACCTTGCTGGCGAAGTACTCGGTGTCGAGCGCATCGTTGACTACTTTCAGCTCATCACGCAGCCATTGCACCGTGGAGCCGCCATTGAATACCGCACCTTCAAGGGCGTACGCCACCTCGCCCCGAGGCCCGCAACCGATGGTGGTCAGCAGGCCATGGGCCGATTGCACAGGCGTGTCGCCGGTGTTCATCAGCAGAAAACAGCCAGTGCCATAAGTGTTCTTGGCCTGGCCTGGCTCGACACACATCTGGCCGAACAAGGCGGCTTGCTGGTCGCCAGCGATACCGGCAATGGGGATGCCGCTTTCGCTGTGCCCATACACTTCACTGGAGCTTTTGACCTGGGGCAGCATCTGCGCCGGGATGTCCAGCACCTCAAGCATGCGTTCGTCCCACTTCAGGCTATGGATATTGAACAGCAGGGTGCGCGAGGCATTGGTGTAGTCGGTGACATGCACCTTGCCCGCGGTCAGTTTCCAGATCAGCCAGCTGTCGACGGTGCCGAACAGCAGCTCGCCATTGCGCGCGCGTTCCCGGCTGCCGGGCACATTGTCCAGAATCCACTTGAGCTTGGTCCCGGAAAAATACGGGTCGATCACCAGGCCTGTGGTCTTGCGGATGTAATCTTCCAGGCCCAGGCTTTTGAGCTGCTGACAGATCTGCGTGCTGCGCCGGCATTGCCAGACAATGGCGTTATGAATCGGCCGGCCGCTGTCTTTTTCCCAGACCAGAGTGGTTTCGCGCTGGTTGGTGATGCCGATGGCGGCCACCTGGTCGGGCTGCAGGTTGGCCTGGGCCAGCGCCTGGGTCATGCAGGCGCTCTGGGTAGCGAAGATTTCCATGGGGTCGTGCTCGACCCAGCCCGCTTGCGGGTAATGCTGGGTGAATTCGCTCTGCGCGCTGCTCACTACGTTGGCATTGCGATCGAAGACAATGGCTCGCGAACTGGTCGTGCCCTGATCAAGGGCAATGATGTAGTGCTTGTTGTTGGCGTCGGTCATGTCGATGGGCCTCAAGAGCAGGACTGGGTTTTGCTGCCCGGCAGGTGGCGGGCGATCAGCAGACGATACCCGGCGGCGCCCAGGCAGGCACCGATAATCGGCGCCAGCAGTGGCACCAGCATGTAGGGGATGTCGCGGCCACCGGTAAAGACCCTGTCTCCCCAGCCGGCCCAGAAGGTCATCAGGCGCGGCCCGAAATCCCGTGCCGGGTTCATCGCAAAGCCGGTCAGCGGCCCCATGGAGCTGCCGATCACCGCCACCAGCACGCCGATCAGCAAGGGTGCCAGTGCCCCGCGCGGCAGTCCGTTCTTGTCGTCGATCAGGGCCATGATCACGGCCATCAGCACGCCGGTAATGATCACTTCGACCGCAAACGCCTGGCCGACCGAGATCGACGGGTGCGGGTAGGTGGCGAATACGGCGGCCAGTTCCAGGCTTGCCTGGCTGCCGCGCACCATCAGCCGGGTCTGTTCGACGTCAACGATCAGGCTGACGTACAGCAGATAGACCAGGCTTGCGCCGCAGAATGCCCCGCCGACTTGAGCGGCGATGTAGAACGGCAGTTTGCGCCGCTCGAAGCCGGCGAACAGGCAAAGCGCAATGCTGACCGCAGGGTTCAGGTGCGCCCCGGAAATACCTGCGCTGAGGTAAATGGCCAGGCTGACGGCCATGCCCCAGATCAGGCTGATTTCCCACAGGCCGAAGCTGGCGCCTGCAACCTTGAGCGCGGCCACGCAGCCGGTGCCGAAGAAAATCATCAGGGCGGTGCCGAGAAACTCGGCCGTACACTGGCCGGTGAGGGTGGGCTGGTTGATCGAAAGCGTCATGCGTACCTCGGTTTTATTGTTATTGCCCCGCGTGCCGGGGTGGTCTTGGACAGCTGCCCTGAACCATAGACCGGGCCGGCCTTGAGCGCGCTTCATGGCGGTCTACTTTTGATGTGGGAAATTTCTGGTGGCAGGACGGCGGCATTGAGGCAACTTTTCGCTTAAAGTGGCGGCCGCCCTGTCCGCAATGGAGTGCCCCATGACGCCTGCCCTGGATCTGCTGAAGAAAAACCGTATCGAACATCGCGTGCACAGCTACGAGCATGACCCCAAGGCGGCTTCCTATGGCCTTGAAGCGGTCGAAAAGCTGGGGCTGGAGGCGGCGCGGGTGTTCAAGACCTTGCTGGCCAGCAGCGAAAAGGGCGAGTTGCTGGTCGCGGTGGTGCCGGTTGCCGGAACCCTGGACCTCAAGGCGCTGGCCCAGGCGGCCGGGGTCAAAAAGGCCGAGATGGCCGACCCGGCGGCAGCGCAGCGCTCTACCGGTTATTTGCTGGGCGGCATCAGCCCGCTGGGACAAAAGAAGCGTTTGCGCACGTTCATCGACCAGAGCGCCGAGCCATTCGAGACGATCTTTGTCAGTGCCGGACGGCGAGGTCTGGAGGTGGAGTTGCCTGCCGCAGCACTGGCTCAGCAGACTGCGGCACGCTTTGCGGCGATAGGCCGCGGCTGAAGTCTCAGCGTTTGACGCTGTGGGTGGCAACGCTGCCGGCGGCGGCAAAGGCGACCAGGTGTTCGGCGGCTACACGGATGGCGACTTCATCGCCGGGCATATGGTCGACATGGCTGGGGAACAGCGCTTCAAGCTGACTGCCGGTGGACAGTTGCAGGCTGTACAGGGTCGAGGCACCCTGAAAGGTGCGGCCGGTCACTCGCGCCTTCAAAGCACTGTCCGGGGCATGCACGATGTCATCGGGGCGCAGCAACACATCCACAGCGCTGCCGGGCGCACCGGGGTAGGCGCGATTACCGCGCAGCACGCCCAGCTCGGTGTTGATCGATTCATGGTCGAGCAACTGGCCACGGATGAAATAGCCCTGACCGACGAAGCTGGCCACATAGGGCGTCAGTGGTTCGTGATAGAGGTTGTAGGGCGTGTCCCACTGCTCCAGTCGTCCTTCCTTGAACACGCCGATATGATCACTGACCGCGAAGGCTTCTTCCTGATCGTGGGTGACCAGAATCGCACTGGTGCCGCGTGCCTTGAGAATGCTGCGCACCTCATGGCTCAGGCGTTTGCGCAGTTCGACATCGAGGTTGGAAAACGGCTCGTCGAGCAGCAGCAATTGCGGCTCGGGTGCGAGTGCCCGGGCCAGGGCCACGCGCTGCTGCTGACCGCCGGACAGTTCGTGCGGGTAGCGTTTGCCTAACCCTGTGAGGTTGACCAGCTCCAGCAGCTCATCGACGACCTGATTGAGGCGCGGATGGCGACGAATGCCAAAGCCGATGTTTTGCGCCACGCTCAGGTGTGGAAACAGTGCGTAGTCCTGAAAGACCATGCCGATCCGGCGCTTTTCCGGTGCCAGGGTGAAGCCTGGGCGCGAGATGACCTCGCCGCCCAGGCTGATCTCACCGGCATGCACCGGCTCGAAGCCGGCAATGGCGCGCAGCGTGGTGGTCTTGCCGCAGCCTGAGGAGCCCAGCAGGCAACCGATGTCGCCAACGTTGAGGTGCAGGTTCAGGTCCTGCACCACACGTTGATCCTGATAGCCGCAGGCGAGGTTGCGCAGGTTCAGCAGCAAGGACTGGCTCATGGCTGGCGGGACGGCGCGACCAGAAATTCCAGCAGGGCCTTTTGTGCATGCAGGCGGTTTTCAGCCTGATCCCAGGCCACGGCGCGCGGGTCGTCGAGCACGTCTTCACTGATTTCTTCGCCACGGTGAGCGGGCAGGCAGTGCATGAACAGCACGTCTTCGGCAGCGAGATCGAGCAGTGCGCGGTTGACCTGATAGGGCGCGAACAGCGCCAGGCGCCGGGCCGTCTCGTCTTCCTGGCCCATGGAGGTCCAGACATCGGTGCTGACCAGATGCGCGCCGGCCACCGCTGCCTTCGGGTCGCGGGTCACGGTGACACGGTCGCCGGCCAGGGCCAGGAATTCAGGATTGGGCTCGTAGCCTGAAGGGCAGGCGACCCGCAACTGGAAGTCGAACTGAATCGCTGCTTCTATATAGCTGTTGCACATGTTGTTACCGTCACCGATCCAGGCCACGGTCTTGCCCTTGATCGAGCCACGGTGCTCCAAGAAGGTCTGCATGTCTGCAAGTAACTGGCAGGGATGCAGGTCGTCCGACAGGCCATTGATCACCGGCACGCGCGAGTTGGCGGCAAATTCGACCAGGTTGCTGTGGGCATAGGTACGGATCATGACGGCGTCGAGCATGCGTGACATGACCTTGGCGCTGTCGGAAATAGGTTCGCCGCGTCCCAATTGAGTGTCGCGATGGGACAGAAAAATGGCCTGACCACCTAACTGGATCATGCCGGCTTCGAAGGAAAGACGGGTACGTGTCGAGGATTTCTCGAAGATCATGCCCAGGACACGATTCTTCAAGGGTTCGATAAGTACGCCGCGATTTCGCAGGTCTTTGAGCTCTACGCCACGACGGATCAAGCCCAGCAGTTCGTCTGGGGTGTAATCCATCATCGAGAGAAAGTGCCTGGCGCTCATTATTGATTACCTTTTTTGCAACAGACCGCAGGTGTTCATAACCGGTTTTATATCGGGAAAACGGTTGTGACCTGCAGCGAAAGCCGATTGAACGACGAATAGGGAAGGCGCGATGGTATAAAAAAATGTCGCAGCAACACAACGGCGCCGTTGATTTATAAGGGGTTCGGAGTATTTTGCTTGATCGGTGACCCATCATGGCCACGGGAAGGCATTGACCGGGTAGCGGGAAGAGTCCATCCATTGTTCATCAGGGCAAGAGAGCATTTGTACACTGCGCCCCGATTGTTTTGCAATATTTGCAATAAAGCCACAAGGGGCTGTGTGTGTTGCCTGATGTGCCCGTTGACCCCTGTACACGCCGGGGCTGGCAGTGGATGAGTGAGTGATGCGATGTGCGTCACGTCGCCAGGAAGTCGTTTGTATCTTTAGTATCAACCCTGAGTTATAAAGCATACAGATCTACAGGAGGTTTATCGGCATGAACTCAAAAGAGCGTCAATTAACGGAGCTTCTGGGATTGACTGCCCGCACCCTTACGCATCTCACGGCCTCGATGACCTCCATGTCTTTTGAGTTGCTGCGCAGTGAGGACGAGGTTACCCGGGCTTCGGGACGCAGGATGATCGATCGGATGGCAACCATCAGCGCAGGCCTCGATGAGCATTGGCGCCTGATCGGTGAGCTGACCGGCGTGCCGGTGGCTCAGGAGCAGATCGAAACCGTGACCGAGATCCAGATGCAGCGCAAGGTCACGCCAATCGGTTCGGTGTCCGATATCAGTTGAATGCAGCGTGTGCCACTGTGCCAGAGCGGTATAAGACTGAGCGCCACGCTCGGCTTTCCGTTACAATGCGCCACCGTGCCGACATCTGAGTCGGAAAGTTCAGCCGAGGTGCTTCATGGATATCATCGAAACGATTAAAGAGCAGATTGCCAACAACACGATCCTGCTTTACATGAAAGGCGCTCCCAACGCGCCACAGTGCGGTTTTTCTGCCAAGGCCTCCCAGGCGTTGATGGCATGCGGTGAAAAGTTCGCCTACGTCGACATTCTGCAGAACCCGGAAATTCGCGCCAATCTGCCCAAGTACGCCAACTGGCCGACTTTCCCGCAACTGTGGGTAGGCGGCGAACTGGTCGGCGGCAGCGACATCATCGTCGAAATGCATCAGAACGGCGAGCTGCAGACCCTGGTCAAGCAGGCTGTAGAACAAGCCAAGGCTTGATGCCGGTGACCTGCCGGGTCTGAACCCGGCAGGCACAAGCAGACAGGCAAAAGAAAGCCCCGCTTCTGGCAACAGAGCGGGGCTTTTTCATTGCGCGACCGGCAGCGTTATCAGCTGTCCATCTGCGACTGCAGGTAGTTCTCGATGCTGACTTTGACGATCAGGCCCAATTGGGTCTCCAGCCAGTCGATATGCTCTTCCTGGGACTCCAGGATGTCTTCGAGCAGTTCGCGGCTACCGAAATCGCCCACGGTTTCAAAGTGCGCAATGGCAGCTTTCAGATCGGCCAGGCCTTTGTGCTCGATGCGCAGATCGCACTCGAGCATTTCCTTGGTGTGCTCGCCGATCAGGATCTTGCCCAGGTCCTGAAGGTTAGGCAGGCCTTCAAGGAACAGGATGCGCTTGATGACCTTGTCGGCATCTTTCATTGCCTGGATGGACTCGCGGTACTCGTGGGCGCCGATTTTGGTCAGGCCCCAGTCGTCGTACATACGCGCATGCAGGAAGTACTGATTGATGGCGACCAGCTCGTTACCGAGGATCTTGTTGAGGTGCTGGATGACTGTAATGTCGCCTTTCATGTTGTGTTCCTGCCGCAGGCTAATGTCTATAGGCGGCGAGTTTGAGCCGGCACTAAACGGCTGTCAAACCTAAGTTATTGAATAATAAGTGAATTTAAATCTGAATAAGAATGTTTGAGTTCTGCATCTTGGCGCTAAGTAATTGAATTGCAGGCATAAAAAAACCGGACACAAGGTCCGGTTCGATAAAACAGGGTCTTTTATGCTGCAGAAAATTCTGCAGGATAAGCCAGCGAGGCCTGGCTGGTCTGGAGTTCGGTCAAGGTTTCGCGTACGACCTGTTTGGCGAGACAAGCGCATTTGCCGCATTGCGTAGCAACACCGAGTGTCTGGCGAACGTCGCGATAACTGCAGCAGCCTTCGAGAATGGCATCCCGGATCTGGCCGTCAGTAACACCTTGGCAGAGACAAACATACATAAGCTTGAACCGTCGCTGTGCATTGATTGCTAGTTGCCGACGAGACTAATGATAATGAGAATGCTTGTCAAAATTGTTTTGAACCGGATTCAGCCAGCCCGATGAATGGTGCGGTGTTGCAATAACCGTGTCACCCAATGCGCACCTGCGTGGTGCAGGTGCGCAAGCGGATTTAGTCGTAATCGCGCCAGCCGCCCATATCTTTCCAGCGGTTGACGATGCCGCAGAACAGCTCTGCAGTCTTTTCCGTGTCGTAGCGGGCCGAGTGTGCCTCGCGACCGTCGAAGTCCATGCCAGCGGCATTACAGGCCTTCGCGAGCACGGTCTGACCATAGGCCAGGCCGGCCAGGGTCGCGGTATCGAAGCTGGAGAACGGATGAAACGGGTTGCGCTTCATGTCCAGGCGCGCCACGGCGGCATTAAGGAAGCCCAGGTCGAAGCTGGCATTGTGGCCGACCAGTACCGCACGCTTGCAGCCATTGGCCTTGATGGCCTTGCGCACGCCACGGAAGATGTCGGTCAGCGCGGTTTCTTCGCTGACAGCCATGCGCAGTGGATGGTCGAGCTTGATCCCGGTGAATTCCAGCGCTGCCGCTTCGATGTTGGCGCCCTCGAAGGGCTCCACACGGAAGAAGTAGGTGTGGTCGGGGTACACGAAACCTTTTTCATCCATGCCGATGGTGACGGCTGCAATTTCCAGCAGGGCGTCGGTGGCCGAGTTGAAACCGCCGGTTTCGACATCGATCACAACCGGCAGATAGCCGCGAAAGCGTGCGGCCATCGGGTGGCGCGAGCCGCCGCCGTGGTGGATGTCGAGATCGTCGTCGAGATGATCGTCACTCACGCGTTTTCCTCCAGAACACGCCAGCGCAGTTTTTCACCTGCGCGCAGCGGGATTACGTTCAGTTCGCCAAACGGCAGGCTGGCTGGCGCTGTCCATTCGTCGCGAATCAAAGTGATGGTGTCCTGGTTGGCAGGCAAACCGTAGAACGCCGGGCCATGCAGGCTGGCAAAACCTTCGAGCTTGTCCAGTGCATTGCGCTGTTCAAACGCTTCGGCATACAACTCGATGGCGGCATAGGCGGTGTAGCAGCCGGCACAGCCGCAAGCCGCTTCCTTGGCATGCTGGGCATGCGGCGCCGAGTCGGTGCCCAGGAAGAACTTGTTGCTGCCACCGGTGGCAGCGTCAAGCAGTGCCACCTGATGCGTGTTGCGCTTCAGGATCGGCAGGCAATAGAAGTGTGGACGAATGCCACCCACCAACATGTGATTGCGGTTATACAGCAAGTGATGCGCGGTGATGGTCGCCGCAACATTGGCGGACGCCTCGTTGACGAACTGCACGGCGTCGCCGGTGGTGATGTGTTCGAACACCACCTTCAGGGTCGGGAAGCGCTCGACGACACGGCGCAGGTGTTCGTCGATGAAGATCTTTTCGCGATCGAACACGTCGACCTCGCCACGGGTGACCTCGCCATGCACCAGCAGCAGCAGGCCGACTTCGGCCATGGCTTCAAGGGCCGGATAAATCTTGTCGAGGCTGGTGACGCCGGAATCGGAGTTGGTGGTCGCGCCGGCCGGGTACAGCTTGGCTGCATGCACGAAGCCGCTGGCCTTGGCGGTGCGCACGTCTTCGGCCGTGGTCTGGTCGGTCAGGTACAGCACCATCAAGGGTTCGAAGCGGCTGCCGGCTGGCCGTGCTGCGAGGATACGCTGGCGGTAGGCATCGGCCTGTTGCGCGTTGCGTACGGGAGGCACCAGGTTGGGCATGATGATTGCGCGGCCAAAGGTGCGCGCAGCGTCGGCGACGGTATGAGGCAGCACAGCTCCGTCACGGAGATGGATGTGCCAGTCGTCGGGGCGCAATAGGGTCAGGCGGTCGGACATTGGGGATTCCAGGCGGTTCGAACTCGCGGAATGCTACCGGAAAAGACAGTCTCAGGCACTCGCTATCAAGTTTTGTAGGAAGTTACCGATAGCAAGCAAGTAGGTCGGCATTTTTCTGTTTTGCCGGCATTTTTTCAGGTGGAGCCTCCCGTGCGCCAGCGATATCTAGCCCTGCTCAGCCTCGTCGTCAGCCTTCCCGCTGTGGCGGTCAATTTCCAGACGCGCCTGGAAAGCATCGAGTGGAAGGTCGAGGGCGATCAGTTCGAGTGCCGTCTGAGCCAGCCCATCACGGACCTGGGCGCCGGCGAATTCGTGCGCCGCGCCGGCGAGCAGGCGACCTTTCGCCTGAAGGCTTCTTACAACACGCTGGGCAATGGCTCTGCGACGCTGCTGGCGGCCGCCTCGCCCTGGCAGCCGGGGCGTGGCGACATCAATCTGGGGTCGGTGCGCGTCAGCAACGGCGAAATCCCGTTCAATACCACCCAGGCGCAAGCCGGTCGTCTGATTACCGGTCTGCTCGAAGGCCGCAGCCCGGTTATTCGTCACTTTGCCCGTGACGGCGGCGGCGCGATGGAAGTGCGCCTGTTGCCGGCCCGGTTCCGTGAGGCTTTCGGCGAGTATCAGGCCTGTACGGCCAAATTGCTGCCGATGAACTTCGATCAGATCAAGCAAGCCGAGGTGGGCTTCCCCGGCGGCGGTATCGAACTCGATGCCAAGGCCAAGGCGCGCCTGGACAACATGCTCGCGTACCTGAAGGCTGACCCGACGGTCAACCATATCGAACTGGACGGCCACTCGGACAACAGCGGCAACCGCCTCACCAACCGCGACCTGTCACGGCGCCGGGCGTTGGCGGTCATGGACTATCTCAAGGCCAATGGCGTGCCTGAAGAGCAGATCACCCTGCGTTTTCATGGCGAACGCTACCCGCTGGCAGCCAACACCAACAATGCCAACCGCGCGCGCAACCGCCGGGTAAATGTGCAACTGGAGCGCGTTGCCCCTCAAGAACGGCCCGTGCCCGCCGCCCCGGCAGAACTGCCACCGGTCGCTCCGGCGGCGACTCTGCCGGCGCCTGCACCGTCCGCAACAGGCGCGCCCGGCAAGGCATCCTGACGCCGCAAGGGTTGGCAAGAACTGTCGCCTGGTCATCACACGCTGTCGCGCCACTGTAAATCTGCCGGTTTGAACGGTAGACTCGACGGTTTTCCGTACAACCCGGTGGAGTGATGGCATGGCGGACGTAAACAAGGTCGTTCTGGCGTATTCGGGTGGCCTCGATACTTCAGTAATTCTGAAGTGGCTGCAAGATACCTATAACTGCGAGGTGGTGACGTTCACCGCTGACCTGGGGCAGGGCGAAGAGGTGGAGCCTGCACGCGCCAAGGCGCAGGCCATGGGCGTCAAAGAAATCTACATCGACGATCTGCGCGAAGAGTTCGTGCGCGATTTCGTCTTCCCGATGTTCCGTGCCAACACTGTCTACGAAGGCGAGTACCTGCTGGGTACTTCCATCGCACGTCCACTGATCGCCAAACGCCTGATCGAAATCGCCAATGAAACCGGCGCCGACGCGATCTCCCACGGCGCCACCGGCAAGGGCAACGATCAGGTTCGCTTCGAGCTGGGCGCTTATGCCCTCAAGCCCGGCGTCAAGGTCATTGCGCCATGGCGTGAATGGGACCTGCTGTCGCGCGAAAAACTGATGGATTACGCTGAAAAGCACGCCATCCCGATCGAGCGTCACGGCAAGAAGAAGTCGCCGTACTCCATGGATGCCAACCTGCTGCACATCTCTTACGAGGGCGGTGTACTGGAAGACACCTGGACCGAGCACGAAGAAGACATGTGGCGCTGGACCAAGTCGCCCGAAGACGCGCCTAACACCCCGACCTACCTCGAGCTGACCTACCGCAATGGCGACATCGTTGCCATCGACGGCAAGGATCTGAGCCCGGCCCAGGTTTTGGCTGAACTGAACCGCATCGGCGGCGAGAACGGCATCGGTCGCCTCGACATCGTCGAGAACCGTTATGTGGGCATGAAGTCCCGTGGCTGCTACGAGACCCCGGGCGGCACCATCATGCTGCGCGCTCACCGCGCCATCGAGTCGATCACCCTGGACCGTGAAGTGGCTCACCTCAAGGACGAGCTGATGCCGCGTTACGCCAGCCTGATCTACACCGGCTACTGGTGGAGCCCTGAGCGTCTGATGCTGCAACAGATGATCGATGCCTCCCAGGCGCACGTGAATGGCGTGGTCCGCCTGAAGCTGTACAAGGGCAACGTGATCGTGACGGGCCGCAAGTCCGATGACTCGCTGTTCGACGCCAACATTGCCACCTTCGAAGAAGACGGCGGTGCCTACAACCAGGCCGACGCTGCGGGCTTCATCAAGCTCAATGCACTGCGCATGCGTATTGCTGCGAACAAGAACCGCAAGTTCTTCTGAGTCGCGTCCTGACGATGCAATGCAGCCCCGGCCGGGGCTGCATTGCACGCCGGCATGACCGCCTCATGCCTTTATGCGGGGTCTGCCAGCCTTGCGTTGCACCGGTGGGCAGGCCTTGTAGGCAGGCGACTCCTCTTGCAGCGTCGGCACGCACTGTCGCGCAGCTTTCGGAATAAAAACCAGCAAGTCTTCAATCCCCATGCTATGGCGCTTTAACAGCGTCAGCAGTTTTTGTTCAAAGGCCAGGTCTCTGGAAAGTTGCTCGCTGTGTTTGAGCGATTCAAGCCGTTCCTGACAAGCCTTCAAGGCCTGTTCCAGCTTTCTGTATTCGTTCAGTATGGACATGATATTTCCATCTATATGATTGTGTCGGGTCGATTCGAAAAGTGTCGAGTCGATGAGGTACAGGAATGCGCATGTATCCTCCTTTATGTGGGGGTACCAATAACGTTAGTCGCTTTTGTCAGCAAACGCTTCGGACGGCCTCATGCTGGCTATGCGCTTCACTATTGCGCAATTCATTCTGGGTAAATGAATTTTTTCAGAAGCTTACTTGCTGTGAAGATGAATGATCTGTGTTCTGTAGATGATTCCTACATGAACTAAGGGTGTTCTCCTGCCATGTTGCACAGTTTGCATCCGACGCCCGGTGTGCCCGTGCCTGTGTGCGGTGTTCTGTTCAGGGCGTATCGCCTTGCTTCTGCTGCTTGAACTCGAACCGATAGGCCTTGCCGATATTCCAGACCTGGCGAATGCTCAGCCCCAGCGCCTGCGCAATTTCAGGCACCGTGTAACCCAGGCTGGAGTAATGCATGGCGTGCCCGGCGAGCACGTCATCGACGTCGAGCGCCTCGTGCCTGGCGGCGTTCCGGTTCTCTCTGACCGGCCGGCTGAAGTTGATCGTGATGCCATGTTTCAGTGCCAGTTGGCGAATGTCCTTCTTGTTCATGCGCAAGGAATACTGCAACGATGAAACCCCGGCACCTTTATTGGCCAGTGATTTGAGCAGTGCCAGCCGCGCCTGCAGGTCAAGTTCAGGTTCGCGTGCCGCCTGTTCCTTGTCGCTCATCCCCGTCGTCTGCTCTGCTGATTCACCGTCGGCAATGACGGCAATGACACCGCCCTGGGCAACGAACTCTTCTACCGCAGCCGTCAGGTCCATCGGGGTTGACGATGTTGAAGTCGAGCGTGAAGATTTGTTGTTCATGGTCTATTCCTTTTTGAACATGGTTATACACACGGCCATTCAAAAAGAATTGTCAGGCCCGGTCGGCCATGACAAAGGGAAGGGTGCAGTTGATTGGCCATGTTTATGTTGATCGAATCCGTTCGACGCTGCTGATAAGCGGCGCCCACTTAAAAGACAGTACGCCATGGCGTCATTATAATGGCCTGCCTCGCCCGGTCACTTACCCGGTAAGTGGGGTGCACCCGTATCTAGTAAGAGTCGTTGTTAAAAAAGTAACGACTGGTAATAAGATTTGCAAGTGAAAATTGGAAGGCTACATAAATACACTTATTCGTGTGGTAACTGTCTTACTTATTTTATTGCAACGTCTGTTAGTGCTGTAGTCCATTTCCTCTTTCGCATTTCGGGTCTGGATTCTGCGTCGGAGATGGTATTAGCTTCTTGGCGACTGAGCCCTGCATGGGTGTAAGACCTGTCCCCGAGTGACGTGACACCGGGCACGGCGTCAGCCAGATCGGACAAAGTCTTGTAAGGTATTTCTGAATATTTTGTGGTCTGACTCCCAAAATAGATATATGTACGAAATCGGTGTCAGGTTACGTGTAGTTTTAAACGGCAAGCTGGCATTTGGCCTTGCGTTAACGACGCTGCGGGCATCTGCAGGATTGTTGAATGCCGTTCGGCACGTGCTTCGCGTGTCGGAGTAAGAAGCATGGCAACCTTGGCGTAAGCTGCGACGCCAGTGTGCCCGGAAGGTGGGCCGCAGAGGGTTGGCTCCACAGTAATGGCACTTTGCTGGATGATATTTTGTTCATCGGCCTCCTGCCCGACAAAGATCTGCATGAGTGTCATGAAGATTGTCTGTTCATGAAGCACCTGCGTGAGTTCGGGCTCTTAGTGCAGGGACGCACAATAAGGCTTGTCAAGCCTGGAACAAACGGCTCTATCACGGCGTTCCGGAAAACAATCACTCCACCGGATTTTGAAGGGATAACTTGTGACGAACATTGACGACTCGTCAGTTGTGGCGAGATTTGTAGGAAAGTTCTGCGCTAAGTGTGGGAATGGTCTTTGGCTGTCGGTCTCAAGGGGGGCGCGTCATGCAAAGCACTAAACGACTAGGCTATTGTGCTGACTCTGAAAATTCGAATAGCAAAAATTGGACTGCCCATGAATAAAGTGCTGATCGTGGATGATCATCCTGTCATTCGCCTTGCCGTACGCATGCTGATGGAGCGCCATGGTTATGAGGTGATTGCGGAGACCGACAACGGCGTCGATGCACTGCAACTGGCCCGTGAGCACTTGCCGGATATCGTGATTCTCGATATCGGCATTCCCAAACTCGACGGCCTTGAGGTCATTGCCCGCCTTTCGGCCATGGCCCTGCCTTTCAAGGTGCTGATTCTCACTTCCCAGGCGCCTGGGCATTTCTCCATGCGTTGCATGCAGGCGGGCGCTGCAGGGTATGTGTGCAAGCAGCAGGATCTCACCGAGTTGCTGAGCGCGATCAAGGCCGTGCTTTCCGGGTACAGCTACTTTCCCAATCAGGCTTTGCATACGGTGCGTTCGAGCATGGGCAACGCCAGTGAAGCGGATATGGTCGATCGCTTGTCAGGACGGGAAATGATGGTTCTGCAGCAGCTGGCCCGGGGCAAGACCAACAAGGAAATAGCCGACAGCATGTTCCTGAGCAACAAGACGGTCAGCACCTACAAGACCCGTCTGCTGCTCAAGCTCAATGCACATTCGCTGGTCGACCTGATCGAGCTGGCACAGCGCAACGGGCTGGTCTGAGGGGGATTGCGGGCAAGGTCCTAGATGTCGAAATCGTAGTCGGCCAGCTCCTTTTGCAGGCGCCGTTCTTCAAGCATGTTATCAATGGTGCGGCGTTTGCTCAGATTGGTCTTGGCGGGCTCGACGGAAGGGGTTTCGCTGTCGTCCGCATCGACCACGAAATCATCTTCCACGTCCAATTGCTCTTTGCCGGTACTCATGCAATTTGACTCCAGGCTTAGGCTGTCATTGGCGCCCCTTATATCGCCAATCCCCAGGCGGGTAAAAAAGATTTTTTCAATCATCGGGGCCTGGATGAATCTATTACTCAATCGTCGGAAGTCTTTTCCTTGTAGTCGCACAGGTCTTCGATACGGCAACTGCCGCAGCGAGGCTTGCGTGCCTGGCATACGTAGCGACCATGCAGGATCAGCCAGTGATGGGCATCGAGCAGGTAATTTTTCGGCACAAACTTCATCAACTGCTTTTCCACCTCGACCACATTCTTGCCAGGCGCAATGCCGGTGCGATTGCTGACGCGGAAGATGTGGGTGTCCACGGCCATGGCGATCTGCCGGAATGCGGTATTGAGCACCACGTTGGCGGTCTTGCGGCCTACGCCCGGAAGCGCTTCCAGGGCTTCTCGCGTTTGCGGCACTTCACTGTTGTGCCGCTCGATGAGCAGGCGGCAGGCTTCGATGACATTGCGCGCCTTGCTGTTATACAAGCCAATGGTCTTGATGTAGGCAGACAGCCCGTCAACACCCAGCGCGTAAATCGCCTCGGGCGTATTGGCCACCGGAAACAGCCTGGCGGTGGCCTTGTTGACGCTGACATCGGTGGCCTGGGCAGACAGGGTCACGGCAACCAGTAACTCGAAAGGCGTGGTATAGGCCAGTTCGGTTTTCGGGTCCGGATTGTCCTCGTGGAGCCTGCGAAAGATCTCCTGGCGTTTGGCGGCATTCATGGTCGGTTGGGTCCTGATGAGGCCTTCGAATGGGCCCTTGTGGCTAACTGGGTTGTTCGGCGGCACGCAGCGCCTGTTCGGCGTCATGCACCTGGGTATGCAAGGCGTGCAGTTGCTCGGCAGCGGCGCCAGCCGTTTGTGCCTTGCTGAGGCTGGCGCGGGCCATGGCTAACTGGATTTTGGCGCGCTTGAGCTGCGCTGTAGCGGTTTTTGGCTGCGCGGCAGTCTGAGGGCCGGGCTGGGGCGGGCTCGCAGGCTCCAGCCCTTGCAGCGCCTGTTCCGCCGCATCGACCTGGCCCTTGAGCTGGGCCAGGCGCATGGCCTGTTCGCGAATAGGCGGATGACCAAAAGCCTTGAGCGATTTATTCAACTGCGCCTGAAGCATATTCAAGGTAATCCTGGCCTGTTTCAGCGCCTGGTCTTCTGTGCTTGTCTCAACCTGTACCGGCTCTGGCGCCTGCGTGCGCGGGGTGCGAGTCAAGCGTTGTTCGCGCTCGCGCTGCAGTCGGGCTTCGCGCCGCTGGTAACGCAACCGGGCGAGGTTGCGCTTGTGGGTACGGGCCTGAAGCTGGCCGGCATCCAGGGCCAGGTCGCCGACCATTTGCACGACCTTGCCCGGCTGCGCTGCGCCGTGCAGCGGAAGTGGCAACATGTCGATGCAGTCCACCGGGCAGGGTGCGACACACAGGTCACAGCCCGTGCATTCGTCGACCAGAACGGTGTGCATCCATTTGGCTGCGCCAACGATTGCATCGACAGGGCAGGCCTGAATGCACTTGGTGCAGCCGATGCACTCGGCCTCGCGGATAAACGCCACTTGCGCAGGCGCCGCGCCGCGGGTTGTATCCAGTGGCAAAGCCTGGGTATTGAGCAGTCGCGCCAGGCCTGCCAGGGTTTCTTCGCCGCCAGGCGGGCATTTATTGATTGCCTCACCCTTGGCGATGCCTTCGGCGTAGGGCATGCAGCCGGGGTGGCCGCATTTGCCGCATTGGGTCTGAGGCAGCAGGGCGTCGATGCGTTGAATCAGGTTCATGCTGGTATCCACCCATGCTAACGGGACAACCTGGCGGGGCGGCGCACAGGCAAAGGCCCGATAACCGCTGGCGAAAGCGGTTATCGGGCCCCCCGATCAGGTATTACTTGATGCGTTGACCGGGCTTGGCACCGCTGTCCGGGCTAAGCAGGTAGATTTCTTCACCGCCAGGGCCGGCTGCCATGACCATGCCTTCCGAGATGCCGAAGCGCATTTTGCGCGCTTTCAGGTTGGCGATCATCATGGTCAGGCGGCCTTCGAGCAGGCTCGGGTCCGGGTAAGCGCTCTTGATGCCGGAGAACACGTTGCGTTGTTCGTCGCCGATATCCAGGGTCAGGCGCAACAGCTTGTCGGCACCTTCAACAGGTTCGGCCTTGACGATCAGCGCCACGCGCAGGTCGACAGCGGCGAAGGCATCAAACTCGATTTCCGGAGACAGCGGGTCCTTGGCCAGTTCGCCATTGCCTTTGGGCGCTTGCTCTGCATTGCTGGCGGCCAGGTCTTCCCTGGACGCTGCAACCATGGCCTCGATCTTGGCCGGGTCGATACGGGTCATCAGCGCCGAGAACGGATTGAGCTGATGGTTGCCCAGCAGGGTCAGGTGATCGTTCCAGGTCAGCGGCGCCACATTGAGGAACTGCTCGGCGTCGCTGGCCAGGTTCGGCAGCACCGGCTTGAGGAAAATCACCAGTTGGCGGAACAGGTTGATGCCCAGTGCGCAGATGGCCTGAACCTCATCCTGCTTGCCTTCCTGCTTGGCCAGTGACCACGGCGCCTTGTCGGCAATAAAGGCATTGGCGCGGTCGGCCAGGGCCATGATTTCGCGCATTGCACGGGAGAAGTCGCGGGCCTCGTAGGCCTCGGCGATGCTCGGTGCAGCGGCCTGGAACGCTTCGGTCAGTTCCGGTGCGGCGTTGCTCTCGACCAGAACGCCGGCATTGCCCTTGTGAATGAAGCCGGCGCAACGGCTGGCAATGTTCACCAGTTTGCCGATCAGGTCGGAGTTGACCTTCTGCACGAAGTCATCAAGGTTCAGGTCCAGATCGTCGACGCCACGGCCCAGCTTGGAGGCGTAGTAGTAGCGCAGGTATTCCGGCGACAGATGATCCAGGTAGGTGCGCGCCTTGATGAAGGTGCCGCGCGACTTGGACATCTTCTGGCCGTTGACGGTCAGGTAGCCGTGTACGTTGATGGCAGTCGGCTTGCGCAGGCCTGCGCCTTCCAGCATCGCGGGCCAGAACAGGGCGTGGAAGTTGACGATGTCCTTGCCGATGAAGTGGTACAGCTCGGTGCTGGAATCCTTGTTCCAGTACGCATCGAAGTCCAGTTCCGGGCGGCGGGCGCACAGGTTCTTGAAGCTGGCCATGTAGCCGATCGGCGCATCCAGCCACACATAGAAATATTTGCCGGGCTCGTCCGGGATCTCGAAGCCGAAATACGGCGCGTCACGTGAGATGTCCCACTGCTGCAAGCCGCTGTCGAGCCATTCGGCCAGCTTGTTGGCCACCGCTTCCTGCAGCGTGCCGCTACGGGTCCACTGCTGGAGCATGTCCTGGAAGGCGGGCAGGTCGAAGAAGAAGTGCTTGGAATCCTTGAGCACCGGCGTGGCGCCGGAGATCGCCGATTTCGGGTCCTTCAGCTCGGTCGGTGCGTAAGTGGCACCGCATTTTTCGCAGTTGTCGCCGTACTGGTCCTCGGCGCTGCATTTCGGGCAGGTGCCCTTGATGAAGCGGTCGGCGAGGAACATTTTCTTGTCCGGGTCGAAATACTGGGTGACCGAACGGGTGGCGATATGACCTGCATCGCGCAGGCGGGTGTAGATCAGGCTCGACAGCTCGCGGTTTTCATCGCAGTGCGTCGAGTGAAAATTGTCGAAGTCGACCAGAAAGTCGGCAAAGTCGGCGCTGTGCTCGGCCTTGACGTTGTCGATCAGTTGCTCGGGAGTAATGCCTTCCTTTTCGGCGCGCAGCATGATGGCCGAGCCGTGGGCGTCGTCCGCGCAGACATAGGTGCACTGGTTGCCGCGGTGCTTCTGGTAGCGCACCCACATGTCGGTCTGGATGTACTCGAGCATGTGGCCAAGGTGGATGGAACCATTGGCATAGGGCAGGGCGCTGGTAACGAGAATCTTGCGTGGCTCGGACATGGGGCTCGGCTACTTGAAGTCAAACGAAGACCGGCCACTATAAAGGTGTGGGGATTTTTTTTCACCCCGTGCGCACGTAGGAAACGGCCCGGATTTGCAGTGAAAGCATGGCGCCGCCTGCCATAACGGGTAGGATAGCCGCCTGTTTTACTCAAGTTTCTATATCGGAGCCAGTCCATGAGCGCAGTGACCCGCGCAGCGGTGGAGACAATTCTTCGCCAGTACACCGACCCTTATCTTAATCAGGACCCGGTCAGCGCCGGTTGCGTGCAGGCCATCGATATCGATGCGGGCAACGTCAGCGTGCAGATCGAGCTGGGCTATGCCGCAGGCTTGTTCAGCAAGGGCTGGGCGCAGGTGCTGCAGACCGCCATCGAAGGTCTGGATGGCGTGACCTCTGCCAATGTGCGCATCGACAGCCGGATTCAGGCGCACAAGGCGCAAAGCCAGATTCCGGGCCTGGCCAATGTAAAGAACATTGTCGCGGTAGCCTCGGGCAAGGGTGGCGTCGGCAAGTCGACCACCGCCGCCAACCTGGCGCTGGCGCTGGCCCGTGAAGGGGCGAGGGTCGGTATTCTCGACGCCGATATCTATGGTCCAAGCCAGGGCATCATGTTCGGCATTGCCGAAGGTACCCGGCCCAAGGTCAAGGATCAGAAGTGGTTTGTGCCCATCGAGGCGCATGGTGTCGAAGTCATGTCGATGGCCTTTCTGACCGATGACAACACGCCGATGGTCTGGCGTGGGCCGATGGTGTCCGGCGCCTTGCTGCAACTGGTGACCCAGACCGCCTGGAACGACCTCGACTACCTGATCATCGACATGCCACCGGGCACCGGCGACATCCAGCTGACCCTGGCGCAGAAAGTCCCGGTGGCCGGTTCCGTGATCGTTACCACGCCACAGGACCTGGCGTTGCTGGACGCCAGGAAAGGCGTAGAGATGTTCCGCAAGGTCAATATCCCGGTGCTGGGCGTGGTCGAAAACATGGCCGTGCACATCTGCTCCAATTGCGGCCATGCCGAGCATTTGTTCGGCGAAGGTGGCGGCGAGAAGCTCGCCAGCCAGTACGACGTCGAACTGCTGGCCTCGCTGCCGCTATCGATCCTGATTCGCGAACAGGCCGACGGCGGTAAGCCTACGGTCATCGCCGAGCCGCAAAGCCAGATCGCCATGGTCTACCAGGAGCTGGCCCGTCAGGTCGGTGCGCGCATTGTGCTGCAAGAGGCGGCCAGCCCGGCGCTGCCGACCATTTCGGTCAGTGATGATTGAAAGGTCTCAGGGCCGGCCATAGTGGTCGGCCCTTGCTAGCTGGCAAGACCTTTTCGCAGGCAATAAAAAACCCCGCTCGAGAGCGGGGTTTTTTGAAGCGAATCAGCGCAAATTAAGCTACTTGCACTTCTTCAGCCTGCATGCCTTTCTGGCCGCGGGTAGCGACGAAAGTAACTTGCTGGCCTTCTTTCAGGGTTTTGAAGCCGTCGATCTGGATGGCTTTGAAGTGCACGAACAGATCTTCGCCAGATTGTGGAGTGATGAAGCCGAAGCCTTTTTCATCGTTGAACCACTTGACGGTACCAGTTTGGCGATTGGACATGATGCATCTCCTTGGACAAAGTTAACTGCGGATCAGGAAACACCCCGACCGAGACTGAGTGCAAAGAGCTGGAAATTCATGGTGATGGTGATCGGATTCAACATCTTGTAGAGATTCTCAGTGACACAAGCAACACAGTGGCGCCACCTTAACCGTTTTTCCGGAAAGTGCCAATGGGCAGGTGAGGATTATTTGCATTAGCCACCTTTGCCCGTCGGACAGCGCCGCGTGGCCTTTGTAGGAGGCGCCTCGGCCCGGTAAGATGCCCGCATATTTTTCACCTCGTTATTTCAGGACACCGCCATGAGCATCAAATCGGACAAGTGGATTCGCCGCATGGCGCAAGAGCACGGCATGATCGAACCTTTCGTCGAGCGCCAGATGCGTGGCGAAGGCGCTGAACGCCTGATCTCCTTTGGCGTCTCCAGCTACGGTTACGATGTGCGTTGCGCCGACGAATTCAAGATCTTCACCAACATCAACTCGGCGACCGTCGATCCGAAAAACTTCGATGCCAACAGCTTCGTCGACGTTAAAAGCGATGTCTGCATCATCCCGCCAAACTCCTTCGCCCTGGCCCGCACCGTCGAGTACTTCCGCATTCCGCGCAACGTACTGACTATCTGCCTGGGCAAGAGCACCTACGCGCGCTGCGGCATCATCGTCAACGTCACGCCGCTGGAGCCGGAATGGGAAGGCCATGTGACCCTGGAGTTCTCCAATACCACCACGTTGCCGGCCAAGATCTACGCCAACGAGGGCGTCGCACAGATGCTTTTCCTTGAGTCCGATGAAGAGTGCGAAGTGTCTTACAAGGACCGTGGCGGCAAGTACCAGGGGCAACGTGGCGTGACCCTGCCACGCGCTTAAGGGCGTCCTTAACACAGATTTCATGAACGGGTGATTGAATTTATGCCCGGATCGGCACTCTACTGGGTGACTGTTCTTCCCCGCCAGCGGTGAGGGAACCAACGTTCAGGAGTGCCCCATGAAAATCGATTCGAAACATGCTGGACAGCGAGTTGTGCCCCTCAACGAGATCGGGCTGCTGGCCTGGTCGCTGATGGCTGACCAGCACTTGAATATGGTGGGTGGCGGCATTCCAGGCCAACCCACGCCTGATACGCCGCAGCCCATCGAACCCGGTGAGCCGACCCTGCCTGACAAGCCGCCGCCTGCGCCTGTTGTCTGACGCTTGCCCGCGCTTTATCCGCGTAACGCCCAGACCGCGCCATCGCCACTGACATACAGGCGCTGGTCCGGCTGCGGCCGCACGCTGTAGCCCCCGGTGAATTCTCCGAATGCCGGTACCAGGCTGACCTTTTCACCCAGTACAAAGCACGGCAAGCGCAGGCTTTGCCGACCGCGCCCGTGCAGGGTAAACACCGGATGCACATGGCCGGCCAGCACATGGTGAGTCGGGTGCGGGTCAGGCTCATGCTGCAAGGCAAACGGGCCCAGCAACAAGGGCGCATCCACCACATCGATGCTCAGATAATCCGGCGGGTCACCAGCGCGATCGTCATGGTTGCCGCGGATCAGAGTGATCGACAGTCCGGCATTCTGCGCCCGCCATTCGGCCAGTGCTGCCAGGGTTGTCGGGGCGTGGGATTGCGGCGCGTGTAGAAAGTCGCCGAGAACTATCAGCCGTTCGCTCGGGTAGCGTGCGAGCAACCGATCGATGCGTTCAAGGTTGCCGCGCGTGGTGCCATGCGGCACCGGTTGGCCCAGGCGGCGATAGGCAGCCGCCTTGCCAAAATGCACATCGCCCATCAGCAATGTTTTCGCCGAGGGGTAATACAGCGCCTTGTCAGCCAGCAGCCACAAGGTCTCGCCAGCCAGTTGCACTTCAAGTTCAGGGCTCATGCGTCCACCTGCGGACCGGCGGCTTTTTCCAGATCGCGCACCATGCGCGCAATACGGTCGGCGAGTTTCTCGCTGCTGAGGCTTTCGCGCAGGCGCTCGACCAGTAGCGGAAATGCCAGTGGCGTGGCGCGCTTGAGAGCATGCAGGTCCAGCGGCAAGCGGCCCAGGCGCTGCAAGGTGTCCTGCAGGCGCTGATAATCCAGCTCCAGACTCAGCACTTCATCGTGGGCCTGGCCCAGCAGGCGGTTGTCGGGGTCGTACTGCTTGAACACCTCAAAGAACAGACCGCTCGAGGCCTGTAACTGGCGAATGCTTTTGCCGGCGCCCGGATAGCCTGCAAACACCAGCCCGCCGATTCTGGCGATCTCGCGAAAGCGCCTTTGGGCCAGTTCACTGGCATTCAGGCTGGCCATGATGTCCTCGGCCAGATGCGCCTCGTCGAACAGCCCGCCTTCATGCAGCAGCGCGTGCCAGTCCAGCTCGCTGCTGCTGAGCAGTTCCAGGCCGTAATCGTTGACCGCCATCGAAAAGGTCAGCGGCTGGCGCCGGCTCAGCCGCCAGGCCAGCAGGCTGGCCAGCCCCAGGTGCACATGGCGCCCGGCGAAAGGGTAAAGAAACAGGTGCCAGCCTTCGCGCGACTTCAAGGTTTCTGCCAGTAGCCGGTCACGTTGCGGCAACGCCGACCACTGCTCTTGGAGCGCCAGCAGCGGTTTGACCGCCTGCATGGCGGGGCTGGCGAACACGCCATGGGCGGCGGCGTCGAATTGGTCCACCACCGCCTCGGCCAGTTCGCTGGACAGCGGCATGCGCCCGCCATTCCAGCGCGGCACGGCCGCTTTCTTGCCGGTGGCGCGCTTGACATAGGCGGTCATGTCCTCGACCCGCACCAGCTCCAGCAGGCGACCGCCAAACAGAAAATGGTCGCCGGGCCTGAGCCTGGCGATAAAGCCTTCTTCGACCGTGCCCAGCGAGCCGCCGCCTTTTTTCCAGTACTTCACGGTGATGCTGGCGTCACTGACGATGGTGCCGATGCTCATGCGGTGCCGGCGCGCCAGGCGTGCATCCGGCACCCGCCAGATGCCGTGCTCGTCCGGTTCGACGCGGCGATAATCGGGGTAGGCGGTCAGCGAGTGGCCGCCGCTACGCACAAAGGCCAGCGCCCATTGCCAGTGCGCCTCGTCGAGATTGCGATAGGCCCAGGCACCGCGCACCTCATCGAACAGTTCGTCGGGCTTGAAACCGCCGCCCAGCGCCATGCTGACCAGATGCTGGACCAGCACATCCAGCGGCTGATGCGGTGAGTGCCGCGCCTCGATCATGCGCGCGGCCACCGCCACCTGCGCGGCGGCCGCTTCGACCAGTTCCAGGCTGTGCGTCGGCACCAGCGTGACCCGCGAGGCCCGTCCCGGCGCATGGCCTGAACGCCCGGCGCGTTGCATCAGCCGCGCCACGCCCTTGGGCGAGCCAATCTGCAACACCCGCTCGACCGGCAGAAAATCCACGCCCAGGTCCAGGCTTGAAGTACACACCACGGCCTTGAGCTGGCCGTCCTTTAGCGCCCGTTCGACCCAGTCGCGCACCTCGCGCGACAGCGAGCCGTGGTGCAGGGCAATCAGCCCGGCCCAGTCGGGGCGGGCGCCAAGAATGGCCTGATACCACAGCTCCGATTGCGCGCGGGTGTTGGTGAACAACAGGCAACTGTTGCTGCTGTCGACCTCGGCGACTACTTGCTTGAGCATGCTCAGGCCCATGTGCCCGGCCCACGGAAAGCGCTCTATCGTTGCCGGTAACAGCGTGTCGACCTGCAAGTCCTTGATCACCTTGCCCTGCACCGTGACGCCGCCGCTACCGTCACTGTCATCGCCACCGAGCAGCACCTGCCGGGCATGTTCCTGATTGCCCAGTGTGGCGGAAATACCCCACACGATCAGTTGCGGATTCCAGCGCCGCAGGCGTGCCAGCGCCAGTTGCAATTGCACGCCGCGCTTGTTGCCGAGCAGCTCATGCCATTCATCCACCACGACCATTTGCAGGTTGCCCAGCGCGCTTTGCGCGTCGGCACGGGCCAGCAGCAGGGTCAGGCTTTCAGGTGTGGTGACCAGCGCCGAAGGCAGGCGCCGGCCCTGGCGTGCTCGCTCGCTGCTGGAGGTGTCGCCGGTGCGCAAACCCACCGACCAGGCGATTTCCATTTCGACCAGAGGCGCTTGCAGCGAGCGTTGCGTGTCGGCGGCCAGGGCGCGCATCGGCGTGATCCAGATCACCGTCAGCGGCGCGCTCTTGTCTTTGCCTTTGGGTGGTTTGTCAGGTACGCGGACAAATTTATTCAGTGCCGCCAGCCACACTGCATAGGTCTTGCCGGACCCGGTGCTGGCATGCAGCAGCCCCGACTCACCGCGTTTGACCGCCGCCCATACCTGTTTCTGGAACGGGAAGGGCGTCCAGCCCAGCGAGTCAAACCACGCTCGGGCGATGTCGGGATGTTTGCTCATGCGCGACGGCACGTTCCTGAAGGGGCTCAAGATACGGACCGCAGCACAAGGCCATTGTTTTTCTTGTGGGAAGCCTTATTTCAGATTGCCGCTCAAAAACTGCTGCAAGCGCTCGCTTTGCGGATTATTCAGCACTTCATCCGGGTGCCCCGCTTCCTCGATCAGGCCCTTGTGCAGGAACACCACCTGGGTGGCGACCTTGCGCGCAAAGCCCATCTCGTGGGTGACCAGAATCATCGTGCGGCCTTCCTCGGCCAGGCCCTGGATCACCTTGAGCACTTCGCCGACCAGTTCAGGGTCAAGCGCCGAGGTCGGTTCATCGAACAGCATGATGTCCGGCTCCATCGCCAGGGCGCGGGCAATGGCCACCCGTTGCTGCTGGCCGCCGGACAGAAACGCCGGGTACTGCTCGGCGACGCGTTCGGGCAGGCCGACCTTTTCCAGGTACTTGCGCGCCCGTGCCTCGGCTTCAGCCTTGGGCACGCCCAGCACCCGGCGCGGGGCCATGGTGATGTTTTCCAGCACCGTCATGTGCGCCCACAGGTTGAAGTGCTGGAACACCATGGCCAGCCGGGTGCGCAGGCGTTGCAGCTCTTGCGGGTCGGCGACGCGCATGCCGTCCTTGTCCTGGACCATGCGGATCTGCTTGTCGTCCAGGCTCATGGCGCCGTCGTTGGGTTGTTCAAGAAAGTTGATGCAACGCAAAAACGTGCTTTTGCCCGAGCCGCTGGCGCCGATCAGGCAGATCACATCACCGCTTTTTGCCTTGAGCGAAACGCCCTTGAGCACGTGGTTGTCGCCGTAGCTTTTGTGCAGGCCATCGATGGTCAGTTTGTACATAAAGTCCTCAAGGAGAAAGCAGGTAGCCATCGCGACAGACCTGGGTGCCGGCGACGTGGGCGATGACCATGCCGGCCGTCGCCATGCGCCGCAGGGAGCGGGCATACAGCAAGCCGGCTTGCGGGGCGCGGACCTGGGTCACGGTATCGCTGATCGGGTCGATGATGTCGGCAAGCAACTGGCCGGCCTCGACGTATTCGCCGGGCATTGCGCAGAACACCAGCAGTCCGCCCACCGGCGTCGCCACCGGTTCCACGGCTGCCAGCGGCGTGGCGGGGTAAAGTAGTTCGGGCGGCTCGGTGTGTTCGCCGTCGATGGCGCCAAAATTGATCAGGTACAGAATGATCGCCTGACAGTCGCGGCTGGCCACGGCATGGCTGACATCGGCCTGGCCGCGCAGCTCCAGGGTCACCGAGAAGCTGCCCATCGGCACGCGCGCGCCAAAGCGTTGCTGCAACTGCCACCAGACCAGCGTGAAGCATTCGTCGAACGACTGACCGCCCGAGTCGGTGGCGAGCATATTGGCGTGCGAGCCCAGGTAGCGCGCCAGATTCTCGACCTGCGGCCAGGCTTCGGGCGTGGTGTACAAGTGCTCGACCGATTCGAAATCGCAGTGCAGGTCGAGCACCATGTCGGCGTCGCAGGCCAGGCGCTGCAAGGTCAGGCGCTGGGACTGCAATTGCGTGGCGGCACTCTGTTCAAGCAACGCTTGGCGCAGGTACGTGCGAATCAGCCGGGCATTGTCTTGCACATCGTCGGTCAGCAGGTCTTGGACGGCATCGCCGACCTGTTCAGCGAGGTCGACGAAGTGGCGGTTGAAGTTCTGTCCGCTTTCGAGTTCGTAGCGGCCCAGCGGCGTGTCCATCAGCACTTGTTCAAGGCCGGCCGGATTGGCCACCGGTACCACCACGATCTCGCCCTTGAGCTTGCCCGCACGTTCCAGCTCGTCCAGGCGCTGCTTGAGGTACCACGCCACCAGCATGCCCGGCAGTTCGTCGGCATGCAGAGAGGCCTGGATATAGACCTTGCAGGCGCCGTTGTCCGGGCCGTAATGAAAGCTGTGAATCTGCCGCGCCGTGCCCGGCACCGGCGACAGCAGGTCATGAGTCAAATGCCGCATGGTGGACCTTCCTAGTGAGCCGGGCCGAGAAAGGCCAGCCAGCGCCGTTCGGCCAGGCGAAACAGCCCGACCAGAATGAAAGTGACACTCAGGTACAGCAAGGCAGCGATGCCGAACGACTGAAAGGTCATGAAGGTCGCCGAGTTGGCGTCCCGCGCCACCTTGAGAATGTCCGGCACGGTGGCGGTAAAGGCCACGGTGGTGGAATGCAGCATCAGGATCACTTCGTTGCTGTAGTACGGCAGCGAACGGCGCAGCACCGACGGCATGATCACATGGGCATACAGCTTCCAGCCGCTCAGGCCATAGGCCTTGGCCGCCTCGATTTCACCGTGCGCCATGCTGCGAATCGCGCCTGCAAAAATCTCTGTGGTGTAGGCACAGGTGTTGAGCGTAAAGGCCAGCAGCGTGCAGTTCATCGCATCGCGAAAGAACGCATCGAGCAGCGGTTGTTCGCGCACCGCGGCGATGCTGTAGATGCCGGTGTAGCAAATCAGCAACTGGATATACAGCGGCGTGCCGCGAAACACATAGGTGTAGAACTGCACCGGCCAGCGCAACCAGCGACTGTCCGAGACCCGTGCGATAGACAACGGAATCGAGACACAGAAGCCGATGGCGATCGAGGCGCTGAGCAGCCACATCGTCATGGCCAGACCGGTGATGTGCACGCCGTCGCTATAGAGGAAGGGGCGCCAGTATTCCTGCAGCAACTCGATCATCGCTTGGCCTCCCGGCTGCCAGCGGCGTAATGCCGTTCCGCCCAACGCAGGGCGATATTGGAGGCGCTGGTGATCATCAGGTAGATGAAAGCGGCCACCACCAGGAAGTAGAACAGTTGATAGGTGCTCTTGCCGGCGTCCTGCGAAGCCTTGACCAGATCGGCCAGACCGATGATCGACACCAGCGCGGTGGCCTTGAGCAGCACCTGCCAGTTATTGCCGATGCCCGGCAGGGCAAAGCGCATCATCTGCGGGAACACCACATAACGAAACCGCTGGCTGCGCTTGAGGCCATAGGCAACCGCCGCCTCGACCTGACCGCGCGGCACCGACAGGATCGCGCCACGAAAGGTCTCGGTGAAATACGCCCCATAGATAAAGCCCAGGGTAATCACACCGGCGCTGAACGGGTCGATCTCGATGTAATCCCAGCCCATGGCATCGGTGAACAGGCTCAGCCAGGTCTGCAGGCTGTAGAAAATCAACAGCATCAGCACCAGGTCCGGCACACCGCGGATCAGGGTGGTGTAGATCTGTGCCGGCACGCGCAGCAAGGCGCTGCCCGACAGTTTGGCGCTGGCGCCGATCAGCCCGAGCACGATGCTCAGCAGCAGCGACAGCACTGAAAGCTTGATGGTCATCCAGGTGCCTTCAAGCAACAGCGGGCCAAAGCCCCTGAGGCTGAAAGCCGAGAGTCCCAGAGTGGTCAGTAATGTCTCGAACATGGATAAAACCTTCAGCGGTCAGCAACAAAAACGCCCATCGAAAACGGCGGCGGATCATAGCCGAAATCGATGGGCGGGCTCCCTTTATCGGGGGCTATTTATTTACCGCTGTACAGGTTCAGGTCGCCGAAGTGTTTTTTCTGGATTTCGGCGTAGGTGCCATCAGCGTGTAACGCTTTGATACCTTTGTTCAGGAGTTCCTTGAGCTCAGTGTTACCTTTGGCGATACCGATGGCGGTCTTGGCAGGCAGCAGTTCGCTGTCGACCGGCTCGCTGACTTCGTAGTCGGCGCCCTTTGGCGACTTCAGAAAGCCCAGCTCGGCTTGCAGCATGTCCTGGATCGAAGCGTCCAGACGGCCCGAGGTCAGGTCGGAGTAAACCTGGTCCTGGTTCTGGTAGGCCTTGGTCACCACGCCGGCCTTGTCCAGCACGGCCTTGGCGTAGGCTTCCTGAATGGTGCCTTGCTCGTAACCGACGGTCTTGCCCTTGAGGGTGGCCAGATCGGTGCTCAGGCCTGCACCCTTTTTGAACACCAGCGAGGTCGGGCCGGAGAACAGTTCATCGGAGAAATCGATGACTTTTTCGCGGGCCGGGGTCACGGTCATCGACGAAATCACGCCGTCGAACTTGCGTGCCTTAAGGCCTGGAATCATGCCGTCGAAATCGCTTTCGACCCATTTGCAGGTGACTTTCAGTTCCTTGCAGATCGCATTGCCCAGATCGATATCGAAGCCTTGCAGGCTGCCGTCGGCAGCCTTGGACTCGAACGGTGCATAAGATGGATCGACGCCAAAACGCAGTTCCTTGTATTCCTTGGCCATCGCGCTACCAGCAGCGACACACAGAGCCAGCGCAGACAGGGTCAACCATGCTTTTTTCATGCTCAGTTCCTAAAACCAGAATAAGGCGCAGCAGCCTGGAAGACTGCTACCGGCGGATGCCAGACAGCTAACGGATAGCAATTTCTGAACCAACGAACAAAACGTGCGTTTGAAATATAAGCCCGTGTCGCAATTATGTCTGTTTGCCATCTTCGAGGCACACACAACCGTAGCGGCGGCTTTGACCGCGAATCGCTGCGAATGACCACGCAGGCTCGCAGCTAAAGCCGCTCCTGCGGCGCTGGTGTGATTCAAAATGATGCAGTGCCTGTTTCTTGCATTGTTTTGGGGCGCTAGCCTAGCAAGTCCTGCAAGGTCGCCAGGCTGTCCGCTTCATCCACCGGCTTGTCATGCCGCCAGCGCAGCATTCTCGGAAAGCGCACGGCAATGCCGCTCTTGTGCCGCTTCGACAGGGCAATGCCTTCAAAGCCCAGTTCGAATACCAGGGTCGGGGTGACGCTGCGCACCGGGCCGAACTTCTCAACGGTGGTCTTGCGAATGATGGCGTCAACCTTGCGCATCTCTTCATCGGTCAGCCCGGAATAGGCCTTGGCGAACGGCACCAGCGTGCGCTCACGGGCGCCGGGCGGGCCGTCCCACACCGCAAAGGTGTAGTCGCTGTACAAACTGGCGCGCCGGCCGTGGCCGCGCTGGGCATAGATCAACACGGCATCGACACTGAACGGGTCGAGTTTCCATTTCCACCACACGCCCATGTCCTTGGTGCGGCCGACGCCATACAACGATTCGCGGGCCTTGAGCATCATGCCTTCCACGCCCAGGCTGCGCGCCGCTTCACGCTGGCGGGCGAGGTCTTGCCAGTCTGCACCGGTGATCACGGGGGAGGGCAGCAGCACCGGGCTGTGACTGGCCTCGATAACTTGTTCCAATTGAGTGCGGCGCTCGTGTTGCGCACGGCTGCGCCAGTCATGGCCCTGCCATTCCAGCAGGTCGTAGGCGAGCATCACGACGGGTGCATCGCCCAGGATCTTCTTGCCCAGCGTCTTGCGCCCGATGCGTTGCTGCAACAGGGCAAACGGCTGAACCCATGGCGCCGTGCTTTCAGTACTCAGGGCAAAGTCATTCAGGGCAGAGTCGGCTTCGCTTGAAGGTTCGATATCCGGGGCCTTCCACACCACGATCTCGCCGTCGATCACCGTACCGTCGGGCAGGCACTGGGCCAGGCTGTGCAATTCCGGAAAGCGCTCGGTGACCAGTTCTTCACCCCGCGACCAGACCCACAAGCGGCCCTCGCGCTTGACCACCTGGGCACGAATGCCGTCCCACTTCCACTCCACTTGCCAGTCTTGTGCCGGGCCAATCAGCGCCTCGAACTGCTCCACCGGCTGTTGCAGGGCATGGGCGAGAAAAAACGGGTAAGGCTGGCCACCGCGCTGGGCATGTTCGTCGTCCGATTCAGGCGCGATCAGTTTCAGATAAGACGCCGCCGTCGGGCGGTGCGAAAGATCGGTGTAACCCACCAGTCGCTGGGCGACGCGCTTGCTGTCCAGCCCGGCCATGGCCGCCAGGGCGCGGGTGACCAGCAGTTTGGACACGCCGACACGAAAGCTGCCGGTGATCAGCTTGATGCACACCATCAGGCTGCTGCGATCCAGTTGCGCCCACAGTGCCGGCAAGCGTTCGGCCAGCACCTCGGGCGCGAGACCGCGCAGCGGCAGCAACTTGTCTTGCAGCCATACCGCCAGACCTTCATCGCTGTTGTGTTCGGCATGCGGGAGCAAGAGCGACAGGGTTTCTGCCAGATCGCCGACCGCCTGGTAGCTTTCTTCGAACAGCCAGGCCGGCAGGCCGCTCAACTCGGTGGCCTGCTCACGCAGTACTCGGCTGGGCACCAGTTGCCGTGGCCGGCCACCGGCCAGGAAAAACACTGCCCACGCTGCATCGTCTGGCGCCGCCTGGTAAAAATAGTCGTGCATCGCCGCCAGCTTGGCGTTGCTGGAGGTGGTGGCGTCCAGCCGGGCATAGAGTTCGGCAAAGGCTTTCATGCGGTTTGCTCAGGCGTGGGTTGCTCGGCTTCAGGCGCCGTGGTGCTGTCTTCTTCGTCGCCGTATTCGGTTTCAAAGCCTTGGGCATCCAGGCCGAGTTCGCGCAGGTAGCGCACCAGAATCGCCACCGAACCGTGGGTGACCATCACCCGCTCGGCGCCGGTCTGTTCGATGGCCCACAACAGGCCCGGCCAGTCGGCGTGATCGGACAGCACAAAACCGCGATCCACGCCGCGGCGCCTGCGGGTGCCGCGCAGCATCATCCAGCCACTGGCAAAGGCATCGCTGTACTCGCCAAAGCGTTTCATCCAGGTACTGCCACCGGCCGAGGGCGGGGCGATGATCAACGCCTGGCGCAGCGCGGGGTCGGTCTTCTTGAAGTCGCCGGCGTACTGGGTTTCGGGAATGCGGATGCCGCCATCGCGGTATACCCGGTTCAGCGGCTCGACCGAGCCATGCGCCAGAATCGGGCCGATGCCGGCGTCAATGCCATGCAGAATCCGCTGCGCCTTGCCGAAGGCATACGCGAACAACACGCTGGCCTTGCCTTGCGCGGCATTGCTGCGCCACCAGTCGTTGATGCCGGCGAAAATCTGCGCCTGCGGTGTCCAGCGATAAATCGGCAGGCCGAAGGTCGACTCGGTAATAAAGGTGTGGCAGCGCACCGGCTCGAATGCCTCGCAGGTGCCGTCGGGCTCGACCTTGTAATCGCCGGACGCGACCCAGACCTCGCCCTCATATTCCAGGCGTACTTGCGCCGAGCCCAGCACGTGCCCGGCCGGGTGCAGGCTGATGGTCACGCCGTTATGCGTCACGGCTTCGCCGTAGGCCAGGGTTTGCAGGTTGATGTCCTGCCCCAGCCGCCAGCGCAGAATGCCTTCGCCACTGGCCGCCGCCAGATAATGGCCGCTGCCGGTGCGCGCATGGTCACCGTGCCCGTGGGTGATCACGGCACGCGCCACCGGTCGCCACGGATCGATATAAAAATCTCCGGGCGGACAATACAAACCTTCAGGACGTGCAACGACAAGATCCATGGGATTACCACCACGATAGGCTTGTCAGTTATGAGGCGTGGCGAGGCGTGCAAGTTCAGGGGATTTGCCATTCGCCGCGTTTTGTAAACAATAGCGCCCCTGGTTTCCCTGTTACCGAGATGTGCATGCCAAGGTTTTTCGTTTCTCTTCTATATATAGCTGCCGTGCAGCACCCGAAGGCTCGCCCATGACCGAACTCACCATCGAGTTGATCCCGACCGAACCCGACGATATCGAGGTGATCGCCAACCTCTATCAGTTCTATGCTTACGAGTCGTCGGACTGGGAGTTTCAGGATGTCGAAGAAGATGGCCGCTTCTATGTCCATGAAGATCACCTGGTGCGTTACTGGCAAGACCCGGACTGGAGCGCCAACCTGTTGCGGGTCAACGGCGAAATCGCAGGTTTTGTGTTGATCGAGCGCAGTGAAGTGCCGGGCATCGACGCCCTGGAGCTGGCCGATATCTTTATTCTCAAGCGCTACCGGCGCAAAGGCATCGGCCGCGCCTTGATGGGCCAGGTGCTGATGGGCGGTCATGAGAACTGGCTGGTGCGCTACTACCCGCAGGACGACGTCGCCGATGCGTTCTGGAACAAGGTCATGCAAGACCTGCCCCGCCCGGCGCGCGCCATCGAGCTGGACGATGACCCGGAGCTGGTCAACTACCTGGTGACCCGGGTCATGCATTGAGGCAATGGGTTAATCAAAAATACGTCGTGGCGCCGGCAAAGAACGCGCGGCCCGGCACATAGAAGGCCGTCGAGTCGTCGCGCGGGTCTTCGTCGAGCAGGTTCTGCACGCCGACATTCAGGGTCAGCCATTTGTTCGCCGCCCAATTGGCCGTCAGGTCGTAGGTGGTGTAGGACTTGACGAAGTCGGTGCCCACCCCGCGCTGTTTGCCGACATGTTGCGCCGACAGTTCAGTGCCGAACCGCTCGGTGACCTGCCAGTCGATGGCGCTGTACAGCGACAGTTTGGGCGAGCTGATCAGGTCGCGGCCGGTCGACAGGTTGCGGCTTTCGAGCATGTAGGTGGCGTTGGTGCGCCAGTTGACGTTGCTGGCCACGGGCACGCGCAAGCTGCCCTCCCAGCCACGGGTGCGCGCCTTGTCGGCGTTTTCGAGCATGGTCCACCAGCGACCCTCGTAGTAGCCCAGCGGCGCATATTCGATCTTGTCGGTGAAGTCGGTGTGGAAGTAGGTCAGCCCCGCTTCCCAGCCCTCATGATCGAAGGCCACGCCGATTTCCTTGTTGGTGCTGATTTCCGGGCGCAGGTTGGGGTTGCCGGCCATCCAGCACGCGCCCGTCACGTAGCCCAGGGGCCGCAGTGAAGTGCAGCCGCGGCCGCCGGAGTTGGTCGCCGCACCCGCGCTGCCTTCTTTCAGGCTGGGCGCGCGGAAACCCCGTGAAACGCCACCGCGTACGGTCCAGTCCGGGTGCGGGTGATACACCACATAGGCGCGCGGGCTGTTGTGGTTGCCGTATTCCTCGCTGTGATCGAAGCGGTTGCCCAGGGTCAGCGACAGGTTGTCGAGCAGGAAGATTTCATCTTCGATAAACGCTGCCGAGTAATCGCCTTCCAGATCCGAGCCGGCCACGGCCACGCCCTGATAATCCACCGGCACCGTGCCCAGGGTATCGGTGTTGGTCAGTTGTTCACGCTTCCATTGCCCGCCCACCGTCAGGCGCTGATTGAACAACAGCTCGAAGGGCACGTTGAGGCTGCCTTCGACGATCTTCTCTTCGGAGCTGGCCTTGCCGACGCTGATGTCGTTCTTGAACTTGTTCAGGTACGCATCCACCCGCGAAGTACCAAACCCCCAGTCGCCGTGGTGCGAGAGCACAAAGCTGTCGCGGGTCAGGCGCCCGGCGCCAAAGCCTTCGCCCACCGTGTCGCCCCAATCGCCGAAGGTCTTCTTCGATGACCATGAACGCTCCACGCCCTGGGTCGCCTCGAACGACAGGCTGTGGTTGTCGTTGATCTTCCAGTCCAGCAACGCATTGACGCTGTGATCCTTCGAGCCGCCGGCGCCATCGTTGTATTTGTAGTCACCGAATGCATCCAGGCGCGGCTCGGCCTCGTCGCTGGCGCGGCGGGTCAGGTTGGCGCCCAGGCGCAGGCCGACCGACTCGGTCAGCGGGCCGGACAGGTTGAGACTGGTCTGATTCGTCTGGCCGCGATCGGAGTCCTCGGGGATCGTGGTGTTGACGTTGAGCGAGCCGCTCCATTCGCGTGCCACCTTGCGGGTGATGATATTGATCACGCCGCCCATGGCGTCCGAGCCATACAGCGACGACATCGGTCCGCGAACGATTTCGATGCGCTCGATCATGTTCGGCGAAATCCAGTTCAGGTCCTGACGGCCCAGATCGCGGCGGTAATTGGTGTCGGCCGAGCTGCCGATGCGTTTGCCGTCGACCAGAATCAACGTGTACTTGTCGTCCAGGCCGCGCAGCTTGATCTTCGATTGTTCACCGACCGGGCCAAAGCCGCCGGTCACGCCCGGAATGCGCCGCAGCAGGGTATTGAGGTCGTAGACCGGCTGGCGCTCGATCTCTTCGCGGGTGATCACACTGACACTGGCCGGCGCATCGCGCAGGTCGGTGCCGCCACCGCTGGCGGTGACAAACGAGGCATCCAGTTCGGTGGCGCTGGTGGCAGCAGTGTCGGCTTCGAGGATTTCCTCGGCCTGGACGGCAGTGGCTGACAGCAGCGCTACCGTGAGCAGGCAACGGGAAAACGGAGGGCATTTCATTGCAGAACAGTCCTTGTCGATCAGTTGGATTCATGGGGGAAGAATTCAAACGGATCGGGACATTAACGCAAATGAATATCATTTAGAAGTGGATTGTATGTTTTGCCTTACATAAAATTGACAATATTCTTACAAACGAAAGGGTTTTTACGCAGGCGTGACGAGCAAGTCTTACCTTGCAAAACGCTTCGCTCCCGCCACGCAACCAATCACCGCAAGGGTTACGCCCAGCATGCCGGCACTGACCTGTTCACCCAGCAATGTGGCCGCCAGCGCCAGGCCAAAGAACGGCTGCAAAAGCTGCAACTGACCCACCGCTGCCACGCCCCCTTGCGCCAGCCCGCGGTACCAGAACACAAAGCCGACCAGCATGCTGAACACCGACACATACCCCAGGCTGACCCAGGCCGGCAGGGTGATAGCCGCGAACGAAACCGGCGCCGTCCACAGGCTGAGGACCAGCATCAACGGCAATGCCAGCAACAGGGCCCAACAGATCACCTGCCAGCCACCGAGGGTTCTGGACAGGCGTGCGCCTTCGGCATAGCCCAGCCCGCAGGCGAGAATCGCCAGCAGCATCAGCACATCGCCAAGCGGATTGGCGGTTACGCCCTGGCTAAAGGCAAACCCGACCACCATCAGGCTGCCCAGCGCCGAGCACAGCCAGAACGCCAGGCGCGGGCGCTCGCCGCAACGCAGTACGCCGAAAATCGCCGTGGCCAGTGGCAACAGGCCGACAAACACGATGCTGTGCGCCGAAGTCACATGCTTCAGTGCCAATGCCGTCAACAGCGGAAAGCCCAACACCACGCCGGCCGCGACAATCACCAGCGACATCAATTGCGCGCGGGCCGGGCGTGGCTGGCGCAACAGCAGCAACAGGCACAGCGCCAGGACGCCGGCGATGCTGGCCCGGGCGAAGGTCAGAAACAGCGGGTCGAACTGCGTCACGGCCAGGCGCGTGGCCGGCAGCGAGCCGCTGAAAATGACTACGCCGATCAGGCCATTGAGCCAGCCGGCCATTGAGGGCGTGTGTTGCAAGGAAGAGGTACGTTGCATCGGGGCGGGCTCATGACGGGTTGCGAGAACCTCATGCTAGGAGTCACTATCAGCACAATCAAAAAATTGTCATGGATACATTTGCCCATGCCCCGCGCTCGCTACAAATCACTGGTCGATACCCTGGCGGCTGACATTCGCGCAGGTGACTTGCCGCCCGGTACTCGCTTGCCGACCCATCGCCAGTTGGCGGCCCGCGAAGGGCTGGCGCTGGTGACCGCCTCCAGGGTGTATAGCGAGTTGCAAAGCATGGGCCTGGTCAGTTGCGAAACCGGCCGTGGGACATTCGTGCGCGACACCTCGTTGCCGCCGGGGCTGGGCATCGATCAGAAAAACGTGGCGGTCGGCATGGCCGATCTGAATTTCAATTACCCGGCCCTGCCCGAACAGGCCGAACTGCTGCGCGCGGGCCTGCGCCAACTGGCGGCGACGGGTGATCTGGAAGCATTGCTGCGTTACCAGCCCCACGCCGGCCGCCCGCATGAACGTGCCTGTGTGGCGCGGCATCTGGCGGCACGCGGGCTGACGGTGCAGGCCGAACAGGTGCTGCTGGTCAACGGCGCGCAACAAGGCCTGGCGGTGACCTTGATGGCGCTGTTGCAACCGGGCGATGTGATCGCGGCGGACGCCTTGACCTATTCAGGCTTCAAGGTGCTGGCCGAAGCGCTGCACCTGGAAATCGTCGCCATCCCGGTGCTGGAACACGGCCCGGATCTGGACGCGCTGGACACGCTGTGTCGCAACCGGCGGGTGAGGGCGGTGTACAGCATGCCGACCTTGCACAACCCGCTGGGCTGGGTGATGGACATCGAGCAGCGCCAGCGTATGGTCGACATTGCCCGCCGCCATGATCTGCTGATCATCGAAGACGCCGCCTACGCTTTTCTCGTCGAAGACAGCCCCGCACCCTTGGCCAGCCTGGCGCCGGAGCGCACGGTGCATGTGTGCGGGTTATCCAAGAGCGTGGCCACCGGCTTGCGCGTCGGCTTTATCAGCGCGCCGCTGGACCAGGTGCCGGCGCTGGAGAGGATCATCCGCGCCACCACCTGGAACACACCGGGCGTGTTGACCGCCATCGCCTGCCAGTGGCTGGAAGACGGCACCGTAATGCGCCTGGAGGAGCAAAAACGCGAAGATGCACAGGCACGCCAACGCATCGCCGCCGAGGTGCTGCATGGCCTGCATTACCTCAGCCACCCGGCCTCGTATTTTCTCTGGCTGCCGCTGATCGAAGACGCACGCGCCGACCGGATCGTCGCGGCGCTCAACCGCGAGCAGGTCGCCGTCTCCAGCGCCGAGCCGTTCGCGGTCTCTAGCCACGTGCCGCATGCCCTGCGCCTGGCGCTGGGCTCGGTTGATCTTGTGACCTTGCGCACGGCACTGGCGAAGGTGAAGTGGGTTGTCGAGGCGTATACCTGAACCGCAGACCCGTAGGAGCGCGCTCTGCCCGCGACCGGCTGCGTTAGCAGTCGTAAAATTTCAGCGTTTCCGAGATTTTGCGAGCGCTACGCACTCGGTCGCGGGGCAAGCGCGCTCCTACAGGACCTGCGCCAGCTCTGCTTTCAATCCCGTGGCCCGCTCGGGCGCACGCGCCAGGCCGATCTCGGCCAACTGCCGTGCACGTTCAGGCTGGCCCAGATGCGCGGCAATCCGTGCCAGATGCAAAGCGCTGCGGGCATGAATGGTATCTGCATCGACCTCACGCGCCAGCAGCGCCTCGTAGCTTTGTGGGTAGAAAGCATGCTGCGCAAAGAACGTCCGGCCAACCCGCGGCCATTCACTGACGATGAACTCGACGGTTTCTTCGGCCTGTTCCGCGTTATCCCCATACGCCCAGCCGAACGCCGGGCCGGCCGGTGGCTCGATCCGCTCCCGAAACACGCAATGCGCTTCTTCCAGCGCTTGAGGCTGCACCGCCAGCCCGCCTTCGGCCGGCAGAAAGTCCAGGTGCGCGCCCAGGTTCAGGTAGCACTGATTGCCCCCTCTTGAGCCCTGAACATTGAACACATGGATCAACGGCCCATCGATGCGCCGCAACGTTTGCCCCGAGCCTTTGAAGCCTTCGGCCCGCAGCACGGGATAGAGTTTCTGTGCCAGCAGTTTGAAAAATGCGCTGCGGTTCATGGGCGATGGCTTCCGGTGAGGTCGGGCATGAAGGGTCGATGTTTTAAAACGCGCAACGACCTTGGGTCAACTCGACGGCACACATGATTGCGAGCCAATGCGCTATCACAGTAATATCTAATGATTCTCAATTGCGCCGATCGTCATGAAACCCAACCCTACCGTTCAAGCCGAAACCCTCGATGCCGCGACCCTTGACGGGTTGTACCGTGGCTATCACGGCTGGCTGCTGGGCTGGTTGCGGCGGCGCATGCACTGTTCGCACAGCGCCGCCGATGTGGCGCAAGACACGTTTTTGCGTCTGTTGGCGGCAGGACCTTACGTTGCGCCAAGGGAGCCGCAAGCGTATCTGGCCACCGTGGCGCGGCGGTTGCTGATGGACAAGGGCCGGCGTCGACGCCTGGAAGAGGCGTATCGCGAAGAGCTGGAGCGCGGCATCGAGCACCTGGACCAAGCGCCGTCGCCGGAGCAGATTCTCCAGGCCGTGCAGATTCTGGAGCGCATCGACCGGGCACTGGCGCGCATGAAACTGCGGGTGCGCGAGACCTTTATCCTGCGTCATCTGGACGGCCTGAGCCAGGAGCAGATCGCCCAGCGCCTCGGCGTGTCGATCCGTACCGTGCAGGTCGATCTGGTCGAGGCGTTGCTGGCCTGCGACCGCGCGGCCAACCCATGACCCTGAATACTTCACTGCCCACTTCACTGCTGCGCCAGGCCGCTGAATGGCTGGTGCAACTGGACCATCAACGCGACCCGGCCACTCGCCAGGCGTTCGAAGCCTGGCTGGCGGCCGACCCACGGCATGTCGCCGCCATTGCCCGGTTGCAAGGCCACCTTGAGCCGCTGCGCCAGTTACCCGCGCAATCGGGCGGTGCTGCGCTGCGTCAGGCTGCCCGGCCAGGTTCCGGCGCGCGGGCCTTGAAGTTGCTGGCGCTGACGGCGTTGATGGTGGCGGCTGCTGTGCCGGTCTTGCAGTACAAGCAACAGGGTTACCTGTTTGCCGACCTGCACACGGCCACCGGTGAATGGCGCAACGAGGCACTTGCAGACGCGAGTGCGCTGGTGCTGGAGGGGCGCTCGGCAGTGGATGTGCAATTTGATGCGCAACAGCGCGTGTTGAATCTGCTGCACGGTGCAATCCTGGTCGATGTCGCCAAAGACCCGCAGCGGCCGTTCTATGTGCGCACCCCACAAGGCAGTATTCGCGCCTTGGGCACGCGCTTTACCGTCGAACGGCTGGGCGATGCCACGCAAGTGACCATGCTCGAATCGACGACCCGGATCGACAGCGCCGGGCGCAGCCTGACCCTCAAGGCCGGGCAGCAGGTGCGCTTCGACGCCAATGGTCCGCAGGAGGTTAAAAATATCGACAGCCAGGCCGTGCAGAAGGCCTGGGACGAAGACCAGTTGATCGCCAACGACCAGCCGCTGGCCGAAGTGCTGGAGCGCCTGGGCCGGTATCGACCGGGCCTGATGCTGTTCGACAAGGACTCGCTGGCCGCGCTGCGCGTCACCGTGATGCTGCCCACCGACGACAGCGAACGCGCCTTGCGCCTGCTGGCGCGTACCTTGCCGATCGAGGTCCGGCAGTACACGCCGTGGGTGACGCGGGTGTCGCTGAAGACCCCGATCAAGCCACGCTAAAATTTTCTGCGTGTTTGCGAATCTGAAGCGTCCTCCTTTGGCCCATCCCTTAAGGCCGTGCCGATCATTCTGGCCCGACGCGGACTTGTGGGAGGCAGCTCTGCTGGCGATGAGGTCCGTCAAACCGGCACATCAGTTGCGTCTGTCAATCAGCATTCGCGAGCAGAGCTCCCTCCTGCAGGTTCAGCGCGGGTCGTGAGATTCATGACGTCAGCCTTGAGTGATCGCTATCAATTCATCAAGGAGACCCGCAACCATGGCTTCATCCTCACGCCCCGCCAGCCTGCTGTTGGCCACGCGCATGATCATCGCCAGCCTGCCACTGGCCGCGCCGGCGCTGGCCTTTGCCCAGCAGCAAGTGCAAGCCTTCGACATCGCCCCCGGCCCGCTCGGCGAAGTGCTGGGTCGTTACGCCCAGGCCGCCGGCGCACCGATTTCCTTCGAGTCGCGCCAGGTCGCCGGGCTGACCAGCCCCGGCGTCAAAGGCCAGTTCTCGGTAGACGAAGGTTTTGCCCAGGTGCTGCGCGGCACCGCACTACGGGCGCGCACCAGTGAGGATGGCTTCCAGCTTGAAAGCCTGCCGGTCAACGACGGTTCGATGCACCTGGAGGCGACCAACATCACCTCCAACCAGCTCGGCACCATCACCGAAGAAAGCGGCGCCTACACGCCCGGCACCATTGCCACCGCCACCCGGCTGGTACTGACACCGCGCGAAACGCCGCAATCGATCACCGTGGTGACGCGGCAGGTGATGGACGATCTGGGCCTGGACAACCTTGATGACGTGATGCGCCACACGCCGGGCATCACCGTCTCGGCCTTCGACACCGACCGCAACAACTACTATGCCCGCGGCTTCTCGATCGAGAACTTCCAGTACGACGGCATTCCCACCACGCGCAACTCGGCCTATTCGGCCGGGCAGACGCTGAGCGACACCGCCATCTACGACCGCGTCGAGGTGCTCAAGGGCGCCACCGGCCTGCTGACCGGCGCCGGCGGCCCTGGCGGCACCATCAACCTGATCCGCAAGAAGCCCACCGCCGAGTTCAAGGGCCACGCCGAACTGGGCGCTGGCAGCTGGGACAACTACCGCTCCGAGCTGGATGTCAGCGGTCCGCTGACCGACTCGGGCAACGTGCGCGGCCGGGCGGTGGCGGCCTATCAGGACAAGCACTCGTTCATCGATCACTACCAGCGCAAATCCAGCGTTTACTACGGCATTGTGGAAATCGACCTGACCCCCGACACGCTGCTCAGCGTCGGCGCCGATTACCAGGACAACGACCCGAAAGGTTCCAGCTGGTCGGGCAGCAGCCCGATCTACGACAGCCTCGGCAATCGCATCAGCACCTCGCGCTCGTTCAACAACGGCGCCGAGTGGAGCCGTTGGGAGCAATACACCCGCACCGCGTTCGCCACCCTGGAACACAGCTTTGCCAATGGCTGGGTCGGCAAGGCGCAGTTCAACCACCAGCTCAACGGCTACTACGCGCCGCTGGGCTCGATCCAGGGCCGCCCCAACGCCACTACCGGCCTGACTTCGGTGTACGGCAACAAATACACCGGCGAAACCACCACCGACTCGGCAGACGTGTACTTCAGCGGCCCGTTCTCGCTGTTCGGCCGCGAGCATGAGCTGGTCATTGGCGGCGCGGCATCCAAGGCGCACTGGAAAGGCAAGTCGTACTGGAGCCCGGTCTACACCAACAACGTCCACGATTTCTGGAGCTGGGACGGCGACAGCATGGAGCCCGACTGGGGCCAGCCCAACGGCTACACCGACCAGACCACCTGGCAGACCGGCGGCTACATCACCTCACGCTTCAGCCTCACCGACGACCTGACCCTGATGCTCGGTACGCGCCTGGCCAACTACAAGATGACCGGCACCGACGACACCCGCGAGACTGGTCGCCTGGTGCCGTATGTCGGGGCCATCTATGACCTTAACGAGCAGCTGTCGCTGTACGCCAGCTACACCGATATCTTCCTGCCGCAAACCTACTACCGCGACCGCACCAACAAGATTCTGGAACCCGACGAAGGCCAGAACTACGAGCTGGGCATCAAGGGCGAATTCCTCAATGGCCGCCTGAATGCCAGCCTGGCGTACTTCGAAGTGCATCAGGACAACCGTCCTGAATCGGACGATGCCTACAACGCCAACCCGACCAATCCGGACCTGTTTGATGCCTATTACGGCATTACCGCGACCACAAAGGGCTTCGAAGCCGAGCTGTCTGGCGAGCTGGCTCCCGGCTGGAACCTGCTGAGCGGCTACACCCACAAGATCGTGCGCGACCAGCATGGCGACAAGGTCTCGACCTGGGAACCGCAAGACCAGCTCAACTTCTACACCACCTACAAACTGCAAGGCCCGCTGGAGCGCCTGACCGTCGGTGGCGGCGCCCGCTGGCAGGGCCAGGCCTGGCAAATCGTCAACAACCGCGCCAAAGGCACGATGGAAAAATTCGCCCAGGACGACTTCTGGCTGGTGGACTTGATGGCCCGCTACAAGATCACCGACAACCTCTCGGCCACGGTCAACGTCAACAACGTGTTCGACAAGAAGTACTACACCAACGTCGGTTTCTACACCTCGGTGTCGTACGGCGATCCGCGTAACGTGATGCTGACTACACGCTGGGATTTCTGATCGGCAACAAACGCCAGCATGCAGACCGGTCGGCTCAAACCGAGTGTCATGGAGTACACTTCGGCCCACCCGAGTCTGCCTTGCTGGAGAAATCAATGCCTCGCTTGCGCGTCAAGAATTTTGGCCCTGTCCGTGAAGGAATGACCGAGAACGACGGCTGGATCGATTTCAAGCGCGTGACGGTGTTCATCGGTAATCAGGGCTCCGGAAAAAGTACCCTGGCCAAGTTGTTCGCCACTTTTGTGTGGATCGAAAAGGCCTTGGTACGAGGCGACTATGAAACGAAATGGTTTGAGCGCAAGAACCGCTTCAATCAGTTTCTGGCCTATCACCGCCTTGAACATTACGTCTCGGATGAGGCCTGCATCGACTATCAGGGAGAGGCGTACTCCATCAACTATGCGCAAGGCCAGTTGCACGTCACCGAGACGCAAGACGGCCATTACCCTCTGCCGCAAGTGATGTATGTGCCTGCCGAAAGAAACTTCATTGCCTATGTCCGGCATCCCAGAGAGCTGAAACTGTCCTCTGATTCACTCAAGGAGTTTCTGACCGAATTCGACAACGCCAAGGCCAGTATCAAAGGAAAATTACGCCTGCCTATCAATCAGGCAGAGCTTGAATACGACAAACTCAACGATATTCTCAATATCCGTGAGCCTGGCTATAAGCTGCGGCTGACCGATGCTTCAAGTGGTTTTCAGTCGGCGGTGCCGCTCTATCTGGTCAGTCATTACCTGGCCGATACCGTCAAGGCCACAGGCGATGAAAACCATGATGCGATGAGCGCCGATGAACTGAGTCGTTTCAAAAGTGGCGTCGAGAAAATTTTCGGCAACCCCTCCTTGACCGAGGAGCAAGTACGGGCGGCGCTGTCTGTACTGTCGTCGCGGTTCAACAAGACAGCGTTTATCAATATTGTCGAAGAGCCCGAACAGAACCTCTACCCATCGTCACAGTGGAAGATTCTTGAGAGCTTGCTGGCCTTCAATAGCCAGGGCAGTCATAACCAGTTGGTCATGACCACGCACAGCCCCTACATCGTCAATTACCTGAGCCTGGCACTGCAAGGCAGCCAGTTGCATGAGTTGATCGTCAAACAGGGCCGAACCGAACTGCTCGCCAGACTGGATCAGGTCATTGCTCCGGATGCATTGGTCGATCCGGATGAACTGGCCATTTACCAGTCCGATGAGGCCACCGGAACGGTTTGCAGGTTGAGCGCTGTCGAGGGCATACCGTCGGATCACAATTATTTGAACGACCTGCTCCGCAAAGGCAACGAGCTGTTCGATCAACTGCTGGAAATCGAAGAGGAACTGGCCGGGTGAATTTTTTTGACCCGCGTTGCCAGAGTGGCCCATTCAATGAAGCCGAATTCGGTTTGTGTGATAACGAGCAGTCGCCCATGGCCTATGTCGACACGGCATCTACGGATAAGTGGATCGCCAGAGTCGATAATCGCTTGCGCAAGGCAGTGACCTTTACTGCCGTGGACAAGTGTGTGATCAAAGACGATGAGGCACGTGGAAACGGTCGTTGCGATTGCATGCTGACGACTGAAACAGGGCTGTATCTTGTCGAGCTGAAAGAGCGTGAATCTCCTGGCTGGCAAGCTGAGGCCAAACGGCAACTGGTATCAACCATTGAGCTTTTAAAAGCGCACCATGACGTGAGCCAATACCGCCACAAGAAGGCCTTTGCCTGTAACAAAAAACACCGCCGACCTTTTGTCGTTGTCTCCCATGACGAGCAAAGAGCGTTCTTTCGCGAGTACGGTTTCCGGCTGGACGTGCAGACCACAGTGCTGATTGTTTCGTAATGTGCCGGCAAGCCTTGTGGCAGTTGCAGTTCAATGCCCCGTCTAACTGAACTGCACCTCGACCACCGTGCCGTTCTCGGTGCGCCAGGTCGGTGTCGCGCCCAGTTGGGCGGCGAAGCTGCCGATGATTTTCAGCCCCAGGCTTTGCCGGCCCGCCGCCGGGTCTGGCCCTGCGAAACCCTTGCCGTCGTCGGCCACGCGCAGGCGAAAGCCGTCGGCTGGCAGGTGCTCCAGCGACACGCGGATAATGCCCGGCCGGGCGGCGTCGAACGCATGCTTGAGGGCGTTGGTCACCAGTTCTGCGACCAGCATCGACAAGGTGGTCAGGCGGGTCAGGTCCAGGCGCACATCGCTGGGGTCGACGATGCACTGGATATGGCTCTGGCCGCTGACGCTGAGCAGGTCTTCGCACAGCTCTGCCAGGCACGCACTGGCCGGCAGGTCGGCGCGGCTGGGGTCGTACAGGCGGCGGTGGATGCGTGAGATGTTTTGCAGGCGCAGTTGCGCATCGTTGAGCACATCGAGGGCGTTGGCGCCGCGTTGCACGTTCTGCCGGCCGACATACAGAATGCTGGAAATGAACTGCATGTTATTGGCGACCCGGTGCTGGAGTTCGGCAAACATGAAGTTCTGTTGTTCGTAAAGCTGGCTGATGACCTGCTTGTCACGAAGCAGCCGTGCGCTGCTGCGTTGCATGTAATGAATCAGGGCAATGTCCACGCTGACGATAAAGGCATAAAACGCCAGTGCCAGCAGGTCACCGCCCTTGGTCGAGAACGGCTCGCCCGGCGAAATAAACCAGCCCCAGGCGGCGATTCCCGACAGCACCGCGCACAGGATGCCGGGGCGTGTGCCGCAGAAAAACGCGGTCAGAATCACCGCCGGAAAAAACGTCAGGTAAGGAAAACCGACCGGCAAATCGTCCATCAACTGGACGCGCGCCAACAGGCTGGCGATGAACACACCAAGGCTGGTCGTATACGCCAGCCACACGCGATTGCGCAGCAAGGCAGCGAAAGCTACGACGCGCTGCAGAATGGGTCGTATTTCAGACAAACAGTTCCCCAGGTTGCGGCGGGTAAAGGAGGGCAGGGTATAAATCCGGCAGGCATCCTATCTCAGCCGCCTGGCGAGCGTGGAGGTATTTTCGGGTCGATAATGGCGCGCCAGTCTTGCTCATCCAGATTTTCTTCGATCGCCGCACTCAACTCAGGCCGCTGTTCAAGCAAGCGTCGCAGCGGCGCAGGGTCCAGCACCGGTGGCTGCGCGCCTGGCAGGCGCAAACGGTTGAAGTGGGCGCAAAAGCCGCTGACGGCAATATCCGCTGCTTGCTCGATCAGCCAGTCGAAATCGCCCAGATACCCCAATGACGTGGCGCACCAGTTACGCAGCGGTGGCTGGTCGGTGTGCAGGGCTTGTTGGCGCAGGGCATCGATCACCACCGGATCGCTACAGCCTGCCAGGCCCAGAATACGTGCGGCGGATGTCGCTTCTTTGTGGTGCTTCAACTGCTCGATCAAACCCGCTTGCGCAACGGCACCATGCGCAATCAGCCAGGGTTCGGCGACTTCGCAGGAAACGCCGTCGAAGCAGTGCAAGCGGCTTAAGTAGAACGCCGCCTGCTCAGGCAACGGCAGCGTACTGACGTGCTTGAGGGTGTTCTCGATGTCCAGTTCAACCGGGAACAAGGCTTCGAACTGCTGGCGGCTGATGCTGCGTTTGGCCAGGGCAACATCGCCACCGAAATCGTGAAATATCACCACGAAGTCTTCGGTCACGCCCGGATGCCCGCTGAAATGCTTGCCCAGCGCCCGTGCGGCCCGCGCCACCGTCACCAGAAAACGCCGCTCGGCACTGCGCCACAGGTCAGAGCCCCCACGATTGGCGAAGGCTTGCAGCGGCTCATCCAGAGCAATCAATTCAGCGCTGGCGTAGTCACCGACATCCCAGTCCCACTGCCAGTCCGCCGGGTTCCACTTCACCGAACTGAAGCTTTGCTCCTGCAGGTCAGGATCGTTTTCTTCGAGGGCTTGCAGGCTGTTGGCGGCAAAGGAGGGCAGTGATAACACCGCCTCTTCCTCGCGATAGCTGGCGTGAAAGGCGGCGGCATACAGCGGGCCTTCGCCTTGATCGAGATGCGCTTGCAGAACCTGCCGCGCCGAGTCGAACAACTGATGTTCAAGAGCTTGCCAGTTCATGGTCAGGCGCATTGAAGAGTCCTTATCGATGATCGCAGCGGGGCATATTAACGCAACTGCCCCGCAGGACTCAGGTCGATCACCCGTTGTAGGTCACATCCGCAGTCAATGTGCGGCTCTCGCCGTAGTCGCAGTCCAGATCGCTGCCGCAACTACTGACGTAATCGGAGCCGTGGTTGCCGCGCACATAACGCACGCCCAGGCCTGCGCTCAATCCCGGCAAGGGCGGGCGTAGAGGGACGCAGGGTTAAGCTTCGGGTTCTTCGATCAGGCTGAAATTTGCGAACCACAACGATTTTTGCTTGTCTTGCCTGGCGTCGAGGTCTGTAGACACCCGGTGGCCGGCCATAGCGGTCACCGGTTCGCTCGCTCGCACAAAGCATTTGGACAGCGGTACTTCGAAGTAGCACCGCACACTGACTTTTTTCCAGCGGTGAGTGACGAGGTCAATGATTGGCGACATATGTAACCCGCCATCATTGGCCACGCCCCCCACGTTGACCAAGAAAATCGTGTTTTCGATCGCTTTGTCAGAACGAACCTCAAACTCGATACGCATGGTTTTCCCTCGTATGGGGAGAATGGACTGCTCGATGGCAGAATCGACTGGCACATAAATGCTGTTGCCTTCCCCGTATGGCTCGAAGCGCAGTTCAAATTCGTTGACCTGCTTCCAGTGTTCGAACTTGTCGGCGAAGTTTCCATTTTTAATAAATTCGGTAGTCATGATCATTATCCTTTTGATCAATTGAATATCACTGCCTGGACGCGCTCTGATGGCTGTCCAGTTTCAGCGTATACCGAGTAATTTCGGGGTGCTACTGTCAGAAGTGACAGTGCAACAAGGCCATCGATCAACGGGTTGAGCCACAGTCAGCCTTGCGGCTGGCTCTGACTCAAACAGACGGCGTGAAAGTTTTTCCGGATTACTTGATCACTATCTGAAGCGTGCTGGCCCGTTGAATGTTGTAGTTGGCGAGGGTTTCCTGGTCCTCCAGCTGTTGACCGGCAAAGACCAGTCGCTGGTTGGCACTGGGGATTTTTTCCGTTTCCTCGATTTTGGCTTTCAAATTGATGACCGTATCGCTGGGCTCGACTTCTAGCGCAAGTGTCCTGCCGTTGAATATGTTAGTAAGCGCTTTTATATAAATTTGCATGGGTACACTCCTTAGTCTGTTGCGCGACTTGACCCGCTGCAGGCGCTAATGTGTTGGCGATCTATGGGCGTGGGCAATCCTGCCCATGGTTTCGCGAACAAGTTCGCTTCGGACACTGTGTTTCTAGAGGCTGATCAAGGTCACTCAATGACGTTAAGGGGCGTGGAAACTGTTGTCTACCTGTCATAAATGACAGTAGACAACAGTAAACAGGGCGGCGAAAGTCAAGTGGCTGGTTTTGAAGCCATCAAGCAGCACATCCAGCGCAGCCGCCGCCGATACAGCCAAACCCTTGAGCCAACCCTTGAGCCAACTGTTGTGCTCTGCGTACAAAAGCCCGGGATGATCGTTGCCCACCGGCGCACGCCCTCTGAAAATGCCCCTTAAGATGTGTGCAAGATAAATGGTAGTGATTCTCAAATAAACCGGCGCATGCACGGCAAATACCGGACGTGAATAAGCGGACCTGCTTGAAGAAGGAAACTTTTACGCATTTGTCGCCTCTGACCGTTTCGTGAAAATGAACCGGGTGACGCATGAACAGGGACGACGACATTTATCAGGAACTGGGTGAGATTCTGCTCTCCATAGTGCCCAAGACCGCCCGTGTGGCGTATCTGGACGCCTGGGTTTCCTATGAAGCCGACCACGCCAGGCTGCATTTCAACTACCTCGACGAGCAGGGCGAATTGCAGTGGTTCATGCCGCCCAATGCGCGTATCGACCATGACATTCTGGTGTTGCTGGCCCGGTTGCGTGAGTTCTTCATGGTCAACGGCCTGTACGCCGACGGCCAGCCCTGGAGCCAGTGCCAGGTCAGCCTGCCGCTGGACAGCGCGAAGATCAGCGTGGACTTCAAATACGATTAGCGGCTGGGGTCATACGCCGATGACGCCGCGTCCCAATGGATCTCGTGATCCTCGACCGCCACACGCCATTGGCAGCCGGGCAGGGCGCTGCGCAACTGGCTCAGGCAGCGGCACCAGTGCTGCACGCCGACCCAGGTGGCGTCTTCAGTGTTGTCGGGCAGCCTGGTCGAACCGCTGATTACGGTGGCCTTGCCATTGATCTGGACGTCGAACGACTCCCAGTTCAGGCCTTCGCCGCTGGCCAGGTAATCAGCAATGAACCGATCGACACTGAAGCGCTCGACGATGGTCGTGACCCCGGCGATCTCGGCAGGAGTCAGCGGTTTACTGCGCCGGGCGGTGTAGTAGACGGACAGGGACATTACGTCGTCCTCTCGATCAACTGCGCCACCCTTGCGGCGATGTCGTCGCGGCGGAACGGTTTGGCCAGGACCTCGAAATCCCCGACCTGTCCGCGCTTGAGATTGGCGTAGCCGGTGATGATCAATACCGGCAGGTGCGCGAGGGTCTGGCGTACTTCCGAGGCCAGTTGCGCGCCGGTCTTGTCGCTCATGGCGTGGTCGGTGATCAGCAGGTCAGGGCGCAGGCCGCATTCGATCATCTGCAAGGCCTGGTGCGCCGAGGCGGTGTCGGTCACTTGGTAGCCCAGGTCGCGCAGTTGCAGGGCGGTGGCGTAGCGCGCCAGATCTTCGTCATCGACCAGCAGTACATGCGCTGCGCAGGACGACGTCGGCGCGGGCGTCGGTTCTTGCGGATCGCTGGCCACTGTTTCTTCGCTGATGGGCAGCCACAGCATCACTTGCGTGCCCTGGCCCTCTTGCGAGGCGATGTCGAAACCGCCGCCCGATTGCAGCGCCAGGCCTTGAACCATCGACAGCCCCAGCCCGGTGCCTTTGCCTACGCCCTTAGTGGAGTAAAACGGTTCGACGCAGCGCTTGAGGGTCTCGATGTGCATGCCGCTGCCGTTGTCGGCCACCACCAGTTGCACGTAGTTTCCTGCGCTCAGGCCGTTGACCTGGCCGTCGGCAACGGTCGCCAGTTGCGCGGTAATACTCAGTTGTCCGCCTTCGTCCATGGCATCGCGGGCGTTGACTGCCAGGTTGAGCAGCGACAGCTCCAGTTGATGCGGGTCGACGAACACCGCAGGCAACGGTTCGGCAATATCGATCAGCACCTCGAACATCGGCCCCAGCGAGCGCTGAATCAGATCGTTCATGTCGTTGATCAGGGTATGCAACGCCACTGCCTGCGGCTTGAGGGTCTGGCGCCGGGCGAAGGTCAGCAGCCGGCCGACCAGAATGCGTGCGCGGTCGGCGGCCTGTAGCGCGCCGTCCAGCAAGCGAGTGGCTTGTGCGTCCGGCGAGCGGCGGCGGATCAGTTCCAGCGAGGCCATGATTGGCGTCAGCAGGTTATTGAAGTCGTGGGCGATACCGCCGCTGAGCTGGCCGACCATCTCCAGCTTGCGCGACTCGTGCAGTTGCACGATGGCCTGCTCGCGCTGGGCGATGCTGGCGGCAACACGTTGTTCAAGACTTTCGTTGAGCTCACGCAGTTCGACTTCAGCGTTGATGCGCGCGCTGATGTCCACGCACACACACAGCAGGCCACTGAAACGCTGGTTTTCGTCGCGCAGCGGGGTGATGTGGTTCTGCACCCAGACCAGGCTGCGGTCGGGGCGGGTATAGCGTTTGGTGATGACGAAAGGCGTCATGTTGTCGAGGTTGTGGCCACCGTTCAGGGTATGCAGCGCCGCGTCCTCGGGATGGGTGATGTCTTCGATGTGCAGGCCGAACAGCGCTTCTCGACAGCGGCCGACGATCTCGCAATAGCGATCGTTGGCCCGCACGATTGCACCGGCGAGGTCGCACACGGCAATGCCGGCACCGGCCTGGTCGAACATCGCCGACAGTTGCGCGGAGCTGGCGCGCAGGGCAGCTTCGGCGCGGGCGTGGTTGATCCACAGCCAGGCGAGGCCGGCGGCTTCTTCAGCCAGATGCACTTCATGGCTGTCGAAACCGGCCGGGCTGTCGCGCTGCACATCCAGCACCGCTTCCAGTTGGCCATGGCGCAGTACCGGCACAAACAAACGTGAGGCGGGCGTGCTCGCACTGTGCGCATGCACGCTCTTGCCCGCCAGCAATTGGCCGAGTTGTTCTGCATTCAGCCGCAAGGGCGAGGACGGGCCAGTAGTGGATGAGGGTTTGTGCGGGAACAGATTGTCATCGGCACTGTGGCTTTCAGCAAGAAAGGCCTGCGCATTGCCCAGGGTTTCGCATAGCCGGGTCAGCACCGTGGCTTCGATCTGCTCGGGAAGGGTGATGGAAGGCAGGATCTTGCCCAGTTCGAGCACGAAAGCCTGATGCCGCTCGAACTGCACCCGCTCGGTGGTTTCGGTGACGATGCACAACACGCCGCCAATCGAGCCGTCGGCCTCGCGCACCGCCGAATACGACACATCGAACCAGACGTTTTCGCCCCGGCCATGGCGCTCGATATAGAACGGCCGGTCCTTGGCCGAAAAGGTCTGCCCGGTTTCGCGTACCCCGCGCAGCAGCGGCTCCAGGTCGTCCCACAATTCACGCCAGTGCTCAATGGCCGGACGACCCAGGGCTGCCGGGTGTTTGTTACCGATGGTGGGCGCGTAGGTGTCGTTGTATAGCGCGACATACTCAGGCCCCCAGAACACGACGATTTGCGCCTGCACCGGAAACACGGTGGTCATGAGGGTTTTAAGCGTCTCCGGCCATTGACCGGGCGCGCCCAGCGGCGAGCCGTTCAGGGCGCCGTTTTGCAGCAACGCACCGACTGCACCGCCATGGGTGAGAAAGTCGCAGTGAGGGGACGCGGCTTCGCCAGAAGTCATCCTGCTAAGCAGTTTCATGGCTGAGTAGGCTCTATTGGCAACAGGGATCTGCCGGTTAGAGCAACAGCGCAGGGCAGACGTTCCCTGCCATGGGAACGTCGACCGCTTTGGGGGCGACTACTTCTGCGGTGTCAGGGTCAGGCGCTGTTTGCCGTAGCCGCGTTCGTAGTTCTGTTGTTGCAGCGGCAAGGTGGTGTATTGGCCCTTGAGCCAGGCCTCGATGCTGTTGGCGTGATACGGGCTGGCGGGGTTGCCGGACTGGCCGGTAGAAACCAGTGCCTGCAAGGGTTCTGCCTGGCTGAAGTCGACCAGCAGGCGCAGGCTGGCGACCGGTTGGGTGTCGAAGCTCTGGCCCCAGGCGTACGGGGTGGCATTGAGCGTGGTGGCATCGCCGCCCGTGGCGACCGCGCCACGCGGGAAGTTGCCTTCGCCGCCCAGAGAACGGGCCAGTGGATTGCGTGATGGCGTCCAATCGTAACGGTGCAGGTTGCCCCATTGCCAGGCCTTGCGGTCGTTGCCCAACTGGCTTTCGCCGGCGCTGATGGCGGCGGCCAGGCTGCGCGCCAGAATGGCGGGCTTGTCTTCTTTTTGCGGGGTGCGAATGTCGTCCCAGAACGGGCTGTCGTCGCGGCCCAGCAGGTGATCGGCCTGCGCCGAGTATGCCGAGCGCGACTGGCTGACCAGCGCTTGCCAGGCCGGGCTGTCGCTCGGGCCCAGTTCATCGAGAAAGATCTGCTGCGCGCTTTGCTGCAAGAACAGCTCATACAGCGCGGCATCGGCCGAGGTGGCGGTCAGTTTGCCGTCGAACGCCATCAGGCGGCTGTAGGCTTCACGCGCCTTGGCACGGTCCGCTTCGGGAAGGGCGTCGATAGCCTGCTTGAGCGGCTTGCCCATGCCCGGTGCCTCGAACATCTGCTTGAGCTTTGCGGCAAACGGCGTGGTCTGGTCGTACTGCAAGGCGATGCTGCTGCGGCTGTCGTGCTTGCCGTTGCCGGCTACTTCGGCAAGGCGCTCGGCACGCTCCGGGGCGCCCCAGGTGTTGGACAACTGCATGCCGTAACCCTTGGGGATCACGCGGTTATTGGCAGTGCCCAGCCAGCCCTGACGCGGGTCCTGGTCATACGGATGGAGCATGGCGTCGGCAAAGCCGTCCCAGTCGTAGCGGCTGTCCCAGCCCGGCGACGGCAACAGGCCCTGGCCGTCGCGGCGGTTCGGGTAACGGCCGGTGACTTGCCAGGCGATGTTGGAGGGCGTGGCGAAGATCATGTTCAGGCCAATGGCACGGATCTCGCGGGTGCTGTCGAAGCCTTTGTCGACGGTGCCGGCACGCGACAGGTCGAAGAACGCATCGAGGCTCTTGTCGTCCTTGAAGTCCGGCATCTGCAGGGCCAGGCCCAAGGCATTGGCCGACTGGCCGGCATCGAGCCCGATATTGAGCAGGGCACCGTGCCTGGTGGTGTACACGGTTTCTCGTACGGGCTGGCCGCCCTTGACCAGGAAGGTTTCCTGATGGCTGGCGGCGGGCAGCCACTTGCCGTCGGCCTGGTACATCAAACGATTGTTTTCGCGGCCGAGCTTTTCCAGGAACAGGTCCTGGTTGTCGCCCTTGAGGTTGCCCATGCTCCAGGCCAGCTTGCCGTTGAAGCCGCTCAAGAACAGCGGCAAGCCGGCCAGGGTCACGCCCGAAACCTGATACTTGGGCGCACGAACCTGCACCACGCTCCAGGCCGACGCGGGGCCCGCCGGCACTTGCAACTCACTGACCAGCAGGCTGACGCCGCTGCGGCTGCGTTGCGGGCCGATGGCCCAGTTGCTCGATGCCGCAGCGCCCAGCAGATTGAAATCGGACAACTGCATCGCCACCCGGCTCAAGTCGTTCAGCGCGGTCGCTTGACCTGCCAGGCTCAGGCCCTTGAGTTTCTCGGCTTCAGCGACCGGCAAGGCTTCGTCGGGGTAGGTCGGCAGCAGCCAGGCCAGCTTGTCGGCGCCGACTTTCTGGTTCAGCACCAGCGCTGCCAGTTCTTCCTGCAGGTTGACCGACAGGTTGAAGCTCAGCAGGCTGAAGATCAGCGCCGAGTCTTCGGGTTGCCAGTATTCCAGGCGGTAACCTGCGCTGGCCAGATCGTCCGGCAGCTTGTCGCGGTAGCGGAACAGGTAAGCGTTGACGCCGCGCGCATAGACTTCGAAGAAGCGTTGCAGGCGTGGCGACGAGGCCTTGTACAGCTCGCTGGCACTGCGCTTGAGATTGGCCGCGCGCATCAGCCGGTCGACCGGCAGCGCCTCGGGGCCCACCACTTCGGCCAGCCGTCCCTGGGCCAGCAGGCGCATGTTGAGCATTTGCCCGATGCGGTCGCCGGCGTGCACATAGCCCAGGGTGAACAGCGCGTCATGGAACGAGCTGCTCTCGATCAGCGCCATGCCTTGCGGGTTGCGCCGTACCGAGACGTTCTGCGCCAGTCCCTTTATCGCAAAGGTGCCGGTGTCCGGCAGCAGGGTCGAGCTATCGCCACCGTTGAGCTGACAACCGACAAGCCCCAGAAAACCGGTGGCCAGGGCGGCGGCACCGAAACGGGAAAACGAACGAGAAAAGGCGGGCGAGGCCATGGCGAAACTCCGGCGTGCGAGGCAACTGCAAAGGTCGCTACGTTAGAGAGCAGACCTGCGACGCGCAAGCGTGGAAACGGGGTTTATTGCGGAATATTTCTGATGAGCAGGCGACAGCCCCGCGCCGGTTTGAATGAATCAGGTTTTTGGCGGATCGAACGTGTCCACCAGTGCATACGCCCGCTGCGTCGCTTCACGCCCGGTGATGCTGTCGTACCAGCGCTTGATATTCGGGAAGTCCTCAAGGTTCTGGTCCTGCCAGGTGTGCCGCGCGATCCACGGATAAATGGCCATGTCGGCGATGCTGTACTCATTGCCCGCGACAAACGCGCGGCCGGCCAGGCGCTTGTCCAGCACGCTGTACAAGCGTGCGGTTTCGCTCATGTAGCGGTTGATGGCGTAGGGGATTTTCTCGGCGGCAAAGCGATTGAAGTGGTGATTCTGCCCGGCCATGGGTCCCAGGCCGCCCATTTGCCAGAACAGCCATTGCAAGGTTTCCTGACGGCCGCGCAGGTCCTGAGCGATAAAGCGCCCGGTCTTCTCGGCCAGGTACAGCAGGATGGCGCCGGACTCGAACAGGCTTATCGGTTCGCCGCCATCGGCGGGCGCGTGGTCGACAATGGCCGGAATCCGGTTGTTGGGGGCGATGCTCAGAAACGCCGGCTTGAACTGCTCGTTCTTGCTGATATTGACCGGGAAGATCGTGTACGGCAGGCCGGCTTCTTCCAGAAACAGGGTGATCTTGTGGCCGTTGGGGGTGATCCAGTAGTGCAGGTCGATCATTGCGGGCTCCATGCCGTTACACACATGAAAACGGCCTGCAAGGCAGGCCGTCAAACAGAAGCGGGGCGAATCAGGCGCCGTGGCACTTCTTGAATTTCTTTTCACTGCCGCACGGGCAAGGATCGTTGCGACCGACATCCTTCAGGGTGTTGCGCACCGGCTCCTGAGGGGCGTGGTTGCAGTGCGGGCCATGCACATGACCGTGGTCATGCGAGTGATGGTCATGATCATGGTCGTGGTTGCAATCAGGGCCATGGACATGGGGCTGGTTCATCTGGGGTACTCCATCATTTGATCGGTGGGCATTATCTCGCCATTCAAGCCAATACGCACGCTGTCCCTGAACAGCAGCCCGGTCTTGAGTTTGCCTTCAAGCCGGTAGGGGATCGGCCGGTCGCGTTGCTTGAGGCGCTGGGCAATGGGTTTGGCATAGCGCCACAGGTTGGTGCGCACCGGCACCACGAGAATCTCGTGGCTGTGGCCGGACACGAAAAACCAGTCGCTGACTTCATCGTCGAGCAGCGGCATATCATCGATTATTACCTTGTAGCGCAGGCTGCGAACCAGCAGGCGTGCGTCATTGGGGTTATCGATCTCGAAATACAGGCGCAGGTCCTGTTGCAACAGGCGCACCTTGACCGGCTCGACCTTGAGCAGGCGTATGCGCGGTTCTTGCCAGGCAGACTCCCCCCACCAACTGGAGCAACCGCCAAGCCCGCACAGCATAATCACGATCAACAATGTTCTGTTCATGGAGCTTGGAGTAGCCATGGCGGGCTCCGTTCACGGCATTTAATGGCACAGTGTATACCGCCTGGCCCGCCAGCTTGTCCGCCCGATCAGCGCTGCGCCATACTCGCGGCACATGCTGCAAGAGTGCCCACGATGACCCTTTACGAAATTGTCTTCAGCGGCCAGGTGGTCGACGGCGCCGAGCCTGCGCAAGTCAAAGCCAATCTGGCCCGATTGTTCCAGGCCGATGCCCAGCGCATGGCGCTGCTGTTTTCCGGGCGCCGGCTGGTGCTCAAGAACAACCTCGATGCGCTGGCGGCGGAAAAATATCGTTCGACCCTGGAGCGCGCCGGCGCACGGGTCGAGATGCTGGATATGCACCCGGACATAGAAGAAGTCGAGCTGGCGCCGCCGCCCGATGCGCCCAACTGGCTGAAAAAGCCCAAGTCTGCCGACGGACGGTTGCAGGTGGTGCCGCGCGATGTGTACATGGCGGCGTTTGTCAGCGTCGATGCCCCGGCCCTGTCGCTGGCCGAGGTCGGCAGCGACATGCAGGACCCCAAGCCTGCACCTCGCGCCCCACAACTTGACCTTACCGGCCTGAGCCTGGCGCCGGCCGGCAGTGACATGGGCCAGGCGAAAAAGCCCCAGGCCGGCCCGCCGCCGGACACTTCACACCTCAAGTTGAGCTGACTGCAATTGACTTGAAGCGCGCGCAACGACAGGTCGCCTGAATAAAAAGTTCAATCGGCCCTGTCACTTTGGGTTTTTCGTCCGGCTAGAGGGGCATCGACTTACATTCCTTTCCGGAGTTGTCCCCATGTCCCGCTCTCTCGACACCTTCCTGCGCCCAGGTTTGCTGGCCGTTGCCATCGCCCTCGGCACCCCGTTGGCCAGCACTGCGCTGATGGCCGCCAGCCAGGTTGGCGGTGTCAGCGCCTACGATATTCCGGCCGGCACTCTGGCCAGCACCCTGAACCAGATCGCCAGCCAGGGCGGCCTGGCCCTGAGCCTTGATCCGGCACTGGTGGCCGGCAAGCGCAACGCGCCGGTCAAGGGTCAGCTCGACGCGCCGTCGGCCCTGCGTGAAGCATTGCGCGGCACCGGTCTGCAACTGGTACAGAGCGGCGCTGGCACCTACACCCTGATGGCCATTCAGGAGGGTGCGATCAACCTTTCCGACGTGAATATCAACGCCAACGCCACCAGCCGTGAAGGCAGCGAAGCGGTCGGCTATCGCAGCGAGAGCGTCAGCAACGTCGGCGCACTGGGCGGCATGAAGCTGCAAGACACGCCGTATTCGATCAGCGTCATGCCTCAGGCCCTGCTCAAGAATATCCAGGCCACCTCGCTGGACGATGTGATCAAGCACAACCCGTTCACCCAGATGTACTCGCCGACCAGCGCAGGCTATGCCAGTGCGGTGAACATTCGCGGCTTCAGCAGTGCCGGCAACCTGAACGTGGCCAACGACGGCGTGCGTTTCACCACCGGTGCCGACGGCAACAACTATCTGGAAGAGCAGGAGCAGCTTGAGGTCATCACCGGTCTGACCGGCTTCCTGTATGGCCCGGCCTCGCCAGGCGGCCTGGTCAACTATGTGCTCAAGCGCCCGACCTACGAGCGCTACAACAGCGTGACCCTCGGCAATGCCGGCGGCGAGAACTACTACCTGCACGGCGACTTTGGCGGGCCGATCGACAGCGAAGGCAAGCTCGCCTACCGCGTCAACGTCCTGACCCAGGATGGCGAAACGGCCATCGACATGAACAAGCGTCGCCGCGAAATGCTCTCGCTGGCGCTGGACTGGAACGTCACCGACGACCTGTTGCTGCAGTTCGATGCCTCGCACAAGAAAACCGAGCAACGCGGCCTGAGCAGCTACTGGTACTTCGGCAACGGCTCGCTGCGCCCGAGCGCTTCGTCGCTGAAAAACGATGAGCTGTACAGCCAGAAATGGTCCTTCTCCGATTTCGAAAGCGACAAGGCCGGCGTGCGCGGCAAGTGGCGCCTGGACGACACCTTCACCCTGCGCGGCGCGTTCTATGCCACGCAGTACACCAGCGAAAACACCTACACCGGTCCGACGGTCTACAGCGCCGGTAGCTACTCGCAACCGCTGTATGCGTTTGCGCCGATCGACACCGAAGAAAAATCCGGCTACCTGTTTGTCGATGCGGCGTTCGATACCGGCTTTATCGGCCACAAGCTGACGGCGGGTTATCAGGGCAATACCTCGCGCCAGCGGCAGTATGAGGACCATATTCCCTATGTGGCAGGCGTAGGTGGCGCGCAATACAACTCGCCGGTCGGTGAGATTCCGCTCAGCCAGCGGCCGCAAGTCGGCAAGCCGTCGTATTACATCGGTCACGGCGACCAGCGCCTGGCCAATGTCACCGAAACCGACAACTTCCTGATCGGCGATGTCATCACCTTCAACGAACAGTGGTCGACCATCCTTGGGGTGACCAACACCCGGATCAAGACCTACGCCAACGAGTTCGTGTACGCCAAGGCCTTCGGCAGCGCCGAAACCGAGACGCGCTACAACCAGACCGAAACCTCACCGAACATCTCGCTGGTCTACAAGCCGCTGCCGTGGCTGACCACCTATGTGACCTACATCGAGGGCCTGCAAACCGGCGGCGTGGCACCGAGCGGCACCGTCAACGCCGGCCAGACGTTCGCGCCCGAAGTCAGCGAGCAGTATGAAATCGGCGCCAAGGCCACTGTCGGTGAAACCCTGCTGACCCTGGCGCTGTTCAACATCGAGAAGCCTAACGGCTACACCACCGGTGGCAACGTCTACGTGGTCGATGGTCGCCAGGAAAACAACGGTCTGGAGTTCAGCGTGACCGGCAAGGTGATTCCAGAACTGACCGTGGTCGGTGGCTTTACCCTGCTGGATCCGAAGGTCAAGAAAACCGGCGTTGCGGCCAACGACGGCAATGTGCCGACCAACGTTGCCAAGCAACTGGCCAAGGTCTATGCCGAATACGACCTCAATCCGGTGCCGGGCCTGGCGCTGACTGGCGGTGCGTTCTACACCGGCAAGCAGTACACCGACCTGGCCAACGACTATGACCTGCCGGCCTTCACCACCTTCGATGCCGGTGCCCGCTACCGCATGAACATTTCGCAGAACGACCTGACCCTGCGCATGAACGTCAGCAACCTGACCAACAAGGAATACTGGCTCAACAGCAGCTACCTGGGTGATCCGCGCACCGTGACTTTCTCGGCGCAGCTGGAGTTCTGATATGTGATGAACCTGGCTCTACAACCCTGTCGGGCCAGGTTTACACATACCCCGCGCAGCATTTCTTGAACTTCTGTTCGCTGCCGCACGGGCAGCTGTCGTTGCGCCCGGCCTTGAACGCCACGGTCGGGTCGATGAAATACCAGCGGCCCTGATTCTGCACAAAGGCCGAGCGCTCGCGGTGGCTGTGTTCGCCGCTTTCGTCGTGCCAGCGCGCGGTGAAGGTCACGAAAGCGTGCTCGGGCTTGCCGCCCAGCACCTCGGTGCTCTCAACCTCAAGCCCCAGCCAGGTACTTTGCGCACTCCACTGAGCAATGGCGTTGCGGTCCAGTGCGGGCTGTTGCGCCGGCAGCGTGGTCGCCAGCAGATAATCCACCCGCCCCAGCACATAGGCGCTGTAGCGCGAGCGCATCAGTTTTTCGGCACACGGGGCTGCAAGGCCTGTGTGATAGCGGTCGCAGCAGGCCAGCAACAAATCCCCGCTACCACAGGGGCAAGTTGTACTACTCATTCAATCACCACCAGTATTTGCCAAAGTTTTGCGGGTTGGCCCAGAACTTCGCGTTCAGCCAGTCGGGCACCTGTTTGTATTCGCGCAGGTCGTAGGTGAACAGCGTCAGCACCTGTTCGTCGCGGGCAAAGCGCTCGCTGGCTTGCAGGGCCAGCGAGAAGAAATCGGTTTCCTGCCAGCCGCAGGCGGCCAGGTCGGCCAGCACCGCGATGCGGCTGGCGTTGAGATTGCGGATGCCGCCCAGCAACTGCAAGCCGTCGCGGCGCGGGATGTGCTCCAGGCAATCGATGACCACGGCCAGGTCGAAGCGCTGTGCGGCAAGCTCTGCCGGCAGCAGGCCCGGGGCGCTCAGGGCGACTTCGGTGCCTGGGTGTGCCTCGCGGAAGGCTTGCAGGGCCGGAAAGTCATGGGCACCGATCAGCAGCAGACGCTGCGGGGCATAGCGGTCGAGCAGGGCAGCCAGCGCTTGCTGGGGCGTGCGGGTGGAGAAACCTGCGGTCATCAATAATCCTCATAAAGGCCGGCACAACGGCTGCGCAGTCTATCTCAACCAGCTTAGCCGCTGAGCAAATACGGGGGGCAAACCCCAATCGGCAAGCAGATCACCGGTTCGTGAACTTAAATGCTCCGGGTGGTGAACCTTCTTGAATTCACGACAGACAAACCTTAGCGCAATGGCAAAGTGCCGTCGCATCAGCGGCAGAACCGCCGCCCCATGGGAGTGAAGAATAATGACCATGTTTCGGACAGCTGTACCTTTGATTCTGGTAACCAGCGTATTGACCGGTTGTGCCGGTTTGCAGAAGACCGACTGGCCCAAGTGTGCCGCTGGCGGCTTCCTGGGTGGTGCGGCGGTGGGGGCGTTCCAGACGGCGGCCGTGGCGGCCAGTCTCGGCGGCGCGGTCGGCGTGATGGCCGGCGCTTATTGCTGGGTTCATGGCGATGGCGACGATGATGGCGACGGCGTTCTGAACAGCGTCGACAAGTGCCCCGACACACCAAAAGGTACGCCAGTCGATGCCACCGGTTGCCCGCTGGTGCCGCCAGCACCGGAGCCGATCCCGGTCGCGCCTGCACCGCAGCCGAGTGAAGAAGTCATTGTGATCAACAAGGAAGTGCTGTTCGAATTCGACTCGGCGCGCCTGACCCCTTCCGACCGCAATGGTCTGGACGTGGTCGCCAGCCGCCTGAAAAACGAAGCACCCAACGTGCAACTGCGCGTCACTGGTCACACCGACAGTGTCGGCAGCGATGCCTACAACCAGAAACTCTCCGAGCGTCGCGCCCATTCGGTGACCGACTACCTGATCAGCTCGGGCATCCCGCGCACCTCGTTCGTCTCGGTGAGCGGTGAAGGCGAGGCCCGTCCTGTGGCCGATAACAGCACCGCTGATGGCCGCGCGCAGAACCGCCGCGTGGAAATCAAGATCAACCGCTGATCCTTCTGTCTGTCCTTGTCGGTCTGGCCTTTATGGCCAGGCCGATAGTGCGGCGCAAACACTCAATCATTTTTCGACGCTGGCATAGTGCTTATGCTTGGCGTTACTGTGCGTGCTGGAAAAAGCGCGTAATTGCATGCAAAACAACGATCAGGGGCATGACATGAAGCTGTTGTGGGGGCTGGGCAAACTGCTGACGCTGGGGTTCTGGGCTGTCGTGCTGACCAACGCGGTCATGGATACCCCGACACCGTTCGATGTGCTGATCGCCATGGCCGGTGCCGTGCTGCTGGTCGTGCATGTGCTCGAAGTCGTGTTCTTCAATGGCAGCCTGCGCGGGCGCAAGCACCCTTGGCGCGATCGCGGCAAGATCATCCTGTTCGGCATCTTTCATATCCAGGCCATCGGCCGCCGTCACCTTGAGACCCGTCATGCGTAAATTGCTGTTGCTTACTGCCCTGTGCAGCCCGCTGGCCATGGCCCAGAACATTCAGGTTCAACCCAACTCACTGATGCGCCTGCCGGCCAATGGTACAAATTTGCAGGTCGAACGCCTGGAAGTGGCTGATTACGGCACCTTGCTGATACCGGGCGGCGTCACTGAACTCAAGGTCGAGCAACTGCTGCTCGGCCATGAAGCGCGCATCGCCATCGTGCCCAGCGCCCAGCCGCTGAATGTGCAAGTGGTTCATGGGCAACTGGGCAGCGGCAGCCAGATTACCGCCCGTGGTGCGCCGGGCACCTATCAAAAGCCCGCCACACCGGGGCGTACCCTGACCTTGCGTGTGCAGCAACTGGATGCCGAACTGCTGTCGGTCGATGCCCGCGGCGGTGCAGGTGCGCCAGGCTTTGTCGGCCTTGATGGCGCCAATGGCGAGGCGCCGGGCTGCACCTGGGGGCAGGCCGGGCGTGGTTATAACGGCGATGCCGGTGGCAACGGCCATAACGGCGCACCCGGTGGCCAGGTACGCCTGGAACTGCCACTGGCCTTTGCCGCCGAGCGGATCAAGGTCAATGTCGATGGCGGCGCGGGTGGACCTGGCGGTAGCGGCGGCAAGGCTGGCAAGGGCGGCGATTCCAAAGGCTGCATCGTCTACCGCGCCGACGGTGGCAAGGCCGGCGAGTCGGGTCAGGCCGGCCAGGCTGGCGTAGCGGGGCCGGCGGGCACGGTGAATGTGCAGCGGTTTTAAAACCCTGGGCGGGCGGCGGCAATGGCGACCACCGCCAGGCCGATCAGCAGGTTGATGCCCACCAGCCTGCGGATACGCCCCAGTACCGCCGCGCCTTCGGCCCATTGCTGGGCTTGCACGGCTTTTTGCAGCTCCGGCAACTGTAACGAATGAATGCGCAGAAACAGCGCGACCATGACCACATACAGGCCCATCATCGCCTGCACATAGCGCGGCGCCAGTTCAAGGCTTGGGTAGGTGAGGTGGACCATGCCGACCCCGCTGACCGGCAATACCACCACCGCGGCCCAGACCCAGACGAAAAAGCGCGGGAACACGTCGACCCACAACTGCAGGCGTTGCGGGCCCGGCAGGGCGGCGATGATGGCCGGGCGTAAAATCATCCAGGCGAAAAACATGCCGCCCACCCAGACCAGCGCGGCCAGAACGTGCAGGGTGTAGACAGAGGCAAAAGCGGTCATTCGCAACTCCAGGGATACCGTTCGGTCGGCTGTAATGTTTTTTACCAATGCGCGTTCTGCGCGATTGAACATAGCGCGCTATGATAGCGCCCACTCGCAAACACTGAAAATTTATCCAGCCTTTTAGGGCTGCGTCTGAACCGAGCCAATGATCACCACAGAACTCAAATCCCAGATCCAGGGCGCCTACTCGCGTTTTCTGGAAGCCAAAAGCCTCAAGCCACGTTATGGCCAGCGCCTGATGATCGCCGAGGTGGCCAAGGTGCTGGGTGATGTAAAAACCGACGACGAAGGCCGGCGCGTGGGCGACCCTGCCGTGGTCGCGGTAGAGGCGGGCACCGGTACCGGCAAGACCGTGGCCTATGCCATCGCTTCGATTCCGGCGGCGAAGGCGGCGGGCAAGCGGCTGGTCATCGCCACCGCGACCGTGGCCCTGCAAGAGCAGATCGTCTACAAGGATTTGCCCGATCTGATGCGCAACAGCGGCCTGAACTTCAGCTTCGCCCTGGCCAAGGGACGCGGGCGCTACATGTGCCTGTCCAAGCTCGATGTGCTGCTGCAGGAGGGCGACCAGACCAACGCCACTGCGCAGCTTTTCGAAGAAGAAGGCTTCAAGATCGAAGTCGATGAGGTCAGCCAGAAGCTGTTTCACAGCATGTTGCAGAAACTGGCCGGCAACAAATGGGACGGCGACCGCGACAGCTGGCCCCAGGAGCTGGAAGACCAGACCTGGGCCCGGCTGACTACCGACCACAGCCAGTGCACCACCCGCCATTGCCCCAACTTTCAGCAGTGCGCCTTCTACAAGGCCCGCGAAGGCATGGGCAAGGTCGATGTGATCGTCACCAACCACGACATGGTGCTGGCCGACCTGGCGCTGGGCGGCGGTGCGGTGCTGCCCGACCCGCGCGACACCATGTATGTCTTCGACGAAGGCCATCACTTGCCGGACAAGGCCATTGGTCACTTCGCCCACTACACACGGCTGCGTTCCACCGCCGACTGGCTGGAACAGACCGCCAAGAATCTCACCAAGCTGCTGGCCCAGCACACGCTGCCCGGCGACCTGGGCCGCCTGATCGAACAGGTGCCGGAACTGGCCCGCGAGATCAAGAACCACCAGCAGTTCATGTTTGCGGCCTGCGAGCAACTGGCCGACTTCCGAGCCGGTGAAGACATGGAAGGCCGCGAGCGGCCGCGCCATCGTTTTATCGGTGGAGTGATCCCGGAGCACATTCGTGACATCGGCATCGAACTCAAGAAAGGCTTTTCACGCCTCAACGACCTGTTCACGCGCCTGACCGACCTGCTTAAAGAAGGCATGGACGGCGAGGTGAGCATCGGCATCGCCAGCCATCAGGCTGAAGAGTGGTACCCGCTGTTCGGCAGCCTGCTGGCCCGTGCCCAGGGCAACTGGGAACTGTGGACCGCCTTCACCGCCGAAGACCCCGAAGACAACCCGCCCATGGCGCGCTGGCTGACCCTGGCCGACAGCGGTGCGCTGTTCGACATCGAAGTCAACGCCAGTCCGATCCTGGCCGCCGAGATGCTGCGACGTAACCTGTGGAACGTCGCTTATGCAGCCCTGGTGACCTCGGCAACCCTGACCGCGCTCGGCAAATTCGACCGCTATCGCATGCGTGCAGGCTTGCCGCGCGATGCCGTCACCGCTGTAGTGCCCAGCCCGTTCCACCATGCCGACGCCGGCGTGCTGCGCGTACCGGACCTCAAGGCCGACCCTCGGGATGCGCCGGCGCACACGGCGGCGATCATTCGTGACTTGCCTGGCCTGGTCGAAGGTTCACGCGGCAGCCTGGTGCTGTTTTCTTCGCGCCGGCAAATGCAGGACGTGTTCGACGGCCTGGAGCGCGACTGGCGCAAGCAGGTGTTCATCCAGGGCAACCTGTCCAAGCAAGAGACGCTGAACAAGCACAAGGCGCGGGTCGACAGCGGCGAGTCCAGCGTGCTGTTCGGCCTGGCCAGCTTTGCCGAAGGCGTCGACTTGCCGGGCGCCTATTGCGAGCATGTGGTGATCGCCAAGATTCCGTTTGCGGTGCCGGACGATCCGGTCGAAGCGGCGCTGGCGGAATGGATCGAAGCCCGTGGCGGCAACCCGTTCATGGAAATCGCCGTGCCCGACGCCTCGTTGCGCCTGATCCAGGCCTGCGGTCGGCTGCTGCGTACCGAAGCTGACCGCGGCACGATCACCTTGCTCGACCGGCGCGTGGTGACCCAGCGTTATGGCAAGGCGATTCTCAATGCGCTGCCGCCGTTTCATCGCGAGATTTCCTGAGGTTCACAAAGCCTGTGAAGGCTGGAACAATGCAGCCCCGTTATTCAGTATTCAACCAGGAGCCAGTCGTTGCAGATCCAGGGTCATTTCGAGCTTGAATTCGAAGCCGTTCGCGAGGCGTTTGCGGCATTGTTCGACGATCCTCAGGAGCGCGGCGCGGCCTTGTGCATCCAGGTCGGTGGCCAGACCGTGCTCGACCTGTGGGCCGGCACCGCCGATCAGCACGGCAGCGAGGTCTGGCACAGCGATACCATCGCCAACCTGTTTTCCTGCACCAAACCCTTTGCGGCGGTCGCCGCCCTGCAACTGGTCGATGAGGGCAAGCTCAACCTCGACGAACCGGTGGCGCGGCTCTGGCCGGAGTTTGCCGCTGCCGGCAAAGGCTCGATCACCTTGCGCCAGTTGCTGTGCCACCAGGCCGGTCTGCCGGCGCTGCGTGACAGCCTGCCCGCCGAGGCGCTGTATCAATGGCAAACCATGACCGCCGCCCTTGCCGCCGAGACACCATGGTGGACGCCTGGCCAAGGCCATGGCTACGCCGCGATCACCTATGGCTGGCTGGTGGGCGAGATGCTGCGCCGCGCCGACGGTCGTCAGCCGGGCGATGCAATCGTGGCGCGCGTCGCGCGGCCGCTGGGGCTGGATTTTCATATTGGCCTGGCCGATGAAGAGTTTCACCGGGTGGCGCACATCGCCCGTGGCAAGGGCAATACCGGTGACGAAGCCGCCCAGCGTCTGCTCCACGCGACCATGCGCGAGCCTGAGTCCATCACCGCGCGTGCCTTCACCAACCCGCCGTCGATCCTGACCAGCACCAACAAACCCGAATGGCGCCGCTTCCAGCAACCGGCCGCCAATGGCCATGGCAATGCGCGCAGTCTGGCGGGCTTTTATAGCGGCTTGCTCGACGGCAGCCTGCTCGAATCGGACATGCTCAACGAGCTGACCCGTGAACACAGTCTCGGCCAGGACCGTACCCTGTTGACCTCGACCCGCTTTGGCCTGGGCTGCATGCTCGACCAACCCACCGTGGCCAATGCCACCTACGGCCTGGGGCCGCGTGCTTTCGGTCATCCGGGGGCGGGCGGTTCGGTGGGCTTTGCCGACCCCGATTACGACGTCGCCTTCGGCTTCGTCACCAACACGCTGGGCCCTTATGTACTGATGGATCCCAGGGCGCAAAAGCTGATAGCGGTCCTGCGTGAGTCTTTGCAATAACAATCGCGTATAAGTGCTTGTTAAATACCGACTGTCAGTTAATGTGGCCGAACCTGAACCGTAGGACGGTTTCTTTTTCCAACGCGGTCCCGTTGCGTGTTATATGGACGCTCCTGCGTCCCTCTGTCTGATCAATTTTTGCTGTAGGTCTGCCATGTCCTCGAATAAATACCTCGTTCTTGCCCTGTGCATCGCTGTTACCGGCTGTGCTCAAACGCCTAAAACCGAATCCGGATCCGCCAGTACAGCAGGCCCCTGGTACTGGCCATTCAGTTCTGAGGCATCGGCTGACGCCAAGCCACAGGACGCAGCTGAAAAAGTTGCGCAAAAGCCTGAGGTCAAGCCTGCCGCCAAGCCAGCGCCGGCGCTGGTGGCCAAGTCTGAAACCGACAGCAAGTGGTGGTGGCCGTTCGGCAACAGCGACAGCGCCGAGAAGCCGCAAGAAGCCAAGGTCCTGCCGATGCCGGATCCGAAGATTACCCAGGCCTGGCTCGACGAGTACGAGCCGCGCGTGCGTCTGGCAATCAAGGACAGCAGCTTTCAGGTCGAGCGTCGCGAAGACCTGCTGATCGTTACGGCGCCTGTCGACAGCTCGTTCAACCCTGATCGTCCGGCCATGTTGCTGCCGGTGAGCCTGGGGCCGATCACCCGTCTTGCCAAGGCGGTCGAAGCCGACCCGAAAACCGCCGTTCTGATCCTGGGCCATGCCGACACCACCGGTGCAGCAGCGGTCAACCAGAAAATCAGCCAGGAACGTGCACAGTCGATCTCTGCGATCTTCCGCCTCAGTGGCCTGGAGCGTAACCGCCTGAGCAACCGTGGCATGGGCTCCGTGATGCCACGTGCCGCCAACGACAGCCCGCAGGGCCGTGCGCTTAACCGCCGCGTCGAAATCCTGCTGACCCCGCAAGACACCATGCGCGCCCTGATGAGCCGCTACGAAGTGCCAGCGGTCGCACCGACCCTGGTGGCCGTGCAGGACGTCAAGCCCGTAGCCCCGGCACCGGCAGCCAAAAAAGCAGCCGCACCTGCCAAGAAAGAAACCGCGAAAAAGGCAACAACGGCCAAGAAAGCGGCTGCACCTGCCAAAAAGGCAGCAGCACCGGCCAAGAAAGACACCGCCAAGAAAACTGATACCGCCAAGAAAACCGACACCCAGGCCAGTAACTGAGCCCGGCCATCCGGCTGAGCCCTCTTTCTAGCTGACAGACAGCCCAGGTCCCGCCCCCTCGACATGAGGGCCGCGGGCCTGGGCTGTCTGCGTTCGAACTACCCGCTGCCAGGCGGTTGTGCTTAACTGCCGGCTTTGGATTGCTTCGAAGGAACCTTGCCCCATGACTTCCTCCCTGGCCGATATGCGCCGCGACTATGCCCGTGATGGCCTGACCGAAGCCCAGGCTCCGGGTGAGCCCTTTGCCCTGTTTCATCAATGGTTCGCCGAGGCGGTCAAGACCGAACAGGCGCCGGTGGAAGCCAACGCGATGACACTGGCCACAGTGGATGCCGACGGTCGTCCGCATTGTCGCGTGCTGCTGCTCAAGGCACTGGACAGTCAGGGTTTCACCTTCTTTACCAACTACGACAGCGCCAAGGGCCAGCAACTGGCGGCGCAGCCGTTTGCCGCCATGACCTTTTTCTGGCCGACTCTGGAGCGTCAGGTGCGTATCGAAGGGCGGGTGGTCAAGGTCAGCCCGCAAGAGTCCGATGCCTATTATCAGGTGCGCCCCTTGGGCAGCCGCCTCGGTGCCTGGGCTTCGCCACAGAGCCAGGTGATTGCCGATCGCGAGCAACTGCAAGGCTTGCTGCACGACACCGAGCAGCGTTTTCTCGACACCTTGCCGCATTGCCCGGCGCATTGGGGCGGCTACCGTCTGGTGCCCGACCGTATCGAATTCTGGCAGGGGCGACCAAGCCGGCTGCACGACCGTTTGAACTATCGTTTGCACAACGATGCCTGGACTCGCGAGCGGCTGGCGCCCTGACAGGCGACTCAAAACGTGTGAATTATTCATCTGCGCAGCCGTCATACGCTGTGCGTGGGCGTGTGCTGTATGACGCCTGAATGAATTTGATATGCACGAGCGAGCACCGTGACGGGCCCTGCCGGTCGGGGGTCTAATGGTGACTGGTTCTTCTGGAGATACCCTTATGCGCAAGTCTGCACTGCTGGTTGCTTCATTCACCGCCATGGCTCTGACCCTGGGCGGTTGTACTTCAAACCTGACCGGTGACTCTTACTCGCGCAGTGAGGCGCGTGCGGTGCAAACGGTACGCCTGGGCACTGTAGAGTCGCTGCGTCCGGTCAAGATCGAAGGCACCAAGACCCCGATCGGCGCAGGCGCCGGTGCAGTGGTCGGTGGTGTCGGCGGCAGCGCCATCGGCGGCGGTCGCGGCAGCGTCGTGGCGGCAGTGATCGGTGCGGTAGCCGGTGGCTTGCTCGGCTCGATGACCGAAGAAGGCCTGACTCGCACCCAAGGCGTGGAAATCACGGTCCGCGAAGACGACGGCGGCATGCGCGCCTACGTGCAACAGGTCGAAGAGAACGAGATCTTCCGTGTGGGCGACCGCGTTCGCGTCATGACGGTCAATGGCACCAGCCGCGTCACCCATTGATCGGGATCGGCGGCTTGGGGGGGGGCGGGGGGGGCGGGGGGGCCCCCCCGGGGTGGGGGGGCGGGACCGCGGGGCCCAAAACAGCGGCCCCCCGGCGCCCGCGGGACGGAGCCGACCCGG